>NZ_CP053985.1:4509212-5153386 GCF_013267355.1 Achromobacter pestifer
CTTCACGATGTCGCCCGGGCGGAAGAACACCATGGAATCGCGCAGATGCGCCTGGCGCTGGGCAGGTTCGAAGATGGGCGCGGGCGTGACGCCGAACATCTGGTAGCCGCCCGCGCCGCGCACGGAGTAGATGCAGCCGAAGCAGCCGCCGTGCCCTACCGTGTGCTTGGGCGTGTCGGTACGGGGACGCAGGTACTTCGGGACCTGTAGCTGGCGTTCGCGCTCCACCATCTGGAACATGAAGGGCAGTCCGGCGACGAAACCGACCATGGACACGAACCAAGGCGATCCGGAATGGGCGTCGATGAACGCCTGCACCGAATCGTGGCCGTTGATGCGGGCCGCGTATTCCAGGTCCGTGGATTCCGGATCCTGGTGCCTTTCGCGAAACCGCATCAGGGTCTCGTGGGTCCAGGGATCGTTGTAGTACACAGGCACTTCGATGATGCGGGTCGCCAGCGTCAGGTTGGCGAGGTCCATGCCTGCCTCCAGTTCGCGCAGCAAGGCCAGCAGCGCGTCCGGGGCGATGCGGTCGGGGTCGTAACGCACTTGGTAGGAGGCGTTGGCCGGGCAGATCTCGGTCACGCCGTCGACCGCGCGCTCGCGCAGCGCCCGCGTGATCGCCATGCCCTTGAAAAAGGATTCCAGCGACATGTCTTCGCTGATCTCGACGAAGATGAACTCGTCGCCGCCGTGGGTGTAGCGCAGGCTCATTGCCGTTCCTCCCGATCCTTTTGCATCCAGGCTTCAAGATAGTTGGTGTGGTAGCGGCCGGCCAGCACGTCGGCATCCTGCAGCAGCTCGCGGTGCAGGGCCAGCGTCGAATGCACGCCCGTCAGTTCGACTTCATCGAGCGCGCGCGCCATGCGCGCCAGCGCCGCGGCGCGGCTTTCGTCCCAGACGATCAGCTTGGCCAGCAGCGAGTCATAGTAGGGCGGCACGGCGCAGCCGGGGTACAGCATCGAGTCCACGCGCACGCCGGGCCCGCCGGGCCAACGTACGTGTTCCACCCGGCCCGGGCTGGGCGCGAAGTTGCGCGTGGGGTCTTCGGCGTTCAGGCGGCATTCGATGGCTGCGCCGCGGATGGCGATGTCCTGCTGGCGCAAGCGCAGCGGCTCGCCGTCGGCGATGCGCAGCATTTCGCGCACCAGGTCCACGCCGGTGATGGCTTCCGTGATGGGGTGTTCGACCTGGATGCGGGTATTCATTTCGATGAAGAAGAACTCGCCCGCGCCGCGGCTGTCGTCGTACAGGTATTCCAGCGTGCCCGCGCCCCGGTAGCCGACCGAGCGCGCCAGTTGCGCCGCCGATTCGCAAAGCTTCTGCCGGGTGGCGGGGTTCAGGGCCGGCGAGGGCGCTTCTTCCAGGACTTTCTGCCGGCGCCGCTGCAGCGAACATTCGCGTTCGTACAGGTGCACGGCGCTGCTGCCATCGCCCAGGACCTGCACTTCGATGTGCCGCGCGCGCGGCAGGTAGCGTTCCAGGTACACGCCGGCTTCGCCGAAGGCCGCCTGCGCCTCGGCCTGGGCCTGCGGCATCTGTGTGCGCAGCTCGGCTTCGTCGCGCACCACGCGGATGCCACGCCCGCCGCCGCCGGCGGCCGCCTTGATCATCAGCGGGTAGCCAATAAGCGCGGCATGGGTCAGGGCCTCGTCCAGCGAAGACAGCACGCCCGCGCTGCCGGGCACCGTCGGCACGCCGGCCGCCTGGGCGCAGGCGCGCGCCGCGGCCTTGTCGCCCATGGTGCGGATGGTGGCGGCATCGGGCCCGACGAAGATCAGGCCGGCGTCGCTCACGGCCTGCGCGAACGCTGCGTTTTCCGACAGGAAGCCGTAGCCGGGATGCACCGCGTGGACGCCGGTGCTGCGCGCGGCCTCCAACAGCGCTTCGGTATTCAGATAGCTGCGCGTCGCGTGCGAGGGGCCGATGAGCACGGCTTCGTCCGCCATGCGCGTGGCCAGCGCGTCGCGGTCCGCTTCGCTGTACACGGCCACGGTGCGCATGCCCAGTTCGCGGGCGGCGCGGATGACGCGCAGCGCGATTTCGCCGCGGTTGGCCACCAGCACCTTGTGGATCCTGCGGGGGCGGTAGGGGTGGTTGATATCGGACATGGCGCGGCCTATCCCTCGATGCGCAACAGGGGCTGCCCGGCTTCCACCGGGTCGCCGTCTTGCACCAGGATCTCCGCCACCACGCCGCCGGTGGGTGTTTCGATCTGGTTGAACTGCTTCATGACCTCGACGATGCCGATCACGGCGCCGGCGGCCACCGTGGCGCCTGGCTCCACGAAGGCGGCTGCGCCGGGGCTGGGACGGCGATAGAAGGTTCCGGGCAGGGGGCTGGGAATATCGTGCAACGGCATGGTTTTCTCCTTGGAATGTTGTTCGGGCTGGCTGACGGTTCAGGGGCCGGTCACGCTGGGAGGCGCGATCCGGATGCCATGGGCCTCCAGCTTTTCGCGGGTGGCGCGCACCAGGGACAGGGCGCCCGGCGTGTCGCTGTGTATGCAGACGGAGTCGAAGTCGATGGCAATGTCACGGCCTTCGACCGTGCGCACTCGCCCCTCGGTGCAGGCGCGCAGCACTTTTTCGGCGACCTGGACGGGGTCCAGCGGCTGGGTATAGCGGGTGAAGACGATGGAACCGCTGGCGTCGTAGTCGCGGTCGGCGTAGAACTCGCGCACCACGGGCTGGTTCAGTTCGCGCGCCAGGCGGTAGGTGACCGAGCTTTCCATGCAGTACAGCGCCAGCGTGGGCTCCAGTTCCTGCAGCGTTTCGATCAGGCGCCGCGACAGGGTTTCGTCGCGGGCGGCCTGCATGTACAGCGCGCCATGGGGCTTTACGTGCTGCAGGCGTAGTCCGTGCAGCCGGGCGAACTCGCGCAGGGCGCCCAGTTGATAGACGATGTCGTGCACCAGCGCTTCGGCGCTTTCGCGCATGTCCCGCCGGCCGAAACCCACCAGGTCGCGAAAGCCGGGATGGGCGCCGATACAGACGCCATGTTCACGAGCCTGCAACACCGTGCGGTTCATGATCCGCGGGTCGCCGGCATGGAATCCCGTGGCGATATTGGCCGAACTGATCAAGGGCATGATCGCGTCGTCCACGCCGTCCCCGATGGTCCACGGGCCGAATCCTTCCCCCATGTCCGAGTTGAGGTCGATGCTGCGCTTGCTCATTGCGGGTGGCTCCTTCGTGTCGCTCGCCGCATTCGACGCGGCGTGTGACGTGAACATTAGCCAAGCCGGCAAGGGATAAAAAGATCTTTTTATAGATCCATCGATATCTGAATTTCAGATAATTCCTTGATGAATGATTTCGTGCGCCGGGAGCGATTTCCTATGAAAAATAAGGGATATCCCTGATTTCATCGATCGAGTCGCGGAAAGAATATTCAGATATCCTGAATGATAGATATCGATTTAATAGATAAGCCACGACATGTCGATTACCCTACGCCAGCTCAAATACTTCATCGCGGCGGCCGAACTCGGCCAGATTTCCCAGGCGGCCATCCAGCTGGCCATCTCGCAGTCGGCCATCACCAGCGCCATCCGCGAACTGGAGGACACCGTGGGCACGGCGCTGTTCCTGCGCGGCGCGCATGGCGTGACGCTGACCCATAGCGGCCGCACCTTCCTGAACCACGCCTACAACATCCTGTCCTCGGTCGACGAAGCCCTGCGCATGCCGGCGGCGGCGGAAGAGGTTTCAGGCCGCCTGCTGCTGGCGGCCTCCTACACGGTGATCGGCTATTTCCTGCCGTATCACCTGCAGCGGCTGTCGCAGCTGTATCCGCGCCTGGACATCCAGCTGCACGAACTGAACCGCAGCGCCATCGAGGAAGGCTTGATCGCGAACCGCTATGACATGGCGGTGCTGCTGACCTCCAACGTCGCCAATCCGGACCTGGCGGTGGAGCACTTTTTCGGCTCGCCTAGGCGGCTGTGGCTGCCGGCCAGGCATCCCTTGCTGGCGGCGGACGCCGTGACCCTGGAGGACGTTTCGCGTGAGCCCTTCATCATGCTGACCGTGGACGAGGCGGCCTACACCGCCTTGCGCTACTGGAACGAAACGCCGTTCAAGCCCGACGTGCGGCTGCGGACCTCATCGGTCGAAGCGGTGCGCAGCATGGTGGCCAACGGCAGCGGCGTGGCCCTGCTGTCGGACATGGTCTACCGGCCCTGGTCGCTGGAAGGCCGGCGCATTGAAACGGTCCAGCTCAAGGACCCGATTCCGCCCATGAACGTGGGGCTGGCCTGGCGCCGCGGCGCGGAAATCTCGCCCGCGATGCAGGTGGTGCGGGATTACTTCCGGCACGCATACATGGCGCAGCGGGGCGGGGCGGGCTGAGCGTTCGCCAGCGGCTGGAACCCATCGTCGAAGTCGATCCGCCAGGCCGATGACGCCTCGCGGCAGGGGCAGTGCACGCCCTCGCGACCCCGTGAAATCCCTCATGCCACCAGGCCGCAAAACGATTGCCGTTTGAATATGCACTGATGTATATATCAATGTATGCATTGATGTGAACAGAAGTCGGGCCTGCCTGCGCCGCTTCTTGCCTTCCCGAGTTGGTCGTAGCCCATCCAGAGAGAAGAAGGAATATCCATGACGCAGCTCCACGGCGCCCGCATCGGGGCGAACGCGGAATCGGCAGGCCCGGATCCCGTCGGCCTGGATCACGTGGGGCTGTACGCGCACGACATGGGGGCGGCGGCCGCTTTGTATGAAAGGCTGGGCTTCCAGCTGACGCCGTTGTCGCAGCATTCCGGCACGCACGCCGTCACGCGCGAGGTGGTCAAGGCCGGCATCGCCAACCGTTGCGCCATGCTCGGCCAGGGCTACATCGAATTGGTGGCGGTGGTGGACCCGGCGCTGGACCTGCGCGGCATACCCGACGGCCTGGCCCGCTATGCGGGCATGCACATCATCGCCTTCGATACCACCCAGCCCGAGCAGCGCATCGCGGCGTTGCGCGAGGCCGGCTTCGAGGCCGAGCCCGGCGTGCTGCAACGCTACATAGGAACGCAGCAAGGGCCCGAACTGGCGCGGTTCAGCCAGGTGCGCACGCCGCGCGGCGCCATGCCCGAAGGCCTGATCCTGACCCTGCGTCACGAGACCCCCGAATTGCTTTGGCAGGAGCGCTACCTGCGCCATCCCAATGGCGCTCGCGCGTTGGCGGCGGCCATTATCGCTGTCGAGGACCTGGACGAGGCGGCGGCGCGCTATGCGCGTTATCTGGGCATGGCCTGCGTGCGGCGGCGGGGCGAGGCCTGGTTCCGATTGCGTTCGGGATGCCTGGGCCTGGCAGGCCGCGACGCCCTGCAAACGCGTCTGCCCGGATGCGAGATTCCCGCCCTGCCGCGCCCGGCGGCGCTGGCCGTGGAAGTGGGCGACTTGTCCCGCACTGCCGCCGTGCTCGAGGCCAATCGGGTTCCCTACCGCCGCGCCAGCGATCAACTGCTGGTGGCAGCCGAACATGCGGGCGGCGCAAGCCTCATTTTCTGCGCCGGCGCCGGCGCGGTCTTCCCCTTGGATTGAGCGGGGCATTGAACCGGCAGGCAGCCGCAGTACCGATATCCAGCTAGTACTTCAATAACAGGAGCAGCAGCATGATAGGTATCGCAAATCCGAAGCGCCGCGTTCGGCGGGGGATCCTGGCAGGAGCCGCAGCCGTGGCGCTGAGCGTCGCCGGCGCCGCGGCGAACGCGGCGGAGAAGGTCACTTTCGCCTACGGCACCAACATTTCGCTATCCAACGCGCCGACGCTGATGGCGGTGGGCATGGGCTACTTCAAGGAAGCGGGCCTGGACGTCCAGGCGACCTTCTTCCAGGGGGCCGCGGTGATGTTGCCGCAGGTCACGCAGAAGCACATCACTTTTGGCTGGATCACGCCGGATCCGCTGGTGATCTCGCGCCAGCCGGGCCGCGATCCCCTGCCGGTCAAGATGTTCTACAACGGCATCTACCTGTCGCCGTTCGATGTCGTGGTCACCAAGAACAGTCCAGTCCAGTCCCTTGCCGACCTGAAAGGCAAGAAGATAGGCGTGGGCGCCATGTCCTGGGGCAATCTGGCGGTCACCAAGGCGATGATGAAGAAGATCGGCCTGGAACTGCAGCGCGACTACGAGTTCGTGCCCGTGGGCGTGGGTGCGACGGCGCTGCGCGCGATCAGCGACGATAAGGTGCAGGCGCTGAACCTGTTCGATACCTTCCACGTGCAGATCGAGCAGATGGGCGTCGAGCTGCGCCGCCTGCCCATGGGCCAGAACTATCGCGAACTGTTCTCCAGCGGCTGGATCGCGCATGAAGACACCTTGCGCGACCGGCCGGAACTGGTGGTCGCCTTTGCGCGCGCCGCCGCCCGCGGCGTGGTCGCCTGCAACGCCAATCCGGAAGCCTGCGTGAAGAACTTCTGGACCCTGTATCCGGCCACCAAGCCGGCCGAGGGGACCGAGGAGAAAAAGCTGGCGGACGCCGTGCAGATCCTGAAGGTGCGTCTGGCCACCATGCTGCCGGAGCAGGGCGCCGGGAAAATGGGCTACTACACCGAGCAGTCCTGGAAGGACTATGTCGAGGTACTGCATGAAGGCGGACAGCTGAGCACCGGGAATGTGGACGTCAAGCCGCTCTACACCAACCAGTTCGTCAAGGACATCAACGACTTCGACGCCGCGGCCGTGGTGGCTGCGGCCAAGCAGCTCAAGTAGACGCGAGCCGGAACCCCTATGAACTCCCTGAACCTATCCCTGGTCGAAGGCGGGCGGTCGCCAGCGCGCTCGGGCGGCGCCGGCCGTCCCCTGCTGACCGCCGACAATGTGAGCGTGGTCTACCGTAGCAGCAAGGGGCCGATCACCGCTGTCGACAACCTGTCGCTGCAACTAGGGGCCGGCGAATTCGTTTCGGTGCTGGGCCCGTCAGGCTGCGGAAAATCCACGCTGGTCAAGGTGTTCAGCGGCCTGCTGACAACTTCCAGCGGCAAGGCCCTGCTCAACGGCACACCCATCGACAAGCCGCGCGGCGACGTGGGCATCGTCTTCCAGCAGCCTACGTTGCTGCCCTGGAAAACCGTGCTGGACAACGTGTTGGTGCCGATCCGCGCCTTGCGCAAGGACGTCGAAGCCGGCACCGCCCGGGCGCTGGAACTGCTGCGCCTGGTGGGACTGGAGAAGTTCGCGAACAATTATCCCAGCGAGCTCTCGGGCGGCATGCAGCAGCGGGTCGGCATCGCGCGCGGCCTGGTCCACGATCCGGCGCTGCTGCTGATGGACGAGCCGTTCTCGGCGCTGGACACGATGACCCGCGACCGCATGAGCATCGAACTGCAGCGCATCTGGATGGCCACGCGCAAATCAGCCCTGTTCATCACGCACAGCATCGCCGAAGCCGTGTTCCTGTCGGACCGGATCGTGGTGATGTCGGCGCGTCCCGGCCGCATCATCCGGGAAGTCGCGGTGGACCTGCCGCGGCCGCGGACGCTGGCGACGCTCAACGACCCCGAGTTCACGCGCCTGTGCGCCGAATTGCGGGAACTGTTCGATCAGTTGGTGAAGTTCGACTAGCGGAGGCGTTCGTGTCCCGATCCATCAAGTCCATACTCTATCCCTTGATCACCGGCGTGCTGCTGGTGATCCTGTGGTTCGTCAGCATCCGGGTGTTCTCCGTACCCAACTACCTGTTGCCCACGCCGGAATCCGTGCTGCAGGCGCTCAAGACCGGCTACATCGACGGCCAGTACTGGCCGCACTTCCTGTTCACGCTGCAAAGCACCGTGTACGGCTACCTGATAGGTTGCGGGCTGGCCCTGGTGGTGGGAACCATACTGGCCGAGTCCGAGACCTTCGAGCAGTTCATCTATCCCTACATCATCGCCCTGCAGTCCACGCCGAAAGTGGCGATCGCGCCCTTGCTGCTGGTCTGGTTCGGTTTCGGGATGGCCTCCAAGGTCGTGATGGTGGCCTTGATGAGCTTTTTCCCGATGTTCATCAACACGGTGGTCGGTATCCGCCAGGCCGATCCCGCCATGCTGGATCTGATGAAGGCCTTCGGCGCTTCGCGCGCCCATGTTTTTTTCCACGTCAAGCTGCCCGCCGCGTCGGGCCACATCTTCGCCGGCCTGCAGATATCGGTCGTCCTGAGCCTGATCGGCGCGGTGGTGTCGGAGTTCATTTCGTCCAGCAAGGGGCTGGGCTACCTGATCCAGTCGGCCTCGGTCAACATGGACGTCGCCACCATGTTCGCCTGCCTGTTCAGCCTGGTGTTCATCGGCTTGACCGGCACCAACCTGATCCGATACCTGCACCGCAAGCTGGTGTTCTGGGACAAGTCGACCTCGGCCACCGTGCAAGCCGAATAGCAGACAGGAGAGCTCATCCATGGAATTCCATCAATGCTATGCGCTCGACTACGGCCGCGCGCGCGACAAGTTCCGGGCGGCGGCAGTGGGGGCGGGAGGGCGCCTGGCGGAATATCCGCACGCCGGCGCCAGGACGCCAGGCGGCACGGCGCTGGTGACCGACGTGGCCTGCTTCGGCCGCGCCGATGCGCCGCGCCGCCTGCTGGTGGTCAGCGGCACCCACGGACTCGAGGGCTTCTTCGGTTCGGCGGCGCAGATCGCGTGGATGCTGGGCGGCGGTCCCGCGGCGCTGGACCCGGACGTGGCGGTGGTCATGGTGCATGCCATCAACCCCTGGGGCTTTGCGCACCTGAGCCGCACCACCGAAAACAATGTAGACCTGAACCGCAATTTCATCGGGCACGATGCGGCGCCGCCCGCCAATCCCGACTATGCGCTGCTGCATCCGCTGCTGCTGCGCGATGAATGGAGCCGCGCGGACGTGGCGGCCGCTCAGCAGGCCATGGAGGATTTCGCGGCCAGCCATGGCGAGGACCGTCTGTATGACACGCTGGCGCGCGGCCAGTATTCCCATCCAGACGGCCTGAACTATGGCGGCAATGGGCGGGAGTGGTCCAACCTGACGCTGGAGCGCATCGTCGGCGACCACCTTGCCGGCGCGAGCAAGGTCGCCTTGATTGACTGGCACACGGGCATAGGCGGATACGGCGAACCGTTCTTCCTGTGCTTCAACGAAGAAGGCGGGCCCCTGCATGATCGGGCCGTGCAGTGGTGGGGCAAGGAGCGCATCGTCGGCCAGCGGCCGCACGGCAAGTCGCGTCCGAACTATCAGGGCCTGTTGTTCTATGGCGTGCAGTCCTTCCTGGGCGACGTGCCGATGTGCGGCGCCGTGATCGAGTTCGGCACGCGCGGCTGGCATATGCGCCGCTTGCTGCGCCTGGACCTGTGGTTGAAATTCAAGGCGGACCCGGTCAGCGAGCGCTATGAAATGCTGCGCGCGGATCTGCTGGACTCGTTCTGTCCGGTGGACCAGGTCTGGCGCGAGGGCACGCTGCGCCACTCCCAGGAGATCACGCGGCAGGCGGTGGAGGGGCTGACGGGCTGGAAGGATGCATGATGGCTGCATCCGCAAACCTGGGTTCGTTGTTTTCGCCGGCGCGCGAGGCGGGCGCTGTCGCCCTGATCGACCTGGGCGGCGAGCCGGGGCCGCGCGTCTATACCTTTGGCGAACTTGATGCGCAGGCGGACGGCGTCGCTCGCGGGTTGCGGGCGCGCGGCCTGGATCCGGGCGCCCGCGTCGCGATCCTGTCGGCCAATCGCATGGAGTTCCTGGCCGCCTATCTGGGGATCATGCGGGCCGGCCTGGTCGCGGTGCCGGTAAATCACCGGTTGCCCGCCGCAGGCATCGACTTCATCCTGCAGGACTGTGGCGCCGGCCTGGTGTTCTGCGACCGGGCGCGGCGCGGAGTCTGTCCGGCGCAGTTGCCGGTGGTCGAGTTCGGGGCGGACGGCCCGGGCGGCTATGCCGCGTTCCTGTCGCCAGGGCCATGGGAGGCGGAGCCCGCCGTACCAGGGCAGGCCGCCTTGTTTCTTTACACGTCCGGCTCCACCGGCCGTCCCAAAGGCGTGATGCTGTCGCACGCGGGCTATCTCTGGACGGTGCGCCAGCGTGTTGCCGCCACTGACTATTCACGTCACCGCTTCCTGGTGGCGGCGCCCCTGTACCACATGAATGCGCTCAATACCGTCAAGCTCGCGCTTGCTGGCCAAGGCAGCCTGGTGCTGATGCCCCAGTTCGAGCCGGCCGGCTATCTGGACGCGATACAGGGCTATCGCTGCACCTGGCTGACCGCGATACCCACCATGATTGCGTTGCTGGCCCGCGAGTCGGCGCTGGTGGCGCAGACGAACCGGTCCTCGGTGGCCATGGTGCGGCTGGGTTCGGAGCCGCTCACGCAGCGCATCGCCGACAGCGCACGCGACATGTTCCCGCGCGCCGCCATCGGCAACGGCTACGGTGCGACCGAAACCGGTGCGCTGGTGTTCGGCCCGCATCCCGAAGGGCTGGCGCAGCCGGTGTTGTCCGTGGGGTATCCGCACCCGGCGGTGCAGTCCAGGCTGGTCGATGGCGACAACATCGACGCCGCCGCAGGCGTGCTGCAGGTTCGCTCCGAAGCCCTGATGCTGGGCTACCACGGCTTGCCGGAGCAATCCGCGGCGGCCATGACGGAGGACGGCTTTTACATCACCGGCGACGTGATGCGTCGCGACGAGAACGGCTTCCATTACTTCGTGGGCCGGGCCGACGACATGTTCGTGTGCGGCGGCGAGAACATCTATCCGGGAGAGGTCGAGAAGATGCTGGAACGTCATCCCGCCATCTTCCAGGCTTGCGTCGTGCCGCTGCCCGACGCGCTCAAGGGCATGAAACCCGTCGCGCTGGTGGTGCTGCGTCCCGACGCGGCGCTGTCCGAACAGGCGGTCAAGGAGCACGCGCTGGCCCATGGGCCAGCCTACCTGCACCCGCGGGCGGTGCGTTTCGTCGATGAGATGCCGGTCAGCAGCACGGGCAAGGTCAACCGCAAGGCGGCCGCGCTGCTGGCCGCCGAGCTGATGTTCAACCCACCCATCCTCAATCAGAGCAAGGAGCATCCATGAAGGCAGTAGTCATACACGGACATGGCGGTCCGGACGTCATGCAATATGATCCCGCGTTCCCCGATCCGAAGGCGGGCGAGGGCGACGTGATCCTGCGGGTCAAGGCGACTTCGATCAACTATCACGACGTGTTCACGCGCCGGGGCATGCCCGGCATCAAGCTCGATTTCCCGGTGATCATGGGCCTGGACGTGGCGGGCGAGATCGTCGAGGTCGGTCCGGGCGTCGAGGGCTGGGCGGCCGGCGACCGCGTGCTGGTCGATCCCATCAACCGGGCCGAGGGCGGCCTGATGGGAGAAACCGTCCATGGCGGCCTGGCCGAATTGTGCAAGGCGCGCGCGCACCAGTTGATCCGCATCCCGGACGGCGTGAGCTATGAGCAGGCCGCCGCGTTGCCGGTGGCCTTCGGCACGGCCTACCGGATGATGCACACGATAGGCCAGGTCCAGGCCGGGGAAAAAGTCCTGGTGCTGGGCGCCAGCGGCGGCGTGGGCGTGGGCTGCGTGATGTTGGCGAAGATCGCGGGCGCCGAGGTCGTCGCCTGCGCCAGCAGCGAGGCCAAGATGCAGCGCCTGCGTGAACTGGGCGCGGACCATGTCATCAACTATTCGGAAGCCGACTTCGCCCGCGTGGTCTACGAACTCTATGGCAAGCCGCATCGACGCAAGTTCGATGGCGGCGTCGACGTCGCGGTGAATTTCACCGGCGGCGATACCTGGGTCAAGTCCATGCGCTGCCTGCGGCGCGGCGGCCGCCTGCTGACCTGCGGCGCGACCGCGGGCTACGACCCGCAGACCGACCTGCGCTTCATCTGGACCTTCGAGCTGAACATCCGTGGCTCCAACGGCTGGATGCGCGAGGACCTGGATGCCTTGCTGGCGCTGGTGCAGTCGGGAAAGATGCAGGTCCCGGTGGACCGCGTGCTGAGCCTGGACGAGGCGGGCGAGGCGCTGCGCCTGATCGAGGACCGCGAAGTCATGGGCAAAGTGGTGGTGACGCCATGAGCGAAGTGATGACGATCGAAGAAATGCAGCAGCGTCTGCAGAAGGCCCCCTTCAACAGTTTCATGGGGCTTACCGTGCTGTCCGCCGACTACGACAGGCAGGAGATCGTGATGCAGATGAAGCTGCGTCCGGAGTTCGAGCGCATGGCGGGCAGCGGGCAATTCCATGGCGGCGTGATCGCGGCGATGATAGACGCGGTCGGCCAGTACGTGCTGATGATGATGCTGGGCAAGCCGCTGGCGACCATCAACTTCCGCACAGACTATCTGCGTCCGGCCACCAACACCAGCCTGCGCGCGGTAGGCCGGGTGCTGCGCATGGGCAAGAGCATATGCGTGTCGGATGTGGAGGTGCGAGACGATGCCGACAAGCTGGTGGCGGTAGGCCGCGCCAACTTCGCGACGCCTTCCTGAATGAGGCCGGCGGCCCGCCGGGCCGCCGCGCGCGACGCGTCTGGAGCTATTACAATCATGATCGCTTGCACCCTCTGATCGAGGCCGAATTCGCAGCCGCGGCGAACGTGATCCGCTCGCCGCCGCGCCGTCTCCCGCCATGATGCCCGGCGGCCGGCGCAGGCGTCCGCAGCCCAAGACGAAAACAATGAACATGACAAGCATGGAACCGGCGGAAAAAGGTCGACGCGCTTTCTCGCACGTGCTGGAGAAGCTGCGCGAGATGGTGATTTCCTATGAAATCAAACCCGGCGAACGCCTCAACGAGGTGGCCCTGGCCGAACGCCTGGGCGTCAGCCGCACGCCGGTGCGCGAGGCCTTGCACCTGCTGGCGCGCGACGGTTTCCTGGAGGAAGCCGGACGCGGCTATGTGCGGCGTCAGCTGAACCTCAAGGAAATGATCGATCTCTACGAGACCCGCGAGGTCCTGGAGATCGCCTGTCTGCAGCTGGCCTTCGAGCGCGCCAGCCCGCAGAAGCTGGATGCGCTGGAGGCTTTCCTGGCGGACAGCCGCAGCAAGTCGCCGGACTTGCCGGTCACGGAACTCGTGCACCTGGACGAAACCTTCCACCAGATGCTGGCGGAGATGTCGGGCAACCTGGAATTGCAGCGGGTGCTGCACAACGTGAACGAACGCATCCGCTTCATCCGTTGGATCAACATGGAGCGCATCGGGCGCGACAAGACCCAGGCCGAGCATGCGGCGATACTGGCGGCCCTGCGTGCCGGCGACCTGGCCGCGGCACAGCAGAACCTGCGCAGCCATATTTCCAAGCGCACCGAACAGATCAAGGAATCGATCGCGCAGGGGCTGGCCCGGATCTACCTGGACGGGGTCGAAGACCTGCACGAGGCCTGAGAGGGAATACAGAATGAGAACATCCTTGCTTTTCGCGGCCGCCATCGTGACGGGCTGCGCCAGCAGTTCCGGCGACCTGCTGACCGAATCGAAGGTGGCGGCCATCAAGCTCAACGTCACCACCTACGACGAGATGGTCCGTGACTTCGGTCCGCCCAGGTCCCAAAGTGTCACTCGCGAAGGGCTGACGACGGCCACCTGGTTCTATTTCGACAACAGCGCCTACGGCGCGATGGACAACCAGCAGACGCTGACGGTGATCTTCAACAAGGACCGCACGGTGAAGGACTACGTGAACGCGTCCGCCGGGTCCGGCAAGAGCCGCTAGGCCGCGCCAGGGGCTGCGGCCCCAGTGCTCAGAGCACGAGCTTCAGTCCGATGGCGAACATGGCCGCGGCGACGCAGCCGTCCAGCACCCGCCACGCATTGGGATTGGCGAAGACCGGCCGCAGCAGGCGCGCGCCATAACCCAGGGCAAAAAAGAAGGCGAACGAGGCCGAGATCGCGCCCAGCGCGAAGGCGGTCTTGTGGCCGTCGTACTGGCTGGAGACCGAGCCCAGCAGCACCACGGTGTCCAAGTACACGTGCGGATTGAGCCAGGTCAGGGCCAGGCAGGTGGCCAGCGCGGCGGCGCGTCCCGCGGTCCGGGTGGCCGACGGGGTCAGGCTGTCGTGGCGGACGCGCAGCGCCGATATCAGGCTGCGCGCCGCGTAGGCGAAGAGGAATAGCGCGCCGCCATAGCGCAGGGCGGATTCCAGCCAGGGCAGGGCGCCGACCGCCAGCCCGAAGCCCGCCACGCCGATACTGATCAGGATGGCGTCCGACAGGGCGCAGGCCAGGCAGACGGCAAAGACATGTTCCTGGCGCAGTCCCTGGCGCAGGACGAAGGCGTTCTGCGCGCCGATCGCCATGATGAGGCTCAGGCCGAGCAGGAATCCGGGAATGTAGGCGGTGGTCATCGATACCCTTCAGCGAAGGGCGACAGACTAGCCTTGGTTGCAAGATTAGGAAAACTAATTATCCTAATCCTTATTTAGTTTTTCTAACTTAGAACGCATGTTCCGGCAGCCAGGGCAGGGCCGGCGATGGCGGCACGGAACCGGCGTGGTCCGATGCCGCCGCAAGGCGATGCGGTACCTTCAGCTGCCGCCCTGGTCGGCAGCGCGCAGGATGCCGTACAGCTTGTCCTTCAGGTGCAGTTTTTCTTTCTTGAGCACTTCGACCTCATTGCCCGACGCCGGCTGGATACCGGCCTCCATGTTCTTGATTTCCTGGTCCAGGTCATTGTGACGCTGGAACAGCGCGGAGAAATGCGCGTTTTCGGATTTCAGTTGGGTAATGAGGTGGCGGTATTCAGGGAACATAGGGGCCTCTTTAAAGAACCGGTTGATGGGCACTGCGGGAAACCGGGGAACCTGATGATCCATAGAGCTTTCGATTCCATGACACGCCAACCCCGCGCCGTTGTCAACCGCCCGGGCGGCCGCGGCCAGGCGGCGGATTGATGCCGCGCAAGCCCGGGTCGCACTGATTCTGTCGCGGCTGATCACCTTTGCTTACATGCGGATCCGTCCCCGGCGATACACTCGCTTCCCCGTGGTCTGCCATCAAGATGAAATGAATCAGCGCGCGTCCTTCCTTCGACAGGTCTTACAGCTTTTCAAGCAGGACGGGAGGATCCGCCCGGGCACGGGCATGATCAGCGGCGTGATCGCGCTGTTCCTGGCCATCCTGTCGGTGCTGGGCGTGCTGGCGTTCCATTTCCCGGCCTACCTGACCACGCCGGAGCTGCGCAGCTTCTACAACGTGGACGCCATGCGCGCGCTGCTGTTCGGGGCGCTGCTGGCGTCCGGCACGATAGCCCTGACCAACACCGTGCTGGGCCGCCAGCGCTGGCTGAACATTGCGGCCTTCCTGCTGGTGTGCGGCGCGGTCGCGGCGGGGGGCAGCAACGTGGTGGTGACCACGTCCAATACGGGCAATCATCCCTATGTGGGGCTGGATTGGTTCATCCTGGACCTGCTGGCGTCCAGCACCGTGTTCATCATTTTCGAGAAACTGTTCCCCCTGTACCCGGGCCAGCCGGTGTTCCGCGGCGAATGGCAGGTGGACATGAAGCACTTCCTGTTCAACCACCTGTCGGTGGGGGCGGTGCTGCTGTGCATCAATTTCTTCGTGCACCGGCTGTTTTCCTGGGCGGCCTACGAGCCCCTGCAACAGGCGATCGTGTCGCTGCCGTATCTGGTGGAATTATTCCTGGCCGTGCTGGTGGCGGATCTGGTGCAGTACGCGGCGCACCGCGCCTACCACGAGGTGCCGTTCCTGTGGCGCATCCATGCGGTGCATCACAGCACCCGCACCTTGGACTGGCTGGCCGGTTCGCGCCTGCACATCGTCGAATTGCTGATCACCCGGGTCGCGGTGTTGGGCGTGCTGTTCGCGCTGGGTTTCTCCAAGCCGGTGCTGGACGCCTACATCATCATCGTCGGCTTCCAGGCGGTGCTGATCCATTCCAACGTGAAGGTGCCCTGGGGCTGGCTGCGCTACATCATCGTGACGCCGGACTCCCACCACTGGCACCATTCGTCGGATACCGAGGCCATCGACCGCAACTACGCCGCCCATTTCTCGTTCATCGATTACGCGTTCGGCACGGCGGTGCGCGGCGTGAGCAAGCGCCTGCCCGAGAACTACGGGATCCTGGACAACGACATGCCAAGCACCTTCCTGGCGCAGCAGGCCTACCCGTTCGCCCGCAAGAAATGAAACGGCGGCGCGCCCGTTGCGCGCCGCCGTGGAAATCCAGCCCAGCTGGCCCTGCGTCTGGACGCGGCCGGCGCGGACTTTACCTGCTGCCCTTGACGGTGGAGTAGGCCGCCATCAGGTTGCGGTAGTCGGGGATGTGGTTGGAGAACAGCGTCCCCAGGCCTTCGATGTCGTTGCGCCAGTCGCGGTGCAGCTCGCAAGCCACGCCAAACCAGCTCATCAATTGCGCGCCGGCCTGCTCCATGCGGCTCCAGGCGGCGTTGCGGGTCACTTCATTGAAGGTGCCCGACGCGTCGGTGACGACGAACACGTCAAAGCCTTCTTCCAGGGCCGACAGCGCCGGGAAGGCCACGCAGACTTCGGTGACGACGCCGGCGATGATCAACTGCTTCTTGCCGGTGGCCTTGACGGCCTTGACGAAGTCTTCGTTGTCCCAGGCGTTGATGTTGCCCGGGCGGGCGATGTAGGGCGCCTTGGGGAACTTGTCTTTCAGCTCCTTGACCAGCGGGCCGTTGGGGCCGTCCTCGAAGCTGGTGGTCAGGATGGTGGGCAGCTTGAAGTATTCGGCCAGGTCGGCCAGCGCCAGGACGTTGTTCTTGAACTGGTCGGGCTGGAAGTCCCGGACCAGGGACAGCAGGCCCACCTGGTGGTCGACCAGCAGCACCGCGGCCTGGGTCTTGTCGAGTTTCACATAGGGCTTGGTCATTGCATGCTCCAAAAGGGGAGGATTGCGCGCCCTGCGGCGCGCGAGGAAAATCCGGTGGCGGCTCAGCGCTGGGAATCGAGCGTTTCGCCCTTCTTGATGACTTCCTGGGCCCGGTTGTAGCTTTCGATCAGCAACTGGTAGGGCGGGAAAATCTTGGTGTAGACCTCGGCCCACTTGGCCGCGTCTTCGCGGTGCCAGGTCTTTTGCAGTTCGGCTGCCACGGCGCCCGTGTCCATGGGCACGGCGCCGGCCTGCACCACGCGCGCCAGGGTGATCTCCTGGGCCATCTTGCTATAAGTGCCCGAGGCGTCGACCACCACGAAGACCTTGTAGCCCTCGGCCACCGCGCTGATGGCGGGAAAGGCCATGCAGACGCTGGTGATGGTGCCGGCAATGATCAGGGTCTTGCGGCCGGTCGCCTTGACCGCGGCGACGAATTCAGGATTGTCCCAGGCATTGATTTCGCCTTTGCGCGCGACGTACTTCGCGTGCGGCGCGTTCTCATGGATTTCGGGAATCAGCGGGCCGTTGGGACCCTGCGGCACGGAAGCGGTGGTGATGACAGGCAGCTTCGCCAGGGTGGCCATGGAAGCCAGTGCGCCGGCGAGCGATCGCAGCTCGGTCATCGGCATATCGGCGACCGTCTGGAACAGGCCGCTTTGATGGTCGATCAGCAACATGACCGCATCGTTGGGATCGATGACGGGGCGCTGGCCATTGAAGTTGGCGGGAACGCTCATGGTGTGCTCCTGGTGACGTGGGGCTAATCATCCTAGGAGCAACTCGGGCGGCTGAGTAGGCAGGAAAAATGGGTTTCTGCGTCCCACTCGTCGGACGCTGCGCGAGCCTGCTGCTACTTCAAGGTGGGCAGCTTGTGGCGCACTTGCGTGTCGTGTTCGCGCTTGGCCACGTCCTGATACTCCGAACTCAGGAAATCCAGCAGCTCCCGCACGCCGGGCAGCAGGCCGCGGCGCGACGGAAAGATGGCGTGGACGCTGCCCGCTTCCGGCTGCCAGGGGGCGCCTACGTCCACCAGGGTGCCCGCGTCCAGTTCCTCGCGGACCATCAGCAAGGGCAGGGCGACCACGCCCACGCCGCGCAGGGCAGCCTGTTTCAGCGCGAGCATGTCGTCCGTCACCAGGCGCGGCGTGAACGGCACCACGATGCGCGCGCCGTCCGGCCCGTCCAGCCTCCAATGGGACTCGCGCTGTTCGGTGCCCAGCGCCAGCGTGGGCAATTCGCTCAAGGCATGCGGATCCGCGGGCAGCGTGATGCCGCGGACCAGCGCTGGACTGGCCACCAGACACTGGCAGCTCATGCCCAGCGGTTTCATGATGAGATCGCTGCTCTCGATGGGGCCGAAGCGCACGCGCACGGCGATGTCGAAGCCCTCGCGCAGCACGTCCACCGGGCGGCTGAAGCTCTTCAGGTAGACATGGACCTTGGGGCAGCGCACCATGAAGCGGGCCACCAGGTCGCCCAGGAAGTAGTAGATCAGCGCGGGCGGCGCGCTCATGCGTATCGTGCCTTGCGGTTCGGCCCGGGTGCGGTCGATGACCTCCTGGGCGGCTTCCGCGCCCGCCAGCATCGACAGGCATTGTTCGTAATATTCCTGACCCAATTCGGTCACGGCGAAGCTGCGCGTGGAACGCTGGATGAGCCGCACGCCCAGCCTGTCTTCCAGCAGCGCGATGCGCCGGCTGAGGCGAGACTTGGGTATGCCCAACGCCCGCCCGGCGGGCGCGAATCCGCCGCTCTTGACGACCTGGACGAAATAATAGAGGTCATTCAAGTCATGCATCGCTTCCCCGCTGTTCTGAAAATAGGACGTCAGGGGGAGCATATAACGGCTTCGGCACTGTGCGGGCACGTTTTCTTTTACATTTGAGCGTACCCCCAGGAGCCACCATGCCAGCTTCCGACCCGGCGGCGCTCGCCCGCGAAATCAAAGCGGCGCAGGACCATGTGTCTTACATCGCGCCGCTCACCGCCAAGCGCCCGCGCTTCGACCTGGACGCCGCCTACGACGTGGCCGCGCGTATCCATCAGGCGCGGCTGGCGGAGGGCGCGCTGCTCGTCGGCCGCAAGATCGGGTTCACCAATGCCGCGATGTGGGCGGCGCTGGGCGTGGATTTTCCGGTGTGGGGACGCGTCTACGAACACAGCGCCGTGTATGACGATACCGGCGAAGTGCATTGCCGCCTGGCCCGCTATGTCGAGCCGCGCATCGAGCCGGAGATCGTGCTGCACTTCCATGCCGCGCCGCCGCAAACGCGGGACCCGGCCGCCATACTGGCGTGCGTGGACTGGATCGCCCATGGCTTTGAACTGGTGCAGTCGCACTATCCCGCCTGGCAGTTCCAGGCCGCCGACACGGTGGCGGACAACGCCTTGCATGGCGCGCTCTTCATCGGACCGCTCATGGAGCCGGCCGAGCTCGGGCCGGGGCTGATCGAGCAACTGACGAGTTTTCGGGTCGGCCTGTCCTGCAACGGCATCCACCGCGAAACCGGTTCGGGTGCGAATGTGCTGGGCAGTCCGCTGGCGGCGCTGGCCCATCTGCTGGCAGTGCTGGCCGAACGCCCGGCCGACGAGGCGATCCAGGCGGGCGAACTGGTCACGACCGGCACGTTGACCAAGGCCTATCCAGTGCATGGGGGTGAAACATGGAGCACCACGCTGGACGGCATCGGACTGCCGGGCCTGCGCATCGTGTTCGACGAGTGAACCCGTGCCGGCCCCGCCGGCAGGCCCCGGATCTAGGCGCTGGCGCGCTGGTTGAGCGTCAGCGGAAACACTTCCTGGCGCGCGACGGGCGCGCCGCCATTCAGGCGCTGCAGCAGCAGCTCGCCGGCGCGCGCGCCCAGCTTGCGGCTGTCCACGCCTATGGTGGTCAGGCCAGGCTCGATTTCGCTGGCGATGTCGGTATCGCCGAAACCCAGGATGGCGATGTCGCGCGGGATGGCGAGCTTGCGGTCGCGCGCCTCGAACAGCGCGCCCACCGCCAGCAGGTCGTTGGCGCAGAACACGGCGTCGAAGCCCTGGCCCATGGCGAGCAGGCGGGCCAAGGCCGCGCGGCCGTCGGCGATAGTCTGCGCATTGTCCACCGCCAGTTCGGCCACGACCTGCAGACCGAGTTCGGCCGCAGCCGCCTTGAAGCCCTGGCGGCGCAGATCGCCGCGTCCGCCCTGGCGCGCCACAAAGGCGACCCGGCGGTAGCCGCGTTCGGCGAGATGGTGTGCGGCCATGACGCCGCCGTCGTAATTGGAAAAGCCCACCAGCATGTCGATGGGGTCGCGCGGATAGGCCCAGGTCTCCATGATGGGGATGCCCAGCTCGCGCAGCGACTGGCGGTTTTCCTCGAGTTCGATGACGCCGGTGAACAGCACCGCCGCGGGCCGCAGGGCGCGCAGCGAGGCGATCATGCTGGTTTCCTTGGCGTAGGAATACGAGGTCTGTCCCACCATCAGCTGGTAGCCCTGCGGCTCCAGCACTTCGGCGCAGCCCTGCACGGCCAGCGCGAACTGCTGGCTGAGGATGTTGGACACGAAGGCCGCGACCACGCTGGACTGTCCGGAGCGCAGGGCCCGCGCGTGCGGATTCGAGGCATAGCCGGTCTGCGCCACCACCTGCAGGATGCGCTCGCGTTTTGCTTGAGCCACTTTCTCGGGCTGGCGCAGCGCCCGCGACACCGTGATGGGCGATACCCCCGCCAGCCTGGCCACTTCCTCGATGCGCGGCGGTTTGGCGGGGGCGGCTGCGCGCGCGGGCGCGGCGGCGCCCTCGGGGCGCACGCGCAGCACGTCGTCGTAGGTGGGAGCGGAAGGAGGCGCGGGCCGGTGGGTCATGCGATTTCTTTTGATTGTTCCGGGATCAGGCGGCAGCCGTCAGGATATCAGTCCGGCCGACCGGGCGCGCGACCTGGATCAGGCTGTCGCCGGATTCGCAGTCCGTATGCAGGCGCCGCGAAATGACGATGCCCGACTGCCGGAAGCGCAGGATTTCCTCTTCCGCGTCCAGCTGGTTGAGGTCGTGGTAGTAGCCCGCGACATCGCCCGCGCGCACGGTCGCGCCGATGTCGACCGCCGGTTCGAACCAGCCGCGGCGGGTGGCGAAGATGTTCTGCTCGT
This sequence comes from Achromobacter pestifer, assembly GCF_013267355.1. Classification (NCBI taxonomy): domain Bacteria; kingdom Pseudomonadati; phylum Pseudomonadota; class Betaproteobacteria; order Burkholderiales; family Alcaligenaceae; genus Achromobacter; species Achromobacter pestifer. The sequence goes on from NZ_CP053985.1 coordinate 4,530,143, forward strand.
GGCTGTCCAGCTCCAGCAGCTGCATGGCGGGCGCCCCGGACTCGTGCGGGCCCAGCAGCGGCGCGTCCGTCACGCCCAGCTTCTGCAGCAGGTTGTCGATGGCGCGTTGGGTCGCGGCCAGCGTCGCCGGGGTCAGGGTGCCGCCGCCGCCGAATTCGCCGCTGATGCCGATGGCGCCCGCGCGCGCCGCCGCCGCCATGGAGGTGGGCGCGTCGCGGCCGTTGGCCGCGACGAAGGCGTGGCCCATGCCCAGCGAGCCCATCAGGTCCAGCGCGCGCGCCATGCGTTCGGGCGAGTCCTGGCGTTCGATCAGGGCGGTGGGCAGGTGCGCCATCGAGGTGCCGCCGGAATGGATGTCGAACACCACGTCATGGCGCGGGAACAGCTCGTGTTCGAGGAAGTGCGCCAGGCGCTCGGTCGGGGTGCCGCCAGGCACGCCGGGAAAGGCGCGGTTGAGGTTGCCGTTGTCCAGCGGCGAGCGCCGCCGCGCCGCCATCACGGCGGGTAGGTTGGCCAGCGGCAGGATGGTGACCTCGCCGCGCATGCGAGTGGGGTCCAGGCGGCGGATCAGGCGGCCCAGGGCGACCTCGCCTTCGTATTCGTCGCCGTGGTTGCCCGCCATGAGCAGCACGCGCGGGCCGCTGCCGTTGCGGATGCGGCAGATGGGCGTCTTGATCTGGTAGTAGGGCGAACGGTCCACCGAATAGGGGGTGCCCAGGAAACTGAGCGCCTTGCCGTCGGCGTCGAAATCTATGTCGTGAAACAGGCCGGTATGCATGGGGAGATACAACAGCGCCGCGCAAGGCGGCGCGAAAAGGGATTGGAGGGCTGCAGCAGCGCGCCCTTAACGCAGCGCGGCGACGGCGGTCATCTCGACCCGCAGGTCGGGGTCGGCCAGGCGGGCCTCGACGCAGGCGCGGGCCGGCGGGTTGGCGGGATCGATCCAGGCGTCGTAGACGCGGTTCATGGCGTCGAAGTCGCCGATGGCGGGCAGGAACACGTCCACGGCCAGCAGACGGGATTTGTCGCTGCCGGCCTCGGCCAGCAGCGCCTCGATCTTCGCCAGCACTTCGCGGGTCTGCGATTCCAGCGAACCCTGGCGGTTGTCGGCCACCTGGCCGGCGATGAACACGAAGCCGTTGTACGAAACGGCCTGGCTCATGCGCGAGCCGGATTTGTAGCGTTTGATCATGCGAGTCCTTGGGTTGTGGGCCGTTTACATCTGCGGCAGGGTCTGGGCTTCCTTGAACCACTTTTCCTGCAGGGCCGGCAGCTTGCCGTTCAGGCGGTTGGCGAAGAGGAAGGTGTTGATCCAGTTCAGCAGATTCTGCTGGCCTTGCTGCACGGCGGCGTGGGCGGGCGACTGGCGGATCAGGAACTTGAGCTGCGGCGCCCGGGCAGTGTTGTCCTCGGCCACCTTGAGCGCGATGGCGCTGTTCTCGGCGAACGATTCAGACTGCCCCGCCAGATAGGCCGCCACGGCCGAAGGCGTGTCCTCGAAGCGCACCAGCTTGGCGCCCGGCGCGTTGTCGGTCAGCCAGATGTCCAAGGTGGAACCCTTGGCGACCGCGATGCTGTGGCCCTTCAGTTCGTCCACGGTCTTGGCCTGCGGCATGCTTGCGCCGCCGTAGACGCCCAGGTTCACCGCGGCGTAGGGCTGCGAGAACATGACCTGCTGGGCGCGTTCAGGCGTGGCGCCGGCGGCCGCGATCAGCACGTCAACCTTGCCGGCCAGCAGGCTGGGGATGCGGCTGGCGCCGGTGACCTGCACCAGCTCCAGCTTCACGCCCATGTCGGCGGCCATGAGCCGGGCCAGGTCGATGTCCAGGCCGGCGGCCTCGCCCCGGGCGTCCTTGAAGCCCCAGGGTGCGGCGTCCATCAGCACGCCCACGCGCAGCTTGCCCGCGCCCAGCACGTCCTGCAGTTTGTCGGCGGCCGAGGCGGGGGCGGCCAGGGAGAGACAGAGGGCCGCGGCGGCGGCCAGCTTGGCGTACAGTTTCATGCAATGACTCCAGGGGCGGATGACTTAGTGGGTGGACGGCGCGGCCGTGCCGATGAATTGGCGCAGCTCGGGGGTTTGGGGGTTGGCGAAGAGTTCGGCGGGCGGGCCCTGTTCCCAGACACGGCCCTGGTGCATGAACACGACCTTGGACGCGACGTTGCGGGCGAAGGCCATTTCATGCGTCACCAGCACCATGGTCATGCCTTGGCGCGCCATGTCTTCCATGACCTTCAGCACTTCGCCCACCAGCTCCGGGTCCAGCGCCGAGGTCACTTCGTCGAACAGCATCAGTTGCGGCGCCATGGCCAGGCAGCGGGCGATCGCCACGCGCTGCTGCTGGCCGCCTGACAGCAGGGCCGGATAGGCGTCGATCTTTTCGGCCAGGCCGACGCGGCGCAGCACGTCCAGCGCCAGCGCGCGGCCCTGCGATTTGGCGATCTTGCCGTTGAGCGTGGGCGCCAGCGTGATGTTGCGCTCCACGTTCAGGTGCGGGAACAGGTTGAACTGCTGGAACACGATGCCCACGCGCTGGCGGAACTGGCGCAGGCCCGGCATGGCGGCGTGGACCCGTTCGCCGCCGATGCGGATGTCGCCGTCATCCACCGTTTCCAGCGCGTTCAGGCAGCGCAGCAAGGTGGACTTGCCCGAGCCGGAACGGCCGATGATGGTGACGATCTCGCCTTCGTTGACGTCGAGCGAGACGCCGTTGAGCACGGCGTTGGCGCCGAAGCGTTTGTGGATGTTGGAGACTTCAACGAGCGCCATGGAAGCGGCCCTCCAGGTTACGCGCCCACATCGTCAGGGGCAGGCACGCCGCGAAGTACAGCAACGCGACGCAGGAATAGACCAGCAGCGGCTGGAAGGTGGCGGCGCTGGCGATCTGTCCGGCGCGCGCCAGTTCGACAAAGCCCACCACCGAGGCCAGCGAGGTGCCCTTGATGAGCTGCACCAGGAAGCCCACCGTGGGCGGCAGCGACAGGCGGAACGCCTGCGGCGCGATCACGTGGCGGAACTGATGCCATTTGGACAGGCCCAGGCAGGCGGCGGCTTCCCACTGCTCGTGCTTCACGGCCTGGATGCCGCCGTACCAGATCTGGCCCAGGAAGGCCGCCGTGTAGATGATGAAGGCCACGCTGACGGCCGTCAGCGCGGGCACCTCGATGCCCAGGAACACCGGCATGCCGAAGTAGAAGAACATCAGCAGGCCCAGGAGCGGCACGCCCTGGACCAGTTGCTGCATGGCCGCGGCCAGCCAGCGCAGCGGCGCCGAGCGGTGGCCGCGCAGCAGCGCCAGTCCCAGGCCCAGCGGCGCGCCGATGGCCAGCGCGATCAGCACCAGGGCCACGGTCCACTGCAGCGCGCTGAGCAGGGAGGCGAAATCGCTCAGGGTGAATGTACGCATGCTTGCGGCTCCTAGCGGCGCACGGGCCAGGTGAAGGCCAGGCTGCCGGCCAGGGCCAGCAAGGCCTTGGTGATCAGCACCAGCGTGAAATAAATGCCGCAGATCACCGCATAGACCTCGAAGCTGCGGTAGGTGCGGCTTTCGATGAAGCTGCCGGCATGGAACAGATCCTCGGCCGACACCTGCGAGGCGAGCGAGGTCCCCAGCAGCAGGATGACCAGCTGCGTGCCCAGGGCCGGATAGACGTTGCGCAAGGCGGGCGCCAGCACGATGTGCCGGTATACCTGCCAGGTGCTCAGGCCCAGGCAGTGGCCGGCCTCGATCTGGCTGCGTGGAATGGAATCCAGGCCGGCGCGCAGGATTTCGATGGCATAGGCGCCGAAGTACAGGCTGAGCGCCAGCGCCGCGGCCATGAAGGGCGGCATGCGCAGGCCCAGTCCCGGCAGGACGAAGAACACCACGAACAGCTGGATCAGCGACGGCGTGTTGCGGAACACCTCGACATAGGCGCGCAGCGCCAGCTTGACCGACTTGGAGCCATGGCGCGTCAGCATGGCGCCGGCCAGTCCGATGGCCAGCCCGGCGATTACGGCAATGAGGGTCAGCTCCAGCGTCACCTGGATGCCGTCCCAGAGCTGTTCGCGGTAGCGCCAGATCTGTTGGAAGTTCAGCTGTTGCATGGCTTATCCGAAGAACGTGCGATAGGCCGACTGCACGCGGCCGTCGGCATCCAGGCCGAAGAACACGCGCCACCGGTCCAGACAGGTGCAGGGGTGCGAAATGCCGAACTCGATCACGTCGCCCGGCGCCAGCTCGCTGTCCGGGGCGATGGCGAGGAAGGCGTGCTGGTCGTTGAGCCGGGTGACGCGGGCCTGCGCATCCCAGCCGGGCAGGGCCGCGCCGTCGCGAAAGGCCGCCAGCGGCGCGGGCAGGTCCTGGTCGTAGGACACGTCGCGCATGCCGAAGCCGCAGATCGCCAGCCCCGGCTCCGGGCGCGACAGGACTTCGCCCCACAGACGCAGGGCCGGCCGGAAATCGGTGGCTGCATTGCGCGCCTGGCCGTCGATCTGGAAGCCCGCGCGGGCGTCCATGGCTTGCAGCGCGCGCTGATAGGTGCCGTGGTCATGGAAGAAGATGGCGCCGCTGCGCAGGACCAGCTGGGCGTTGCCGTCCTCGGCCAGCCAGGGTTGAACCGCCTGCGTGACCTGGTCGAAGAAGGCCGAGCCGCCCGCGGTGAACACCAGCGGCGCCTGCGGCGCCAGGGCGCGCACCTGCCGGAACGCGCGGGCGGCGCGCTCCATCAGCGCGGCGATGTTGCTTGCGGTGAGCACCGCGTCCGATGAGGCGACGGCGCCTTCGTACGTCGCCACGCCCGCCAGCGCGAGCTTGCCGCCTTGTTCGCGGATCGCGTCCAGGATGGCCGCGACGGCGGCATCGTCGCGCGCGCCTGCGCGGCCGCCGCCGACTTCCACCAGCACTTCCACGGGGCGGCCGGCTTGCTGCGCCGCGGCCGCCAGCGAACGCACCGTGGCGGCGGAATCCGCGAAGGCCAGCAGGCGGGCGGCCGGGTAGGCCGCCAGCAGCTTGCCCAGGCGGGCGCCGCTGGCCGCGCCGCCGATCTCGTTGCCCAGCATCAGGCGGGAGACCCCGGCGCGCAGCAGCACGGCGGCCTGCTGCAGGTTGGCGACGGTGGCGCCCCAGGCGCCGGCATCCAGCAGGCGCTGCACGATCTGCGGCGACATCGGCGTCTTGGCATGCGGCGCCAGCGCGGCGCCGTGGCTGCGGGCGTACTGGAAGATCTGTTCGACGTTGTGGGCGAAGGCGGCCTCGTCCAGCGTCAGGACGGGCAAGGCCATGTCGCCGTTCCTGGGCTGCCAGCGGCGGGATGCCACCGCGCGCAGCGGGAGCGCGGGCTCGCCCGGAGGAATGCCCCGGTAGGTGTCGTCCAGGGGAGTATCGAGCAGGGTTTCCAGGAAGGGATTCATGCGGCCGCCGAAGAAGGATCCAGGATTATGACAACGTTGTCATTTGATGGCGGCAGTCTAATGGTAACGTTGTCAAAATAGGATTAGGGCAATCCCCTAGAGCAGCGGCGCGGGCGTTTCAGGCGGGTGCCAGCGCGGTTTCGTCTTTCCAGCGCTGCTTGTCGCGCAAGGGCGGCGAGCCGAACAGGCGGCTGTACTCGCGGCTGAACTGGGACGAGCTTTCGTAGCCCACGGAATGGGCAGCCAGCGCCACGCCGGCGTCGTCGGTCAGCATCAGGCGCCGCGCTTCCTGCAGCCGCAGGTGCTTCTGGTATTGAAGCGGGCTCATGGCGGTGGCTTGCTTGAAATGATGGTGCAGCGAGGACACGCTCATGTGCACGTCGCGTGCGATCTCTTCCACCCGCAGGGGTTGCGCATAGTTGTCGCGCAGGATGCGGATGGCCTTGGCGACGCGGTTGAGCTGGCTGTCCTGCAACACCGACTGGCGCAGCACCGCGCCCTGTCCGTTCATCAGCAGGCGGTACAGCAGCTCGCGCTTGACCAGGGGCGCCAGGATGGGGATGTCGCGCGGCGTGTCCAGCAGGCGCAACAGGCGCAGCACCGCGTCCAGCAGCGTGCCGCCCAGCGGATTGACGCAAAGCGCGCGCACGCCCTCGGCTGGTGGCTGCGGCGGCAGGTTTTCGTCGCTGATCAGCGCGGTGATTTCCTCCACGTTCAGGTCCAGCCGCAGGCCCAGATAGGGCAGGGTCGGGCTGGCGATCGACACCTTGGCCACGACCGGCAGATCGACCGAGGAAATCAGGTAATGGAAGGGATCGTATTCATAGGCCTCGTCGCCGATCAGCAGCCGCTTGGAGCCCTGCGCGATGACGCCCAGCGCGGCTTTTTGCAAGCTGGGCTTGGCGCCGGTGGGTTGCGAGATGCGGTGCAGGAACAGGCCCTCGATGGGCGTGTCCAGCGAGCCCTCCAGGTCTCCGGTCATGCGTTCCAGCGTGCAGAGCAGCTCGCGCCGGGCCGGTTCGTAGGCGGCGTCCAGAGTCGGGACGGCGCGGTCGGCGGCATGTGCGGTGGTCGTGGTCATGGGGGCTCCCGTGGCGCACCGTGCCTGGGCCGGGCGGCGGCGGAAAATTGGAGGATCAGGCGGCTTTCAGTGTATGCCTTGACGGGCCTTCCACCTGGCTGTTGTGTTCTTCATGGAGAAATGGGCAGAAAATCCGGAGGAATGAGTGCGCCCGCCCCCGATGCCGGCCATCGCCGGAGAATCGGGCAAAAAAAGGGCACGATCGAGCAACGTCCAGGCCCGGCCGCGGACGCATACTGCTTCCATCCCGGCAGGCGGGCCGCGGCCATTCCATCCTGGAGTGCCGGCTCCCGCCCAGCCCTTGAAGGAGCGCAACCATGCGGTACAAGAAATTCGGAAGCACCGGCCTGTTCGTGTCGGAACTCTGCCTGGGCACCATGACCTTCGGCGGCGAAGGCGAGTTGTGGAGCAAGATCGGCAGCCTGCAGCAGGAAGAGGCCAACCGGCTGGTGGGCCGCGCGCTGGATGCGGGCGTCAATTTCATCGACACTGCCGACGTCTACTCCGAGGGCCGTTCCGAGGTCATCACCGGCCAGGCGCTGCGCGACTTGAAGGTGGCGCGCGAGGACGTCGTCATCGCGACCAAGGTGTTCGGCCAGACAGGCGCCGGCGTCAACGCGCGCGGCAACTCGCGCTCGCACATCATGGACGGCGTCAAGCAGAGCCTGTCGCGCCTGCAGCTGGATCATATCGACCTCTACCAGATCCACGGCTTCGATCCCGCCACCCCGGTGGAGGAAACGGTCAGGGCGCTGGACAACCTGGTGCAGCACGGCCACGTGCGCTACGTCGGCGTGTCCAACTGGGCCGCCTGGCAGATCATGAAGGCGCTGGGCATCGCCGAACGCCTGGGACTGGCGCGCTTCGAATCGCTGCAGGCCTACTACACGATCGCCGGCCGCGACCTGGAGCGCGAGATCGTGCCCATGCTGCAAAGCGAAGGCGTGGGGCTGATGGTCTGGAGCCCGCTGGCCGGCGGCCTGCTCAGCGGCAAGTACAGCCGCGACGGCCAGGCCGAGGCCGGCAGCCGCAGGGCCTTGTTCGACTTTCCTCCGGTGGATCACGAGCGGGCCTTCGATAGCATCGACGTGCTCAAGCGCGTCGCCAGCGCGCGCAACGTGTCCGTGGCGCAGGTGGCCCTGGCCTGGCTGCTGCACCAGCAGACCGTGACCAGCGTCATCATCGGCGCCAAGCGGGTGGATCAGCTGGACGACAATCTGGCGGCCACAAGCATCCGGCTGACGGCGGACGAGCTGACCGAGCTGGATCAGGTCAGCGCCTTGCCGCCGGAGTATCCGGGCTGGATGCATGTGCGCCAGGGTGAGTACCGCCGCAAGCAGCTGAGCGAATCGGGCGCGGCTTAGCGCGTGCTATGAACGTTGGAGTAGGTTGGCGGCATTTCCCAGCATCAGCATGCTGAAGACCACTTCGACGGAACTTGTGGCTGCGCTAAAGCCCCGCTAGCATCGGCTCAACTGCATTCCCGTTCTGCCCCCGCATCCATGATGGAAGCCACCGTGACCGAACCGACCGCCATTGAAGTTTCAGCCGAAGCCGCATCTCATAAGGGCGAATTTTTCCTGATCGACGCCAGCTTCTTGGGAAACGGCAGGGTTCCCGGCATCGAAATCGCCAACGAAGAGAAGCTGATCGATCCGGGGATGCATGTCGTTTCGCGTCCCAATGGAATGCCAGATCAGTATCCGGAGCGTCCCCACCTGGTTCATGTACCGGAGAAGGGCGGAATGCCACGCGATCTGGAAGAGCTCGCTGGCATATGGATTGTGTCGGAGCCGTTGAAGCAACTGTTTGAGCAGTTGGACGCCGAGGCGTTTGCATTTGTGGCATGCGACTTCAGCCTTGCCGACGGCAGCCCCGCCCCTCAGTACTACCTAGGCAATGTGCTGCGCAGACTCGATGCCCTGGACGAAGCCTCTTCTCGCGTGAGGATCAAGCTCGACCACAATTATCAGACCGGCGAGGACGAGAAACTTTATAGCCTCGTCGGCGGAGCCAGCTTGGTGTTCAAACAGGATGCTGTGGGAGATGCCCATATCTTCCGCCAGGATCGCATGGGAGCACCTCCCATCTGCGACCGCGCGATGTTTGATGCATTGAGTGCGGCCAACTTCTCCGGCGTACGGCTGCGCGATGTGGCCGATATTTAGAGCGTGTTGTGAACTTTGGAGTAGGTTGGCAGCATTTCCCGGCATCAGCATGCTGAAGACCACGAAGTGAAGCCCCGCCAGTGTCTCCGGCAAGCGTCCACAGCCATGTGAACCTTGCTCCCTTTCTTGCGCTTGTAGCCATCGTAGCCGGCGCGTGGGCCGCTCTCGCACGTCGACTGCAACGTGCGGCCATCCAGGATGACCGCACCGGGTTGACCTTGCTTTCCCTGGGCGACGCGCAACACAGACCGCAGATCATTGACCATCGCTTCGAAGCAGCCGGCCTGAAGCCAACGCCGCGTCTGCTGATACACCGCCTCCCAAGGCGGAAACTCGTGAGGCATCAACCGCCGCGGGGCACCCGCTCGCGCCATCCAGCGCAGGGCATTGAACATCAGTCGCAGATCGTACTTGCCCTGCCTTGCCTCAGGATCCATCAGCGTCAGGCACGGCGCAGCAAACGCCCGTTCGTCATCGGTCACAGCTGTTGGGTAAGGGCGACAGGCTGTCATCCAACTACGATAGCGCGATCACGGCAAAGTTCATAACACGCTCCAAGTCCCTGGCGCCGGCGCAGGCATCCTGTGTGGAGTGCCTGCGCCGTTACGCCGCCGCGCGCCTGCGGCGGCCGGCGAACTACAATGCCTCGCAACGATGACACTGGAGGCAGACTAGGCATGGACGCGGAATTCTGGCTGGAGCGCTGGCGCGAAGGGCGCACGCATTTTCAGCAATCGCGGGTCACGCCGCTGCTGCAGAAGTACTGGCCGACGCTGGGCGTGCCCAAGGACGGCCGGGTGCTGGTGCCGCTTTGCGGCAAGTCGCTGGACATGGTGTGGATCGCGTCGCAGGGACACTCCGTGCTGGGTATCGAGCTGTCGCAGCTCGCGGTCGAGCAGTTCTTCGAAGAAAACGAACTCAAGCCGCTCACGCACGTGTCCGTCTATGGCAAGCACTATGTGGCGGGCAGCATCGAGATCATCTGCGGCGACATCTTCAAGCTGGATGCGCAACTGCTGTCGCATTGCGTCGGCGCCTATGACCGCGCCGCGCTGGTGGCGCTGCCCGAAGCCATGCGCGCGGACTACGTGCGCCACGTCTACGGCAATCTGTCGCCCGCCTATCAAGGCCTGCTGATCACGCTGGACTACCCCCAGGAAGAAATGCCGGGGCCGCCGTTCTCAGTCGTGGACAGCGAAGTGCAGAAGATCTTTGCGGACGTCTCGCCTGCCAGAATCATCGACCGCCGCGACATCCTGGAAAAGGAGCCGAAATTCCTGGCGGCCGGCGTCAGCCGGCTGGACACCGTGGTCTACCACCTGGGCGCGTAGGAATGTAGCGGGCGCCCGCCTGAACTCGCGCGGGCGCTGCACGCGATTCCTTCAGGTCATCAGCCAGCCGCCGGCCACGTCCAGCACCTGACCCGTGACGAAGCGGGCCTGGTCCGACGCGAAGAACAGGCAGGCATCCGCCACTTCCTCTGGCGTGCCCAGGCGGCGCAGCGCGGTCACCTGCGCCACCGCGTCGTTGATCTCCTTGGGTACGGTCTTGAGCAAGGGCGTGCTGATGCGCCCCGGCGCCAGGGCGTTGACCGTGACCTGGTGTTCACCCAGTTCGGCGGCCCAGTGGCGCGTCAGGCCGATCAGGCCGGCCTTGGTGGCCGCGTAGTGCGCCGCCACGATGTCGCAATAGGCGCGGCCGGCCACCGACGACATATTGATCACGCGGCCCTGGCGCTCGCGCACCATGTGCGGCGTGGCCAGATGCGTCATGTAGAACACGCTGTTCAGGTTGACGGCAACCACGTTCTCCCATTCCCGGGGCGGCATCTCCCAGACCTTCAGCGCGCGTCCATCGGTCTTCGGCGAGATCCCGACGTTGTTCACTAGAATGGTGGCCGCGCCCAGCTCGCGGCTGATGCGCTCGTAGGCCGCCTGGCATTCCTCGAAGCGCGCCACGTCCGCGTGCACGAAGCAGACGTCATGGCCGCGCTTGCGCAGTTCCTTCTCGTAGGCCTGGCCGCCCTGCGAATTGAAATCGATCAGCCCCACGCGGCCGCCCTCGGAAAGGAAGCCCTCGACGATGGCCGAGCCTATGCCGCCGACCGCGCCGGTCACGATGGCGACCTGGTCCTTGAAGCGCCCGCTCATGCGGCCACCTTCAGCATGATCTTGCCGATATGCTTGCTGCTTTCCATCAGCGCGTGGGCTTGCGCGGCCTCGGCCAGCGGAAACACCTTGTGGATGCGCGGCAGGCACTGCCCCTGTTCCATCAGCGGCAACACCCTTTCCGCCAGTGCGCGGGCAATCGCGCCCTTGTCCTCGTCGGAACGGGGGCGCAAGGTGGAGCCGGTGAACTGCAGGCGCTTGAGCATGATGGGCATGGCGTCGATCTCGGCCTTGCTGCCTTCCAGGAACGCGATCTGCACCAGCCGGCCGTTAACTGCCAGCAGCCGCAGGTTCTTGTTCATGTAGGCGCCGCCCACCATGTCCAGGATAACGTCCACGCCCGGACCGCCGCTGCCCTGGCGCACGGCGGCCTCGAAGTCAGCATCGCGGTACAGCACGGCATGGTGCGCGCCGGCGGCCAGGCAGGCGTCGGCCTTTTCCTGGTTGCCGACCGTGGTCCAGACTTCGGCGCCGAAGGCGCGCGCCAGCTGGATCGCGGTCAGGCCGATGCCGCTGGAACCGCCGTGCACCAGGAAGCGCTCGCCGGCCGCCAGACGCGCGCGGTCGAACACATTGGTCCAGACGGTGAAGTAATTCTCGGGGATGGCTGCGGCCGCCAACAGGTCCAGGCCGCGCGGCACTGGCAGGCAATGGCGCTCGTCCGCCAGGCAGTACTGGGCGTAGCCTCCGCCCGGCGTCAGCGCGCATACCTCGTCGCCGACCTTCCAGAGGCTGGCATCGGGGCCGGTGGCGATGACGGTGCCGGATACCTCCAGCCCCAGATGGGGCGATGCGCCCGGAGGCGGCGGATAGGAGCCGGAGCGTTGCAGCACGTCCGGACGATTGACGCCGGCATAGGCGACTTCGATCAGCACCTGCCGGCCGGCGGGCGTCTCCATGTCGCGTTCGGCCAAGCGCATGCAATCGGGCGTGCCGCCCTGGCCGTGGTCGATATAGGTGCAGCGTAAAGACATAAAAAGGGGATCCTTGGTAATCAGTGGCCCAGATAGGCCTTCTTCACATGCGGGTCGTTCAGCAGCTCGGCGCCGGTGCCGGTGCGCACGATGGCCCCGTTCTCCAGCACATAGCCGCGGTCCGCCAGCCGCAGCGTGCGGAACACGTTCTGCTCCACCAGCAGCACGGTGACGCCGTGCGCGGTGACGCCGCGGATGATGTCGAACATCTGCTGCACCAGCAGCGGCGACAGGCCCAGCGAGGGCTCGTCGAACACCAGCAGCTTGGGATCGGCCATCATGCCGCGCGCGATCGCCACCATTTGCTGTTCGCCGCCCGATAGCGAGCCGGCGTACTGGCTCAGCCGTTCCTTCACTCGCGGGAAGATGCCCAGCACCTCGTCCAGCTTGCGCTGCACGATGGGGCGGGCGGCGCGCTTGTATGAGCCCATCAGCAGGTTGTCGCGCACGGTGAAGTGCGGGAACAGTTGGCGGCCTTCGGGAATCATGGTGATGCCGGCGTCCACGATGTCGTAGGGCTTGTGGTTGGTCAGGTCCTGGCCTTCGAATTCGACCTTGCCTTCCATGGCGCCGATGACGCCGCACAGCGTCTTCAAGGTGGTGGTCTTGCCGGCGCCGTTGGCGCCGATCAGCGTGACGATCTCGCCCGCGTGGACCTCGAAGTTCAGGCCGTTCAGGACCTGGCTCTTGCCGTAGCCCGAGGACAGATTCGAAACCTTAAGCATCCTGGTACTCCTTGCCCAAATAGGCTTCGATGACGGCCGGGTTCTCCACCACGTCCTTGGGCGCGCCGCTGACCAGCACCGCGCCTTCGTTCAGCACGATGATGCGGTCGGACAGCGCCATGGTGGCCTGCATCATGTGTTCGATCAGCAGCACCGACACACCCGAATCGCGGATGCGCCGGATCATCTGGATCGACTTCTCGATGTCGGTCGGGTTCAGGCCCGCCATCACCTCGTCCAGCAGCAGGATGCGCGGCTTGATCGCCAGCGCGCGGGCCACCTCCAGGCGCTTCATGCCGCCCACGGTCAGGTTGCGCGCTTCGATGTCCAGGGATTTCACCAGGTCGGTCTGCTCGGCGACCTTGAGCGCGATCTGCTCGGCCTCATCGCGGTTGGAGGTGTGGATGAAGGCGCCCAACATGATGTTTTCAAGCACGGTCAGGCCGGTGAAGGGCTTGGCGATCTGGAAAGTGCGGCCCAGCCCCTGATGCGCGAATTCGTCGGGCGTCTTGCAGGTGACCCATTTGCCGTGCGCGTCCAGCATGCTGATGCCGCCCTTGTCCGGAGACAGGAAGCCCGACAGCAGGTTGAACACCGTGGTCTTGCCCGCGCCGTTCGGGCCTATCATGCCCAGGATCTCGTTCTGGTTCAGCGTCAGCGACACGTCGTTGGTGGCGCGCAGGCCGCCGAAGCTCTTGAACAGCTTGTCGGCCTTGAGCACCGGCTGCTCCGTGCGTTGCGCACTGTGCAGGCGCAGCTCGTCGGCCAGCTTGCGCTTGACGCGCGGCGCGCCCAGATAGGGCAGGCGCGACAGCCAGCGCTCGATGGCCGGACCGAAGGCGCCGGCCAGGCCGCGCGGAATGGTCAGCACCACCGCCACCAGAATCAGGCCATAGATCAGCCCGTGCATGCCGTTGCCCACGCTGCTGAGCCAGCCGCGCGCCAGCTCGGCGATGGGCAGCACCAGGAAGGTGCCGGCGATGGGGCCGGCCACCGTGCCCAGCCCGCCGATCAGCGCGAACATGGCCACCTGGATCGACAGCTCCAGCGAAAACGCCGAGCTGGGATCCACGAAAGTCAGGTAGGTGATGTGGAAGGTGCCGATGATGCTGGTCAGCATGGCGGACACGACCGCTGCGATGATCTTCATGCGCACCGTATGGATGCCGACTGCCAGCGCCGCGTCCTCGCGTTCGCGGATCGCGATCAGGTAGTGGCCGATGCGCGACTTGCGGATGTACCAGGATGCCCAGGTCACCAGCAGGAACAGGCCGAAGGCGATGATCACGTAATTGACCTTCTCGCGGAACACGATCCAGGTCCAGCCTATGTTCAGTGGCAGGCTGATGCCACTGGAGCCGCCCGTCCAGCTTTCTTCGTGGATGACCAGCAGGCGCACCACTTCCAGGATGGCGATGGTGGCCAGCGCGAAGAACGGGCCGCGCAGCCGCAGGGTGGGGTAGCTGATCAGGATGGCGACGGCTCCCGAGATCACCGCGCCCGCCAGCATGCCGAACCACGGCGAAATACCGAAGTTCTGCGTCAGCAGCGTGGCGGTATAGCCGCCGATGCCATAGAACACCGCGTGGCCCAGGGACAGTTGGCCGGCGTAGCCGCCGACGATGTTCCAGGCCACCGACAGGGCCGAGAACACGAACAGCAGGACGAAAAGATTGGTCCAGAACGGCGTGCCCATGATCACGGGCACAATGAACATCGCGATCAGCAGGACCAGGCTGACGTAGGTCTTGGGGTGTCGAATATCGGGAAACACATCTCGCTCCTTGTTGCTCTGATCACTCTGTGCCGACGCCGAACAGGCCGTTCGGACGCAGCACCAGGATCAAGAGGAAGATCCCGAAATACACGACCTCTTTCAGGTCGGGGGCGATGTAGAAGCCGGCCAGCGTGTCCACGATGCCGATGATCATGGAGCCGGCCACGGCGCCGTACAGGCTGCCCAGGCCGCCCAGCACCACGATCACGAAGGCTGTCAGCACGAAGTAGGTGCCCACCGTCGGAAACACCGGATACTGTGGCGCCAGCAGGCCGGCGGCGATGCCGACGAAGGCCGTGCCCAGGCCGAAGGCGATGGCGTAGACGTTGTTGACGTTTACGCCCATCAGGGTGGCGGCATAGCGGTGCTGCGCCACGGCCCGCAGCGCGCGGCCCAGGTAGGTGCGGTGCATGAACAGGTGCAGCAGCACCGCCAGGGTGAGGCCGATCACGAAGGTGACGATCTGCCCGCTCACCATCGAATAGGGGCCGATTTCAATGGCGTTGGTGCCCAGTTCCACCGGCGCGCGGTAGACGTTGGCGCCGAAGATGACCAGGGCCAGATTCAGCAGAATGGTGGACACGCCCACCGTGGCGAAGATCTGGATGTGCTGGTCGGCGTTGAGCAGCGGCTGGATGATGCCCTTCTGCGTCAGCGCGCCCAGCGCGAACAGGATGACTGCCACCGGCACCAGACCGGCGTAGGGATGCACGCCGAATTGCGCCGCGATCAGATAGACCATGTACATGCCTATCATCAGGAACTCGCCGTGCGCGAAGTTCACGACCCGCACCACGCCGAAGATCAACGTCAGCCCCAGGCTGATGATGGTGTACGCGCCGCCCAGCAACAGGCCGTTGATGACCAGTTGAATGAATAGTTCCATGTTGCAACCTCTTAGAGCGGGCAGCGGCCCTGATCCGGCCGAACTGTCGGCAGGGTCAGGGCGCGCGGACCCCGGGAAACGTCAGGCGCCCCCGAGCGCCTGAGCACTGGCGCGGCGCTTATTTCTTGAAGACGGGCTTGCCGAGTGCGAGGTTGCTGGGCGCGATGGTGACGAGCTTGCCGTCCTGCCACTGCATCACGTAGAACGTGGATGCGTTGTTCTGGCCGTCTTCGCCGAAGTCGAAGGCCCAGCCGTTGGCGGTCTGGCCGGCCGGCTTCTTGTAGGCCAGGACCGCGGCGCGGATCTTGTCCTTGTCCGTGGACTTGGCGTTGCCGATGGCTTCGAAGAAAGCCTTGGCGCCGACGTAGTTGGTCAGGCTGTGACCGGACTGCGGATCGCTCTTGTAGGTGGCCTTGTAGGCTTCCAGGAACTTGTCCAGGCCGGGCGCGCCGGCAGGATTGATGGAGGATTGGGGGAAGTCCAGGTCGAACACGCCGTTCATGTCCGCGCCCACGGCCTTGGCCGTGTCGGCCAGCGAATAGCCGCCGCCCGCGCCGATCACCACCTTGGGCTTGAAGCCCGCGGCGCGCGCCTGGCTGAAGAACAGGATGGCGTCGTTCTGGTAGGCCGTCTGCAGCACCACGTCGACCTTGGCCCCTTTCAGGCGCAGGATCAGCGAGGACAGGTCCACGGTCTTGGCCGAGTACGGCAGCACTTCCGCAACCGTATAGCCCAGCTCCTGCGCGCGCTTTTTCTCGGTGGCGGCCACGTCGGTGCCATAGGGACCGTCCTCGTGGATGATGCCGATCTTGATGTCCTTGGGGTTCAGCCCCATGCCCGGCGCGATGGAGTCGTGCAGCGCGTTGACCACCGACACGCCGTACAGCGCGGTGTTGGGGTTGCTGCGGAACAGGTACTTGTAGCCGCGGGTGGTGATCTTGTGCGCGGTGGCGCCCAGCTCGAAATAGGGCACGCCGGCCAGTTCGGTCACGGGCGAGGCCGCGTAGGAAATGCCGGACGCGTAGCTGCCGAACACGCCGACCACGTTGGAGGAAATCAGGCGCTTGGTCTCCGACACGGCCTGGGTCGGGTCGACGGCGTCGGCCTTGATGATCTCGATCTTCTCGCCGTTGACCCCGCCCGCGGCATTGATTTCGTTGACGGCCAGCTCCAGGCCGCGATAGCTCTCTTGTCCCAGGAGCGCGAGCGCGCCGCTGAACGGGAAGAGGGCGCCTACCTTCATGTCGGCCGCTGCGGTGCCGCTTGCCAGCGCGCCGCACACGCCCAGCGCCAAAGCAATTTTGTTGAACTTGAACACTGTCTACGCTCCTTTGTCGGTATGGGATGCGGACTTTCTTGTTTGGTCCGTTTTTTTGAATATATGATATATCGGCCGGGCGGGTAGCAAACCCCGCCTTGGATTCTAGTTGGGGCCGTAACCCGCCGAATCGGGGAATTCCCTAAAGCCGCATGAATAAAGACTTAGCGGGATGATGTCGAGAAAATTCAGGTGCTTTTGCCACTTCGGGATGACACATTTCGATGTATGACCCGGTTGCAATAAACGTCAGAAGCTGGCGGTTTTTTTCATATATCGTATATCATCAATCGGCCGTTTTTCATAAGAATCAGGAGACAGAGGCATGTTCGAGGAAGTGGATTTCGCCGGAAAAAAGGTGCTCATCACCGCCGGCGCGGACGGGCTGGGCCTGGAAATGGCGAAGGTGTTCCGCCATGCCGGCGCTTCGGTATTCGTGTGCGATGTGAACCAGGAGCGCCTGGCCGCGCTGCCGGCCGAATTGCCTGGCGTGCATGCGGCCCTGGCCGACGTCTCGGACGAAGACAGCGTCGCCGCGCTGTTCGACCAGGTCCGCGCCAAATTGGGCGGGCTGGACATCCTGGTGAACAACGCGGGCGTGGCTGGTCCCACCGGCTATGTCGAAACCCTATCCAAGGAGGACTGGGACCGCACGCTGGCCGTGAACATCACCGGACAGTTCCTGTGCGCGCGCCAGGCCATCGGTCTGCTCAAGGAATCCAAGGCGGGCGTGATGATCAACCTGTCGTCCGCGGCCGGCCATCTGGGCTTTGCCGGGCGCTCGGTCTACTCGGCCTCGAAGTGGGCGGTGATTGGCTTCACCAAATCCCTGGCCATCGAACTGGGCCCCTATGGCATCCGCGTCAACGCCATTCTGCCGGGCGCGGTGGAAGGGCCGCGCATCCGCGCCGTCATCGCGGCCAAGGCGGATACGCTGGGCCGTCCGGTGGAGGAGATCGCCGCGCAGTACGAGAACCAGGCCGCGCTGGGCCGCATGGTCACCGCGCGCGATATCGCCAACATGGTGCTGTTCAATGCCAGCGAGGCCGCCCGTAGCGTCTCGGGGCAGGCCATCGTGGTGGACGGTTTCACGCAGAAGCTCTACTGATGGGCGCCGAGGCCAAGGCGCGGCGCGCCGCCATCATCGGAACCGGCCTGATAGGCCAGGGCTGGGCCATCGTGTTCGCCCGCATGGGCTGGGAAGTGCGCCTGCATGACGTCAACGCCGCCATGCTGGCCGAAGCCCGCGGCCTGATCCTGCAGCAGCTGCGGGAACTCGAAGCCCAGGGTCTGCTGAAGGACGCCGAGGCCATAGGCGGGCGCGTCCATGTGGCGGGCAGCCTCGCGGATGCCCTGAGGGGCGCCAGCTACATCCAGGAAAACTCGCCCGAAAACGTCGAGATCAAGCGGGCGCTGTTTGCCGAACTGGACGCGGCGGCCGAACCCGACGCCATCATCGGCAGTTCCACATCCAGCATCCCCGCCAGCGAGTTCACCGGGCATCTGGCCGGGCGCCACCGCTGCCTGGTGGCGCATCCGGTGAATCCGCCGTACCTGATCCCGGTGGTGGAGCTGTGCCCCGCGCCGTGGACCAGCCCGCAAGCGGTCGAGTTTGCCCGCGCCGTCATGGCCGGCATCGGCCAGAAGCCGGTACTGGTGCGGCGCGAAATCGAAGGCTTCATCCTGAACCGCCTGCAGGGCGCGCTGCTGCACGAGGCTTTCCGCCTGGCCAGCGCGGGCATCGCCAGCGCAGAAGATATCGACACCACGGTGAAGGACGGGCTGGGTTTGCGCTGGTCGTTCATGGGGCCGTTCGAAACCATAGACCTCAACGCGCCGGGCGGCATTGCCGACTACTGCGCGCGCTATGGCGGGCTGTACCAGTCCATCGGCGCAACCCAGGGCGAACCCGCCGCCTGGGACGGCGCGCTGGTCGATGCCCTGGCCGAGGAACGCCGCGGCCTGCTGCCGCGGGAAGATCTTGCCAAGCGCCGCTTCTGGCGCGATGAAAAACTGATGCGCCTCATGCGCCACAAACAGGACAACGGAGACAACAATGGCTAAGCCCAAGCAGAAAGTCATCATTACTTGCGCCGTGACGGGCGCCATTCACACGCCCAGCATGTCGCCGCACCTGCCGGTCACCGCCGACGAGATCGCCGAGGCGGCCATCGGCGCCGCCAAGGCGGGCGCCGCGGTGCTGCACCTGCATGCGCGCGATCCGCAGACCGGCAAACCTTCGCAGGACCCGGCGCTGTTCAAGCCCTTCCTGGAGCGGATCAAGCGGGAAACGGACGCCATCATCAACATCACCACCGGCGGCAGTCCGCACATGACGGTGGAAGAGCGCATGCGTCCGGCCACCACCTTCAAGCCGGAGCTGGCGTCCCTGAACATGGGGTCCATGAACTTCGGCCTGTACCCGATGCTGGGCCGCTTCAAGGAGTTCAAGCACGACTGGGAGCGCGAACATCTGGAGAACAGCCGTTCGCTGGTGTTCCGCAACACCTATCAGGACATCGAGTCCATCCTGGCGCTGGGCAACGCCAACGGCACCCGCTTCGAGTTCGAGTGCTACGACATCAGCCACTTGTACAACCTGGCGCATTTCGTGGACCGCGGCCTGGTCAAGTCGCCGCCTTTCATCCAGTCGGTCTTCGGCATTCTGGGCGGCATTGGACCGCACCCCGAAGACCTGATGCACATGAAGCGCACCGCCGACCGCCTGTTTGGCAATGACTATGAATGGTCGATCCTGGGCGCCGGCCGCGGCCAGATGCCGCTGGCCACCATCGGCGCGGCCATGGGGTCGAACGTGCGGGTGGGGCTGGAAGATTCGCTGTGGATCGGCCCGGGCGAGATGGCGCAATCCAATCAGGTCCAGGTGGAGCGCATCCGCACCATCCTGGAGGCGCTGAACCTGGAAATCGCCACGCCCGAGGAAGCGCGCGCCAAGCTGGACCTGAAGGGCCGGGACAACGTCGAGTTCTGATGCGGCGGGGCGCCGGCGAGGCCGGCGCCTGCCTGTCAGGCGTAGCGGCGCAGCGCGGCGGCCAAGGTATCCGTGTCCAGCGCGCGGTCGAAGTTGGCGGCGTGGCGGGCCTTCAGGCTCAGTTCCGCCGCCAGGCGTAATTCCGCGTCGGCCGGCGCGCCGGCCGCGCCGAGTTCGCGCAAGGTCGTGGGCAGGCCTACCTGGGCATACCAGCGGGTCAGCTCGGCCAGCATGCCGTCCGTCCGGTTCTCCAGGTCCAGCTGCACCAGCAAGCCGACCGCCACCTGCAGGCCATGCGGGGCGCTCGCCACGCCGCTGATCTTGGGCAGCCCGCGCGTCAGCGCGTGGGCGATGGACAGGCCGCCGCTTTCGAAACCGAGGCCGCTCATGAGGATCATTGCTTCCACCACGCGTTCGAAGGCCGGCGTGGGCTGGCCGCTGCCGGCAACCGCCATGGCGTCCGCGCCGTCGGCCAGCAGGGTGCGCAGGCAGCCGTCGGCAATGAACTGGGCGGTGAGGGGCGGCGCGCCGTCATACATGTTCCTGCCGCCGTTGCGGCCGCACTGCTCGGCCTCGAATTGCTTCGAGACCGCATCGCCCAGCCCGGCGCGGAAGAAGGGCGCCGGCGCGGTGGCGATGACGGCCGTGTCCACCAGCACGATGGTGGGGTTGAACAGCATGTGCTCCACCGCCAGGAGGTTGTGATGGGCGTCGTACAGGACGTAGTTCTTGCTGGTCGGCGCGTCGTTGGACGCGACGGTGGGCACGGTGATGAGGTGGCAGTGCGAGGACTTGGCCACCGCCTTGCCCGCGTCCAGCGCTTTGCCGCCGCCCACCGCGATCACCATGTCGATGCTGGCGGGCGCGGCCTGCGCGCGCAATTGCGTGATCGCCGCGGGCGTCAGGTCGCCTTCGACGATCAGCGGTATCAACGACACGTTTTGCGCCGCGCACAAGGCTTCGATTCTTGGCCCCAGCACGCCATGGACGTAGCTGTCGATGACCAGGGCCGCGCGGCGGCCAAACAGGGCTGCGTACTGTCCCAGGGTGTCCAGGGCGCCGGCGCCCTGGATGTAGCGGCAGGGTGCGCCAAAAATCTTCAGCATCGGGTCTTCCTATTTGCGGGCAGCGGGAGGGCGGTAGTCGAGTTCCTTTTCGCGCTCGACCAGCCAGTCGATCATGATCTTGCCGCCCCAGACCAGATCGGCCTGGATGGCCTGCCTGGCCGCTTCGGAGTCGCGCGCTTCCAGGGCTTCCAGCACCGCCTCGTGGCGGTGCTCGTTCTGCGAATAGTCCAGCCCCGAGGTCTTGACGTGGAACACCTTGAGGATGGGGCCGGTGATCACCCAGAACGATTCCACCGTGGCGCGCAGGATGGGCTTGTTGCTGGCTTCCAGGATGGCGAAGTGGAACTTGCGGTTCAGGTAGCTGGCGCGCTTGGGATCGCTGGCGGTGCAGGAAATGAAGTCCCGCTGCAGCGCGATCAGGTTGTCCAGCTGCTTGCGCGTGATGTGCTGGGCGGCCTCGGCTGCGCCCATGCCTTCCAGGTGGAAACGGATCTGCTGGATTTCGCGCAGCTTTTCCGAATTGACGTAAGGCACGTAGACCGCGGTGGCTGCCTGCATTTCCAGGCCCTGCTCGCTGATCAGCCGGAAGATGGCTTCGCGCACGGGCGTGATGGAGACGCCCATTTCCTGGGCCAGTTCGCCAATGATCAGGCGTTCGCCGGGTTCGTACTGCCCGTTGATCAGGGCATTGCGGATTTCGTTGTAGACCCTGACGGAGAGGTTCTCTTTCTTTACCGGTTTAAGGCTGGACATGACAGGCTCAGGCTTGCTGTATTGATGGGGGCGGGTGGATTCGGGATGAATTCTATCCCGCCATGGCAAATTCGAGCACGATGGGTATATTATATATCATATATCTTAACAGCGAAAAGGAAGCGCCATGAGGAGTGACTGGGAGGTCCCCACCGAAGGGGAGGTCGGGCTGCTGCGGGAAAAGGCCCGCCACATCCGGCTGGAGACCATCAGGCTGATCGAGATCGCCAAGGTCGGGCATTACAGCTCGGTGTTCTCATGCGCGGAAATCTTCGCCGCGCTGTACTACGACGTGATGCGCCTGCGTCCGGGCGAGCCGCAGTGGCCCGACCGCGACCGCTTCCTGATGGGCAAGGGCCATGCCGCCGTGGGTCTCTTTCCGGTGCTGGCCGACCACGGCTTCATCGCCCGCGAACTGCTGGACGGCTACACCCGCCTGGGCAGCCCGCTGGGCGACCATCCCGACATGAGCAAGGTGCCGGGCGTGGATTTCAGCTCGGGCTCCATCGGCCATGCGCTGTCCAATGGCGTGGGCATGGCGGTGGGCGGGCGCATGAGCGGGCGCGACTTCAACGTCTTCGTGCTGCTGGGCGATGGCGAGATGCAGGAAGGCCAGGTCTGGGAGGCGGCGCTGTTCGCCGCGCACAACCGCCTGTCGCGCCTGGTTGCCATCGTCGACCGCAACGGCTACCAACTGGACGGCAAGGTGGACGAGGTCATGGGTGTGGAGTCGCTGAAGGAAAAATGGCAGGCCTTCGGCTGGGAAGTGCACGAGGTGGATGGCCACAACCTTGTGGAACTGACCGCCTTGCTGCGCCGCCTGCGCGCCGACGAGACGCGCGCCAGGCCGGCCTGCGTGATCGCCCGGACCATCAAGGGCAAGGGCGTGTCCTACATGGAAACCGAGCCGGGCTGGCATCTGGGCTACCTGGCGCCGCAAGACGCGCAAAGCGCCGTTGAAGAAATCCTTTCCCGCGAGATCTGAATGGCACAGGCACAAGTCCTCTCTTCCGATTCCTGGCAGTACCGCGCGCTGAACGCGGTCAACCCCGGGCTGTCCTATCTTTCCGACGCACTGATCGAGCTGGCCGCGGCCGGGCATCCGGTGGTCGCCGGCTCGGCCGATCTGCAGTATTCCAACGGCCTGAACCGCTTTGCCCAGGCCTATCCCGACCGCTACATCCAATTCGGCATTTCCGAGCAGAACATGGTGTCGGCCGCGGCAGGCCTGGCGACCACGGGCATGATGCCCTTCGTCGCGACCTTCGCTTCCTTCCTGGGCCTGCTGTGCTGCGAGCAGATCCGCATGGACGTGGCCTATACCAAGCTGCCCGTGCGCCTCATCGGCCACCACACAGGGATCAGCCTGGGTTTCTACGGCACCTCGCACCACGCCACCGAAGACATCTCGACGATGCGGGCGCTGGCCGGCCTGACGGTGGTTTCGCCCGCCGACGGTCCGCAGCTGGCGTCCGCCATCAAGGCCTCGGCGGACTGGCCCGAGCCGATCTATTTCCGCATCGGCCGCGGCCGCGACCCGCAGGTCTACGAAGATGGCATGCCCTTCGAGTTCGGCCGCGCCATCGTCCATTCCAGCGGTTCGGACCTGAACATCATCGCCTGCGGCATCACCGTGCACGCGGCTCTGGCCGCCGCCGAGCAGTTGCGTGGCGAGGGCCTGTCGGTGGGCGTGATCGACATGCCCACCATCAAGCCGCTGGACCGCGACGCCGTGCTGGCCGCGGCGGGCAAGTCGCGCCTGTTGATGACGGTGGAAGAACACAATGTGCTGGGCGGCCTGGGGTCGGCCGTGGCCGAGGTCCTGGCCGATGCGGGTACGGGCACGCGCCTGCGCCGCCATGGCATCTACGACGAATACAGCCTGATAGCGCCGCCCACCACCCTGTATGCGCACTACAAGCTGGACGCGGACGGCATCGCCGACGTCGCGCGCGCCACGCTCCAGCCCTGAGAAAAGGAGAAAACGATGAAGGAAATCACCGGCGCCACGCGCCTGTTCGGCATCCTGGCCGATCCCATCCATCACGTGAAGACGCCGCAGCGCATGAACGAGCATTTCGCCGCCATCGGCTTTGACGGCGTGTGCGTGCCGTTCCACGCCCGGCCGGACAATCTGGCGGAGGTGGTCGCCGGACTGCGGCGACTGGAGAATCTGGGTGGCGTCATCGTCACCGTGCCGCACAAGACCGCGATACTGGAGCTGGTGGACGACGCCACCCCCGTGGCGCGCAAGATCGGCGCGGCCAACGTGGTGCGCCGCGAGGCCGACGGCAAATTGGTGGCGCACATGCTGGACGGTGAAGGCTTCGTGCGCGGCCTGCAAAGCGCGGGCGTGTCGCTGCAGGGCAAGAGCGCCTATCTGGCGGGGGCGGGCGGCGCGGCCAATGCGATCGGCTTCGCGCTGGTCCAGGCCGGCGTGTTGCGGCTGACCATCGCCAACCGCACGACGGCCAAGGCCGAGGATCTGAAGGCGCGCATCCTGTCGTTGCATCCCGGCGCCCGGATCGACGTGGGCACGGCCGACCCCTCGGGGCACGACCTGGTGGTCAACGGCACCTCGCTGGGCATGAAGCCGGACGATGCCTTGCCGCTGGACGCCAGCCGCCTGACGCCCGATCAGCTGGTTTGCGAAGTCATCATGCAGCCCAAGGACACCGCCTTGCTGCTGGCGGCGCAGGCCCGCGGCTGCAAGGTGCACTACGGCGCGCCGATGCTGGCCTGCCAGATCGAACTGATGGCGCAGATGCTGGGCGTGGCGGCGGACAAGCCGGCCGGCGCGGGGCGCTGACCCGTATGAGCGACTACGACTTCATCATCGCCGGGGGCGGCACGGCGGGCTGCATCCTGGCCAACCGCCTGAGCGCCGACGGCAAGTATCGGGTGCTGATGCTGGAGGCCGGGCATGAAGCCCGCAGCATGTGGATCTCCATCCCGGCGGGCTTTTCCAAGTTGCTGGTGAACCCGGACTACAACTGGCGCTTCGCCACCGAGCCGGAAGACAACGTCCACGGCCGCACCATCGCCGTGCCGCGCGGCAAGGGCGTGGGTGGGTCGACCCTGATCAACGGCATGATCTACGTCCGTGGCCAGCCGCAGGACTACGACGGCTGGGAGGCCGCAGGCGCCACCGGCTGGGGCTATGGCCAGGCCGAGCGCATCTTCCGCAAGATCGAATGCTACGAACCCGGCGGCGCCAGCCGCGGCAAGAGCGGCCCCATGCATCTGGAAGAAGTCGCCGAACGCTTTCCCATATCGGACGCGTTTCTGCAGGCGGCGCAGGAAGACGGCCAGCCCTTGAATCCCGACTACAACGGCGGCAGCCAGGAGGGCGTGGGTTACTACCAGGTGCTGCAGCATCGGGGCAGGCGCTGGAGCGTGGTGGACGGATACCTGAAACCCGCCTCGGGCCGCAAGAATCTCAGCGTGGAATGCGGCGCGCACGTGACCCGGCTGGTGTTCGAGGGCAAGCGTTGCGTGGGCGTGGCCTACCGCAAGAATGGACAGGAACACATCGTGCGCGCGCGGCGCGAGACGCTGCTGTGCATGGGGGCGGTGCAATCGCCGCAGCTGCTGGAGCTGTCCGGGGTCGGCAATCCCGCCTTGCTGCAATCGTTCGGCATCGCGCCGGTGCTGGCGCAGCCGCAGGTGGGCGAGAACTACATCGACCACTTTGCCACGCGCATGAACTGGCGGGTGAAGGGCACGGTGACGCTGAACGAGATGTCGCGCGGCTGGCGCCTGGCGCAGCAGGTGGCACGCTACTACGCCAGCCACAAGGGCATCCTGACCCTGGGCACGGGGCTGGTGCACGGCTTCGTGAAAAGCGCGCCGGACCTGCCCGCGCCCGACGTGCAGTACTTCTTCGTGCACGCCAGCTACGCCAACGCGGCCGAACGCATCCTCGACCGGCAGCCGGGCATGACGATAGGCGTGGCGCAGCTGCGGCCCGAGTCGCTCGGATCCATCCACATCAAGTCGGCGGATCCGCAGGCCGGACCCGCGATCCGGCCCAACTTCCTGTCCGCCCAGGTGGACCGCGACAGCCTGGTGGGCGGCATGCAGGCGGCCCGGCGCATTGTCGGCCAGCCGGCCATGCGGCGCTATATCGAATCGGAGATCAGCCCCGGCGAGGCGGTGGACAGCTACGACGAGTGGCTGGATTTCGCGCGGCGCAACGGCCAGACCATCTACCACCCGATAGGCACCTGCCGCATGGGTTCCGACGCCGCCGCCGTCACCGACGTGCGCCTGCGGGTGAACGGCCTGTCCGGCCTGCGCGTGGTGGACGCCTCCGTGATGCCGAAGATGGTTTCCGGCAACACGCAGGGCGCCGTCATGATGGTGGCCGAGCGGGGGGCGGAGATGATCCTGGAGGACGCGGCTCGGGAATAGGTAAGCCCGCCGCGCGTGGGGCCTTTCGCCGCCGGGCCGCCCCAAGGCGAAAGGGCCCCCCTTGGGGGGGCAGCTAGCGTACGTAGTGCGCGCGGCGTGGGGGGCAACACCTCAGCGGATGAGGAACCCGGCGCCAACGGGGTCGTTCTTGTCGATCACCCAGCGCGCCGTGCCCAGAATGCTGGCCGTGCCCTTGACCGTGGGGCGCACGGCGCGGGTGCCGTTCAGATCCACCTCGCCCAGCAGGCAGCCTTCGAACACGCCGCTGCCCAGCAGGCCTTCCGACTTGATCGGCTGGTTCAGGCCCATCTTGCCGCGCGCTTCGAACATGGCCATCATCGCGCTGGTGCCGGTGCCGCCGGGCGAGCGGTCCAGCTGGCCGGCGCTGAACACGTGCACGTTCTTGTAGAACGCGCCCTCGATGGTCGGCTGGTGCCAGAAGGTGATGAAGTTCAGGTTGTTGATGTGCGCTTCGGTCGGGTGCTGGATGCGATGGCGGGCATTGAGCTGGTCGCGCACGATCAGGCCCATGCGCGACAGCTCCGTGCCGTTGTCCGGCGAAATGCGCAGGTCGCAGCCGGACAGGTCGACGATGCCGAAGTAGTTGCCGCCCCAGACGATGTCCGCGGACAGCTTGCCGTAGCCCGGCAGCTCCACAGGAATGTCCTGCGCGGCCACGTAGGCAGGCACGTTCTCGAACCGTGTCCACAGCACATTGTCGCCTTCGGACGCCACTTCCGACACGACCAGGCCGGCGGTGGTTTCAAAGCGGATCTTGGTGATGCCGTCCTTGCCGCGCGCCACCAGGCCGTGGGCCACCATGGCCATGCTGACCGCGATGGTGCCGTGGCCGCACATGTGCGAATACTCGGTGCCGTCGATGTAGATCAGACCGGCGTCGTACTCGGGGCTGGACGGCGGCGTGAGGAACACGCCGAACATGTCCTTGTGGCCGCGCGGCTCGCGCATCAGCGCCTTGCGCAGCCAGTCGTAGTTCTGCTCCAGGAAGGCGCGCTTCTCCAGGATGGTGGAGCCGGCGGGGTAGGGGATGCCGCTGTGCACGATGCACAGGGGCTCGCCTTCGGTATGGGTATAGATGACATCGAACGCGTCTTGCTTGCGCATGACTGTGGCTCCAGGCAGTAAGGTAGGGGAAAAGTTATTTGCCGCGTTCGGACAGCATGTCCAGCCCGACGGTCAAATCCAGGATGACGATGGCGATCACCGCAACCACGATCGTGGCGCCCGATACGGCTGCGATGGTCGGATCTATCGTGTATTGCACGTAGTTGAAGAGCTTCACGGGGATGGTGTTCAGGTCCGCCGTGGTGTTGAAAATCGACAGCTCCACGTTGATCCACGAAGAGATGAAGGCGAAGATCGAGCCGGTGACGATGCCGGGCCGGATCTGCGGCAGCACCACCAGGAAGAAGGTCGTCCAGGGATTCGCGCCCAGGTCCGCCGAGGCTTCTTCCAGCGCGCGCTGCTCCGGCGTCAGCAAGGTCAGCGTGGACCGCAGCACGAAAGGCGCGATGATGACGATGTGCCCGATCAGCAGGGACAGGAAGCTGCGCGTCAGGCCGAAGTACGCGCCGTACTGCAAGAGCGCCGCGCCCAACACGATGTGTGGCAGCACCAGCGGCGACATCAGGACCGAGGTCAGCGCGGCCTTGCCCGGGAACTCGTAGCGCGCCACCGCCAGCGCGGCCGGCACCGTCAGCAGCACGGCCGCGGCCGTGGCCGCCAGGGCCAGCACCGTGCTGGTCGTGAACGCGGAGACATAGCCGGCCTCGATCAGCAGCGTCCGGTACCACTCCAGCGTGAAGCCCTTGGGCGGAAACGCCAGATAGGGCGTGGACGTGAACGAGGAACCCAGGATCACCACCAGCGGCAGGGCCAGGTAGGCCAGCACGCCCAGGGCGATCAGGCGGATCAGGTTGCGGGCGATCATCGCGCGGCTCCCGGCAGGACGGCGGCGCGGTTCGCGAGCGCCACCAGGATCAGGGTGAACACCAGCAGCACCATGCTCAGCGCGCCGCCGTAATGGAAGTCGAACACCGTGCTGTACTGCTGGAAGATCAGCATGGACAGCACCGACACGCGGCCGCCCGACAGCAGCGCAGGCGTCACATAGGCGCTGACGGCCAGGGTGAAGACCATGATGGCGCCGGACACCACGCCGGGCAGCGTCAGCGGCCAGGTGATGTGGAAGAAGGTGGCCGCGGGGCTGGCGCCCAGGTCGGCGGAGGCCTGCTCGCAGGCGGGATCGACCCGCGCCAGCGCATTGCCCACCGCCAGCACCACGAAGGGCAGCAGCACGTAGACCATGCCGATCAGGATGCCCAGCTCGGTGCCGATGAAGCGCATCGGACGATCCGCGACGCCCGCGCCCACCAGGGCCTGGTTGACCAGCCCGTTGCGGCCCAGCAGCACCATCCAGCCGAAAGCCCGCACGATATTGCTGGTGAACAGCGGCACCACCAGCAGGATCACGCAGAAGCGCCGCCAGGCCTGCCAGCGCACCACGCGCACCAGATACCAGGCCAGCGGATAGCCCAGGATCACGCAGGCGACCGTGGTGAACAACGCCAGCCGGAAGGTGACCAGGATCACGTCCCAGTGGTACTGGTCGCCCAGCACGCGCAGATACTGCTGGGCGGTGAGGTTCAGTCCGTCGGGTCCGCCGGTGATGCTGGCCAGCGCCACCACCGCCAGCGGCGCCAGGAAGAAGGCCGCGAAGAACAGCACGGGGGCCGCCAGCAGCAGGCAGGGCGAACGCCAGGCGCGCGTGCTCATGGCTGCTCACCGATCAGATGCAGGTGTTCCGGCGCGAATGCCAGCCGCGCCGCGGCGCCCGGACCCAGGCCCGACGGCGCGATGCCGCCATGGCGCGCCACCAGGACCTGTCCGCCGATATCCACGTGGATCATGCAGTGGCTGCCCACGTTGATGACGTCGGTGACCGTGCCGTCCAGCCCATGCGCCGCCGGGTCATCGGCCAGGCGCAGGTCCTCGGGCCGCAGCACCGCGACGCCGTGCGCGGGCGCGGTCTTGCCCGGGAACGGCAGGCGCAACCCCTGGGCGTCCAGCAGCAACTCGCCGCCGCTGGCGGTGTACGCCATGAAGTTGGCGTCGCCGATGAACTCGGCCACGAAGCGCGTGGCGGGATGCCGGTAGATCTCGGTCCCGCCGCCCACCTGTTCGATCTTGCCCGCATGCATGACCACGACGCGGTCGGCCATGGTCATGGCCTCTTCCTGGTCGTGCGTGACGAAGATGAAGGCGATCCCCAGCTTGGCCTGCAGGTGCTTGAGTTCCAACTGCATGCGCTTGCGCAGTTTGAGGTCCAGCGCCGACAGCGGTTCGTCCAGCAACAGCAGCTTGGGCTGGTTGACGATGGCGCGCGCCAGCGCCACGCGCTGCTGCTGGCCGCCGGACATTTCGCGGGGAAAGCGCGGGCCGAAGTCCGCCAGCCCCACCATGTCCAGCGCGGCGCGCGCGCGTTCGGCCGCCTGCTGCCGCGACGCGCCCTGGCGCCGCGGGCCGTAGGCCACGTTTTCCAGCACGCTCATGTGCGGAAACAGCGCGTAGTTCTGGAACACGGTGTTCAGCGGCCGGTGATGCGCGGCCAGGCGGCTGATGTCCTGGCCCTCGATCAGGATGCGGCCCGATTCGGGCCTGAGGAATCCGGCGATCGAACGCAGCAGAGTGGTCTTGCCGCAGCCGCTGGGACCGAGCAGGGCCACGAACTCGCCCTGTTGGATCTCCAGGTCGATGCGGTCCAGCGCCTGGTAGGCGCCAAAGCGCATCGACACGCCTTCGATGGTGAGCAAAGCGGACATGTTCGATCCTGGTCTAGCGCTTGCGGGCGACCTGGCGGTTCCAGGCGTCCGTGACCTCGGCGCGGCGGCTGTTGATGAGGTTCCAGTCGAACAGGCTCAGGTCCTTGACCGAGCCGTCCGCGCCCCAGGGCAGCTTGCGCGCCACGTCCTTGGACACCTGCACGTCCTTGACGGCGGGGCCCAGGTACAGGCGGGTGGCCAGGCAGGCGGCGGCATCCGGCGTGAGCGCGGTGTCGATGAACTTCTGCGCGGCGGCCTTGTTCGGCGCGTTCTTGACCAGATGCAGGCGCGCATCCGTGGCCCAGGCGCCTTCCTTGGGCACGGCGAAGCCGATGGGCAAGCCCTTGTCGATCAGATCCCAAGCGCCCACGTTGAAGTGCGCGCCGATGATGGCCTCGCCGCTCTGGTAGGCGTTGGTCGCGGCGCCCGAGCTGTCGAAGAACAAGGCCGTGTCCAGCGACGCCAGCTTGGCGTACAGCGGCGCCAGATTGGAAGGGTCGACCGAGAACACCCGCGCCAGGAAGAAGATGAACGGCACGCCCGACGAGTTCGCCGGCGAAGGAATGGCCACGGCGCCGGCGTACTCGGGCTTCCACAGGTCCTTCCAGCTGGTCGGAGGTTGGGGCACTTCCTTGGTGTTGTACGCGATGCCCAGCGAGTAGTAGCCGGTGCTGACCGCGTAGGCGCTATCGCCGTTGCGGTACACGCCTTGGTCGATGACGTTCTTCAGGTGGGGTATGCCGGCCGGGTCCAGTGCGTCCAGCACGCCGGCTGCGGCGGCCAGTTCGCTGATGCCGCCGTCCATCCAGGCCACGTCTATGGTGGGCGCGCCCTTCTGCTGCTGCAGCTTGGCCAGCGTGGTGGTGGAGGTGCCCACTTCCGGCACCACCGCCACGCCGGTCGCCTTGGTGTAAGGCTCGGCCACGCAGGCGCGGAACGCGTCGCCCCAATTGCCGCCATACCAGGCGACGGTGATCTTCTGCTGCTGGGCCAGCGCCTGGCCGGCGGCCAGCAGTCCGGCTCCAAGCAATGCGGCGCGTAGCGCGCGGCGGGTAGGTGTTGCCATGTCGGATTCCCCTAGTCGATTTATCGGCCCCGCCGTGCCTGCGCCGGCGGGCGCTGAGGGACGGTGCCATAGATGCATCTTGGGCGATCCCCGGGAAAACCAGCTTGAAGGCCTGGGACAAAAACTTGAATAATTGCGACATGGAAACCGCCATGTCCGCCGCGGCTCCGTCTTTCTCCTATGACGACGAGTTCAGCGGCCCGCCTCAGGGGAAACCCGCACTGACCGTAGGCATCGTGCTGCTGGACCAGTTCACGCTGGCCGCCTTTGCCGGATTGGTGGACGTCTTGCGGCTGGCGGGCGACCACGGCGGACGCAGCCGCCAGATCCATACCGCCTGGCGCGTCATGAGCTGGGACGGCAAGCCGCGCTGCTCCAGCGCGGGCCTGACCATAGACGTGGCCGACGGCCTGCCCGACGATCCCGCGCAGTTCGACTATGTGGCGGTTTGCGGCGGCAACGACTACTTCAACGGGCGCCTGCCCGAACCCCTGCGCGACTGGCTGCGGCTGGCGGCCGCACAGCGCGTGCGCCTGCTGGGCATATGCACAGGCACCTTTGCGCTGGCGCAGGCGGACGTTATCGGGCCGCGCACGGTCTGCGTGCACTGGAACGTGCTGGATACCTTCCGCGAACGTTTTCCGCAGGCCCGGGCGGTGGTGGACCGGCTGTTCGTGGACGAAGGCGACCTGATTTCCTGCGCAGGCTCCACGGCCGCGATCGACCTGGCGCTGTATCTGGTGGCCCGGCATTGCGGGCGCGACAAGGCCCAGCAGGCGATGCGGCACATGATGCTGCAAGGCGTGCGCCCAGGGCGCGTGCCGCAGGCGCACTTCCGCACGGACTTGTCGGGCATCCAGGATCTGCGCGTGCGCCAGGCCGCGCATTTCATCGAACAGCGCATCGACAATCCTCCGCCGCTGGATGCGATCGCGCGCTACGTCGGCGTCGGGCGCAGGCAGCTGGAGCGCGCCTTCCGCCTGGCCACGGGCATGTCGCCCATGGCGTTCCAGCGGCAGTTGCGGCTGGAGTACGGCAGTTGGCTGCTCTTGAACAATCCCAGCAGCATTACGCAGATCGCGCTGGATTGCGGGTTCGCGGACGGCGCGCATTTCTCGCGCGATTTCCGCGCGCATTTCGGCCAGTCACCGCGCCAGTACCAGCAGGCCGCTGGCCGCGACGGCGAAGTCAGCGTGTTTCCCGCCTGAGGCCTCTCCGGACGGCTCGTTCCGGCGTCGGCAGGCCCTGGGCTTATCAACGGAAGGAGACGGCATGACCTATGACCTTTGGTATTGGGACGGCATACCCGGGCGCGGCGAGTTCGTGCGCCTGGCCCTGGAGGCCGGTGGCATCCCCTATCGCGAATGCGCGCGCCAGCCGGGCGCGGATGAAGGCACGCTGGTCGCGGACCTGAGTGCGGCGCGCAAGCATCCGCCGTTCGCGCCGCCCTATCTGGTCGCAGGCAGGATGACGCTGGCGCAGACCGCCAACATCCTGCTGTTCCTGGGCGAAAAGCACGGCCTGGCGCCGGACTCGCTGGAAGGGCGGCTGTGGGTGAACCAGCTGCAGCTCACCATCGCCGACATGGTGGCCGAAGCGCACGACACGCATCATCCGATATCCGCCAGCGAGTACTACGAAGACCAGAAGGTCGAGGCCGCGCGCCGCGCGCGCTGCTTCCGCGAAGAGCGCATGCCCAAGTTCCTGGGCTACTTCGAGAGCGTGCTGGATGGGCCGCAGACATGGCTCGCGGGCGGCAAGCGCTGGACCTATGTGGACCTGTCCATGTTCCACCTGGTCGACGGCCTGCTGTATGCCTTTCCGAAACGCATGGCGACGCTGGCGGTGCGCTATCCCAACGTCATGGCGTTGCATGCGCGCGTGGCGGCATTGGCGGAATTGCAGCCGTATTTTGAAAGCGGCAGGCGCCTGCCTTTCGGGGAGGGGATATTTCGCCAATATCGCGAATTGGATGCGGCTTGAGTCCGGATAAACCCTGGTGTTGCTGAATGCCGATTTTTTTGATGGGTCTCTTGAAAATCTTGAGACCTACTCATTTTTAAGATTAAATATTTGCAAATTGTTAAATAAATATTTCCATTTGTCTCGCGGCAGATAGGTCGAACGGCATCAGGCCACCCATTCCCGGGTAGGAGACGTCACGATGAAATGGATTCCCCTCAGCCAGTTGCTGCGCATGGACCGCGGCATGCAGAAGGCCGACATGCTTGGGCAGATCGCAGCGATCCACAACGCCCAGGCCGTCATCGAGTTCGACCTGGACGGCCACGTCCTGGCGGCGAACCCGAACTTCCTTGGCACCATGGGCTACGCACTGGACGAGATCGCGGGGCAGCACCACCGCATGTTCGTCGACCCCGCGGAGCGCGCATCGGCCGCCTATGCGGAATTCTGGAATCGCCTGCGGCAGGGCGGCCGCGACGCGGGACGCTATCGGCGGGTCCGCAAGGACGGCAGCGACGTCTGGCTGCAAGCTTCCTACAACCCGATCTTCGACCGCCACGATCGTCTGATAAAAGTGGTCAAGTACGCCGTGGACATCACCGCGCAGCAGCAGCGGCAGGCGGACGTGGAAGGCCAGTTGGCGGCGATCTCCAAGGTGCAGGCCATCATCGAGTTCGAACTCGACGGCACCATCATCCGCGCCAACGACCTGTTCCTGGGCGCGGTGGGTTATCGCGCGGACGAGATCCAGGGGCGGCACCACAGCATGTTCGTCCCGCCGGAAGAGGCGCGCGGCGCGGCGTACCAGGAGTTCTGGCGCAGGCTGCGCAATGGCGAGCACGACACCGGGCAGTACCTGCGCCTCGGCAAGGGCGGCCGCCAAGTCTGGATCGAAGCCAGCTACAACCCGATCTTCGACGCCGAGGGCCGGCCGGTCAAGGTCGTCAAGTACGCCACCGACATCACGCGGCGCTTTACCGCCGCCCAGACCCTGCGCGTCGCGGTCCAGGGCCTGACCGAAAACGCCGAGCGCGCGGGCCAGGCCAATACGCTGGCGTTGGACGCCTGTCGCGTCGCCGAGCAGGGTGGCCACACGGTGCAGGAAGTGGTGCAGACCATGGGCGGCATCACCCAGAGTTCGCGCCGCATCTCCGAAATCATCGGAGTCATGGACGGCATCGCCTTCCAGACCAATATCCTGGCGCTGAACGCCGCGGTCGAGGCCGCGCGCGCAGGTTCCCACGGCAAGGGTTTCGCCGTGGTCGCGGCCGAGGTGCGCAGCCTGGCGCAGAACAGCGCCGCGGCGGCCAAGGAGATCAAGGGCCTGATCACCTCTTCGGTGCAGCAGGTCGAGAGCGGCGCGCGCCAGGTGCAGTCGGCCGGCACGACCATGGACGACATCGTGGCATCGTCGCGCCGCGTGACTGAAATCATGGCAGAGGTGGTGGAGGTGTCGCTGGCCCAGTCCGCCAGGCTCGGCGAGGTCACCGAGGACATCACGCAGCGGGCCGGCGAGCCTGCGCGCGCTGCGCCGCCCACCGCCCCGGTCAGGCCCATGGCGCCAGCCTTGCGGGCCAGGCCGGCCGCCAATGGACCGTTGCAGCCGCAGGCCGAAAGGCAGTACGTGCGCTACTGAGCCGGCGCCGCCGGCCCGATGCGCTATAAAGACGGTATTGATCTGAACCCGCAGGCCCGGGCAGGAACCATCTGCCCGGGCCGCGCCATTTGCAGCCACCGTCCATGACCGAATCCGAAGCACTGGCTCTCGCCTCGCACCGCCATTACAAGGGCGGCCTCTACCTCTACGTGGGCACCGCCCGCCACTCTGAAACCGAAGAGTCGCTGGTCGTCTACGAACACCTGTGGCCGCACGAGCGCGGCTTGTGGGTGCGTCCGGCCGACATGTTCTTCGGCCAGTTGCCCGACGGCACGCCGCGTTTCGCGCCCTTGCGGCCGGCGGAGTAAGGCCGTGGCGTTCTACTATCGGCGGCCGCGCGCAAGCGGCGCTGCGCCTGCCCGATCCGCGGGCGGCAAGGCGGGCGGCGAGGCGCTGGCCGCGGCGCTGCAGGCATTGCGCGGTCCGTTCATCGTGGCCGACCTGGAAACCACCGGACTGTCCACCGCTACCTGCGAGATCCTGGAGTTCGCGGCGGTGCGCGTGGGCGCGGCAGGAGCGCTTGAGCGCGAGTACACGCAAGTCGTGCGCACGCGCGGGCCGGTGCCGCCTTTCATCAGCCGCCTGACCGGCATCACGCAGGCCGAAGTCGAGCGCGACGGCGTGCCGGTGGCGCAGGCGTTTTCCTCCTTCCTGGAATTCGTGGAAGATCTGCCGGTGTTTTTCCACAATGCTTCGTTCGACCGGCGCTTCCTGGGCGCGGCGGCGGACCAGACCGGCCTGCCTTTCGCCAACTCCACCCATTGCACGCTGGCCCTGGCGCGGCGCGCATGGCCGGAGCTGCCTTCGCACAAGCTGGACATCCTGGCGCGCCATGTGGGCGCTTCCGATCCCACTCACCGCGCGCTGGCCGACGTGCGCACGACCGTGGCCGTGGCGCTGGCGGCGAGTTCCCGCCTGGCCGCGGCCTAGGAGTTTCGATGTCCGACCTGGAACAGATCCGGCTGGCCGTGCGCCGGTTTACCGAAGAGCGGGAGTGGCAGCCGTTTCATACGCCCAAGAACCTGGCGATGGCGCTGGCCGGCGAGGCGGGCGAACTCGTGTCCCTGTTCCAATGGCTGAGCGAGGCCGAGTCGCGCAGGATGCCGCCCGAGAAGCTGGCGGATGCGGCAGACGAAATCGCCGATGTGCAGATGTACCTGGTGGCCCTGGCCGACCAGCTCGGCATCGATATCGCCGACGCGGTCGCGGGCAAGATGATCAAGAATGCGCGGAAGTATCCGGCGGACCGTTTTCGCGGCAGCGCGCGCAAGTATGACGATCCGCCCGAACAGTCCTGACTCGCGCGCGGCGCGGTCAGGCCGGCCGCGTCAGATCACTTTCTGTTCGTGATGCACCTGGGGCGGTTCGACGAAAAAGCCCGCCACCAGCTTGCGCCATTCCTGGAAATCGCTGGATTCGCGGAAATCGACCATGTGGTTCTCGACGGTTTCCCAGTCCACCACCAGCGTATAGCGCTGCGGCTGTTCGATGCTGCGGTACAGCTCCATGCCGTGGCAGCCGCGGGCCCGCAAGAACAGCGGTTTCGCTTGCGCGACGCCCGCCTCGAACAGCGCTTCCTGTCCTTCGCGGACATGGATGCTGGCAATCTCCTGGATCATGGTCAGGTCTCCAAACAGATGAGGCCGGGTAGCGCCCGGCCGGCCGCCGTAGTATCGCTGAAAACGCCGGACCTGGCGTACACCGGCCGCCGCCGCTTCGGTTGTGCGCGCTAGGGAACTTGCCCGAGCCGACCGCCCGCCGCCCCATCCAAAAAGTTGAATCCGGACGCGCGCGGCGCGGATCCAGCGCGTTTCTCCTCGTCCATACGCACGGGCGCTGCGCAAGATTGCCGCAAATCTGGCCAATTGTTTTACAGCTTGGCGTCGTCCATCGGAACTCGGTCGCCCGTTTAGCCGATATCGACTTGCCTAGGACGGCGCAATCATTCCGTACCAATACGAAAGTCCCACGCCTTTCGTCATTGTCCAGGCGTGGCGCTGAGCGGTAACGGTCCGCGCCGGTCGGTCGCCGGTAATCGTGAATCCGTGCATGCACGGAGCAGGAGGAGCTGAAATGAAAAAGCTCATAACAGTCGCTGCGTTGTCCTTGTTCGCTGTCTCGGCCTATGCGGACCCTGGCGGATCAATTACGGGCCACGCCGGCGCAATCAATGGCACTGCATCTTCCATCTCCACAGGCAGTTCCGTGGCCGCTACCCAGATCAACGGCTACGGCTCTTCCACCCAGGTGTCGTTCGGCATGACGGGCGGCGTTGCGGAAGTGGGCGGCAGCTTCAGCCGCGATGGCACGCAGGTGGTCACCAGCACGCGCCAGTACGCCAACAGCGATTCGTACGGCCATGTGTCGGGCAACGCGCCCATCATGGTGGGCGACAGCATCGCCAATGGCGGCGCCACGTTCGCCAAGACGGATACCAGCGCTTCGGCGACGGGCTCGTTCCATGCGGTGAATGTGGGGGCGTTCGGGTCGATACACGGCATCGGCCCGGTGGGCCATGTCGGCGGTTTCAATCACTGACCCAGTTATCCGGACGGCTTCGGCCGTCCGGGCGAGGGGACATCATGAAGACCATAGTGCTTGCCATTTCCCTGTCGCTGGCGGCGGTGTCCGCCAGCGCCCAGACCAGCAGTTCCAGCGCGACGACATCGGCGTCCTCGGGATCGACCAACGCCGGCAATAATCAGGGCATTACGCTCAACTCCAACAACAGCGGGTCCAGCACATTGCGCAGCGTGCCGCCGCTGGGCGGACAGAGTTTCTACGGTTCTTTCTCGTCCGACAGCTGCATGGTTTCGGCGGGCGGGGGCGGCGCCGTGGTCGGCTTCGGTATGAACATCGCGATCCCGATCGAGGACCAGAAGTGCAGTCTGCGGCGCAACTTCGAACGCACCATGCAGGCGGCCGCCTCGACCAGGGACGCGGACCGCTCGCGCCGCCTGGAAACCGCGGCCATCGATATCCTGTGCCAGACCGACGACCGCACCAAGGCGGCGCTGGTGGCGCAGGGGCTGTGCACCAATCCTGCGCTGACGACGGCGGATCACCGCTTCGACGGCAATGCGGTGGCGCAGGTGGCGCCGCCTGCCGGCGGCCCGGTCCTGGCCGACCGGCCCGTGCCGCCTGCGCCTCCCGCGCCCGAGGCGCAGGCCTATCCGGTGCGCAGCGTCCAGAGCGCCGCACTGGCGTCGCCGCCGCTGCGCAATCGGACCTATACCGACCTGTATACGCCGGGCTGAGGCAGGCGGCCCGCCGGTCCCGCGCGGGGCGGGACAGCGGCAGGATGCTAGGACTGGGCCGGCGGTGCGACGGCGAGCGGCGCCGCGCTCGGCTGCGGCGCCGAAGCCAGCAGCATGGTGGGCGGCGACGACACCTCCAGGCCGGCCTCGTGCAGGCGCTTGAGCAGGGTGAACAGCAGGGCGCTGCGCACGCCATAGGCCGCCCGGGGCGAGGATACGTAGCCCTTGGCATTGAAGACCAGGTTGCCGCCTTCGATGCCGTCCAGGAAGACGTTGGGCGCGGGCGTGTCCAGCACGTCCTCGTGGTCCGAGAAGGCTTGCAGGATCAATTCGCGCACTTGCTCGGCGTCGGTGGACAGCGGCAAGGGCAGCTTGATCTGCACCAGCCCTAGCGGGTTCGAGCGGGTCACGTTGCGCACGGTCTTGGTGACGAACTCCGAGTTAGGCACGATCACCGTGGAGCGGTCGCCCATCTGGATTTCCGTGGCGCGCACGTTGATGCGCAGAATGTCGCCCTCGACGCCGCCCAGCGACACCCAGTCGCCCACCTTGACCGGGCGCTCGGCCAGCAGGATCAGGCCGGACACGAAGTTCTGCACCACCGCCTGCAAGCCAAAACCGATACCCACCGACAGCGCGCTCGCGATCCACGCCACGCGTTCCAGGCCTATGCCCGCGGCCGACAGCGACAGCGCCACGGCGATCACGAAGCCGGCATAGCCGAACAGCGTGGCGGCCGACAGCTGCATGCCCGGATCCAGCTCGGTCGTGGGCAGGTAGCGGTTGGACAGCCAACGCTTGAGCATCTTCACGGCCAGCAGCGACAGCGCCAGCACCATCAGCGCCTGCAGCACGGCGCCCGGACGGATCTGGGCTTCGCCGATGGCGAGTCCCTTGCGCAGTTGGTCGAAGCGCTGCAGCAGGTCCATTGGCGCTTCGCCGAAGGGCGCCAGCAGCAGGATCACGGCCAGCAGGCCGACGGCCACCCGGCCGACGCCCGACAGCAGCACGGCCGCCTGGTCGCGCATGCTGGGCGCTTCGTGCTCGCCGCCGTCGCGGTGCGAGGTGCCCAGCAGCGTACTGAAGCCATCCTCGATCAGCGTCGACAACAGGTATGCCGAGGCCAGCACGATCAGCACCCACAGCACCTGCTTGACCATGAAGCTGCCGAATGCCACATAGCCCGCCAGCAGGCTCGCCAGGCTCAGGATCAGCACGGTCCACACCGCGCCCAGCAGCAGCGACACCCAGAACGGGATCGGCGTTTCGCTTTCCTGCATGGCCTGGCGCCGCAGCCGGCGGCTGATGGCCAGCACCGCGCCCAGCGTCGCCATGGTCAGGACCGCGACGATGCCCGTCAGCGTGATGGTGGTGGTCAGGCTGGCGTTCAACAGCACCGGCAGGCGCTCGGCCAGCCAGATCATCACCACCAGCACGCCCAGCACGCCGGGCAGCCAGCGCAGCCGCGTCGCCACAATGTCGCTGATGGGCGGCAGGCGCCACGACGGCCGGTTCGCGGACAGGAGCGCATAGCCCAGGCCGGACACGTAGCCGCCGAAGCAGACCGTCCCCACCAGGTTCGCGAGCAGCGACGAGGTGCTGTCGCTCAGCTGCGAATTCCAATCCAGCCCCATGTGGATCAACAGAGCGACGACGCCCGGCGTGGCGACGGCCAGGACCACATGCGTGACCGCCAGAAAGGAGCGGCGCAGGCGCCCCGGCGGCACGCGCGTGGCGGTTATCCGCAGCAGCATCCGGCCGATGGCGACGCGCAAGGCGATCGTCAGCGCGATCGCCGCGCCCAATAGCAGCCAGCCCCATTTCGGCGTCTGTCCGACCGCGGTCGCGAGGTCGTCGCGCAGCGCCTCCAGGCGCTCCAGGTCGCGCGGGAACTCCTCGCGGAACTCGGTCCAGAACTGGTCGGACAGGAAGGAATCGCGCCGCTCGCCCAGGCGCGCCTGGAATTGCTTGCGCCGCTGCGCCGATATCTGCTCGGCCGTCTGCCCTGCATCCACGGACAGCAGCCTGGCCAGCTTGATCTGCGCATCCAGCGCCCGGCTGGTTTTGTCGAGCTGCATGCGTTGAGCCGCGACGTCGGACGCTTCCTTGACGCCTTCGGGCGGCGTGCCCAGTTCGCTCAACCGGGCCGTCACGCTGGCCAGCTGAGGCGTCAGGGCCTCGGCGGCGGCATCGGCCTTGGACTGGATGTCCAGCGCATCGCCGCGCTGTTTCACCAAGGTGGCGTCATCGGTCTCGTCGGCGACCCGCTTGCGGATGTCGTCGATCTGCTTGCGCGCGGTCGCCAGCGCCACTTCGGTATCGACGGGCGTGGGCGGCGCCGCCGCGTGGGCCGGCAGCAGGAAAAGTACTAGCAGCAGCGCTGCGATCAGCGCCACGAAAACGGGCGGGCGCGTGCGCCGGGGCCGCGCGGGCAGGGCAATGGAAGTCTGTGTCATATTCTGGGGCGAGTCGCTCGCATTCGAGGCGGGAGCATAGCGCGCCGGCGGCCTGACCGTTGCAACAAAAACGAGTGCTGCGGCCCTATTTTTTTTGATGTGCCTACCCGATGGAGCGGTAGTGTGGATCAGGGATAGAAATAGGGACAGATAGACGATAAGACGCCTCTGGCGGGTCGATGCGCGGCAGGTTCCCGCAAACCCTGTTTACGTGGTCAACGTTTGGATTCAACTCAGACGGGGTGGGCGCTGCGTGCGGCGCCCTGCTTCGGCTTGCCAAGCACCGCGTCGCACACCTCCAGCCAGGCGCGGGCGGCAAAGGACAGATAGCCGGACTGCTGCCAGATATGGCCGACTTCCCATTGCATGCCGGACTTGGCCAGCTTCGCGGTGCTCAGGCCGCGCGTCTTCATGCGCAGCATCAGCGGTTCGGGCAGCAAGGCCACGCCCAAGCCCGCCGAGGCCATCGCCACCAGGAAATCCCAATGCGCGCTTTGGGCGGCGATGCCGGGCTGCAAGCCGGCTTCGGCAAAAGCCTGCCGCAGGCGGCGGGTGATGGCGAAGTCGTCGGTTGGGATCAGCAGGCGCGCATCGCGCAGGGCGGCGAGCGGCAGCGAGGTCTTGCCGGCCCAGGGCGCGTCGGGCGGGCCTATCACCCAGATCGGGTAGCTGCCGAAGCGCTGGGCCGCCAGGCCGCCGTCCGGCGCGATCGGCAGGATGGTCGCGCCCACTTCCAGCTCGCCGCTCGCGACCAGTCCTTCCACGGCCTGGCCGGTGCCTTCGCGCAGGGTCAGGTGGATGCCGGGATGCAATTCACGGAAGCGCTTGACCACCGGCGTGAACAGCAGATTGATCATGGGCGGGATGCCGACCTCGAGCGCGCCGCGGCGCAGGTCCGCGGTCTGGCGCAGTTCTTCCGACAGCTGGCGCATCGTTTCCAGCACCTGCAGGCCGCGCTGGTACATGATCCGGCCGGTATCCGTGGGGCGGGCCGTGTGGCCGTCGCGGATCAGCAGCGGCGTGCCGGCCTCGTCTTCCAGCTGGCGGATCATTTTGCTCACGGTCGACTGCGTCACGAACAACACCTTGGCCGCCTGCGTGAAGCTGGCATGCCTGACGGTTTCGACGAAGTACCGCAATGCGCGCACGTCCATGGACCGGGATTCCCTCGCGCATTGCGCGCAAAACTCTCAAATGATGAAAAAAGCGACTTGTTTGGATGATTTTAAGTCATTACGAGATTTGAGCCGGCCTTCCTATACTGCCGAAAATTCGTTCCCGGGCCGCCTCGAGTCGGCCCCGGAGCCTTGGGAAACGCCGCGTCAGACGGCGCCTGGGCGCATGGCGGCAACGCCGCGCCCCGCCGCACGTAGGCCCTTGAATCTGGAGACACCATGCATCTCGACCGTATCCGCCACCCTGGGCTGCGCGCCAAGATCACTTCCGCCGATCAGGCGGCTTCGCTGGTACAGGACGGCATGACCGTCGGAATGAGCGGCTTCACCCGCGCGGGCGACTGTAAGTCGGTGCCGGCGGCGTTGGCGGCCCGCGCCGAGCGCGAACCGCTCTCCATTACCTTGATCACCGGCGCGTCGTTGGGCCATGACACGGACAAGATGCTGGCGCAGGCCAACGCGCTTGCGCGCCGCATGCCGTTCCAGGTCGACACCACCCTGCGCCGCAAGATCAACCTGGGCGAGATCGCCTTCATCGACCAGCACCTGTCCGAAACCGTCGAGCAACTGCGCGCGGGCCATATCGGCCCCATCAACGTGGCCATCATCGAGGCCGCCGCCATCACCGAGACCGGCGCCATCGTGCCGACCATGTCGGTGGGCAACTCCGCCTCCTTTGCGCAGCAGGCGGACATCATCATCATCGAACTGAACATGGGCGTACCCGCCGCCATCGAGGGCCTGCACGATATCTACGTGCCCGAAGCCCGTCCGGCGCGCCAGCCCATCGGCCTGGTTTCCCCGGCGCAGCGCATCGGCCAGACCTGCATAGACGTGGATCCGGCCAAGATCGCCGCCATCGTCATCACGCAGGAGCCGGACAGCCCGTCCAACGCCTTGCCGCCCGACGAGGAAACCAATGCCATCGCCGGCCACATCAATGCCTTCCTGCGCCGCGAGGTCGACGCCGGCCGCCTGACCAATGAGCTGCTGCCCTTGCAGGCCGGCATCGGCACCATCGCCAATGCGGTGCTGCACGGCTTCGAGTCGTCCAGCTTCGAAAACCTGACGATGTACTCCGAAGTGCTGCAGGACAGCGCCATCGAACTGCTGGACCAGGGCAAGCTCGCGTTCGCGTCGGCCTCTTCGATCACGGTGTCCAAGCCGGTGTACGAAAAGATCCTGGCCAACATGGAGCACTACCGCGAGCGCATCGTGCTGCGCCCGCAAGAGATCAGCAATGCGCCCGAGATCGTGCGCCGCTTGGGGCTAATCGCCATCAACACGGCGCTGGAGTTCGACATCTACGGCAACGTCAATTCCACGCACGTGGGCGGTACGCACATGATGAACGGCATCGGTGGCTCGGGCGATTTCGCGCGCAACGCGCACCTGGCGATCTTCGTGTCGAAGTCCATGGCCAAGAACGGCGACATCTCCAGCGTGGTGCCCATGGTTTCCCATGTGGACCATACCGAGCACGATGTGGACGTGCTGGTCACGGAATGCGGCCTCGCGGACCTGCGCGGCCTGGCGCCTCGCGAGCGCGCGCGCGCGGTCATCCAGAATTGCGTGCACCCGTCCTACCGCGACGTCCTGCAGGACTATTTCGACCGCGCCTGCGAGCGCGGCGGCCAGACGCCGCATCTGCTCGAAGAAGCATTCTCCTGGCACCAGCGTTTCAATGAAACCGATACGATGCGGCCGGCCAGCCCGGCTGCGCGCAAGGTAGCTTGAGGTTCGCCGTAACGTGTGACTGCCGCCGCCGCGGCGCCGGCCGGCTCTTGCGCGCGTAGCGCATTCCGGCTTGCGGATCGTGGTTTCCGCTGGCGCCGTGATTTGGTAGAGGTAAAGCAGCAGACGCTGCTTTACCTTTTTTTTGCCTGGCCTTTCTTCCCGGGGCCGGACTTGGGGGCGGTCAGGTTTTCGCGCGACATCTCCAGCTCGTCTCGCAACCACTGCTTCAGTTCCACCAGCGGCGCCCAGTCGCGCAGGCTGGGTGGGTACACCAGGTGATAGGTCTGCGCCTGTTCGTACTCGATGCTGATGGGGGATATCTGCACCAGCCGGCCCGAGCACAGCGCGTCGGCGGCCAGCAGTTGGCGGCCCAGAGTGATGCCCAGCCCCTGCTCGGCGGCTTGCATCATCATGCCGGCATCGTTGAAGGAAGCCACTGGCGTGATGGGCGTGTTCAGCCCGGCGGCGTTGAACCAGGTTTGCCAGAGATCGCGCTCGCCCAGCAAAGGTTGGCGCGCCAGCGTCTGCGGCGAATGGTCGGGGAGCGCTGCCGCGGTCTGCGGCGACGCCAGGACGATCAGGGGCAGAGGCGTATTGAACAAGGTCTCCGACTCCACGCCCGCCCAGGGGCCGCGCCCAAAACGCAGCGCGGCGTGAAAGCCGTCGCGCAACAGATCCACCACTTGCTGCGAGGTTTCGATTTCCAGCGTCAGGCCCGGATTGCGCTCGCGCCACCGCGCCATGCGCGGCAACAGCCAACGTTGCGCGAAAGAGGGGAGTACCGACACGCGCAAGCGCTGTTCGCTGCCCGAGGCCGCGGCGGATGCCGCCATCGTGCCTTCATCCAGTAGCGCCATGGCGCCTTGCACGCTGCACAGGAGCGCCGCGCCGGCCGAATTCAGGACGATGCCCCGGCCGCTGCGCTCGAACAGGGGAAAGCCCAATTGGGTTTCCAACACCTTGATCTGTTGGCTGACGGCGCTGTGGGTCAGGTGCAGCCGTTCGGCCGCCGCGCGCAGATTCTGCAGCTCGGCCACGGCTCGGAAGGCGGGGAGGGTACTGAGTGGCAGGCGCATGGCTCGGACCTGGGGGGAAGATTGGTCATCATAGCTTACCGATAACCCCAAAACAATTCGATTTTCAGCCGGCTATTGGGCGACTACGCTTACCAAAGTGCATCAATACCTGGAGCCCATCATGTCTGCACAGCTTTGCACCCCGCCTTCCCCGGCCCTGGCCGCCACGTCCAGGGATCGTCAGCAACCTGCGGCCGTGCTCGGCGCCCCGCCTCGCGCCGAGCAGGCTGCGCCGCAGCCTGGATTCTTCGCCATGCTTGCGGCAGCCTATCGCAAGCGCCGCAATGAAGCGCGGCTGCGCCATCTGGCCGCTGACCTGGACGAGCACATGCTGCAGGATCTGGGCGCACCCAGATGGCTGATGAACGAAGCCGCGGTCAAGCGCGACCTGGCCCGGCTTCGCGATGTGGACTACCTGCGCTGGTAGGTGGATCCCCCGCCGCCTGACTGGCGGCCTGGCATTCCGTCTCTTCCTTGCGGCCTCGTCCTCTACCTATATAGGGGGCGGGGCCGCGCGGTCACCGTCGCGCTGCTCGGCCCGCTGCCTATATATAGTGTTGCATCGCATGGAAGAAGCGCGCGGGCGGCGGAGAGCCGGAAGATTCGACGCGAGGTACGAATAAATAGTTGGCTGCCCCCAAGACAGGCGGAAAACTTGTGCTATAGTCTCGCTCCTTCGCAGTTCAGCCAGTTTTGAACCGCGAAGCCAAGCAAGCACAACAGGTCAGGCAAGAGCATTCGCGCCCGGTCTGCCGCAAAGCTTCAGAAATGAACGCCGCGTGGTTATTGCAAGGATTGCAGCAAGTTAGGCAAAAGCCAATTGCACAATCTGCAAAAATCGTGTTATAGTCTTGGACTTGGCAGTTGCCGAAAGCTTAGGGTTAACCCTGATATTTCGATAGCTGCTAAAGAGGGCGGACCTGAAGAGGTCGCAGGCAAGAAAGCGAAACGAAGATTGTGACGCCGACTTGACAAGCGATAAAAACTTCTTCATAATCTCGTTTCTCTGCTGCAAACAACGCGGCGCCAGC
The DNA here is from genome assembly GCF_013267355.1 of Achromobacter pestifer. Lineage (NCBI taxonomy): Bacteria > Pseudomonadati > Pseudomonadota > Betaproteobacteria > Burkholderiales > Alcaligenaceae > Achromobacter > Achromobacter pestifer. Next base: position 4,575,116 of record NZ_CP053985.1, read on the forward strand.
GAAAGCGGCGTAGCGAAGCGAGCAGGCAGTAAGTAGTACAGAATTTAGCAGTACCGCTCTTTAACAATTAAACAACCGATAAGTGTGGGCGCTTGATGCGAGTGCATAGTGACTTCGGTCACAAGCACAATGAAATCAAGTGCTCACTAGAAGTGAAGTACCTTAGACGTCAAGTTTAAGAACATACCTCACTTCCTTTGAGTAGCGACGTATGACCTGGTTTGGATTGGTGTAAATCAACCTGGACCAAGAATACGAAACAAATACAGAGATTAAACTGAAGAGTTTGATCCTGGCTCAGATTGAACGCTAGCGGGATGCCTTACACATGCAAGTCGAACGGCAGCACGGACTTCGGTCTGGTGGCGAGTGGCGAACGGGTGAGTAATGTATCGGAACGTGCCTAGTAGCGGGGGATAACTACGCGAAAGCGTAGCTAATACCGCATACGCCCTACGGGGGAAAGCAGGGGATCGCAAGACCTTGCACTATTAGAGCGGCCGATATCGGATTAGCTAGTTGGTGGGGTAACGGCTCACCAAGGCGACGATCCGTAGCTGGTTTGAGAGGACGACCAGCCACACTGGGACTGAGACACGGCCCAGACTCCTACGGGAGGCAGCAGTGGGGAATTTTGGACAATGGGGGAAACCCTGATCCAGCCATCCCGCGTGTGCGATGAAGGCCTTCGGGTTGTAAAGCACTTTTGGCAGGAAAGAAACGTCATGGGTTAATACCCTGTGAAACTGACGGTACCTGCAGAATAAGCACCGGCTAACTACGTGCCAGCAGCCGCGGTAATACGTAGGGTGCAAGCGTTAATCGGAATTACTGGGCGTAAAGCGTGCGCAGGCGGTTCGGAAAGAAAGATGTGAAATCCCAGAGCTCAACTTTGGAACTGCATTTTTAACTACCGGGCTAGAGTGTGTCAGAGGGAGGTGGAATTCCGCGTGTAGCAGTGAAATGCGTAGATATGCGGAGGAACACCGATGGCGAAGGCAGCCTCCTGGGATAACACTGACGCTCATGCACGAAAGCGTGGGGAGCAAACAGGATTAGATACCCTGGTAGTCCACGCCCTAAACGATGTCAACTAGCTGTTGGGGCCTTCGGGCCTTAGTAGCGCAGCTAACGCGTGAAGTTGACCGCCTGGGGAGTACGGTCGCAAGATTAAAACTCAAAGGAATTGACGGGGACCCGCACAAGCGGTGGATGATGTGGATTAATTCGATGCAACGCGAAAAACCTTACCTACCCTTGACATGTCTGGAATTCCGAAGAGATTTGGAAGTGCTCGCAAGAGAACCGGAACACAGGTGCTGCATGGCTGTCGTCAGCTCGTGTCGTGAGATGTTGGGTTAAGTCCCGCAACGAGCGCAACCCTTGTCATTAGTTGCTACGAAAGGGCACTCTAATGAGACTGCCGGTGACAAACCGGAGGAAGGTGGGGATGACGTCAAGTCCTCATGGCCCTTATGGGTAGGGCTTCACACGTCATACAATGGTCGGGACAGAGGGTCGCCAACCCGCGAGGGGGAGCCAATCCCAGAAACCCGATCGTAGTCCGGATCGCAGTCTGCAACTCGACTGCGTGAAGTCGGAATCGCTAGTAATCGCGGATCAGCATGTCGCGGTGAATACGTTCCCGGGTCTTGTACACACCGCCCGTCACACCATGGGAGTGGGTTTTACCAGAAGTAGTTAGCCTAACCGTAAGGGGGGCGATTACCACGGTAGGATTCATGACTGGGGTGAAGTCGTAACAAGGTAGCCGTATCGGAAGGTGCGGCTGGATCACCTCCTTTCAGAGCTTAAGTGCTCGTGTTAAGCGTCCACTCTTATCGGTTGTTTGATATAGCTGGGATCAGTTGTAGGCTTGGGTCGAGGGAATCTTCCCTGGGTCTCCAACTACCTGACTACTGATCCGAGAAGGTTTTGGGTCTGTAGCTCAGTCGGTTAGAGCACCGTCTTGATAAGGCGGGGGTCGTTGGTTCGAATCCAACCAGACCCACCAAGTATTCTGCGCATGCGGGATATGGGGGTGTAGCTCAGCTGGGAGAGCGCCTGCTTTGCAAGCAGGATGTCATCGGTTCGATCCCGTTCACCTCCACCATTGATTCTCAAAACTCACCTGGTGGTGATGTAGAGGCTAACTCATAGTGTCGTGCAAACGATGCTATGAGTTAGGTTTTACCTGACAGCTATATTCGTTCTTTAACAATCTGGAAGAAGCACAACGAAATGTACTTATCAAGTACTCGGCGCAAGCCGATGAAGATAAGTACGGGTTGTGATTGCATTAATTTTGTTCCAAGTTCTCAAGACTGGGGTGAATAACCTCAGACTGCTTTGAAACTTATGAACGGCACAAACGCTAATACTCAGGTCCTATAGCCTACAGCGTTATAGGATCAAGCGACTAAGTGCATATGGTGGATGCCTTGGCGATCACAGGCGATGAAGGACGTAGTAGCCTGCGAAAAGCTACGGGGAGCTGGCAAACAAGCTTTGATCCGTAGATGTCCGAATGGGGAAACCCACTGCAGCAATGCAGTATCCCTGGCTGAATACATAGGCCAGTGGAAGCGAACCGGGTGAACTGAAACATCTCAGTAGCTCGAGGAAAAGAAATCAACCGAGATTCCGAAAGTAGTGGCGAGCGAAATCGGAAGAGCCTTTACGTTTTAGCACGCAAGATAGTCGAACGGAATGGAAAGTCCGGCCGTAGCAGGTGATAGCCCTGTAGGCGAAATCTTGTGTGTGGAACTAAGCGTAAGACAAGTAGGGCGGGACACGTGAAATCCTGTTTGAAGATGGGGGGACCATCCTCCAAGGCTAAATACTCGTGATCGACCGATAGTGAACCAGTACCGTGAGGGAAAGGCGAAAAGAACCCCGGAAGGGGAGTGAAATAGATCCTGAAACCGTATGCATACAAACAGTAGGAGCCTCCTTGTGGGGTGACTGCGTACCTTTTGTATAATGGGTCAGCGACTTACATTCAGTGGCAAGGTTAACCGAATAGGGAAGCCGTAGCGAAAGCGAGTCCGAATAGGGCGATTCAGTCGCTGGGTGTAGACCCGAAACCAGATGATCTATCCATGGCCAGGTTGAAGGCACGGTAACACGTGCTGGAGGACCGAACCCACTAATGTTGAAAAATTAGGGGATGAGCTGTGGATAGGGGTGAAAGGCTAAACAAATCTGGAAATAGCTGGTTCTCTCCGAAAACTATTTAGGTAGTGCCTCAAGTATTACTGCGGGGGGTAGAGCACTGTTATAGCTAGGGGGTCATGGCGACTTACCAAACTATGGCAAACTCCGAATACCCGCAAGTACAGCTTGGGAGACAGAGCACCGGGTGCTAACGTCCGGACTCAAGAGGGAAACAACCCAGACCGCCAGCTAAGGTCCCGAATTATCGCTAAGTGGGAAACGAAGTGGGAAGGCATAGACAGTCAGGAGGTTGGCTTAGAAGCAGCCATCCTTTAAAGAAAGCGTAATAGCTCACTGATCGAGTCGTCCTGCGCGGAAGATGTAACGGGGCTAAGCGATAAACCGAAGCTGCGGGTGTGCACTTTTAGTGCACGCGGTAGGAGAGCGTTCTGTAAGCCTGCGAAGGTGGCTTGTAAAGGCTGCTGGAGGTATCAGAAGTGCGAATGCTGACATGAGTAGCGATAAAGGGGGTGAAAAGCCCCCTCGCCGTAAGTCCAAGGTTTCCTGCGCAACGTTCATCGGCGCAGGGTGAGTCGGCCCCTAAGGCGAGGCAGAGATGCGTAGCTGATGGGAAACTGGTTAATATTCCAGTACCGTCGTACAGTGCGATGGGGGGACGGATCGCGGAAGATCATCAGGGTGTTGGATGTCCCTGTTGCTGCATCGAAGATGGCGCTTAGGCAAATCCGGGCGCGTAAATCAAGGGTGTGGCACGAGTGAGCATTGCTCGCGAAGTGATTGGAAGTGGTTCCAAGAAAAGCCTCTAAGCTTCAGCTGTACGAGACCGTACCGCAAACCGACACAGGTGGACGGGATGAATATTCCAAGGCGCTTGAGAGAACTCAGGAGAAGGAACTCGGCAAATTGATACCGTAACTTCGGGAGAAGGTATACCCCGGTAGTGTGAAGCGCCTGCGCGCTTAGCATGATGGGGTCGCAGAGAATCGGTGGCTGCGACTGTTTATTAAAAACACAGCACTCTGCAAAGACGAAAGTCGACGTATAGGGTGTGACGCCTGCCCGGTGCCGGAAGGTTAAGTGATGGGGTGCAAGCTCTTGATCGAAGCCCCGGTAAACGGCGGCCGTAACTATAACGGTCCTAAGGTAGCGAAATTCCTTGTCGGGTAAGTTCCGACCTGCACGAATGGCGTAACGATGGCCACACTGTCTCCTCCTGAGACTCAGCGAAGTTGAAGTGTTTGTGATGATGCAATCTACCCGCGGCTAGACGGAAAGACCCCATGAACCTTTACTGTAGCTTTGCATTGATCTGTGAACCGGCCTGTGTAGGATAGGTGGGAGGCTTTGAAGCGTGGTCGCTAGATCACGTGGAGCCATCCTTGAAATACCACCCTGGTTTGTTTGCGGTTCTAACCTTGGTCCGTTATCCGGATCGGGGACAGTGCATGGTGGGCAGTTTGACTGGGGCGGTCTCCTCCCAAAGTGTAACGGAGGAGTTCGAAGGTACGCTAGGTACGGTCGGAAATCGTGCTGATAGTGCAATGGCATAAGCGTGCTTGACTGTGAGACTGACAAGTCGAACAGGTGCGAAAGCAGGACATAGTGATCCGGTGGTTCTGAATGGAAGGGCCATCGCTCAACGGATAAAAGGTACTCTGGGGATAACAGGCTGATACCGCCCAAGAGTTCATATCGACGGCGGTGTTTGGCACCTCGATGTCGGCTCATCTCATCCTGGGGCTGTAGCCGGTCCCAAGGGTATGGCTGTTCGCCATTTAAAGAGGTACGTGAGCTGGGTTTAAAACGTCGTGAGACAGTTTGGTCCCTATCTGCCGTGGGCGTTGGATACTTGACGGAGCCTGCTCCTAGTACGAGAGGACCGGAGTGGACGTACCTCTGGTGTACCGGTTGTCATGCCAATGGCATTGCCGGGTAGCTAAGTACGGAAGAGATAACCGCTGAAGGCATCTAAGCGGGAAACTCGTCTGAAGATTAGGTATCCCGGGGACTTGATCCCCCTAAAGAGTCGTTCAAGACCAGGACGTTGATAGGTCGGGTGTGGAAGCGCAGTAATGCGTTAAGCTAACCGATACTAATTGCTCGTGAGGCTTGATCCTATAACACTGATGGTTATGACCTGGTGATGTAGCGTTCCAAGTGTCGTTCAATACAAAATCTGGCTGCACCGTCGGCAGCCAGCCAACACCAATTACACCCCCCCCGTGCGTGATCATCGAGTCTGACTCTGATCGCCACGCGTTGTGTTTCTTCCAAGATTGGAGCTGTTGCCTAACCGCAGCCGCTCAACCAGTTACGCTTGACGACCATAGCGAGTTGGTCCCACTCCTTCCCATCCCGAACAGGACAGTGAAACGACTTTGCGCCGATGATAGTGGACGGACGTCTGTGAAAGTAGGTCATCGTCAAGCTTTTATTCCGCAGAACCCCACAGCTAACCGCTGTGGGGTTTTGTCTTTGTGGCGCCGCGCCGATAATGGTATTCACGCGGTCCGCATACCCCAATGAAAAACCCCTCGCAGGTAGACCCCGCGAGGGGTTTTTGCTTTTGGCGTTAAAGAGCGGCTAAGGCAATTGGCGCCGCAAGGCGGCGAAGAATAGTTCGGATTGCAGGCGTTCGCTTTGGACCTGCGTGGCGACCTTTGCCGCCAGCTCTGCATTGACCGGCACAAGCGGACGTCCGGTGGACTGCGCGAGCACCTGGGCCGTACAGGCTCGTTCCAGAAAGAACAGATCGTCGTAGGCATAATCCAGCCGCTCGCCGCAGACGACGACGCCATGGTTGCCGAGGAATACCACGTCCGCGCCCTGCATGGCATGGGCGATGCGTTCCCCTTCGCTGACGTCCAGCGCCAGGCCGTTGTAGTGTTCGTCTATCGCCAGGCGGCCGTGAAAGCGCATGGCGTTCTGCGACAGCGTGGTGTCGAGCGCGCGATCGGATGTGAGGGTCAAGGCCGTGGCGTAGGGCATATGCGTGTGCAGCACACAGGCCTTGCCGGCGATGCGGTGGATGGCGGCATGGATGAACATGGCCGTGGGTTCGACCGCATGGCGGCCCGCGAGCTTGTTGCCTTGGGCATCGATCAGCACGATGTCTTCCGCTTGCACTTCATGCCACATCAGCCCACGGGGATTAAGCAGGAAATGCTCGGAGTCGCCGGGCAGGGCCACGCTGAAATGATTGCAGACGCCTTCCCCCAAGCCGTGCGCCGCGGCGGCCCGCAGCGCCAGGGCAAGGTCGGCGCGCAACGCGGTGACAGGTTCAGAGTGAAAGAGCGCTTCGGCGAGGCGAGGGTCGTGGTTCATTTCTGCCTATTGAGGTCTGGGTTGAAGAGGGCCTTGTCGGGAAAGTCCGCGCAAGGGTCAGTACAGGTCACCGTCCACGTAGAACCACTGGCCGCCTTCGCGCACGAAGCGGCTGAGTTCGTGCAGACGATGGGCGCGGCCGGCCTGGCGGCTGCGGGCAACGAACTCGACGGTCGCGTGCGCAGGATCCTGATCGGCAGTGTTCTTGATTGCCAAACCCAGCCATTTCAGATCGGGCGGATTGGGATCCAAAGCGGCTGGACGGGTGCTGAGGTGCCAGGTGGCCAGCAGATAAGGCAGCTTGTCCAGCACGAAGGCGCTGTAGCGGGAACGCATCAACGCTTCAGCGGTGGGCGCCTGCATGGCCTGCGGGCCTTCATGCCAGCGGCCGCAGCATTCGGGATAAGACTTGGGATTACCGCAGGGACAGGCCGTTGCCGGGAGTTTGGAGGGTTTGGTCACGATGGGAAACGCCGAGGGCGCTCAGGCCAGCAGGTCGCGGTATTCGGGGTGCCGGCGGATATAGGCTTCGGCATACGAACACAAGGGCTGCACCTTCCAGCCCTTGGCGCGGGCGTCGTCCAGCGCATGGCGAGTCAGTTCGGCTGCGATGCCGCGGCCGCCCACCTGGCTGGGCACGCCAGTGTGGGTGATGGCCATGATGTTGCCTTGTAGTTGGTAGTCCAGCACGCACAAGACGCCATCGACGGTGGCGGTGTAGCGGGAACGGCTTGTGTCTTGCGTTACGGAGATCATTCGTAGGAATCCTGCGGTGGAATGGCTGCGGCGTCCAGGGACGCCGCTTCTAGGGCTACCGGCGGCGCTGCCTGCCGGTTCGAGGATTACGTGGGCTGCCGGCACGCGTTTGCGATCACCGGCGGCAGCCGGTTCAGCGTTGCAGTACTTTCAGCAGCGCGGTGAGCTGCGCATCGCGCCGCTGCACCAGGTCGGCAATGCTGCGTTGGCCTGCTTCGGCGTTGACGCCTTCGATCAGGCGCCGCTGCAGTTCCGGGGTGACGTCCGGCGTACCCAGATCGTCCCACCAGGTTTGCACGGGACCCAGCAGATGGTCCATGAAGTGGGCCAGGCCGCCAGCCCCGCCACCCAGGTTGAACGTCATGTGCGGACCAAACAGAGCCCAGCGCAACCCCGGGCCTTGCGATACGGCGGCATCGATGTCGGCCACGCTGGCCACATTCTCGGCGGCCAGGTGGATCGCTTCGCGCCAAAGGGCCGCCTGCAGGCGGTTGGCGATGTGGCCCGGCACTTCTTTGTTCAAGCGGATGGGGTATTTGCCCAGGCTGCGGTAGAAATCGATGCAGCGGTCGATGGTCTCGGCCGAGGTTTTTTCGCCGCCCACCACCTCGACCAGCGGGATCAGGTGCGGCGGGTTGAACGGATGCCCGATGACGAAGCGAGAAGCATGGGCGCATTGCGATTGCAGGCGGCTCATGATGAGGCCCGACGAGCTGGACGCAACGATGACATGCGGCGGCAGCAGCGCGTCCATGCGCGCGAACAACGCGGTCTTGAAGTCTTCGCGCTCGGGCGCGTTTTCCTGGACGAAATCGACGCCGGCCAGCGCCGCTTCCAGGTCGGGTTCGAAGCGCAAGGCGTCGGCCGAGGTCCCGGGCAGCACCTGCCCGAGTTCGGCGAGCACAGGCCACGCGGCCTGCACGCGGGCGCGCGTCAGCGGCTCGGCGTCGGCGGCGGGATCGCTGACGACGACCTCCAGGCCACGGGCGAGGAACAGCGCCGCCCAACTGGCGCCTATGGTGCCGGCGCCGACGATGGCGACGCGGCGGATGGCGGACGGATTGGACGACGTGGCAGAGCTGGACATGCGGGTCTCCTATAAGCGCGGATAGGAGCATTGTGAAGCAAACACCGGCCCGTTGCCACGCGGGTGCGGCGCGGGCAAGATAAGGGCTCTCTTTTGAATTCTGAATCCCGGAGTCCTGCATGAATGCGACGTCAGCCCTGCGATCCGCCGTGCCGTATTTTTGCCAATGGGAGTCGGCGCATCTGGCAGGCGAGATCATCGAGGGCAAGCTCGCGCTGGCCGATGATCCGGCCTGGCGCGGCTCAGGCGCGCGCGACGTGGACGAGTATGCGCGCTGGGCCAGCCACGTCTGCGGCATGGCTTGCCTGAAGATGGTGCTGGCGGCGCGCGACGGGCGGCATTACCCCACGCTGGAGCTGGCGCGCGGCAGCCTGCCTTATGGCGCTTACACGGTAGAGGGCGAGCAGATCAAGGGAATGATCTACGCGCCGTTCGTGCGCTACGTGGGAGAGGCGTTCGGCCTGGAAGCGCGGGTGCATGTCGATCTGCGCACGGACGAACTGCCTGGCTTGATGTCGCAGGCAGCCTATTTCATGGCGTCCGTGCATCCCTGGATACGCTGGCCCGACCGGCAACCGCCCAGGAAAGGCGGGCATTTGGTGCTGCTGACCCGCGTCACGCCGGACTCGGTGACCTTCCACAACCCTTCGGGCGAGCCCGGCGCGCAGGCCGATGTTGAACTGCCGCTGACGGTGTTCGACGAATTCTTCGCGGGACGAGGCGTGGCCATATTGGCGGCCGCGCCCGCCTGAGCGCGGCGGCGGCTGCGTGGCCTGGACCCGGCGGCTGCCAGCGATCAGGCGTTGCGGGTGCGGCGCAGATGCCGCCACACCAACGCGGCCGCGATTAGGTAGCTTGCGGCGATGATGGCGTAGGCCGCGGGCAGGCTGGCGCGCCAGTCTGGCAGCAGATGGAGGATGGTGCCCATCAGCGCGACACCGACCAGCGCGCCTGATTGGCGGTTGGCGTTCAGCGCCGCGGCGGCGCTGTTCGCGTGGCCTTTCCCCGAGACCTGCATGACCACGCTGGTCATGGCAGGCACGGCGATGCCCACGCCCAGGTTGGACAGCGCGACGGCGACGGCAAACGGCCAGTAGGCCATGTCCGGCGAAAAGACGAAGATGCCCGCGCCGCTCATGAGGGCGGCCAGCGACATGCCGCCCAGCAGCGCAGTCGAGACGTTCCAGCGCGCCGAGATCCGGCTCGATATCAGGTTGCCGATGGAAAACACGGCCAGCATCGGCACCAGTTGCAGCCCCGTCTGCAGGGGATCCGCGCCGCGCGCTTGTTGCAGGAACAGGCTGAGCAAGAAGAGCTGGCCGTAGGACCCAAGATTGATCAGAAAGCCCACGCCGTTGGCGGCCGCGAATTGCGTGGTCGCGAACAGGGCGCGCGGGATAATGGGTTCGGCATGGCGGCGTTCCCGGCGCACCAGCAGCAGGGCGGCAGCCGCGCAGAGGGCAGCCATGCCCAGGATGCGGCTGGAAGTCCAGCCATAGGCATTGCCCTGGATCAGCACGAAGCACAGCGAGGACAACGCGATCACGCCCAGCAGGTGGCTCAGCGGATTGAGCGCGCGCGGCCGGCGCGGGGCCGCCAGGATCCGGCTGCGGGCCAGCCACAGTCCGGCCAGGCCCAGCGGGATGTTGATGAGAAAGATCCCGCGCCAGCCGAACTGGTGGATCAGCACGCCGCCCAGCAGGGGACCGGAGGCGCCCGCGACGGCCACGATGGCGGACCAAGCCGCCAGCATGCGGTTGCGCACCTGCTCGTCGTCGTAGGCGTGGGTCAGCAGGCTGAGGGAGCTGGGCATGAACAGGGCCGCGCCCAGGCCTTGCAGCATGCGGGCCAGGATCAGCATGTCGGCGTTGGGCGCAAGCCCGCAGAGCAGGGACGCCACGGTGAAGACGGCCAGGCCTGCGAGGTAGATGGTCTTGGCGCCGTAGCGGTCGGCCAGCGCGCCGGCCACCAGCAGCAGGGCCGCGAAGGTGAGGGTGTAGCCGTCCACGATCCAGACCAGGTCGGTCAGCGGAACGGTGAACTGGAGCGCGATGCTGGGCAGGGCGACGTTGACGACGGTGACGTCCAGCATGGCCATGACAAAGCCGATGGCCAGCGTGACAAGGGGGAGCAGGCCGGCGGCGGCGGGCTTGGCGTCCAGCGACGCGGCCGGGATATTGGGACAGGCGGAGTTCATGATTGAGACTTGCGGCGGCTTTCGAGGACTGAAGCTTAGGCGCTTAGGGTGATGCAAAAAAGCAGAATAATTGCTTTATAGTGATGCAAAAATGCATTTAAAGAAGGCAGCCATGGACTGGGACAACGCCAGGATCTTTCTGGCCATCTATCGGGTGGGCACGCTGCGCGGCGCGGCGGCGTTGCTGCAGGTCGACCAGGCCACGGCCGGACGCAGGCTGGCGGCGTTGGAGTCTTCGCTGGACGCGCGGCTGTTCCTGCGCACGCCGGGCGGATACGTGCCCACGGCGGCGGGCGAGCTGGCCTTCGCTGCGGCGGAGCGCATGGAGCAGGCGGCGGACCAGTTGCAGCGGCAGATGCAGGGGTTGGACCACCGGCTGTCGGGCGTGGTCCGCGTGGCGACGTCCGAAACCGTCGCCAGCTACTACATCATGGAGGCCGTGCGGCGCGTGCATGCCCACCACCCGGACATTCGCGTCGTGCTGTCCACGGCGATCCAGCTCAGCAACCTTACGCGCCGCGAAGCGGACCTGGCGATCCGCAATATCCGGCCGGACAATCCCGACCTGATCCACCGCCATCTGGCGCGCAAGGAGGTCGGACTGTACGCCTCGCGGGCCTATCTGGAGGCGCATGGCGAACCACGGCTGGGCACGGCATTCGCGGGGCACACGCTGGTGACGTACCAGCAGACGGTGCTGCCGGGCTGGTCCGATACGTTCTGCGGCGAGCCCACGGGCAACGGGCGCATAGGCGTGGAGCTGAACTCCGGCCTGATGATAGTCGAGGCGGTCGCGGCCGGCTTGGGCATAGGTCAGGTACCGACACATATGGCGCCGCTGTACCCGGACCTGGTGCGCATCTGGCCCGCGCGCAGCGAACCGTATGACCTTTGGCTGGTGATGCACGGCGACCTGAACCGCACGGCCCGCGTGCGCGCCGTGGCCGACGCGATCGTCGAGGTGTTCGAAGAGGACCAGTAGGCGCGGGCCCGGACGGGGCGGCTTGTGGGCGGGCGCGGCAGGCGCTAAGGTTTGCCTGACCATCAACACAACCATGACTCAGGAGTCGCGCGTGTCCGATCTTTGGCGTTTGTCCGCAGTTGAGCTTGCCGCCCGCATCCGCAAGCGTGAAGTGTCCGCCCGCGAGGCCGCACAAAGCGCGCTGGGCCGGCTGGATGCCGTCAATCCCGCGATCAACGCGGTGGTGGACCATCGTCCTGAAGAGGTGCTGGCGCAAGCGGCCGAGGTGGATGCGATGCTTGCGCGCGGCGAAGACGCGGGACTGTTGGCCGGGGTGCCCGTCACCGTGAAGGTCAACGTGGATCAGGCTGGCTTTGCCACAACCAACGGCGTGAATCTACAGAAGGATCTGATCGCGGCCGGGAACAGCCCGGTCGTCGACAATTTGCGGCGCGCGGGCGCCGTGATCCTCGGACGCACCAACACGCCTGCATTTTCCCTGCGCTGGTTCACCGGCAACGCGCTCCACGGCGACACGCTGAATCCGCGCAATCGGGCGCTCACGCCCGGCGGCTCATCGGGCGGGGCGGCCGCCGCGGTGGCCGCCGGCATCGGGCATCTGGCGCATGGCACGGATATCGCGGGCTCCATCCGCTATCCGGCCTATGCCTGCGGCGTGCACGGCCTGCGTCCGTCGCTGGGGCGCGTGGCGGCCTACAACGCGGCGCTGCCGGAACGCTCCATCGGCGGCCAACTGACCGCGGTGTCCGGCCCGTTGGGACGCAGTATCGCCGACCTGAGGCTGGGCCTGGCCGCGCTGGCGGCGCGGGATGCGCGCGATCCCTGGTGGGTGCCGGCGCCCTTGGTGGGACCCGAGGCGCCGCGCCGCGCGGCGCTGTGCCTGAATCCGGACGGCATGGATACTCAGCCCGCGGTGGTCAAGGCCTTGCAGGAAGCCGCGCGCCGGCTCAGCGAGGCTGGCTGGACGGTCGACACGTTGGATGCGGTGCCCCCGATGCAGGAGGCGGCGGACCTGCAGATCCGCATGTGGCTGGCCGACGGCTATGAAGCCATGGTCGCGGCAGCGGAGAAAGAGGGGGATCGCGGCGCCCTGGTGGCGCTGGCCGGCCAGCGCGACAAGGCTGCCGGCGCCGACCTCGCCAGTTTTTCGGCGACCCTGACGCGGCGCGCCACGCTGACGCGCCTGTGGGAGCTGTTCTTCGTCGAGTACCCCGTGCTGCTGCTGCCCGTGTCGGCCGAGCTGCCGTTCCCGGATAAGCTGGACCTGCAAGGCGATGCCGCTTACGCCCGTGTCTGGCGCGCGCAGATGACGCAGATAGGCGTGCCCTTCATGGGCTTGCCGGGCCTGTCGGTGGCGATGGGCAGCGCCATGAGCGAGGCGGGAGCGAGTCCGGTCGGCGTGCAGGTGCTGGCGGGGCGCTACCGCGAGGACCTGTGCCTGGAGGTGGGCGAAATCATCGAGGCGGGCGCAGCGCCCATCGAGATCGCGGAGCCCGCGGCCCGCTAGCGTCCCGCTTATCCGCCAGAGCGGGCAAAGCGGGCTTGGGAGCGAGGCGGCCGGGTATTGCCCCGGCTAGGGCTTGCTGAAGCGCAGGCGCAGGACGCCGAGGTCGCCGTAGGCGAGTGCCAGGTCGTGATTGGCCGGCACGTCCAGGAAGCCGGCGTAGGAGCCGGTAATGACGTGCTGGCCGGCGCGCAGTCCGAGGCCCTGTTCGCGCAGGAAGTTGGCCAGCCAGTAAAGCCCCGCCTTGGGACGGTCATTCGGATGGATGCCCGCATGCTGCTCGGTTTCGACGCCGTCCACCGACAGCGTGATGCTCATGCTGCCCGGGGCCTCGTGCGGTGAGGCGATGCGCGGACCCAGCACCAGGCCCTGGTTGAACATGTGGTCGGCAAGCAGTTCCGGCAGGCTGGCGTGCTCCGGCGCGGCATAGCGGCATCCCAGCACTTCCAGGGCCAGGCGCGCGCCGCCGATGGCGGCGTCTATGTCGGCTTCGGTGTAGGGCTGCGGGCGGGCGGGCAGATCCCGGGCGATTTCGAACGCGATCTCGGGTTCGATGCGCACGGTCTGCGTGCGGGTCGCGATGGGGCCGGCTTCGGCGTGGGCGACGGTCGAGGCGTAGATCGGCGCGACCACGCTTTTCTCGGGCGTGGGCAGCGCGCTCTTCCAGGCGCCGATATCGTCCTGGTGGTTCTCAAGCAGTAGCTGCGCGGTGCGTTGCTGCACGGCGAAGGCCTGGTTCAGCGACTGCGGGCGGCAGTCGGCGGGCAGGCGCGGGCCGGCGATGCCGGATTCGCGCGCGGCGATCAGGTAGCGGGCCGCGTCGAGGCTGCCGGGGTAGTCTTCGATTTTGATCTGCATGCGCTCAAGCTCCCACGAACAGCAAGATCCAGAGCACGATCATGGCGATCAGGCCGAGCCAGCACGAACCCCAGAAGCCGACGATCGGCCATTTCAGCGACAGCGGCGTTTTCTTCGGATCGACGTGGTCCAGCAGGTCATTGGCGTTGCCGATCAGCCAGAAGCGCGTGCCGGGAAACATCAGGCGGAAGAAATAATCCAGCATGATGGACGCCTGGATCGCAAGCGGATACTGATCGAACGGGCGGTGCTGCAGGAAGGGGTGCTTCAGCGAGGCGTTGATCTGCTTTTTCTTGAAGAACAGCACGATGCCGCAAAGCGTGCAGGTGATGAAGCACAGCAGGAAGAGGCTGAAGGCCATGGCCATGGCGGGGGTATGCATGGGGGATCTCAAGAGTGCGCGGTGTGCCGCGTTCGGATGATAAGAAAGCCTGCAGGAAATTGCTGGCTGTATTGTAGATGGCTAGCCGCAGCCCCGTGTTCAGGGCTGCGTCAGCCAGCGCGCCGCGCAGTGGGCTGGGTCAGCCGCGGACCTGGCCTTCGCCGCTCAGTACCCACTTCAACGTGGTCAGGCCTTCCAGGCCGACCGGGCCGCGCGCGTGCAGGCGGTTCGTGGAAATGCCGATCTCGGCACCCAAACCGTACTCGAAGCCGTCGGCAAAGCAGGTCGGCAGGTTGACATACACCGAGCTGGAATCGACCTCGCGCTGGAAGCGCTGCGCGGCGGACAGGTCCTCGGTGACGATGGCATCGGTATGGCCGGAGCCCCAGCGCGCGATGTGCTCGATGGCGTCGTCCAGCGTGTCGACGATGCGCACGGCCAGGATGGGCCCCAGGTACTCCGTGGCCCAGTCTTCTTCCGTGGCCGGCTTGGCATGCGGCAGCAGGGCCAGCGTGCGCGGGCAGCCGCGCAACTCGACGCCGTGCTCGGTGAGCGCCGCGGCCAGGCTGGGCAGGATGGAAACGGCGGCCACTGCGTCGACCAGCAGGGTTTCCATGGCGCCGCAAATGCCGTAGCGATAGGTCTTGGCGTTGAAGGCGACGGCGTGCGCCTTGTCCGGATCCGCCGCCGCGTCGATATAGACGTGGCAGTTGCCGTCCAGGTGCTTGATGAGCGGCACGCGCGCTTCTTGCGCCAGACGGGCGATCAGGCCCTTGCCGCCGCGCGGCACGATGACGTCGATGTGCTCGGTCATGGTGATGAGCTTGCCGACCGCGGCCCGGTCGGCCGTGGCGACGACCTGCACCGCGTCCTGCGGCAGGCCGGCGGCGGCCAGGCCGGTCTGCACGATGCGGCCCAGCGCGATATTGGAATGCAGGGCTTCGCTGCCGCCGCGCAGGATGGCTGCGTTGCCCGACTTCAGGCACAGCGCGGCCGCGTCTATGGTCACGTTGGGACGCGATTCGTAGATGATGCCGATCACGCCCAGCGGCACGCGCATCTGCGCGACGCGCATGCCGTTGGGGCGCACGCTGGTGGCGGTGATGCTGCCGATGGGATCCGGCAGCGCGGCGATCTGGCGCAGGCCTTCCGCCATGTGCGTCAGCGTCTTGTCCGACAGGGTCAGGCGGTCCAGCAGGGCCGGGTCCAGGCCGTTGCTGCGCGCCGCCGCCAAGTCTTTCTCGTTGGCGGCCTTGAGTTCGTCGTGGCTGGCGGCCAGGGCGTCGGCCATGGCCAGCAGCGCCTGGTTCTTGGCGGCGCCATTGGCGCGCATCATGGCGCGCGAGGCGCGGCGGGCGTTTTCGCCCAGGGCAAGCATGGCTTGTTCGATGGAGGACGTGGACATGGCAGCGTCGATCATGAAAGTGGGGCGGCGCGGGCGCCGCCTGGAGATTCAGTGTATATCCGGTCGCTAGACCGGGCGAATTCCAGCCGGATGGCTGGAGGGGAGGCGAAGGCGGCGGCTATGCCGCCTTCACGGTCGTCCGCCGGCGGCGGCGACGCGCAGCGCGAGCCGCGTCATTTCTTCCCAGGGATCGGACAAGCGTCCGGGCACCGACAGGCCCTTGATCAGGCGGTCCACCTCGTGGGCGTGCTGCACGGCGGCGGGCCACACGTTCGGCTGCACCCGGCCGAGCGCTTGCAGCGCCAGACGCTCGTGCGCGCCGAAGATGCGCAGGCGGCGCATCAGGCCGTTGACGTCCTGGCGCAGGGCGCGGGCTTCGGCGACGCGGGCCAGCAGGCGGATTTCCTCGCCGACCGCCCACAGCACCAGCGGCAGGGCTTCGCCCTCGGCGCGCAGGCCGTCGATCATGCGGATGGTGCGGCCGGTGTCGCCGGCGAGCATGGCGTCGCGCAGGCCGAAGACGTCGTAGCGCGCCACGTTCAGCACCGCGCGTTCCACGTCCTCCGCGGCCAGTTGGCCTTCGGGGTAGAGCAAGCCCAGCTTCTGGATTTCCTGGTGGGCCGCCAGCAGATTGCCTTCCACTTTGTCGGCCATCCATTGCAGCGTGGTGCCGTCGGCGCGCTGGTTCTGGCGCGCCAGGCGCATGCCGACCCAGGCGGGCAGGCGGCCGCGTTCGATGTTGGCGATATCGACCATCATGCCGCCGCGGCTCAAGGCCTGCACCCAGCGGCTCTCGCGGGTGGCCTTGTCCAGGCGGGGCAGGGCGATCAGGACAAGGGTGTCCGGATCCGCCTGCTTTTCGGCCTGTTCGGCCAGCTTGGCCAGGGTGTCGGCGCCTGCCTTGCCGGGCTTGCCAGTCGGGATCTTGATTTCAAGTATGCGGCGGTCGCCGAACAGCGATACGCTCTGGGTGGCGGCGGTGACCGAGCTCCAGTCGCTGCGTGCATCCATCACCATGGACAGGCGGTCGGTGTAGCCCGCGTTGCGGGCCGCGGCGCGCAGGGCGTCCACGGCTTCGGTCACGAGCAGGGGTTCGTCGCCGGACACCGTGTAGAGCGGCGCCAGGCGGTTGCCTGGCCGCTGCAGGTGCTCGGCCAGGCGATCCGCGTCCAGGGGCTGTGCCATTTAGCGCAGGATGGCCGGATCTGTGGTGGACGGCGTCTGCCACGGCGCGGGCATGCGCTTCTGATCCGGTAGGGTCGGGTCGTACAGCGGGGTTTCGCCGTCTTCGGCGCGCTGTTCGGCATTTTCGAACGCGTGGCGTACTTCCGGTGCGGTCATGCGGCGCAGCAGCCGGGAGACGAGGTCGCGCTGCATGGCCTTGTACAGCGTTTCGATCTGGCCCTGCTTAGCCTGTACGACCTGGTCGTCATAAGGCATTTCGCGGTAGATCGACAGCGTCGTGTCCGGGATCAGCGCGCGGCCCTTGGCGTCGACCAGGCGGAACGTGTAGTTGATGCCGAGTTCGTATTCCTCGACGCGGCCCTGGGCGTTCAGCGAGACTTCGCGCAGGGTGCGGGTGTCGCCGACCTGCTGCAAGATGGCCTGCGCCTCCTTGGGCGTGGACACGAGCTTGGTGTTAGGCGAGGCCGCGCGTAGCGCGCGGCGCACGTCGGCGCCGAACTGGGTGGTGTCGGGTATGCCGAGATACAGCGTGTCGAACGGCATCGGAGTGACGCCCCGCAAGGCGAAGCCGCAGGCGGAGAGCAGCATGAACAGTGCCAGGCAGGCGCTGCGCAGCAGCCAGGACTGGCGGGGGGAATGCGTTTGTTGCCCGGCGAAGTGCATGCTTGACCTCATCAGCCTACGACGTTGACCAGTTTGCCCGGAACCACGATGACGCGCTTGGGCGGACGGCCTTCCAGGAAGCGGGCGACTTCTTCCTGGGATGCCGCGAGCTTTTCGATGTCTTCCTTGGCGGCCTTGGCGGCCACGCGGATCGAGCCGCGCAGCTTGCCGTTGACCTGGAGCATCAGCTCGATCTCGTCGGCGACCAGCGCCGCTTCGTCCACGTGCGGCCAGGGCGCGTCGAGCAGGTCGCCCAGCTCGTGGGCGTAGCCCAGGTCGCGCCACAAGTGCCAGGTGATGTGCGGCACCACGGGGTACAGCACGCGCAGCAGCACGCCCAGCGTTTCGGCGTAGGCGGCGTCCGCGGCCGCGCCTTCGGGCAGCTTGGCGTCGTCGATGGCGTTGAGCATCTTCATGCACGCGGACACGACAGTGTTGTACTGGATGCGCTGGTAGTCGTAGTCGGCTTGCTTGAGCAGGCCGTAGACTTCGCGGCGCAGGTCCTTGACCGGGGCCGGCGCCTGGGCCCAGTCGGCGCCGTTGGCCAGGCCGCGCGCGATGGCTTCGCGCTGGCCGTAGCTGATGGACCAGAGGCGGCGCAGGAAGCGGTTGGAGCCCTCGACGCCGGAGTCGGACCATTCGAGGGTCTGTTCCGGCGGGCTGGCGAACATGACGAACAGGCGGGCCGTGTCGGCGCCCAGCGTGTCGATCAGCGATTGCGGGTCGACGCCGTTGTTCTTGGACTTGGACATCGTGCCCACGCCGCCGTAGGTGATGGCCGAGCCGTCCGACTTCAGCTTGGCGCCGACGATGGCGCCGCGGTCGTCGTAGACGTTTTCGACGTCTTCCGGCCAGAAGTACTCGATGCCGCCCTGAGGCGTCTTGCGCGAGTAGATATGATTCAGCACCATGCCCTGGCACAGCAGCTTGGTGAAGGGCTCGTCGAAGTTGAGCAAGCCCATGTCGCGCATGACCTTGGTCCAGAAGCGGGCGTACAGCAGGTGGAGCACCGCGTGTTCGATGCCGCCGATGTACTGGTCCATCGGCATCCAGTAGTCATTGCGCGGGTCGACCATGGCCTGGTCGTTGCCCGGCGAGGTGTAGCGCATGAAATACCAGGACGAGTCCACGAAGGTGTCCATCGTGTCCGTTTCACGGCGCGCCGGCTTGCCGCAGTTGGGGCAGGCGCAGGACAGGAAGGCCTCGTTCTTGGCCAGGGGGTTGCCGCTGCCGTCCGGGATGAGGTCGTCGGGCAGGACCACCGGCAGGTCTTTTTCCGGAACCGGGACCGGGCCGCAATCCGCGCAGTGGATGATGGGGATGGGGGTGCCCCAATAGCGCTGGCGCGAGATGCCCCAGTCGCGCAGGCGCCAGGTGGTCTGCTTTTCGCCCAGGCCTTGCGCGCCCAGGTCGACGGCGATGGCGTCGACCGCTTCCTTGTGCGAGAGGCCGTCGTACTTGCCTGAATTGATGGTGCGGCCGGCCTGCTTGTCGCCGTACCACTCCTGCCAGGCGTTGGTGGAGTATTCCTTGCCGGCCACGTCCACGACCTGGACGATGGGCAGGTCGTATTTCTTGGCGAAGGCGAAATCGCGTTCGTCATGCGCCGGCACGCCCATGACGGCGCCGTCGCCGTAGGTCATGAGCACGTAGTTGCCGACCCAGACCTCGACTTCGGCGCCCGTGACCGGGTGCGTGACGTAGAGGCCCGTGGGCATGCCTTCCTTTTCGCGCGTGGCCATTTCGGCCTCGGTCGTGCCGCCCAGCTTGCATTGCTCGATGAACGCGGCCAGCTGCGGATTGGACAAGGCGGCCTGCGTGGCCACGGGGTGTTCCGGCGCCACGGCGCAGAAGGTCACGCCCATGATGGTATCGGCGCGGGTGGTGAAGACGTACAGCTTGCCGTCCTGGATCAGCTGGCCATTCTGGCCGGCGATCTGGTGCGGGAAGGCGAAGCGCAGGCCCTCGGACTTGCCGATCCAGTTTTCCTGCATCAGGCGCACGCGCTCGGGCCAGCCGGGCAGGTCGTTCTGGACGGCGCCCAGCAGCTCGTCGGCGTAATCGGTGATGCGCAGGTAGTAGCCGGGGATCTCGCGCTTTTCGACCAGCGCGCCCGAGCGCCAGCCGCGGCCGTCGATGACCTGCTCATTGGCCAGCACGGTCTGGTCCACCGGATCCCAGTTGACGACCTGGGTCTTGCGGTAGGCGACGCCCTTTTCCAGCATCTTGAGGAACAGCCACTGGTTCCACTTGTAGTACTGGGGATCGCAGGCGCACATTTCGCGCGACCAGTCGATTGCCAGCCCCATCGCCTTCATCTGCTTCTTCATGTAGGCGATGTTGTCGTACGTCCACTTCGCCGGCGGCACCTTGGACTTGATGGCGGCGTTTTCCGCCGGCATGCCGAAGGCGTCCCAGCCCATGGGCATCAGGACGTTGTAGCCACGCATGCGCAGCTGGCGCGCCATCATGTCGTTGATGGTGTAGTTGCGCACGTGACCCATGTGCAGCTTGCCGCTGGGGTAGGGCAGCATGGAGCAGGCGTAGAACTTCGGCTTTTCGGAGCCGTCGGCGTTCTTGGCGTGTTCGTGGACCAGGTAGACGTCGCGGGCCTGCCAGTCTTGGTGGGCGGCTGCTTCGACGGTAGTGGGGAGGTAACGTTCCTGCATGGGCTCGTGCACGGTGGCAAAAAAAGGGTGAGCCGCCTCGCCGCGCGGGCGCGGAGGCGGTCAAAACCCCTGATTATAGGAGGTGCTAGGCGCGGGCAGGGGTCGGAGCCGTTTCCGGGATGCGCGCGCTAGGCGCGAGGGTGCCATAAATCAGCGTAATCACCCCGAGGACGGCGCCCGCCGTGACCACGCCGGGCCAGCCAAAATGGGCGTACAGCCAGGACGATACCAGTGAACCGGATGCTCCGCCGATGAAGTAGCTGGTCATGTAGCCCGCCGTCAGCCGGCTGCGCGCCTCGGGGCGCAGGCGGTAGAGGGAGCTGGTATTGGTGACATGTACGCCCTGGATCGCCAGGTCCTGCACCAGGATGCCGGCCAGCAGGGCCAGCACCGACGCCTGGCCGAACGCCATCAGCCCCCAGGAACCCAGCAGCAACAACAGCCCGACGCGGGTGGCCAGGTTGCCCAAGCCCCGGTCGGCCATGCGGCCGAAACGGTTGGCGGCGTAGGCGCCGGCAGCGCCAGCCAGGCCGAACAGGCCGATGGCGGTGTTGCTGTATTGATAGGGCGGGCTGGACAGCAGGAAGGTCAGGGGCGTCCACAGCATGCTGAAGGCCGCGAACAGCAGCCCGCCCAGCAGCGAACGGGCGCGGAACAGCGGTTCCTCGACGAACATGCGCAGGATCGAGCCCAGGAGGCGCGGATAGCTCAGCCCGGCGGGGCTCTGGTGGCGCGGCAGCAGGCGCCACAGGGCGGCGGACATGATCAGCATCAGGATGGCCGCCACCCAGTACACCGTGCGCCAGCTGCCCACGTCGGCCAGCGCGCCCGCGACGGTGCGGGCCAGCAGGATGCCCAGCAGCAGCCCGCTCATGACCGTGCCTACCGCCTTGCCCCGTTCGTGGGGCGCGGCCAGCGTCGCGGCGTAGGGCACCAGGATCTGCGCCACCACGGACAGCATGCCGGTCAGCGCGGTGCCCAGGATCAGCACGGTGATGTTGGGGGCGAAGGCGGAAATCAGCAGACCGCCCGAGGACAGCAGGCTCATCAGCACGATCAGGCCGCGGCGCTCGAACATGTCGCCCAGCGGCACCAGCAGCATCAAGCCCAACGCGTAGCTCAGTTGCGCGGTGGTGACGATGCTGCCCGCCGTGGCGGTGGACAGCGAGAATTGCTCGCTGATCGTGTGCAGCAGCGGTTGCGCATAGTAGTTGCTGGCGACCGCGAGGCCGGTGGCCACCGACATCAGCAGGATGATGGGCGCGGTCAGCGCGGGCGTCTGGGAGGACTGGGTAGCGGAAGTCATGGATCTGGATCGGGGAAGGGCGGCTGCGGGTAAGGCTCTGGGTGGCGGGCTCAGGTGCCGATGCCGCCAGGGGTTTCCTGGTCCTGTTTGATCAGCAGCCTCTTGAGGAGACCGGCCAATTGCTTGCGTTCGCTGGCGGACAGCGGCTCCAGCAACTCGTTGAGGTCTTTGAGGTAGTCCTTCAGCACCAGCTTGATGACGCGCAGGCCTTCGCTGGTGAGAGAAACGATGACGCCGCGCCGGTCTTCCGGATTGGGGCTGCGCGTGAGCAAGCCGGCCTGCTCCAGGCGATCGAGCCGGTTGGTCATCGCGCCGGAGGTCAGCAGCAGGGCCTCCACCAGTTTCTGCGGATTCAGCGCGTAAGGCGCGCCGCTGCGGTACAGCGTGGCCAGCACGTCGAATTCGCCCTGGTGCAGGTCGTAGCGGCGAAAGCTGCGGTTCACATTGCGGGCGGCCAGCGCGTTCAGGCGGAACACGCGGGTGACGACGGACATGGCGGCGAAGTCCTGGGCGGGACATTCGCGGGTCCATTGCGAGATCACCAGATCGACGAGGTCATTCATGGCTATACGGTATTTATTTTTACGTGAAGTATCTTAACATGAAGATAAATTGAGAAGGCCGGCCCATGCGCCGCACGCGCCGGCCGCCGCAAAAAAAGAAGGGCCCGCCTCTTGCGAGGCGGGCCCTTCCGGCTTGACCGGAACTACGCGCGAATTACTGCGCGGCGTCCTTCAGCTTCTTGAGCGGGCGAACCTTCACCTTGACCGAAGCCGGCTTGGCGGGGAACCAGCGCTCTTCACCGGTGAACGGATCCTTGCCGAAGCGCTTGGCCTTGGCGGGAACCTTCTGCACGGCAACCTTGAACAGGCCGGGCAGCGTGAATTCGCCGACGCCCTTCTTGTCCACGGAGCTCAGCACCGAGGTTTCCAGGCTGGTCAGGACGGCCTTGACCGACTTGGCTTCAACGCCGGATTGCTCAACGATGTAGGCGATGAGCTGGGTCTTGTTCAGAGCAGCCTTGATGGCCTTGGGGGCAGCAGCGACCTTCTTGGCGGCGACGACCTTCTTGACAGCCGGCTTGGCAGCGGGCTTCACAGCGGGTTTGGCAGCAGTTGCCTTCTTTGCGGGCGCCTTGGCGGCGGGCTTGGTGACTTTCTTGGCAGGAGCTTTTGCTTTCGTGGCCATGGTCAAAATCCGTATGTTGAGGTCATGGAGCAGCGCGCGCGCCGGATATCGGCGTTTAACGCTACGCGGCCGATGATAGCGGAAGAGTGACGTTTAATGCGGTTTTCTAGCGGGTTTTTGGCCCTTGTTTGTTGTTTTCGACACAGAAAGTGCTTTGTAGAAGGGCTCCAGCAAGATGTAGTGACATCCATCGCGCAATTTTTCAGATCTCGCCGGCACTGAACCAACTGCGCCGCGCGTGTTCCAATTGCGTGCCCTGCGCGAGATCCGCGCGGGAAAAACCAAGCATGGAAGTGAAGCAAGCCCTATGTTGATGAAGAAGTTGGCGGCGAGCCTGATCGTCGCGGCCGCGTGCGTGTCGGGCGCCATGGCGCAGACGGTGCCGGCGCCGGCCTTGTCGGCCAAGGCCTGGCTCTTGCTGGACGAGACCAGCGGACAGGTGATCGCGTCGCACGCGGCGACGGCCCGGATCGAGCCGGCGTCCTTGACCAAGATCATGACGGCCTACGTGGTGTTCGAGGCGCTCAGCAAGAAAGAGCTGTCGGCGACGCAGCTGGTCACGGTGTCGACCCGCGCCTGGAAGGTGCCGGCGGGCAGCTCGAAGATGTTCCTGGAGCCGGGCTCCAAGGTGTCGGTGGACGATCTGTTGCGCGGCTTGATGATCCAGTCGGGTAACGACGCGGCCATTGCGCTGGCCGAGGCGGTATCGGGCAGCGTCGAGGCCTTCGTGGCGCGGATGAACGACACCGCCGCCAGGCTCGGCCTGCATGCCACGCATTTCGCCAGCCCGCACGGCCTGCCGGATCCGGGGACTTACTCCACCGCCAGCGACCTGTCGGTGCTGGCCACGCGCTACATCCGCGACTATCCCCAGCTCTACAAGACCTACGATTCGGCCAAGCAGTTCACCTACAACAAGATCACGCAGCCGAACCGCAACCGCCTGCTCTGGCTGGATCCCACCGTGGACGGCCTGAAAACCGGGCACACCGAATCGGCCGGCTACTGCATCGTCGCCACCGCGCAGCGCCCCAATGGCGCTGACCCGCGCCGCCTGATCACGGTGGTGGTGGGCACGGCGTCGGACAAGCTGCGCACGCAGGAAAGCCGCGAGTTGCTGGAGTGGGGCTTTCAGGGGTTCAATACCATCAAGTTGTACGCGCGCGGCCAGGCCGTCGCCACGCCCGAGGTCTGGAAGGGCGAGCACGACAGCCTGAAGGCAGGATTCACGCGCGACGCGTACGTGACGGTGCCCGCGGGCGCCAAGGTCGAGCCGGTCTGGACGCCGCAGGATCCGCTGATCGCGCCGATCGCGGCCCAGTCCCCGGTGGGCGCCGTGCGCGTGCTGGTGGACGGCAAGCCCGCCTTGCAGTTTCCCGTGGTGGCGCTGGAGCCGGTGGCCGAGGCGGGATTCGCGGGGCGTGCGTGGGATTCCATCCGCTTGTGGTGGCGCGGCCACGCCGGATAACGGAGGTGTGCAATGGCGGTGAGCTTTCCTGGAGGTCCGGCCCCCGCGCCGGGAGCCGATGATCCCCTGGCCCTGCTGTCGGCCTGCCACGGCCGCATTTCCCGCCAGTGCGCCACGCTGGGACGCCTGGCCGGGCACTTGCCGGTGCACGGCAGCGATGCGGCGGCCCAGACCGCTGCGGCCAGCGTCCTGCGTTATTTCGATACCGCGGCCGCGCATCACCACGAGGACGAGGAAGAGGACCTCTTTCCCGCCCTGATCGAGTCCATGGCCGGATCCGACGCCGTCTGTCTGCATGCGCTGGTGGACGGCCTGGTGGCCGAGCACCGGCAACTGGCGCTGCGTTGGGAGCCCTTGCGCCAGACGCTTGCCGAGATCGCGGCGGGCCGGCAGGCCGAACTGCCCGCGGGTCAGATCCAGGAATTCACCGAGGCCTACGCCGCGCATATCCAGCGCGAAGAGAGCGAGCTGCTGCCGATGGCGGCGCGGCTGATTTCGGACGATGCGCTGGCCGCGATCGGGCAGGCCATGAAGGCGCGGCGCGGCGGCGAGGCTGGCTGAGGTTTCGGGCAAGGCCGGGATTGGCGCTACGATGGCCACAGCCGGCGCGCGGCGCGCCGGGTCTGTCACCCACGTTCCCGCCATGAACAGAAACGCCCGTTTCCGCCAGAAATTGCAGGATTCCGCCTTGATGCACGCCATGTCGGCGCACAACCCGTTATCCGCCAGACTGGCGGCCGACGCCGGTTTCGACGCAGTCTGGGGCAGCGGCTTCGAGTTGTCGGCCAGCTACGCGGTGCCTGACGCCAACATACTCTCGCCCTCGCAGCACCTGGACATGATGCGGGCGATCGCCGCCGCGGTGGACGTGCCCGTCATCGCCGATATCGACACCGGATTCGGCAACGCGATCAATGTCTCGTACATGGTGCCGCAGTACGAAGCCGCGGGCGTGTCGGCGGTGGTGATGGAGGACAAGACCTTTCCCAAGGACACCAGCCTGCGCGCGTCCGGCAGGCAGGAGCTGGTGCGGGTCGAGGAGTTCCAGGGCAAGATCGAGGCGGCCTGCGGCGCGCGCCGCGATGCGGATTTCTGCGTGATCGCCCGGACCGAGGCCCTGATCGCGGGCGCCGGCGAGCAGGAGGCGCTGGCCCGCGCCCGCGCCTATGAAGCCGCGGGCGCGGACGCCATCCTGATCCATTCCAAACAGAGTACGCCCGACGAGATCCTGTCGTTCGTGGCCGCATGGCAAGGCCGCGCGCCGCTGGTGCTGGTACCCACCGCCTATCCCCAATTGCGCGAATCCGACATCCAGGCGCTGGCCAAGGTGGGCCTGGTCATCTATGGCAACCACGCCATCCGCGCCGCGGTGGGGGCGATGCGGGACGTGTTCGCCCGCATCCGCCGCGATGGCGGCATCCACCAGGTGGACGCTGGCCTGCCGACGGTCAAGGAGATCATTGCGCTGCAGGGCGACGCCCACATGCGCGAGCTGGAGCGCCGCTACCTGAAGTAAGCGGGATGCGTTGCGCGCGGGGGGCGCTAGCGTTTACGCTAGACGACCCGCCGCGAACTTCATGCACCGCAGGCGGGCTAAATCAGAAAGCAGATGCCGAGGGACAGGAAAGAATGATGCAGGGGGGGATGAGCGTCGCGCGCCGGTTGTTCGGCTCGTGGGTGGACGAGGTCAATGCGCGGACTTTGCGCGCGGATGCGACGGCGGGCCTGCTGGGCGCGCTGCTGGTGCTGCCGCAGGGCGTGGCGTTCGCCATGCTGGCGGGCCTGCCGCCCGAGTACGGCCTGTATTCGGCCATCGTGCCCTGTATCGTCGCGGCGCTCTTCGGATCCAGCCGCCACGTCATGTCCGGCCCGACCAACGCCAACTCGCTGGCGCTGTATGCGGTGTTGACGCCGCTGGCGGTGGCCGGCAGCCAGGGCTACATCCAGTTGGCGCTGGCCGTGACCGTGCTGGTCGGGCTGATGCAATGGCTGGTGGGCACGCTGAAGCTGGGCTCGCTGGCGCATTTCATTTCGCCTTCGGCGCTGTTCGGCTTCACCAGCGGCGCGGCCCTGCTGATCGCCGTGCATGCGCTGAAGGATGCCCTGGGCATGCCGGCGCCGGACGTGCACGGCGCGGGCGCCTTGCTGGCAAGCCTGGTCACGAATATCGGGCAGGTGCATTGGGGCGCATTGTTGGTGACGCTGACGACCCTGGCCGTGGCCTTGCTGGTTCGGCGGCTCGACAAGCGCAAGCCCTACATGCTGGCAGGATTGGCGGCGGGGGCGCTGGCGGCCGCGGCCTTCAACGCGCTGACCGACGGCGCGCCGGTGTCCGTGCTGGGTTCGCTGGCCCAGCCCTGGCCGCCATTCCATATCCCCAGCGTCGACTGGCGTGCCTTGCCCGAGCTGCTGAGCGTGGCTTTTGCGTTGACCATTGTGGCGCTGGCGCAGTCCATTTCCATCGCCAAGGCCGTGGCCACGCGTTCGGGCCAACGCATCGACGCCAACCGCGAGTTCGTGGGGCAGGGGCTGTCCAACATCGTGGGCGGTTTTTTCTCCTGCTACCTGTCCTGCGGGTCGCTCAACCGTTCGATTCCCAACTACGAGGCCGGCGCCAAGACGCCGCTGGCTTCCGTGTTCTCGGCCCTGCTGCTGGTGGCGTTGGTAGCTTTGTCGGCGCCTCTTTTGGCCATGATTCCGCACGCCGCGATTTCCGGGCTGCTGTTGCTGGTGGCCTGGAACCTGTTCGACATTCCGCGCTGGCGGCTGCTTGTCCGCACCCAGCGCGGCGAAGCCGTCATCGCCGCCGCGACCCTGGCCGCTACCATCACCATACGCATGGAAGTGGCGATCCTGCTGGGCACGGTGTTGTCGCTGATGGTCTATCTGCACCGCACTTCGCGGCCCGCGATGCGCGCCATGGGCTTCGATTCACGCGGCTTGGAGCGGCGCTTCGTGGTGCTGGAGCACGCGCGGGACGCCTTGCCTGAGTGCCCGCAGTTGAAGCTGCTGCGCATGGAAGGCTCGGTCTATTTCGGCGCTGCCACGCACGTGGCGCAGCGCTTGCACGAATTGCGCGCGGCGCCCGGCGCGCCGCGCCATCTGCTGGTCATGGCCAAGAGCATGAACTTCATCGACATGGCGGGCGCGCAGGTCTGGGAAGACGAGCTTGCCGCCAGGCGGGCCATGGGCGGCGATCTGTACTTCCACCGCCCACGGCCGGAAGTGCTGGACATGTGGCGCCGTACGGGCTTCCTGCAGCGCCTGGGCGAAGACCATGTCTTTCCCGACAAGGCCACCGCGCTGCATACGATCTACGCCAAGCTGGACCGTGGCATCTGCGAGGGATGCCAGGCCAAGATCTTCTGGGAATGCCGGCCCAACGGGCTGAGGGACGACTGAGGCCCTGTGCGCGGCGGGCTCAGGCCGGCTGCGGCGCTTCCGTGCCCAGATAGGCCGCGCGGACCCGCTCGTCGGCCGCGATCGTTGCGGGTACGCCCTCGGCCAGCAGGCTGCCGCGCACCAGCACCGCGATGCGGTCGGCGTGCTTGAACACCACATCCAGGCTGTGCTCGGTGAACAGGACCGCGATGCGCTGGGTGTCCGCCAGCGTGCGCGTCAGGCGCATCAGCGCGTGGCGTTCGTTGGTGGCCATGCCCGCCGTGGGCTCGTCCATCAGCAGCAGGCGCGGCTGGTGCGCCAGCGCCATGGCCAGCTCGACCCGCTTGACGTCGCCATAGGCCAGGGTGCCGCAATGCTCCTGCGCCTTGTCCGCCATCTGCACCTGCGACAACAGCGACATGGCTTCCTCGGCCGCGTGCCGGCTGGCCCGGCGCCACGGGTTCAGCAGCAGCCGGTCGCGCGACAGCAGCGCCGTCTGCACGTTCTCGCGCACCGTCATGGAGCGGAAGGTGGCCGCGGTCTGGAAGGTGCGTCCCACGCCCAGGCGGCAGATCTTGCCGGCCGACAGGCCCACCAGTTCGCGGCCGTCCAGCAGGACGGAGCCCGAGTCGGGGCGCAATTGGCCGCCCAAAGCGTTGAAGCAGGTGGACTTGCCCGCGCCGTTGGGGCCGATCAGCGCCAGCATCCGGCCCGCTTCCAGTGTGAAGGACACGCCGGCCAGCGCGTCGATGCCGCCGAACGATTTGCGCAGCTCGCGGACTTGCAGCAGGGGATGCATGCTCATGCGCGGCTCCTGTTCCAGCGCGCGGCAAGGCGCGCGGCGGCGCCGGCCAGGCCCTCGGGAAAGGCCATGACCAGGGCCAGGATGGCCAGCCCCAGCACCGCATGCCAGTATTCGGTGCTGCGCGCGGCGGTGTCCTGCAGCCAGGTGTAGGACGCCGCGCCCACCAGCGGGCCGGCCAACGTCTGCAGGCCGCCCAGCAGTACCATGACCAGCCCGTCCACGGACCGGCTTACCGCCAGCGTGTCGGGTGCGATGCTGCCCTTGGAGAACGCATAGAGCGAGCCCGCAAGTCCTGCGGCGAAAGACGCCGCCACGAAGCCGGCCCATTGCACGCGCCGGGAGTCCATGCCTAGCGCCTCGGCCCGCAAGGACGAGTCGCGCACGCCGCGCAGCGCATAGCCCAGCGGCGAGAACGCCAGGCGGCGCAGCCAGGCGATGCCGGCCACGCAAAGCGCCAGCGTCAGGTAATAGAACCAGGGGCCCTGGGTGAGCCAGGCCGACGGCCATAGCCCGATCAGGCCGTTGCTGCCACCGGTAACGTCGTCCCACTGGTAGGCCAGCGCCCAGAGAATCTGCGCCACCGCCAGGGTCAGCATGGCCAGGTACACGCCGGACAGCCGCACGCAGAACCAGCCGAACAGCAGGGCGCCGAGCGCCGCGGCGAAGGGGCCCAGCAATAGCGCCGCTTCCATCGGCACGGCGGCCAGTTTCAGGAGCAGCGCGGCGCCGTAGGCGCCCAGGCCGAACCAGGCGGCGTGGCCGAACGAGGTCATGCCGGCCAGCCCGGTGAGGAAATGCAGGCTGGCGGCAAACAGCGCGGCGATGAGGATTTCGGTCAGCAGGATGCCCAGATAGGGGCTGTGCGCGGCCGCCACGGGCGCCAGTACCAAGAGCGCCAGCAGCGCGCCATAGGCCAGCCGCAGGCCGCGGCCGGCGGGGGCGATGGGGCGTTCCGGCGCGGCGGCGTGGGATGCCGGCTCGGGCGGCTTGCCCAGCAGGCCCCAGGGCCGCACGACCAGCACCACGGCCATCACGGCGAATTCGGCCAGCAGGGTGAGCTTGGACAGGTTGAAGAGCCAGGGACCGATCTGCACCTGCCCCAGGAACACGAACAGCGCCTTGACGGAGCAGATCAGCAAGGCGGCAAGGAAGGCGCCGGGAATCGAGCCCAGGCCGCCCACCACCACCACCACGAAGGCGCTGGCGATGATTTCCAGGTCCAGGCCGAGCGTGGCGGGCACGCGCGGCGCCGCCAGCGCGCCACCCAGGCCGGCCAGGAACGCGCCCAAGGTGAATGCCGAGGTGAACAGCCAGGCCTGGTTCACGCCCAGCGCGGCCAGCATCTTGCGATTTTCGGCCGCGGCCCGCAGCAGCCGGCCCCAGCGGGTGCGCATCAGCAGCAGCCACAGCAGGCCTAGCACCACGGGGCCGGCGGCGATCAGCAGCAGGTCGTATTCGGGGTAGCGGCGCTCCAGGATCAGCACGGCGCCGGACAGGCCGGGCGCACGCGCCGCGAACAGGTCTTCCGGCCCCCAGATGGCCAGCGCGGCGTCGCCGATGATGAGTACCAGCGCAAAGGTGGCCAGCAGCTGGAACAGTTCGGGCGCCTGGTACAGGCGCCTGAGCACCAGCCATTCGGCGGCCGCGCCGATGAGGCCCGTGGCCAGCGCCGCCAGCAGCAGTCCGGCCCAATAGCCCGCGCCGTCGCCGAAGTAGCCGGTGAAGGTCCAGGCCAGGTAGATGCCCAGCATGTAGAACGAGCCGTGCGCGAAGTTCACCACGCGGGTGACGCCGAAGATCAGCGACAGGCCGGCGGCGACCAGGAACAGCGCGCTGGCATCGGCCAGCCCGTTGAGCAGCTGCAGCAGCAGCCCGGACAGGCTCATCAGTGCGCCGGACGCATCTTGCGCACTTGCTCGTCAGGCGGCTGCAGGCGGGCGCCGTCGATGTAGGCGAAGTCCTTCATGATGCCCTTGCCGTCTTCCACCGCGGTCACGCCCACGTACACGCCCATG
Organism: Achromobacter pestifer; assembly: GCF_013267355.1. Lineage (NCBI taxonomy): Bacteria > Pseudomonadati > Pseudomonadota > Betaproteobacteria > Burkholderiales > Alcaligenaceae > Achromobacter > Achromobacter pestifer. The sequence continues at coordinate 4,605,468 of NZ_CP053985.1, forward strand.
GTCGACTGGTGGTCGATCTTGCGGTACTGGATGGGGCCGTATGGCGTGTCCACCTTCAGGCCGGCAAACGCGTCGACCAGCTTTTCGGTGTCCACCTCGCCCGCCGCCTTCAGGCCCTGGGCGATCGACATGAGGGACGCGTAGCCCACGACCGAGCCGACCTTGGGCGTTTCGTTGTAGCGCTTCTTGTAGGCTTCGACGAAGGCGGTATTGGCCGGGGTGTCGATGGCGTACCAGGGGTAGCCGGTGACGATCCAGCCCGTGGGCGTGTCGGCGCCCAGCGGCTCCAGGTACTCGGGTTCGCCGGACAGCACCGACACCACGGCGCGGTTTTCGAACAGGCCGCGGGTATTGCCTTCGCGCACGAAGCGCGTCAGGTCGGCGGCGAACAGCACGTTGAAGATCGCGTCCGGCTTGGCGTCCGCCAGGGCCTGCACCACGGCGCCGGCGTCCACCTTGCCCAGCGGCACGGCCTGCTCGGCGACGAATTCCACGTCGGACTGGAACGAGGTCATCATGGCCTTGAAGGTGGCCACGGCGGACTGCCCGTATTCGTAGTTGGGGTAGACAATGGCCCAGCGCTTCTTGCGCAAGGCCAGCGCCTTGGGGGCCAGCGCCGCCACGTGCATCCAGGTGGACGGGCGCAGGCGGTAGGTATAGCGGTTGCCGTCCTGCCAGGTGATCTTGTCGGTGAGAGGTTCGGCGGCCAGGAAGAACACTTGTTGCTGCTTGGCGAAATCCGTCAGCGCCAGGCCGGTGTTGGACAGGAAGCCGCCGAACAGCAGCTCGACCTTTTCGCGTGCCAGCAACTCCTGGGCCGCGCGCACCGAATCGCCGGGGTTGCCGTTGTCGTCGCGCGAGATCACTTCCAGTTTCCTGCCCAGCACGCCGCCGCCGGCGTTGACCTCTTCCAGCGCCAGCTGCCAGCCCTTTTTATAGGGGCCAAGGAAGGCGGGAATCGCTTTGTAGCTGTTGATCTCGCCGATGCGGATGGGCGGCTCCTTGTCCTTGGCCGATGCGGCGGGAGTCAGCGCCAGGGCCAGGAGTGCCGGCGCCACGGCGCGGCGCAACAGAGTAAGGCAGGGACGGAACATGGCAGGTATCGCGTGGAGAGGGAATCTGGCGCCAGCAGGCGCGGCGGATTACAGCGGCCCAATTGGAACATGGGCCTTCGCCCCGGGGCAATAGACACGCGCCTGACGCCGCGCCCGCCCGGAAACGAAAAAAAGCCCTGCGATGCAGGGCCTTTTCGTCTTGCGGGAAAACCGGCTGAATTACTTCAGCTTGGTTTCCTTGTAGTCAACGTGCTTGCGAGCGACCGGATCAAATTTCTTGATCAGCATCTTCTCGGGCATGTTGCGCTTGTTCTTGGTGGTCGTGTAGAAATGACCCGTGCCGGCAGTCGACTCGAGCTTGATCTTTTCGCGGATACCTTTGGCCATGTCGTGCTCCTAGTATGTAGATTGGCGGGGAGGCCGATTAAGCCAGTTCGCCGCGGGCACGCATGTCGGCCAGCACGGCGTCGATGCCGTTCTTGTCGATCGTGCGGATGGCCTTGGCCGAAACACGCAGGCGGACCCAGCGGTTTTCGCTTTCAACCCAGAACCGGCGCGATTGCAGGTTGGGCAGGAAGCGACGCTTGGTCTTGTTGTTCGCGTGCGAAACATTGTTGCCCACCATCGGGCCTTTGCCGGTCACTTGGCATACGCGTGCCATGGATGCACCTCTTTAGGTCGTTCTTTTGTCGCGCATCGCTTGGGGGGTAGACAGGGTTTCAGCCGCCGGGCTGTACAGGCGCTTGCGCTGCCTTTGCCGGCCACCCAGTCTTAGTGGATGAGGGGGGATCGGAATGGCCTTCAAAGCCCAGTCTGGTCCGCCCCAGTGCTTATACCCGCTGCCTGCCACCCGCTGAATTCTTGGAAGAATCTCTGGGAATCCCGGAGGAAATCGCCAGACATTGCGCGGTTGGGGTCAGAGTGCTGAACTACAAAGCATAGTAGTCCGGCACGGGAAACTTCATGTGAAGACTTAAATTCTAATACGAAAAGCCTAATTAAATCAAGCAGGCAGGCTAGCTAGTGTGCGATTGCGCCACGCGGCCCGAGATCCAGGACAGGCAGGCGCAGGCCGCCAGCGTGGTCGTCAGGGGCAGGGCGCTGTCGGTCTGCCAGGCGCTGACGGCGAAACCGGCCAGCGCGCCGCAGGACAATTGCAGCGTTCCCAACAGCGCGGAAGCCGCGCCCAACCGTTTGCCCTGGTCCGCCAGCGCCAGCGCCGCCGAATTGGGGTTCACGAAGCCCTGGCTGCCCATGTAGCAGATCAGACACAGCATCAGCAGGGGCAGGGTCATCCAGCCGGCCAGCGTCAGCGCGACCGCGGCCAGGCTGGCGCAGGCCAGCGAGGTCAGGGCGCGGCGCTGTAGCTGGCGCGGCGTGTAGGTGCGCAGCAGGCGGGCGCTGATCTGCGAGCAGACGATGAGCGACAGCGCGTTGGTGCCGAACAGCAGGCCGTAGTACTGAGGGGCCACGCCGTAGAGTTCGATGAAGACGCGCGGCGAGCCGATGATGTAGGCGAACATGCCAGCCTGGCCGAAGCCGCCGGCCAGGCTGTGCGCCATGAAGCCGCGATGGGCGAACAAATCGCGGTAGTTGCGCAATATGGTCTGCCAGCGCAGCGGCACCGCGCGCTCGGGCGCCAGCGATTCCTTCATGATCAGGATGACCGCGGCCATCAGCATTGCGCCGCCCGCCAGCATGACCCAGAACAGGCTGCGCCAGGAGGTGATGGCCAGCAACTGGCCGCCGGCCAGCGGCGCGAGGATGGGGGCGAGGCCCATGATGAGCATCAGCAGCGACATGGCGCGGGCCGCTTCATGGGTTTCGTAATGGTCGCGGATGACCGCGCGCGGGATCACGATGCCGGCGGCGCCGCCCATGGCCTGCACCACGCGCCAGCCGGTCAGCGCTTCCACCGATCCGGACAGCGCGCACCCCAGGGAACCGATCATGAACAGCGTCAGGCCCGCCAGCAGAGGCGGCTTGCGGCCGTAGCGGTCGGCCATCGGGCCATAGAACACTTGCACCATCGCCAGGCCGATCAAGTAGGCGGCCAGCGTGCGTTCGACGTCGCCGCGGGATACGCCCAGGTTTGCCGCGATCGTGGGGAACGCGGGCAGGTACATGTCGATGGCGAACGGACCGATCGCGGTCAGCGCGCCCATGAGTATCAGCCAGCCGGGCAGGCTGCTGCGGAAAGACTGTGAAGGGGGCATGTCGATTGCGGTGTAGCGCAGTGGCAGGGCCCGGATGCGGTTTGTTGCATGGTTTGGGCCAAGTAAACGACTGTATCACGAGCCACCTTACAAGCAGATTGCAAGTTTTTTCCGATAAAGTCGGCGAGGTCCGTACGTATTCCAGAGGAGAAGCCGTGAATCCTTTGTTGTCTGTTGTGGAACGCAAGCTTCAGGCCCTGCCGGTCCCGGTCCAACTGGTTCTGCCCGACGGCGCCGTGCTGGGACCGCCCGAGCCCCGCGTCCGTTTCGTCACGCACGACAAAACCGCCCTGGCGCACCTGGCCGAAGGCGCGGTGGGCGTGTTGGGACAGGATTACGTGGAAGGCCGCATCGACATCGAAGGCAATATGCGTGATGTGATGGCCGCTGCCTCGGCGCTGTTGCCGGGTTCGCCGGTGGATGCGGCCCGTGGCGGCTGGCTGACCGAGTTGGTGCGCAAGGTGGTGTCCGTCTGGCGCCATTCGGTCGAGCGCGATGCCAAGCAGATCGAGTTCCACTACGACCTGTCGGACGATTTCTACGCGCTCTGGCTGGATCCGCGCCGGGTCTATTCCTGCGCCTATTACCGCGAGCCGGGCATGACGCTGGCCCAGGCCCAGGAAGCCAAGCTGGACCACATCTGCCGCAAGCTGCGCCTGCGGGCGGGCGAGCGGTTCCTGGACGTGGGCGCGGGCTGGGGCGGGCTGCTGCTGTGGGCCGCCGAGAACTACGGGGTGGACGCCACCGGCATCACGCTGTCGCGCAACCAGCATGCCTATGTCAGCAAGCTGATCCAGGAGAAGGGCTTGGCGGGCCGGGTCCGCATGGAACTGCTGGACTACCGCAACTTGGACGAATCCGCGCCCTACGACAAGATCGCGTCGGTCGGCATGTTCGAGCACGTGGGCCGCGCTCAGCTCGAAGGCTATTTCGCCAAGCTGCGCCGCCTGCTCAAGCCCGGCGGACTGATCATGAACCATGGCATCACCGCCGCCGGCGTCTACAACGCCGAGCTGGGCAACGGCATGGGCGAATTCATCGAGAAATACATCTTCCCGGGCGGCGAGCTGACCCATGTCAGCGTGGTGATGGAAACCCTGACCAACGGCGGCCTGGAAGAAGTGGACGTGGAAAACCTGCGGCCGCATTACGCGCGCACCCTGTGGGCCTGGAGCGATGCGCTGGAGGCGCGCCTGCCTGAAGCAGCGCGCATCTTGAACGGCGAACAGGGCGAGCGTTCGCTGCGCGCCTACCGGCTGTACCTGGCCGGCTGCGCCATGGGCTTCGAGCACGGCTGGATTGCGCTGCATCAGATCCTGGGCCAGCACCCGGCGACAGGCCGTGGCGACGAACTGGATAATCCGCCGGACCTCGCCTACCCCTGGCGCCGCGATTACATGTACGGCAAGAACGAGTAGCGGCCAGCTGCTGTCCACAGGATGGCCGACGCCCAACGAAATGGCGGCGGAAATCCTCCCGGAACGTGTCCGCGCACTGGCCGGCAGCGCGGTTTCCGGTTGTTTTGAGGTCGTTAAAGCGTATGGATATGAATTTATTTTTTACTGAATGTATCTACGCTTCTGAATCAAAATCTCCTAGGAAAAATCGCCGTTCCAGCCCTTGCGATTGCGGGTAATCCCGGATCGTTTTCCCCACAAATGTATCTGATTCATTCCGGAGTGGGGTTGGGTTGAGTGTCAATTTCGTTTAAGATGCTGGCTTCTTCGTTCAGTTTGTTCCATTTCTGTGGGTTTTCAAAAACTGCGTTTTTGAAGCTCCTGTCTTGCAAGACGACGCACCCTCGCGGACCGTCTTGTTGCTAGTGTCGGTTTGTATTGGCGGTTCTGCCCGTCTTCCGCACAACCCCCTTAGCTCCATGGCACCTCCGGGCCCAAGCCTGGCGTGTGTCCCTGAACCTATGGAGGCAAAAGCCAATGCGTTTTACCCCTGTCAAGACCCTGGCCGCCGCGGCTGTGTTCTTCGCCTTTGCCGGTGTGGCCCAAGCCGCCGATGCCGTCCAGTGCGAAATCAAGCGCCCGGTCAATTTCGGCGCGATGAACTGGGAATCCAACCTGGTCCTCGTTGACGTCGAACGTTTCATCATGGAAAAGGGCTACGGTTGCAAGACCGAGACCCTGCCGACCGAAACCCTGCCCGCCCTGGCCGCGCTGGAGCGTGGCGATCTGGACATCAATACCGAGATCTGGCTGAACAGCGTTGCCGATCCCTGGGACCGCGCCGAGAAGACCGGCAAGGTCAAGCGCATCGGCGATCTCTACATGGGCGCCGAGGGCTGGTACATCCCGCGCTACACGGCCGAACGCCTGCCCGAACTGAAGTCCGCGGCCGACCTGCCGAAGTTCAAGGACAAGTTCAAGGATCCGGAAGAGCCCGGCAAGGGCCGCTTCTACGGTTGCCCGGCAGGCTGGGGCTGCGAAATCACCAGCAACAACCTGTTCCACGCCCTGAAGCTGGACGACTCCTACACGCTGTACTCGCCCGGCACGGGCGCGGCGCAGAAGGCGGCCCTGATGTCGGCCTACAAACGCAAGCAGAACGTCGTTTTCTACTACTGGTCGCCCACGCCGCTGGTCGGCGCGATGGACCTGGTCAAACTCGATATGCCGCCCTACGACGCCGAAAAGCACAAGTGCCTGACGTCGTCCAAGTGCGCCAATCCCGAGCCCAGCGCCTATCCCGACAATCCCGTCTTCACGGCGGTGAACACCAAGTTCTCCGAGGAAGCCCCCAAGCTCACCGAATTCCTATCCAAGGTCTCGGTGCCGCTGCCGGTGATCAACGAAACCCTGGCCCACATGGAAGAGTCCGGCGACGAAGCCAGCGCCGTGGCCAAGTGGTTCCTGAAGAACAAGCCCGACGTCTGGACCAAGTGGGTCCCCGCCGACGTCGCCGGGCGCGTCCAAAGCGCGCTGTAACCCGCCGTGTGCCTGGCTGCGCGCCCCCGTGGCGCGCGCCGGCCCTTCATGGGGCCGGATTTCCTTGCCGGGATGGCTGTCGGCCGGGCGCATGCGCCCGGTCCGAGACACGCTGGCGCCGCCGGCCCGGCCGGTTGTTTCCAAGCAGATAGCCCCCAGGTCCCATCGCCTTGCCCAATTCCGCGGCAGACGGGGGCGCCCCGGGTGGTGAGTGCGCCAGAATGGAGTAGAAGCAATGTTTCCTGAAATTATTCCCGCCCGGCAGGTCCGGGGGGCGATCGACGGCTTTGTCGATCATCTGGTCACCAACTATGCCGACACGCTGGAGACCCTGTCCCAGCCCGTGCTGCATGCCCTGGTGTGGCTGGAGCAACTGCTGCGCAATTCGCCCTGGTGGGCGGTGGTCGCGGTCACGATCGCGATCGCCTGGGGCGTCAGCCGCCGCATCGGCCTGAGCCTGGCGATGGGCGCGCTGCTGTGCGTGATCGGCGTGCTGGGCCTGTGGGACGCCGGCATGCAGACGCTGGCGCTCATGATCATGGCGGCCGGCCTGTCGGTGGTGATCGGCATCCCGCTGGGCGTGCTGATGGCGCGGATCAACTGGCTGCGCTCCATCATGCTGCCCGTGCTGGACGTGATGCAGACCATGCCCAGCTTCGTTTACCTGATTCCCGTGGTCATGCTGTTCGGCCTGGGCAAGATCCCCGCCATCATCGCCACCGTGATCTACGCCGTGCCGCCGCTGATCCGCCTGACCGACCTGGGCATCCGCCTGGTGGACCGCGAAGTGCTGGAAGCCTCGCGCGCCTTCGGCGCCAATCCGCGCCAGCAGCTTTTCGGCGTGCAGTTGCCGCTGGCGCTGCCCAACATCATGGCCGGCATCAACCAGACCACGATGATGGCGCTGTCGATGGTGGTGATCGCCTCGATGATCGGCGCGCGCGGCCTGGGCTATGAAGTGCTGCTCGGGATCAACCGCCTGGAAGTGGGCCGCGGCCTGCTGGCGGGCTTGGGTATCGTGGTGCTGGCCGTGCTGTTCGACCGGATCACGCAATCGTATGGACAGCGCATGCGCATGGGAGGCCAGCGATGAGCAAGATCGAGGTCAAGAACATCTACAAGGTCTTCGGGCCGCATCCGAAGAAATGGCTGGAAGCCGCCCAGGGCGGCATGAGCAAGGAACAACTGCTGGCCGAGAGCGGCCACACGCTGGGCCTGCGCGACATCAGCCTGTCGATCGAAGAAGGCAGCATCTACGTCATCATGGGCCTGTCGGGTTCCGGCAAGTCCACCCTGATCCGCCACTTCAACCGCCTGATCGAGCCCAGCGCCGGCCATATCCTGGTCGATGGCGTGGACGTGGTCAGCCTGAACAAGCGTGATCTGGAGATCTTCCGCCAGAAGAAGATGAGCATGGTGTTCCAGCGCTTTGGCCTGTTCCCGCACCGCACCGTGCTGGACAACGCCGCCTACGGCCTGACCGTGCAGGGCGTGGGCCGCGCCGAACGTGAAAAGCGCGCCCGCGAATGGCTGGACCAGGTGGGCCTGTCGGGCTTCGAGAACCAGTATCCGCACCAATTGTCGGGCGGCATGCAGCAGCGTGTAGGCCTGGCCCGGGCGCTGGCCACCGATGCCGAAATCCTGCTGATGGACGAAGCCTTCTCCGCGCTGGATCCGCTGATCCGCCGCGAAATGCAGGACCAACTGCTGCAATTGCAGGCCAAGCTCAACAAGACCATCGTCTTCATCACGCATGACCTGGACGAGGCCCTGCGCCTGGGCAACCGCATCGCCATCCTCAAGGACGGCGAACTGGTGCAGGAAGGCACGCCGGAAGACATCCTGCTGAATCCGGCCAACGACTATGTGCAGTCGTTCCTGCAGGACGTGAACCGCACCAAGGTGCTCAACGCCACGCACGCCGTGAATCCGGCGCGCCTGACATTGACCATGCGTTCGCGTCCCGCCCATGCCATGGACCGCATGCGCGCCCTGAGCTACGAGTACGCACCGGTGCTGGACGGCAAGCGGCTGGCCGGCGTGCTGACCGCCGAGGCCGCCACGCGCGCCATCGAGGAAGGCGCGCGCGACATTTCCCGTTATGTCGAGGACCTGGCCTCCGTGCCGGCCACGGCTGGCCTGGGCGAGGTGCTGGCCCAGCTGGTGCACAGCGACCAGCCAGTCGCGGTGACCGGCGAGGACGACGAGTTCATCGGCATGCTGTCGCGCAAGAAGGTAGTGGAACTGGTGACGCCGGCCCTGGCCGAAACCGCGGCGCCGGCGGAAGCCGCCGCTGCCACCGACGCGCGGGAGCAGTCCGAGCCCGAGCGCCGCGACCAGGCGGCCTGACAGGGAGAAACCCTAATCCGGATCGGCGCCGCGCGGCCGTCTGCGCGGCCCCGATCCGGATATGATGGTCTGCCGGCCGCCTGGGCCGGTTTCTCCTTTTTCGGAACATCGGAATCCGTCATGCCTATTTTGAATGTCCAGATCATGGAAGGCCACTCGGCCGCCCAGAAGGCCGCGCTGTTGCAGGCCGCGTCCAACGCCGTCGTCGAGAGCATCGCGGCGCCGCTACCCAGCGTGCGCATCGTGCTGCAGGAAGTGGCGGCGGAACACGTGATCGTGGGCGGTGAAATCGGCCGTGCCATGGCGCGCGTCGATGTGGCGCTGATCTCGGGCCGCGACGAGGCCAAGAAGGCCGCGCTGATTGCGGCGTTGAACCAGGCGGTGTGCGCCAGCATCGGCATCTCGGGCCAGGACGTGCGCGTGCTGCTGCGCGACGTGCCCAATACCGACATGGGCGCGGCCAACGGCATCACGGCCAAGGCCAACGGCCGCTGAGCTTACTTGCCGGCTCCGCAGCCCCAGCAAAACGCCCGCGATTCGCGGGCGTTTTTGCATACGTCTTCAGCAGCCTTCAATCGAGCTTCACGTTGGCGGCCTTCACCACTTCTCCCCACCGCCCGATTTCGCTCTTGATGTAGGCGGCATATTCCTGCGGCGTGGAGCCCAGCGCCTGCGCGCCTTGCGCCTTGAGCTGTTTGCTCATCTCGGGCGATTGCAGCGCGCGGCGGATTTCGGCGTTCAGCTTGTCTATGACCGGCGCCGGCGTGCCAGCCGGCACCACCACGCCTTGCCAGGCGCCCATCTCGAATCCGGGCGCCACGGTTTCCGCCACCGTCGGCACATCGGGCAGCTGCTCGCTGCGCGCGCCGCTCGTCACCGCCAGCGCGCGCAGCTTGCCTTCGCGGATGAAGCCCAGCGAATCGTTCAGCGTATTGGTCATGAGCTGCACCTGCCCGCCGACCAGGTCCGTCATGGCCGGGGCGCTGCCGCGGTACGGGACATGCACCGCGTCGATCTCGAGCGAACGTAACAGCAACAGGGCGCCCAGGTGCGTGACGTTGCCGGCGCCGGCCGAACCATAGGACAACTTGCCGGGATGTTGGCGCGCGTACTGGACGAAGGTCTTGGTGTCCTGCGCCGGCACGGACGGATGCACCAGCAGCACCAGCGGGATCACCGCCGTGGACGACACCGGCGCGAAGTCCTTGACCGGGTCGAAGGCCAGCGACCGGTAGAGGTTGGGACTGAGCGCGATGGAGGACGTGTTGTACAGCACGGTATAGCCATCGGGCTTGGCGGCAGCCGCGTACTGCATGCCGATGTTGCCGTTGGCGCCGCCCTTGTTCTCGACCAGGACGGTCTGGCCCAGCTGCTCCGTCAGCTGTTTGGCCAGCACCCGGGCGACCAGGTCGGTCGGCCCGCCGGGCGGGAAGGGCACCACCATGGTGATGGGGCGCTCGGGCCAGGCGGCATGGGCGCTTGCGGCGCCTCCCAGCGCCAGGATGGCGAGGCAGCCCGCCAGCAGTGCTTTCTTCATTGTCAGTCTCCTTGTGCTGTTTTAGTGACGCGAACCGCGTCCAGGCGGCAGCTCCCTCTGCGCGGAGAGCTTGGCCGTCCGATGAAACCTCAGGGCCTGCCGGCCAGCATGCGCGTGGCCGTGTAGGCCATCACCGGCTTGCCGTGCTGGTTGCGTACTTCGATGGCGGACGTGACCACCGCCCGGTTGTGCTGCGAGGTGGGGCGTACGCCTGTGACTTCGATTTCGGCCCAGATGGTGTCGCCCGCGACCACGGGCGCCAGCATTTTCTTGTGGACTTCCAGCAGCGCCAGGCCGGTGCCTTGCACCATGCCCTGCATGATCAGTCCCTCGATCAGGCCGTAGGTCAGTGCGCCGGGGGCGGGGCGGCCCTGGATCGCGCCGTGGCCATAGGTGGCGTCGATGAAGATCGTCTCCAGCATGCCGGTCACGCTGATGAAGTTGACGATGTCGGTCTCGGTCACCGTGCGGCGGAACGTCTGAAAGCGCTGGCCCACGGCCAGGTCCTGCCAGTAGTAGCCCTGGCCAAGCTGCGTGATGTCGGCGGCGTTGCGGTCTGCGGTCATGCGGAGTCCTTGCGATTGACTAGGGTTGGGGAATGCGCGTCGCGGGCGGCGCCCGATTCCAGAAGCGCTGAGATCAGGGCCTCGTCCAGGCCGGCCTGGCGCAGCACGTCCAGCGTGTGCTCGCCCAGGCGCGGCGGCATCTCGGCCGGCACCTGGGAATGCTGCAGGCGCACGGGGTTGCGGGGAAAGCGGTAGCGGCTGCCCGAGGCGCTTTGCAGCGGCGTGAAGAAGTCCACGCTTTGCAGATGCGGGTCGGCTTCCAGGTCCTGCAGGCGGTTGACCGGCGCGGCGGGGATTTCCAGGCGTGCGCACAGCGCCAGCCAGTAGGCGGTATCGCGCCCCGCCACGATGCCGGCCTGCAGTTCGTACAGCGTTTCGATGTGCCGCGTGCGCGACGCGATGTCGGCAAAGCGCGCATCCTGCGCCAGATCGCGGCGCTCCGCGGCGATGAAGAAGTCGCGCCAATGGGCATCGGTGTAGGGCATCAGGCAGACATGGCCATCGGCGGTCTTGCAGGGCTTGCGCCAGGGCGTCAGCACGCGCGGATAGCCGGCCTCGCCGGGCTCGTCGGCCAGGTGCCTGCCGTAGTAATGCTCGACCAGCGCGTAGGACGCCATGCTCTCGAACATGGGCACTTCCAGCTGCTGGCCCGCGCCGGTGCGCTCGCGCTGGAACAGGGCGGCCAGGATGGCGTGCGCCGCGATCAGGCCGCAGGTCTTGTCGGCGGCCACGGTGGGCAGGTAGCGCGGCGCGCCCGTCTGGCGGTCCACCAGGTCGGCCAGGCCCGACAGGCCCTGGATGATGTCGTCATACGCGGGCCGGCCGTCGTAGGCGCCGCCCGCGCCGAAGCCATACAAGCCGGCGTAGACCAGCCGCGGATTGCGCGCGCACAGCGTGTCCGGGCCGAGCCCCAACGCGGCCATCTTGGCCGGGCGCATGCTGTGCATCAGCACGTCGGCCTGGTCCGCCATCGTCAATAGCGCCTGCCGCGCCGCGGCCTGCTTCAGATCCAGGACGATGCTGCGCTTGTTGCGGTTCAGGCCCAGGAAGATGGCGGCCAGCCCGGGTTCCTGGGCCGGGCCGGTATGCCGCGTGGAGTCGCCCGCAGGCGCTTCCACCTTGATCACGTCGGCGCCATAGTCGGCGAGTATCTGTGACGCGTAGGGGCCGAACACCACGGACGTCAGGTCCAGGATGCGCACGCCGCCCAAGGCGCTGGCTTGGGATGGGGGAGAAGCTGTCATGGCGGGAATCCTATCGGCCAGCCGCATACACGTCTAATATGGCTTGGGTATTGGGCGATATGGAATTTGTTATGGCTATCGATTTGCGGCAGCTCCGGCAGTTCGTCACCATTGCGGAGCTGGGCAGCTATCGGCGGGCCGCCGACACCCTGCACATTGCGCAACCGGCACTGTCGGTCTCGATCCAGAAGCTGGAGCATGCGGTGGGCGTGCCGCTGCTGGTGCGCGGCGCCAAGGGCGTGACGCCGACTCCCGCGGGCCTGGCGCTGATGGCGGATGCCCGGCGCGCGCTGTTCCACGCCGACCAGGCGCGCCAGGCCGCTCGCCGCGTGGCGCTGGGCGAGTGGGGCACGCTGCGGCTGGGCTTTGTCGGCTCGGCGACCTACATGTTGCTGCCGCGCTGCCTGCCGGTGTTCCGCGCGCAGTATCCGGACGTGCAGCTGGACCTGCGCGAGGACAGTACGGTAGGCCTGGTCGCGATGCTGCGCGCCAACGACATCGACGCCGGACTGGTGCGCGGTCCCCTGGCGGAAGACGCGGCGCTGGATTCCTGGGTGGTGGAGCGCGACGACCTGATCCTGGCGGTGCCCGCGGGGCATGCGCTGGCCGCGGGCGGGCCGGTGGGCCTGGAGCGGGCCCGCGCCGAGAACTTCGTGCTGTATTCGCCGTTGAAGGTGCCGGGCCTGCACGGCGTGGCGCAGGCGTTATGCCTCAAGGCGGGATTTTCGCCGCGCATCAGCCAGGAGGCGATACAGGTGCAGACGCTGATCAGCCTGGTGGCCAGCGGCATGGGGCTGGCGCTGGTGCCGGGCGTGACGCGCGCCTACTCCACCCCGCACGTGGCCTTCGTGCCGCTGACCGACCCCGATGCGCATGATGCGCTGTCGCTGTCGCTGGTGACGCATCGCGACACCTCCTGCGCATCGGTGCTGCGCCTGCGCGACTGCATGCTGCGTCCCGCCAGCTGAAGGCGCGGCTAGGGCTTCAGGCCCAGCTCGGCCACGAATTTCTTTTCTTCCGCCACCTGCCGGATCGCGAAGTCGGTATAGGCGGCGCTGTCCATCAGCATGTGCGGCTGGTCGGCGGTTTCCAGCGCACGGTTGTATTCCGGGTCGCGGGACGCGCGGTGGAAGGCCTGCTGCAAGGCGCGTGTGATGTCGGGATCCATGCCCTTAGGTCCGGCGATGCCGACCGGGTTGGCGGTGACGATGGGATAGCCCAGTTCCGTCAGCGTGGGCACGTCGGGCACGCGCTTGGCGCGGGTTTCTCCCAGTACCGCCAGCAGGCGGGCCTTGCCGGTGTCTATCATCGGTCCCCAGCCCGCGTCCGAGATCATCTGGATGTGGCCGCCCAGGAGCGCGGTGGTCTCTTCGGCCGCGCCCTTGTAGGGGATGAAGTTGAAGCGGGTGTTCGTCAGGCGCGACAGGCGTTCGATCGCGATGCGTCCCGAGCCGCCGGTGCCGGTGCCGCCGTAGCTGATCTTGTCGGGATGGGCGCGAGCGTCTGCCAGCAGCTCGTCCAGCGTGCGCCAGGGCGCGTCCTCGCGCACCACGATGGCGTAGGAGTAAGCCGTCATGCACGCGACGTAGGTGAAGTCCTTGAGCGGGTCGTAGTTGACCTGCTGCAGGAAGGGGTAGCGGAACAGCGTGCCCACCACCACCGACACCGTGTACCCGTCCGGCGCGGCGGAATGCGCCATGGCCGCGGGACCCAGCGTGCCGCCCGCGCCTGGCCGGTTGGCGATGACGACCGCCTGCCCCAGCTCGCGCGAGGCCGCGACCGCCAGCGCGCGCATCTGGGTGTCCGTCGCGCCGCCTGCCGGAAACGGCACGATGAGCGTGACGGGGCGGGTTGGAAAGCCGGCAGCGCCGGCTATGCGCGGCAAGGCCAGCGCGGCGGGCAGGGCCGCGCCCAGCTTGAGCAGGCTGCGGCGTCGGGGCGAAAGGCTGCGATGAGGATCGATCATGATTGTCTCCGTCCTGGTTATGGTCGCTGGGAAGGTCGGGCGGGCTGGCCGTATGTGCCTACAGCGCGATGCCGCGCCCGATCAGGCTGGCGACGTCCGGCTCGCTGTAGCCGGCCTCGCGCAGGATCTGATCAGTGTGATCGCCGGGCAGCAGCCGCGACAGGTCCAGGATTCTGACGCCTGCGAGCGGGGCGGTGTTCGGTGTATCCAAAGAGGGACTCCCGTAAATACGAAGTGGCATGCCTACCTGAGGCTCGCGCCAGTCTAGGCGCGGCTTTCCGGCCGACCAATGGCGGATTCGCTGATTGCGCTTGGCGAGAATGCTCACGCCGGCCATTCCTGCGAGCGCAGGCTTTGGCTACCATCGATGCATCGGCGTACGCCAGCCGCTGGATTTCCTCATGACCCATCACACCATCGCCGTGGGGCATATCGCCCAGATCCTGCAAGGCGCGCGCAGCCGGGGCGTGGACGTGGACCGTGTCCTGATGCGCGCCGGCGTGCCGCCGTCCCTGCTGCAGGCGCCGATGGCTCGGGTATCGCAGGCGCAGCTCGCGCAGATCATGCGGACGTTGCGCCGCGCCACCCGGGACGACTTCCTGGGCATGGGCCAGCATGCCGTTCCCATGGGGGCGTTCGACCAGGCCTGCCGGCTTGCGCTGCGGGAAGGCACGGTGGGGCAGGCGCTGCGCGTGGCGTTCCGCCACTACCACGGCGTGCTGCGGGATTTCACCGCTCGCCTCTGCGTGAGCGGCGAGCGCGCCCACGTCGTGCTCGATTCGCGCGGTCCCAGCAGCTGCGCGCGCTGGTATGGCGAACGCACCTTCCTGCTCTTCACGCTGGGTGTGGCCAACTGGCTGGCGGCGCGGCGCATTCCCATCCTGGGCGTGGACTACAGCAGCGGCGCCCGCAGCGCCGATGCGCACAGGCTGTTCTACGCGCCGGTGCGCTATGGCCAGCCCGTGACGGGCCTGTGGCTGGAGTCGCGCTGGCTGGCCTTGCCCGTGGTGCAGAACGAACAGACACTCGAGCCGTTCTTGGCCAACGCGCCGTTCGACCTGCTGGTGAAATACCAGGACCGAACCACCCTGACCGACCGCATCCGCCGCCTGTTGCGCAACGATCTATCCAAGGAGTTGCCGTCGCTGGTCCAGGTCAGCGCGCAGCTGGCGATGACGCCGCAGACGCTGCGGCGGCATCTGCGCGAAGAGGGGCAGGGCTTCCAGGCCCTGAAGGACGACCTGCGGCGCGACGCCGCCGTCGAATACCTGGGTCGGCAGGATCTGTCCTTGATGGACATCGCCGAGCGCCTGGGTTTTTCCGAACCCAGCACCTTCCACCGCGCTTTCAAGAAATGGACCGGTGTGTCGCCGGGCGAGTACCGCCGCAACCGCCTGGTCTGCGGCCCGGCGGGCCGGCAAGCCGCTGACACTTTTCGCCTATCGGTTTGACGCCTGCGGCCATTGCCGCGATCCGGCCCCCAGGGAGAAGCTAGGGGCTCGGCGACGAACGCCCGCTGTTCCGCGCAAGGAGCACGGCGCCGCAGGAGACGAGCACCATGTACCTGACACAAGGCCTGCATCGCGCATGCCGGCTGCACCCCGGCAAGATTGCGCTGCACGAAGGCGCGAGGCGCTGGACCTATGCCGCGCTGATCGATTGGACCGCCCGCAAGGCCGCGGTATTGCGCGGCCATGGCGTGCTGCCGGGCGATCGCGTGGCGTTATGGGGCGCCAACGGGGCGGACCATGTGTCGTGGATCCTGGCGTGCTGGTGGCTGGGGGCGGCGGTGCTGCCGCTGAACACGCGCTGGAGTGGCGGGGAGCTTGCGCGGGCGCTGGCTGACTGCAGCCCGCGCCTGCTGCTGGTGGACGAGACCATGGCGCCGCGCATGGCCGATGTGGACATTCCTGCCGGCACGGCGCCGCTGTCCGCTGAAGTGTTGGAAGCGCACGCCGCCGTGGCTGCGCCGTTGGAGGATGTCCGCGCGGGCGGCGACGCGCTGGCCGCGGTCCTCTTTACCGGTGGCACGACCGGCGCGCCCAAGGGCGCCATGCTGACGCACGCGAATCTCTGGAGCGCCGCGGTGGCCAGGATGGCCAGCGTTTCTACTCCGCCCGAGAGCCGCACCCTGCTGGTCGCGCCGCTATTCCATGTCGCCGGATTGGGACGATTGATCGGACAGTTTGTCGCGGGCGCCTCGGTGGTGTCGCAACGCGGCTTCCAGCCCCGTGCGGTGCTGCAGGCCCTGCAGGACGACGGCATAAGCGAGGTGCTGCTGGTGCCCAGCATGATTCAGATGCTGCTGGACGAGCCCGGGTTCGCGCAGTATCGGCTGGACGGCGTGCGGCGCGTGATCTGGGGTGCATCGCCCATTTCCCGGGCTTTGCTCGACCGCGCGCTGGCGGCCTTTCCCCAAGCGGAATTCGTGCATGCCTACGGCATGACCGAAACCGCCGCCACCGTCGCCATCAATGCAGAGGTGCGCCAAGGCGGTGTGCGCGCCGAATCGGCGGGAAGGCCCGCGGTGGGCGTCGAAACCTGCATACTCGCGCCCGATGGCAGCGAGGCGGCGCCGGGCGTGGTCGGCGAATTGGCGGTGCGCGGACCCATGGTGATGCGGGGTTACTGGAACCGGCCCGAAGAAACGCGCCGCGCATTCGACCGGGGCTGGCTGTTGACAGGCGACGCGGCCCGCCAGGACGAGGACGGGTATCTATACATCGTCGACCGGCTCAAGGACATGATCGTCAGCGGCGGCGAAAACGTCTACGGCGCCGAAGTGGAGGGCGTGCTGGCCCGCCATGCGCTGGTCGCGCGCTGCGCGGTCATCGGCGTGGCGCATGCGCGCTGGGGCGAGGCGGTGCATGCGGTGATCGTGCCGCGTCCCGGCATGGAAGCGGACGCGCACGCCCTGGACAGGCACTGCCGCCAGTGGCTCGCCGCCTACAAGTGTCCCAAGACCTACGAATTCCTTGGCGAACTGCCCCTGTCGGCCGCGGGCAAGGTGCTGAAGTCCGTGCTGAGGCAAGACCACGAATCCAGGCGCGCGGCTATCGCCGCGCCCGCTCATCAGGAGAATCAGGCATGAATCGGAAAGTATGGGTGGCAGGGGTCGGCATGATTCCTTTCAGCAAGCCCGGCGCCAGCGAGGCATACACCGTGATGGGCGCGAACGCCGTGCGCCAAGCCTTGCGTGACGCGGGACTGCAGTACGAAGCGGTCCAGCAAGCCTACGCGGGCTACGTCTACGGCGATTCGACCGCCGGCCAGGCCGTGGTCTACGGCGTGGGCTTGAGCGGCATCCCGGTGTTCAACGTCAACAACAATTGCGCCAGCGGTTCGTCAGCCTTGTTCCTGGCGCGCCAGGCGGTGGAAAGCGGCGCGGTGGAGTGCGCGCTGGCGGTAGGCTTCGAACAGATGGTGCCTGGAGCGCTGAAAGGCGTGTACGAGGACCGTCCATCGCCCTTGCAGGATTTTGTCTCGGCGATGAGCGAAATGCAGGGCTATGACACGGCCAAGCCGCGCGCCGCCCAGTTCTTCGGCGGCGCGGGCCGCGACTACATGAAGGAGCACGGCATCGGCGCCGACCTCTTCGCCCGCATCGCGGTCAAGGCGCGCCAGCATGCCGCGCGCAATCCCTACGCGGTGTTCCGCCAGCCAGTCACGCTGGACGAGGTGCTGGCCGCGCCCATGATCTTCGATCCGCTGACGCGCCTGCAATGTTGCCCGCCCACCTGCGGCGCGGCGGCGGCCATCCTGTGCTCGGACGAATTTGCGCGCCGCCATGGCCTGGCGCCCGCCGTCAGCATCGCCGCGCAGGCCATGACGACGGACATGCCATCCACCTTCGGCGCGGGCGACATGCGCAGGGTGGTGGGTTTTGATATGACGCGGGCCGCCGCCGACCAGGTCTATGAAGCGGCCGGCATCGGCCCCGACGATGTGGACGTGGTGGAGCTGCACGACTGCTTCACCGCCAACGAGCTGATCACCTACGAGGGCTTGCGGCTGACGCCAGAGGGCGGCGCAGAGAAGTTCATCCTGGAGGGCGACAACACCTACGGCGGCAAGGTCGTTACCAATCCGTCTGGCGGGCTGCTGTCCAAGGGCCACCCTCTGGGCGCGACAGGCCTGGCGCAGTGCGCCGAACTGGTGTGGCAGTTGCGCGGCCAGGCGGATCTGCGCCAGGTCGAGGGCGCCAGGCTGGCGCTGCAGCACAACCTGGGACTGGGCGGCGCCTGCGTGGTGACGCTGTACCAGGCCGCCTGAGGAGAACGCCATGCTGGACACCAGCCATATCGGCGCCGCCTTGCCGGCGTTCAACGCGACCGTGGAGGCAGGCCGCCTGCGCTTCTTCGCCAAGGCCACCGGCCAGGACGACCCGGTCTACACCGACGAGGCCGCCGCGCGCGCAGCCGGACACCCTGGACTGCCGGTGCCGCCGACCTTCTTCTTCTGCCTGGAGATGGACAGCCCGCGGCCCGCTGCCATGCGTGAACTGCTGGGCATCGACATTGCGCGGGTGCTGCACGGCGAACAGGGCTTCGTCTATCACGCCATGGCGCATGCAGGCGACGAATTGCGTTTCGAACCGCGCATCGCCGACATCTACGCCAAGAAGGGCGGCGCCTTGGAGTTCGTGGTGCGCGAAACCCGGGTGACCGACGCCGCCGGGCGCCTGGTCGCCGAACTGCGCGCGACCACCGTCGTGCGCAATGCCTGAGGAGACCGGGATGACTACGGCAATGAATCGCGACGCCAAGGCCGGCGACGAGCTGCCCGGCTTTACCGCCGGGCCGGTCAGCCGGCTGGGGTTGGCGCTGTACTGCGGTGCCTCGGGCGACCACAACCCGATACACGTGGACCTGGATTTCGCCCGCGCCGCGGGCATGGACGACGTATTCGCCCACGGCATGCTGTCGGGTGCCTATCTGGCCCGCCTGCTGACGAACTGGGCGCCGCAATCGGCGCTGCGCGAGTACGCCCTGCGCTTCGTGGCGATCACGCACGTGGGCGACGAGGTTCGTTGTTCCGGCAGCGTAGTGGAACGCTTTCACGCAAACGGAGAAACCCGGGTGCGGGTGGAACTGCATGCACGCAGCCAGACCGGAGAACTGCGCCTGAGCGGCGTGGCGGTGCTGGCGGTTCAGTAAACCAGAAACAGGAGAGAGCGATGGGCACATTGGAAGGCAAGGTGGCGCTGGTCTCGGGCGCGGGACGCGGCATCGGGCAGGAGATCGCGCTGAAGCTGGCGCGTGAAGGCGCCAGCGTGGTGGTGAACGACCTGGACGCGGGGCCGGCGGAAGAAACTGTCGCGCTGATCCGCAAGGCCGGCGGCCAGGCCCAGGCTTGCGCCGGCAGCGTGATCGAAGCGGGCTTCGCCGAACGTTTCGTCGGCATGGCCGTGAACACCTACGGCGGCCTGGACATCATCGTCAACAACGCCGGCTACACCTGGGACAACGTGATCCAGAAGATGACGGACGAACAATGGGACGCGATCCTGGCGGTGCACCTGTCCGCGCCGTTCCGCATCCTGCGCGCCGCGTCCGGCTTCATCCGCGTGGCGGCCAAGGCCGAAGCGGAGCAGGGCAAGGAAGTGTTCCGCAAGGTCGTGAATATCTCCTCCACTTCCGGCGTCATGGGCAATGCGGGCCAGGCGAACTACTCCGCCGCCAAGGCTGGCATCAATGGCCTGACGCGCGCCTTGGCCAAGGAATGGGGCCGCTACAAGGTCAACGTCAACAGCGTGGCCTTCGGGCTGATCAAGACGCGCCTGACCGAAGCGTCCGCCGACGGCGATGCCACGCTGGACATCGAAGGCCGGCAGATCAAGGTGGGGGTCAATCCGCAGGTCCTGAAGAACGCCGAAAGCCTGATCCCCATAGGCCGCGCCGGCACGCCGGCGGAAGCCGCGGGCGCGGTGTACCTGTTCTGCCTGCCCGAATCCAACTACGTCAGCGGCCAGGTCCTGGTCGTGGGCGGCGGCCGTCCTTGAGCGCAGGGGGAATCCAATGGATACGCCACGCCAAGGCTGGATGGACGCGGACCTGACGCTGTTTCAGGATTCGACACGGCGCCTCTTCGAGAAAGAGTTCGTGCCGGATGAAGAACGCTGGCGCAAGCAGCAGCACGCGGACCGCGAGGTCTGGGACAAGGCGGGCCGCCTGGGCCTGTTGTGCGTGAGCATGCCCGAAGCCTATGGCGGTGGCGGCGGCAGCTTCGCGCACGAGGCCATCGTGGCGGCGGAACAGGCGCGCGCCATGGTCCACGGCTTCAGCAACAACGTGCACAGCGCCATCCTGGCGCACTACATCCTGAACTACGGCACCGAGGAACAGAAGCGGCGCTGGCTGCCGCGCATGGCCACGGGCGAGCTGGTCGGCGCGATCGCCATGAGCGAACCCGGGGCCGGATCCGACCTGAAGAGCGTGCGCACCACCGCCGCCAAGGAAGGCGGCGAGTACGTGCTCAATGGGTCCAAGACCTTCATCACCAACGGCCTGCATGCGGACCTGGTCTGCGTGGTGGCCAAGACCGACGCGCAGGCCGGGGCAAGGGGAGTGTCGCTGATCATGGTGGAAACGCAGGGCCTCGCGGGTTTCAGGCGCGGGCGGCTGCTGGAGAAGCTGGGCCAGAAGAGCCTGGACACGGCGGAACTGTTCTTCGACGGCGCGCGCGTGGGCCAGGACTGCCTCCTGGGCGGTGTCGAAGGCCGCGGCTTCGCCCAGCTGATGCAACAGCTGCCGCGCGAACGCTTGCTGATCGCGGTGGGCGCGGTGGCCACGATGCGGCGCGCCATCGAGGAAACCATGGCCTACGTCGGCACGCGCCAGGTCTTCGGCCAGGCGCTCATCGAACTCCAGAACACGCGCTTCAAGCTGGCCGAGTGCGAGACGGTCGCCACCATTGCGGCGCGCTTTGTCGACGATTGCATCGAGCGCCAGCTGGCGGGCACGCTGGACCTGTCCACTTCGGCCATGGCCAAGTGGTGGACCACGCAGATGAATTGCCAGGTAATCGACGAATGCCTGCAATTGCACGGCGGCTACGGTTATATGCTGGAGTATCCGATAGCCAGGATGTACGCGGATGCGCGCGTGGGCAAGATCTACGGCGGCTCCAACGAGATCATGAAGGAAATCATCGCGCGCGCCATGACCGCCTGAGGCGCATGGAAAGAATCAGAACAGGCTCGAGGAGACAAGATGCAGCAAGCGCACTACCGGTACTGGCCCAAGGGGCTGCCGAAGGAAATCAGCCCGCCACAGTCCAGCCTGTACTTCAACCTGGAGGCGTCGGCCACGCGCTATCCCGGCAAGCCCGCCATTGTGTTCTACGAGGCCGTGCTCGACTACGCGCGCTTGAAGCGCGAGGTCGACGCCATGGCCGGTTACCTGCAGCACAGCGCGGGCGTCCAGGCAGGCGACCGCGTCTTGCTGCTGAGCCAGAACTGTCCGCAATTCGTGATTGCGTATTACGCGATCCTTCGTGCCGATGCCGTGGTGGTGCCGGTGAACGTCATGAGCACCGCGGAGGAATTGGCGCACTACCTGGAGGACAGCGGCGCTCGCGTGGCGTTCGCCGCCCAGGAGCTGTGCGCGCGACTGGATGGTTTCACTCAGGACGGTCGCCTGGAGCGTGTCATCGTCCACACCTACTCCGACTATCTGGACGGTGCGGCCCCTGATGCCCCAGATTGGGTCGTCGCGCCCAGGCGCGCGCCCGATGTGCGCGGCGGCGTGCCCTGGTACGGGGCGCTGGCGGTCAATGCGCAGCCGCTGCCGCACCGGGCCGGCGCGAAGGATCCCTGCCTGTTGCCCTATACCTCGGGCACCACCGGCCGGCCCAAGGGATGCCGCCATACCCACGGCACGATGGGCGCGTCGCTGGCCGGTTCGCAGCTATGGCGCGGCCTGACCTCCGAGGCCGTGATCATGGGCGTGGCGCCGATGTTCCACCTGCTGGGCATGCAGAGCTGCATGAACACGCCCATCCTGCTGGGCGCCACCGTGGTGGTGCTGCCGCGCTGGGACCGCCAGGTGGCCGGCCGGCTGATGGCGCGCCATCGCGTCAGCGTCTGGGCCGCGCCGCCCGCGATGATCGTGGATTTCTTTGCGCAGCCGGGCATCGAAGCGCTGGACCTGTCCAGCCTGGCGCAGCTATGCGGCGGCGGAGCGCCCATGCCCGAGGCCGTGGCGGCGATGCTGGCCAAGCGCTACGGCATCACCTACAACGAGGCCTACGGCCTGACCGAGACAGCCTCGTTCCTGCACTGCAATCCGCTGGACCGCAACAAGCGCCGATGCGTAGGCGTGCCCACCTTCGGCGTGGACACGCGGATCGTGGACCCGGCCACGCTGGCCGAGCTGCCGCAAGGCGAAACCGGCGAACTCGTGACGCGCGGCGCGCAGGTCATGCTGGGGTACTGGAACAACCCGCAGGCCGACGCCGAAGCCTTCTTCATGCTGGACGGGCAGCGCTACTTCCGTACCGGCGACCTGGGTCGCGTGGACGAAGAAGGCTATTTCTACGTGACCGACCGCTTGAAGCGCATGATCAATGCGTCCGGCTACAAGGTTTGGCCGGCGGAAGTGGAGAACGCGCTGTACGAGCATCCGGCGGTGCACGAGGCCTGCGTGATCGGCGTGCCGGACGCCTGCCGCGGCGAAACGGTGAAGGCCCTGCTGGTATTGCGTGACGAGGCGCGCGGCAGCGTGCGCGAGGAAGAGGTGATCGCCTGGGCCCGGACCCGCATGGCCGCCTACAAGGCGCCGCGCCTCGTGGAGTTCGTGGATGTCCTGCCCAAGTCCAGCACTGGCAAGATCCTGTGGCGGCAGCTGCAGGATGCCGGCAAGGCAGCGGCCTAGCGCGGGCGTGTCCGCAAGATCAGGGGCCGGCAGGCGGCTCCTGGCCTTTCTCCGCCAGCCCTTTGAGCAAGCGGCCGATCTCCACGGGGAAGGGGAAGACGATGGTCGAGCTGTTTTGCGCCCCGATCATGGCCAGCGTGCTCAGATAGCGCAGCTGCATCGCTTCCGGCTGCTGCGAGAGCGTGCGCGCCGCGTTCAGCAGCATCTGCGCGGCCTGCTCTTCGCCTTCGGCATGGATGATCTTGGCGCGCCGCTCGCGCTCCGCCTCGGCCTGCCGGGCGATGACGCGGACCATGCCTTCGTTCAGGTCGATATGCTTGATTTCCACGTTCGCCACCTTGATGCCCCAGGCGTCGGTCTGCGCGTCAAGAATGCTCTGTACGGCATTGTTCACCTTGTCGCGCTCCGAGAGCAATTCGTCCAGATCATGCTTGCCCAGCACCGAGCGCAGCGTGGTCTGCGCCAGTTCGCTGGTTGCCTGCCGGAAGTTTTCCACCTGGATCACGGAACGCTCCGGATCGATCACGCGGAAGTAGATGACGGCATTCACCTTGACCGATACGTTGTCGCGCGAGATCGCGTCCTGGCTGGGTACGTCGAACACGGTCATGCGCTGGTCCACGCGCACCATCTGCTGCACCACGGGTATCAGCAGGATCAGCCCCGGACCCTTGACCCCGGTAAAGCGGCCCAGCGTGAAGATCACGCCGCGCTCGTACTCGCGCAGGATGCGGACCGACAGGGCGAACAGCGCGACGGCCAGCACCAGGATGGGGGCGTAGAAGGCGAGGTTCATCAACATGGCAGACTCCGCTTGGGTAGGGTTACGCCGTGGACAGGGCGGGCGTCATGGTCCGGACGGCGGCAGGCTGGGGGGCGCCTGAACCTGCAAGGTCACGCCCCGGACGGCGGTGATGACCACGGTGTCGCCGGCCGCGAGGCCCGGCGGGCCCACCGCCCGCCAGCGTTCTCCCGCCGCCGCCACATAGCCTTGCTCGCCCGTCCAGCTCAACACCTTGATGCGCAGGCCGATCAGCGCCTCGGCCCCGCTGACGATGGGGGCCCGGCGCGAGCGCAAGGCCAGGCGGCCGATCAGGAAGGTCATTCCCAGGCTGGCTGCGGCGATCCCCGCCACCATCGGCACGGATACGCCAAACGCCGCTGACTCCGTGTCGATCAGCAGCACGGCGCCAAGCACGAACGAAACCGCGCCGCCCACGCCCAGAACGCCCAGCGTCGGCGCGAATATCTCCGCGACCATGAGCGAGGTTCCCAGCAGGACCAGCGCGATCCCGGCATAGGTCAGCGGCAACGCCGCCAGGGCGTACAGGCCGATCAGCAGGCAGATGGCGCCAAAGATGCCTGGAAACAGGGCGCCAGGACTCATGAATTCGAAGATCAATCCATACACGCCCGCCATCAACAGCAGCAGCGCCAGATTGGGATTGGTAATCACGCTGAGCATCTGGGTGCGCCAGTCCGGCTCGCGCGCCAGCAGGCGCAAGTCCTTGGTGTGCAGGACGGTTTCGGCGTTGCCGACCCGGACGCGGCGCCCGTCCGCCTTGGCCAGCAAGTCGGGTACGTCGTCGGCGATCAGGTCGATCACGTTCTGTGCGCGCGCTTCGCCGGCCGTGAGGCTGGCGGCGGCGCGCACGGCCTGTTCCGCCCAGTCGGCGTTGCGGCCGCGCAGCGCGGCGAGCGACCGGATGTAGGCCACGGCGTCGTTGACGGCCTTGGCCTCGCCCGCGTCCTTGGGGGCGGCCGGCGCGGGCTTGTCCGCCGGATCCGCACCGGGCTTCTTGCCTGGCGGGTCGGCCGGCCCGGAGGGACTGTCGGCCGGCCGGGGAGGGCCGCCGCCCAGGGCAATGGGCGTGGCGGCGCCTAGATTGGTGGCCGGCGCCATGGCCGCGACATGGCTGGCGTAGAGGATGTAGGTGCCGGCGCTGGCGGCGCGCGCGCCATTGGGCGCCACATAGGAAAGCACCGGCACCGGCGACGCAAGAATGGCGCGGATGATGTCGCGCATGGACGCGTCGAGGCCGCCGGGCGTGTCGATGCGCAGCACGACCGCCGCCGCGCCCTGTTCATGCGCCGCCGCCAGGCCGCGGATCAGGTAGTCCGCCGTGGCGGGGCCGACGATGCCGTCCAGGGATAGCACGATGGCGGTTGGCTGGCCAACGGCCGGCTGCGCGCTTGCGCCGCCCGCGCTGAGCGCCGCTGCCGCCAACAGCACCGCCACGCGGCGCAGCTTGCGCAGCATTGAACAGATTCCGGACATCAGGCTCAGGATCGGGGCGGTCATGAGCTGCTTTCCTCCGACGCGCGGCGCCGGGCGGCGGGGCGCCGGCGCTGCTAGGTTCAGAGTACTACTTTTGCCCGCTTATTCAGAGGCTTGTGCAAGAAGAGCGCGGCTGGCAAGCCTACCTCAGGGTGATCCCCGTCTGTTGCACAACCCGGGCCCAGTACTGGCGGTCGTCCTCCATCCTTGCGGCGAGATCCCGTGACGTGCCGCCTTCAGCGACCAAGCCTAGTTGCGCATAGCGCTCGCGCACGTCGCTCGTTGCAAGCACGGTTGCGACATCCGTAGTGATGCGGTCGACCACGGGCTGAGGGGTGCCGCGCGGCGCATAGAGACCGACCCAGGTATCCCGGTCCAGGCCGGCGATGCCCAGCTGGTCGAAGCTGGGTACGCCGGGCAGCAGCGCGGAGCCTCTGGGCGTGGTGACGGCCAGCACACGGGTCTTGCCCGTCTGGGCCGCCTTGGTGGCGCCGGATGCGCTCAGGAAGGCGCTGCCTACGTGTCCCCCTATCAGGCCGCTCAGATTGGGGCCTTCTCCCGCAAAGGGTATATGGGTGATGTCGATGTCCTTTTCGCGCTTGAGCAGCTCCCCGAAGAAATGAGTGCTCGTGCCCTCGCCGCTGGAGCCGAAGCTCACGGCGCCGGGCTTGGCGCGCGCCAATTCGACATACTGCGCCAGGCTTTCTGCCGGAACCGCCTGCCGGTTGACCAGCAGCGCGACCGGCGTGGTGAAAAGGGTGGAGACGGGCACCAGGTCCGCTGCCGCCGGCGCAGCGCCGTCCTGGCCGCGGGTCAGCTGTTCGTTGAGGGTGGAATTGGTGGCGGCGACCAGGGTATGGCTGGGCGGGCTCTTGGCCGCCAAGGCCAGGCCGATGCGGCCGGAGGCGCCAGGGCGGTTTTCGACGATCACGGCCTGGCTCCATATAGCGCTCAAGCGCTCGGCCAGGATGCGGGCGGCACCGTCGACCGCTCCCCCCGCCGGGTAGGGCACGATCAGCCGTACCGGCTGGTCGGGGTAGGGGCCGGCCGCGAAGGCGGGCTCGGGGCCGAGCGCCGCCAGCGCGGCGGCCGTGAACGCGATCAGGCGGATGGCATTCTGCATTCCTTGTCTCCCTTGTGCATATCGAGTACTCAGATCACGCCGGCCGCGCGCAGCTTGGCGATGCTGTCTGGCGGCAGTCCCAGCAGCTCGCCATAGACAGCTACGTTGTCCTGCCCCAGTTCGGCGCCGGCATGCCTGGGTTCCGTGGGATCGCGGGTGAAGCGGGGCACGACGTTGGGCATCTGCAGCATGCCGAAATCGCGGTCCGGGACGTCGACGATGGAACGGCGCGCCACCACGTGGGGATCCTTGATCACCTGTTCGATGGTGTAGATCGGCGCCAGCGTGCCGTTGGCCTGTTCGAAGGCGGCGAGGACCTGGTCCAGATCGTGTCCGGCACACCACTCGATGAAGACGCGGTTCAATTCCTGTTCATGCAGGACCCGGCTGGCGTTGTTGGCGTAGCGCGGGTCTTGCGCCAGGTCCGGCCGGCCGATGGCCCGGCAGTTGTTGGCGAACATGGAGTCGATCGAGCCCGCCATCGATACCCAGTGGTTGTCGCGCGTCCGGTAAACCGCGGAAGGCGCGGAGTAGGGGCTGCGGTTGCCATTGCGGGCGGGCACGGTGCCAAGCTGCTGGTAGACCCCGGGCATGAAGTCCAGCAGCCGGGTGATGCACTCCGTCAACGCAAGGTCTATCTCTTCGCCGGGCCGGGCAGGGTCGCGGGCGCGGGGCCATAGCGCCGTGAGGATGCCGATGGCGCCGAACAGTCCGCCTATGGAGTCGCCCAGCGGCACGCCCGCGTGCATGGGTTCGTCCTCGGCATGCCCGGTGACGGTGGTCAGCCCGCCCATGGCCTCGAAGATCCGCGCGAAGCCGGGCCGCTCAGAGTATGGGCCGGACTGGCCGAAACCCGTAACGCGCAGAATCACCAGGTTCGGCTTCAGCGACCACAGCACTTCCTTGGTCAGGCCCCAGCGGTCGAGCGTGCCGGGCCGGAAGTTCTCGATCAGCACGTCGAACTGCGGCAGAAGCTGCTTGAAGATGTCGGCGCCTTCCGGTGTGCGCAAATCCAGCGTGGCGAAGCGCTTGCCGCGCTGGGCGGTCTTCCACCATATGCTTCTGCCATCCTTGAACGGCGGAAATGCGCGCATGCCGTCGCCCTTGCGCGGCAGCTCCAGCTTGAGCACGTCGGCGCCGTAGTCGGCGAGCAGCGTGGCTGCGAAGGGGCCGGCGAGGACGGTGGCGATGTCCAGTACCTTCAGCCCGGCCAGGGGGCCTGTCGTGGCGTCGCGTCCTGTCATCATCGCGGCGCCAGTTGGCGGGCGATGATCTCCTTCATCACCTCGTTGGCCCCGCCATAGATTTTCTGGCCGCGCGAATCCATGTACATGCGCGCGATGGGGTACTCGCGCATGAATCCATAGCCGCCGAACAGCTGCAGGCAGCGGTCGACCGTCTCGCACTCCTTCTGTGTGCCCCACCATTTCGCCATGGCGGCGGTAGCGGCGTCCAGTTTCCCTTGTTGCTGCCAGGCGATGCACTGATCGATGAATACCCGCGCCAGCGTGGCTTCCGTCTTCATCTCGGCGAACTCGAAGCGGGTGTTCTGCAGCTTGAACAGCGGCTGGCCGAAGGCCTGGCGCTGATGCACGTGCTCCAGCGTCAGGCGCAAGGCCCGCTCGATGCTGCCGACGGCGCGTATGCCGATCAGCAGGCGCTCATAAGGCAGCTGTGCCATCATCTGGGCGAATCCCCGGCCTTCCCCGACGCCCAGCAGGTTGGCGGCGGGCACTCGGGCCTCATCGAAGAAGAGCTCCACGGTGTCCTGCGCCTTGAGCCCGATCTTGTCCAGCGGCTCGCCGCGGCGAAAGCCCGCCAACCCGCCGGTTTCGACCATCAGCAGCGACACGCCCTTGGCGCCCAGGCTGGCGTCGGTCTTCACCGCCAGCATCACCAGATCGGCGTGGAGGCCGTTGGTGTTGAAGGTCTTGGAACCGCTGATTACATAGCTGTCGCCGTCGCGCCGCGCGCGGGTCCTGATGCCTTGCAGGTCGGAGCCGGCGCCGGGCTCGGTCATGCCGATGGATGCGACGATGTCGCCGCTGGCCATGCCCGGCAGCCAGCGCCGCTTCTGCTCCTCGCTGCCGTAGTGGTGCAGGTAGTGGCCGACGATATAGTGCGGGCCGAAACCGGGGCCGAAGCCGCACTCCGCGCTGACTTCCACCAGCGCCGCCAAATGGGCGTAGTCGCCGTCGCCGCCGCCGTGCTCCGACGGCAGATCCGCCAACAGGAAGCCCATCGCGCCGAGCTGGTTCCAGACCTCGCGGTCGATGTGGCCCTGCGCCTCCCAGGCCGGCAGGCGCGGCAGCAGTTCGGCGGTCCAGTAGCGGCGGGCGGTGTGCTGGAACTGTTCGATCTCTGGCGTGTGCCAGGGGGATTGGTATTCGTCCATCAACACGTTGTTTCTCCTTATTTTTCAGATGCGGCGCCGTTCAGGCGCCGTACTTGCCCAGCACCGAGACGCTGCACACGTTCTGCCAGGGAAAGCCGCCCAGGTTGTGGATTACGCCCAGGGCAGGGTTGTCGGCGCGCTGACGGGCGCCGGCGCGCCCCAGCATCTGCAGGTACATCTCATAGGCCATGCGCAGTCCGGTCGCGCCGATGGGATGGCCAAAGCACTTGAGACCGCCGTCGATCTGGCAGGGGATCGTGCCGTCCGCGTCATAGAATCCGTCCAGCACGTCATGGGCGCCACGGCCTTCGGCCGAGATGTGCATGTCCTCCATCGTCACCAGTTCGGTGATGGAAAAGCAGTCATGCACTTCCAGCAGGTCGATCTGCTGGCGCGGCCGTTCTATGCCGGCCTCTTCGTAGGCGCGGGCCGACGCCACCCGCGTGGTCTGGAAATAGCTGCCGTCCCAGCTGTCGTGGCCGGCTTCGCTGCCGCTGGATACCGCCAGCTGGAGCGCCTTGATGGCCACCAGGTCGCGCTTGCCCAGGCCCCGCGCGATGTCTGGCGTGGTCAATATCGCGCAAGCGGCGCCGTCCGAAACGCCGCAGCAGTCGTACAGGCCCAGCGGCTCGGCGATCATCGGCGCGTTGATCGCGTCGTCCATGCTGATCGGATTGCGTAGATGGGCCTTGGGATTGCGGCCGGCGTTGGCGTGGCTTTTCACGGAGATATGGGCGATGGCGCGCTTCAGGTCGCGGGCATCGACGCCGTGCTTGGCGCGGTAGGCGCTGGCTAGCTGCGCGAACGAGCCGGGCGCGCTGATGTTTGGCCACACGATGTCGTTGAGCGGACCGCGCGGACGTTGGGGCAGACCACCGTAGCCGGTGTCCTTGAGCTTCTCCACGCCGAAGGCCAGCGCGAAGTCGCAGGCCCCGGACGCCACCGCGTAGGCGGCGCCGCGCAGCGCTTCCGAGCCGGATGCGCAGAAGTTCTCGACCCGCGAGACGGGGATGTTGGGCAGTCTCAGGGCGATGCCCAGCGGCACGCCGCCGCTGCCCAGGTGCTGCGTTTCGATGCCGGTGCCCAGCCATGCCGCCTGGATCTGGTCCTTGCTTATCCCGGCGTCCAGCAGGCATTCGCTGAAGGCCTCCACCGCCAGATTCTCGGCGCTGCGATCCCAGCGCTCGCCAAAGTGCGAGCAGCCCATCCCCAGGATCACCACCTTGTCACGAATTCCTGTTGCCATGCCTGTGCTCCTTGGGGTCGGCGACCGTTGCCTTCCAGAAATATCGGGTGTAGCCGCGCGCGGCGTCATGCGCCTTGATCCGAAAGCTCATGCGCAGCGCAAGGCCGACCGCCAGCTCGCCTTCGTCCATGTCGGTGTAGTCCATCATCAGGCGGCCTCCGCCTTCGAACTGCACCATGCCGTAGCAGGCCGGCGGATCGGGGGAATAAGCCAGGCGGTCCGCCGTGTAGCTCATGATCCTGGCCGGCGTTTCGGCGAACGGCAGGTCCTCTTGCCTGCCGCTGGCGCCGCAGGCGGGATTGACGCAGATGTCGGTGCGCGGCCACTGGGCTGTGCCGCAAGCGCCACAACGTCCGCCGACGAAACCGTGCACCGCCTTGCGGTTGCGGTATTCGACGGAGAGCGGCGTGAGTTTGTCGTTGTCCGCGCGCATGCCGCGTTCCAGCGGAAGCTGGTCGTTGAACACCAGGAACTTCATGTAGTTGTCCTCGGCCTTGCCGCGCGCCAACCAGCCTTGCGCGCCCCGCCGGCCGGGCAGGGCGGCCAGGGCCGGGGTGGTGCGCAGGACCAGCACGTCCACCCCCTGGCCGAATGCGACCAACACCAGCACTTGCCCAGGGGCGGCCGTGCCCAGCGCATGCGCCAGCATCAGCAGCGGATGGGCGCAGCCAGCGTTGCCTACCGTGGCCGCCAGCGTGTCGTGCACGCGGTCGGGGGCGATGCCGGCGAGCTTGGCGATCCGCTGCGCCGCGCCCTTTTGCGGTAGCGCCACGCACAGTGTGTCCACTTGGCCAGGTTCCAGTCGGGCCTGGCGCAGCGCCGCCGAGATGGCCTGCGGAATCTGCGCGCTGTGTCCTTCCTCGCGTATCCAGCGCTCTTCCCAATAGGTGTCGGTGGCCGCCCCCGCACCGCGATAGTGGTCGGCCATGTCGATGCTGCGGCTCTCCAGCGCCAAGGGCTGGGCGATGGCCTCGCCGTCGCCCACCAGCACCGCGCCCGCGGCATCGCCGTACAGCAGCTCCTGCACGCTGGCCACCTTGGCCTTGCGGCGGTCGCTCGCCACGACCAGCGCGCTGCGTCCAGCGCCTCCGCGCAGCGCCTGCATCAAGGCGGAGGTGGCGCCGCGCTGCGAGGACGTGACGTCGATGGCGCCGATGTCCTCGGCCAGGTTCAAGGCCTGCGCCACGATGCTGGCGTTCAGCCGACTGGCGTAGGGCAACGAGGTCGAGGCCAGCAGCAGGTCGTTCACGGCGGGGGTATCGAGTCCATGCAGGCAGTCGCGCGCCGCTTCGACCGCCATGGTGACGGCGTCCTCGTCGAAACCGCACATGGAGCGCTGTCCAGAGCGATGCGCCGTCAACGAGGCGTCGTACCAGGAATGGCTGCGCACGATCGCCTCGCGCTGCAGGCGCAGGCGCGGAATGTAGGCGCCGAAGGAAAGTATGCCCCTCATGCGCCTGCTCCTTGCGCCGCGTCGATGATGGCCAGTCCATTGTTCAGCACCACTTTCTGGCGCTCCAGCGCCGTGGCGCGGAAACGCACCTCGCCGCTGGCGCCCCAGGCCTCGACGCGGATGGTCTCGCCGGGATAGACCGGCGCGCTGAAGCGCACGTCGATGCGCTTGAGCCTGGCCGGCTCGTAGTCGCACAGCATGCGCAGCAGCCCGTGGCAGGCGATGCCATAGGAGCAAAGGCCATGCAGGATGGGCCGCTCGAAACCGCCCGCGCGCGCGACTTCGGGGTCCGCATGTAGCGGATTCAGGTCGCCCGACAGGCGGTAGAGCAGGGCCTGGGATGTCAGCGTGGGCAGGTCGCAGACGTGTTCGGGCGTGCTTTCCGGCAGCTTGGCCGGCGCTGGTGATGGGCCGCTGGCGCCGCCGAAGCCGCCGTTGCCGCGCGCCATCACCGCCTGTTCCACGGTGGCAAGCAGGGCGCCGTCGCGCGCTTCCAGCGTGCGCTCCACGAAGAAAAGCGCGCCCACGTCCGGTCCCTTGTCAAGGATGTCCTTGATCCGCGTGCGGCCGATGACGGTGCCGGCAGGCTCCAGCGGACGATGCAGCTGCACCGACTGGCTGGCGTGCAGCACGCGGCGCCAGTCTATGCCGGTGTCCGGTTCCTTCATCCAGAAGCCGGGGTAGCCCAGCACCGCGGCCTGGGTCGGCACCGCCAATTGCCGCTCCTCGTAGACGAAAGGCAGTTCGCGCGCATCCAGCGGGTCGCGGCCCAAGCCCAATCCCAGCGCGTACAGGATGGAGTCCTTGGCGGTGTAGGTCTGCTCCACCGGTTCGAAGTGGCGCCGCATCAGTTTGTCGGGGTCGAGTCTCATGGCGGGCCTCATACCGGAGTCCAGGCGAAAGCCTCGCGCGCGCTTTCCAGCGGCACCAGGCTGGGCTGCATCGCAGGCATCGCATGCTCGGCGATGGCCTCGACGGTCCAGCCTTCCGAGCGATGCACGCTGCGCACGGGCCGCGGCTGGCTGAACAGCATGATTTCGTTCTTGCGCACGCCGAAGATCTGCCCGCTCACGCCGGCGGCCAGATCCGACAGCAGGTACACCACCATGGGGGCGATCTTGTCGGCGGTCATCTGCTTGAAGCGTTCCAGCCGGCGCTTCTGCTCTTCGGTTTCGTCGGGCAGGGTGCCGATGAGGCGGCTCCAGGCCCAAGGCGACACGCAGTTCGAGCGCACGTTGCAGCGCTCCATTTCCAGCGCGATGGAGCGCGAGATCCCGACAATGCCCAGCTTCGCCGCCGAGTAGTTGGCCTGGCCGATGTTGCCCACCAGGCCGGCGGCCGAGGTCATGTGCACGTAGGCGCCGGACTGCTGCTCGCGGAACATCGCGGCGGCGGCGCGGCTGACGTTGTAGGCGCCTTGCAGATGCACGTCGATGACCTGCTGCCAGTCCACGCTGCTCATCTTGTGGAACATCCGGTCGCGCAGGATGCCGGCGTTGTTGACCACGCCGTCCAGCCGTCCGAAGCTGTCGACGGCGGCCTGCACCATGCGCGCCGCCGCGTCCGGGTCGGATACGCTGTCGCCATTGGCGACGGCGCGCCCGCCCGCCTGGCGGATTTCCGCGACCACCTCGGACGCCGGATCCAGCGTGCCCAGGCCTTCGCCGTTCGGACTGCCGCCCAGATCGTTGACCACCACGGCCGCGCCCTCGCGCGCCGCCAGCAGGGCGATTTCGCGGCCGACGCCGCGGCCGGCGCCGGTGACCAGCACGACTTTCCCTTCAAGAACTCCAGCCATTTCGTCTCCTTGGCAGGTTGATCCGTACACCCCGGAATCGGGATGGGCCAACTGTAGGCATGGCGGGCGGGCGAGGTAAGCACGCGCAGCGGATGGCAGGTATGCAGGATCGGCAACGCTCAGGCCGATTCGTCGTGATCCGGTCCGTGCTGCGCGGCAGCAAGAATGCTCCCGGACCGGCTTCGGGTTGATCCCGATCCGACATGGATGAACAAGCCCGGCGGCGCGCGCTTGCCGCAACGCAGCAGCCATGACAAGGCGCCGCGCCAGGCCGCGCGGGCGCGATCCGCCCTGATATGATCAAAAAAAATTCAATGCAGGCTGTCCCGTCCTGGCAGGAGACAGAAAGTGAAACTGGTGGCCCGCGCAGCCGATGAGCTGAAGATCGAGAACGTGTCCGCTTTCGTCGCGACGGCGGAGTCAGGCAGTTTTTCGCAGGCGGCGGTGCTGCGGGGATGCTCGCAGTCCATGCTGAGCCGGCGGGTATTGGAACTGGAGGAACAGCTGGGCGGGCGCCTGTTCAACCGCACTGGCCGCGGCGTGCTGCTGACCGAGTTGGGCGTGGCGCTGCTGCCCGTGGCGCAGGGCTTGCTGGATGGCGCCACCGGCTTCCTGGAGCTGGCGTCCTCCACCAATGAGCAGCCGTCCGGCACGGTGGAGATTGCCTTGCCGCGCTGGGCCGCCGAAGGCCCGGTGTCGATGCTGGTGAACCGCATAACGTCCCAGTTTCCCAGGATCCATCTGGTCATACACGAAAGCTACAGCCGCGACGTGATGGACAGGCTGGCGGCCGGCAAACTCGATATCGGCGTTTTCAACAGCTGCCAGGCCGAGCCGCCCGCCCAGGCGCAGCGCCTGTTCTCATCCGACCTGGTGCTGCTGGGCCGGCGCGATTCGCCGCTGTTGCGCGACCCCACCGTGCCGCTGGCCGCGTTGAACGGCCTGTCCATCGTGATGCCGCCTTCGCCCAATCCCGTGGAGGCCGTGGTGCGTGAACGCACCCGCGACATGCAGCTGGAGCTGCGCGCGGAACTGGAGATCAACTCCGGCGCCATGATCCGCGAAGTCGTGCGCCGCTGCGGCCGCCATGCCATCACCCAGGTGCATCGCATCGAGGACTACCTGGACGAGGGCGATCTGGCGATTTCCCGCATCGTCGAACCGGCGCTTACGCTGCATACCTTCTGCGCGACCGGCGCCAAGCACCGCATCAACCGGGCCAGTCTTGCGGTCGAGCGTTGCCTGGTCGCCGTGCTGGGAGAGCACTTCGTCCGATTGCAGCAGGCCGCGCAGATGCGCGAGGCGCGCTGGGCCAAGGCCTGGCAGACAGCTGTTCAGACCGTGCATAGCTGATCGTCGGTTCCCGCATGGCACGCCGGAGTTCTTGTCGCTATCGTGACAGGCCACAAGAACCCGAGGAGACGAAACCATGTACGTTGCCAGAACCGCGTGGCGCGCTGCCGTGCTCGCCTGCATCGCACTGCTTGCTTCGATGCCGGCCGCAGGAGCCGAAGCCGATACCTATCCTTCACGTCCCATACGTTTCATCGTGCCCATCGGACCCGGCAGCAGCGGCGATACGATGACGCGCACCTTCGCCGAGCACCTGCGCAAAGTGGCAGGCCAGTCCACGCTGGTCGAGAACCGGCCCGGCGCCGAACTTTCGCTAGGCACGCAGGTGGCGCTGAGCGCGCCCGCCGACGGCTACACCGTGGTGTTGATCAGCCCCAGCGCGACGGTGATCAACCCCTTGTTGGTAAAGGACTTGCCTTACCGCCCCGAGGATCTGCTGCCGATGCTCAACGTGACCCGCCACGTGGCCGTGCTGGTCGCCTCCGTGAGTTCGCCCTACAAGAACCTGGGCGATGTCGTCGCGGCAGCCCGCCGCGACAAGGGCGGCGTCAGCCTGGCCACCTACGGCAACAGCTATCGTCTGGGCGCGCTCGACCTGGCCAAGCGCGCGGGCGTGGATTTCAACCATGTCCCGTACAAGGGCGCCGCGCAAGCGGTGGCGGACGTGGTGGGGGGATCGGTGGACCTGGCGTTGATAGACATCGCCGGCGCCGCGCCCCTGGTCGCCTCGGGGAAAATCCGGGCGCTGGCCGTGGCGGGAGACCGGCGTCATCCGCTGCTGCCCGACGTGGCGACGGTGCAGGAATCCGGCTATCCCGGCTACTCCCTATACATTTTTATAGGTTTCGCCATTCACGCCAAGACGCCCCCCGCGGTAGCCGGCAAGCTTGAAGACATGATGCGGCAGGTCATGGATGATCCGGCGCTGCGGGCGCAACTGGCCCAGCAGAGCGGCGGCGAGGTGGTGGGGATAGGGAGCAAGGAATTCTCCCGGGAAATACAGGCCGAGAAGGTACGGTACGGAGAACTGGCGCGCATGGTCGGCGGCGCGTTGCCGTGAGTCTGGGCCGGCTTGGCCGTGATCCCCTGCCAATATTCTGGATGTATCGGCTGACCCAAATATAGTATTTCCGACGCTTGCAGTTCTTACCTAGGATGTCCAGCAAGGCATTCTGGAATGGGAGCTGTCATGTTCGAAGGTGGTACTTGCAGGGTATCCGGGCCGCGCGGGATGCGCGTGCGGGCAGGGCGTTCGGGGAGCTGGGCATGAGCGGCCCGTTGGAAGGCGTGCGCATCCTCGATGTCACCACGGTGCTGATGGGCCCCTACGCCACGCAGATACTGGGAGACCTGGGCGCCGACGTGATCAAGGTCGAACCTCCGGCCGGCGACAACGTGCGTGGCATCGGGCCGGCGCGCCACCCGGGCATGGGCGGAATCTTTCTGCACGCCAACCGCAGCAAGCGCAGCGTCGTGCTGGACTTGAAGCGGCCCGCGGGCCGCGAAGCGCTGCTGAAGCTGGCGGCGACCTGCGACGTCCTGATCTACAACGTGCGGCCGCAGGCCATGGCGCGGCTGGGGTTGTCTTACCAGGAGCTGGCGCAGGCCAATCCGGCGATCCTGTACGTGGGCGTCTACGGCTACGACCAGCGCGGTCCCTATGCGGCGCGCGCCGCCTACGACGACCTGATCCAGGGCGCGGTGGGTATCCCGGCGCTGTCGGTCCAGGCTGGCGGCGACACGCCGCGGTACGCGCCCAGCGCCATCGCCGACCGCATCGTGGGCATCAGCGCGGCCAACGCGGTCAGCGCCGGCCTGTACCACCGGGCCCGGACAGGGCAGGGCCAGGCCATCGACGTGCCCATGTTCGAGACCATGGCGCAGCTGATTCTGGGCGACCACATGGCGGGCCAGTCCTTCGAGCCGCCCCTGGGGCCTCCCGGATATCCGCGCATCCTGAACGCGGACCGGCGCCCCTATGCCACGCTGAACGGGTACATCTGCGTGCTGATCTACGCGGACAAGCAATGGGCGGCATTCTTTGAACTGATCGGCCAGCCTGGCCGCGAGTCCGCCGACCCCAGATTCCGGGACATAGGCACCCGCACCCAGCATATCCATGCGATCTATCGCCTGGTGTCGGACGAGATCGCCAAGCGCACGACCGAGGACTGGCTGGCGGCGTTCGAGCAGGCCGATATTCCGGCCATGCCCATGCACACCGTGGAGTCGCTGCTGCGCGATCCGCAACTGGAGGCTGTCGGATTCTTCAACACGGTCGAGCATCCCAGCGAGGGCAAGCTGCGCACCATGGCGGTGCCGTCGCGCTGGTCCGGCACGCCGCCCGACCCGTCGCGCCCGGCGCCGCGGCTGGGCGAGCACAGCGTCGAAGTGCTGAAAGAGGCCGGCTACCAGGATGAAGCCATTGTCGCGCTGCTGCGGGATGGCGTGACTTTGATGGCGGCCGAGCTTGCCGCCGCGACCGGAGCCGGCCATGACTGATTTCCTGAAACGCGAGCGCCACGGCGCCGTGCTGGTCCTGACCATGAACCGCGCGGCAACGCGCAATGCGCTGTCCGATCCCGATGCGATCAACGCGCTGGTCGATGCCTGCGCCGAGATCAACGCGGACATGTCGGTGCGCGCCGTGGTGCTTACCGGCGCGCATGGCGTGTTCTCTTCCGGGGGCAATCTCAAGACCTTGTCCGCGGCGGTTGGCGCCGGCCTGGGCGAGCCGGTGCGCAGCCGGCAGGCCTACCGCGACGGCATCCAGCGCGTGCCGCTGGCCCTATGCAATCTGGAAGTGCCGACGATCGCCGCGGTCAATGGGCCGGCGATCGGCGCGGGCTGCGACCTGGCGTGCATGTGCGACATGCGTCTGGCCGCCGAGGAGGCGCGCTTCGCCGAGAGCTTCATCAAGCTGGGCCTGACGCCGGGAGACGGCGGCGCCTGGCTGCTGCCGCGGGTGGTCGGCATGTCGCGCGCCTGCGAGCTGGCGTTCACCGGCCGCAGCGTGGATGCCGCGCAGGCGCTCGACATGGGGCTGGTCTCGCAGGTGCTCAGCCAGGAGGCGCTGCTGCCGGCCGCGATGGCCTTGGCACGGGAGATCGCCCAGCATTCCGGCCATGCGCTGCGCCTGACCAAGCGCTTGTTGCGTGAAGGCCAGCACACCCGGCTGGATACCCTGCTGGAATTATCGGCCGGCTTCCAGGCGTTGGCGCATCACACGCAGGAGCACGCCAGTGCCCTGGACGCATATCTGGACAAGACGCGCGGCTGAGGCGTTTCGGCCTTGACCACGGCAGCCTCGCCGACGCGCAACCGACAACGAGGCGACATAAGGAGGAGATCCATGCAGACAAGGAGAAGAACGCTGGTGGCCGCTTTGGGCGCGCTGGCCGGCTTGTCGCTGGCGCGCGCCAGCGCGAGTCCGGCGGCGTGGCCGGCGCAGCCCTTGCGGCTGATCCTGCCCTACGCGGCAGGCGGCCCGACCGATGTGCTGGCCCGGGCCGTGGCGCAGCACGTGGCACGCCAGCTGGGCCAGCCCGTGATCGTCGAGAACAAGACCGGAGCCAGCGGCAACATCGCCGGTGAAACCGTGGCGCGCGCGCGGCCCGACGGATACACCCTGCTGTACCACTCGTCGGGCCTGGCGATCAGCCCCGCGCTTTACCGGCAGCTGCCCTATGACCCGTTGCGCGATTTCGCGCCGGTGGGGCTGACGGCCTCGATCCCGCTGGTGCTCATGACGACCAATGCCTTGCCGCCCAGGGACACCAAGGAATTCATCGCCTACCTCAAGGCGCGTCCCGATGCGCTCAGCTACGGGACCGGCGGCGTCGGTAACATCACGCATTTGAGTGTGGCGCTGTTCCTGCATGCCACCGGCACGCGCGCCGTGGGCATTCCGTACAAGGGCACCAATCCGGCCATGGTGGCGATGCTGGGCGGCCAGGTGCAGTTCATGGTGGACGCGATAAGCTCGGCGCTGCCCTACATCCGCGACGGCAGGGTCAGGGCGCTGGCCGTGACCGGCGCCGAGCGGTCGCCCGCGTTGCCGCAGGTGCCGACGCTGCGCGAAGCCGGTTTGCAAGACCTTACGATGAGCACCTGGCAGGGTGTGCTGGCGCCTGCGGCCACACCGCAGCCGGTGATCCAGCGTCTGAACCAGGCGGTGGCTGCGGCGGTGCGTGATCCGGCCATCGCCGGACCGTTTACGGCGCAGGGGGTAGACCTGCGCAGCTCCTCGCCGGCCGAGTTCGAGGCATACCTCGGACAGGAGGTCCGGCGTTGGGGCGATGCGGTAAGAATGGCGGGCATACAGCCTGAGTGAATACGGCAAACGCCATGGCCGCCTGGCCATGGCCATGAATGGAACTGCCTTGCGGAGACAAGCATGAATATCAGGATCCTGGCCATGACGGCGATGCTGGGCGCGGCGCTGGCGTTGGGCGGCAACGTCCGCGCCGCGGAAAAATATCCCTCGCATCCGGTGAAGATCATCGTATCGTTGCCGCCCGGCAGCGGCGCCGACACGACGGCGCGATTTCTGTCCAAGCATCTGGCCGAGCAGTTCGGGCAGCCTTTCATCGTCGAGAACCGGCCGGGCGCCAACAGCTTCATCGCCGCCCAGGCCGTGGCGACCGCCGCACCGGACGGCTACACCCTGTTCGTGGCCAGCAACTCGCCCATGACGACCAACGCCGCCGTCTTCAAGCATCTGCCGTATGACGCGATCAAGGATTTCTCCCCGGTCGCGCCCATCGCGCGCTTTCCCATGGTGCTGGTGGTGCCGGCCAACTCACCCTACCGCAACGTGGCGGAGCTGGTGGCGGCTGCCAGGGAAGCGCCTGGCAAGCTGAACTTCGCGAGCGGAACCGCGACCTATCAGGTGGTGTTGGAGCTGTTCCACGAGCAGAACGGGATCAAGGCCACGCATGTGCCGTACAAGGGCACGTCGGCCGCCCTGGCGGATCTGGCGGGCGGCGTGGTGCAGTACAGCCTGGCTGACGTCAGCGCGGCGCTGCCGCTGATCCGCGGCGGCAAGCTGAGGCCGCTGGCCGTGACCAGCGCGAAGCGCATCAAGGATCTGCCGGACGTGCCGACGATGCAGGAGAGCGGCAACAAGGGCTACGAAGCCTATGCCTGGACGGCCGCATTTTTTCCCGCGAAGGTCGATCCCGCCATTGTGGCGCGGGTGTCGGATGCGGTGCAGGCATTGGTGCGCAGCGAGGAGGGCCGGGCGTTCATGGCGAATCTTGGCGGCGAGTCGTTTGTCGGCGGTCCCGAGACGCTGGCGGCGTTTCAGAAGGACGAACTCGAGTCCATGCGGCGCATCGCCAAGCTGGCCAACATCCAGCAGGAGTAGGCGCGTACAGGCCCTGTCATGCGGAGGCGGCTGGCGCAGGTTCCGGCCGCATCAGGCGGCAGGCCATCTCGACGAAATTGGCGGTGGTCGGGGTGGCGTTGTCCGGGTGCACCGCCAGGGCGATGCCTACCTTGATGGTTTCGGCCAGCTGCGAAACATTCACCAGGCGCACATTGCTGCCCGCCTGCCGCCGGGCCACCGCCGGCACGATGGCCACGCCTAGCCCGCTTTCGACCAGGCTCAGTATGGTCTGCACCTGGATCGCTTCCTGCGCAATGCGCGGCACCACGCCCGCCTGCTGGAAGGCATACATGACCAGCGCGTGCATGCCTGGAACATGCGTGCGCGAATAGCCGATGAACGGTTCTTCCGCGAGATCGCTCAACGCGACATCCTCGCTCTGCGCATGGCGGCTGCCGGCTGGCACTGCCAGCATCAGATGATCCGGTTGCAGCAAGGTGATGCGAGCGGCCGTGGGTTCGAGCACCGGGAACCGCACCAGCGCCACGTCCAGCGTGTGCGCGTCCAGGCGGCGCAGCAGATCGACGGTGGTGGATTCTTCGATGATCAGGTCGACGCGCGGGTAATCCTTGCGGAACTCCGACAGCAGCCGTGGCATCAGCGAGTAGGTGGACGAGCCGACAAAGCCCACCTTCAGGACGCCTTGTTCGCCGCTGGCGCCTTCCCTCGCCGCACGGCGGATCTCTTCGGCATAGAACAGGGTGGTGCGCGCATACCGCAGCACGACCTGGCCGGCGGGCGTGGGCTGCAGGCCGGCCGGCAACCTATCGAAAAGCTGCACTCCGAGCTCTTGTTCCAGCTTCTTGATCGCGGTCGACAAGGGCGGCTGAGCCATGTGCAGCCGCTCGGCGGCGCGATGAAAGTTGAGCGTCTCGGACAGGACCAACAGCTGCTTGAGCTGGCGTAGCTCCACGGGTGTCTCCCTTGATGCGCCGGGCTCGCGATATTTGTGATGTATTACCCGGTCCACATCTAATATTAGACCGTGATGTGACCCCCGTGTAGATTGCCATGAAGCCCGCGCGCACCATTACGGGCTGGGTTTGCACGGCACTTTCGCAAATTGGAATGCGCGCGGCGGCGCCGTGGCGCCGCGCGTTCCGGGGATCACATTGGGCGCTATCAACGAGGCACTGCGGCTTGCCGCGATTCCTGCGCAGGATGAGGCATTGCGTCCATCCGTGCGCGCCTTTCTGCGCGAGGCGCTGAAGGACATGCCGGCGGACCTTCGCGCGCGGTCCTGGATGGGCTATGACGCGGAGTTCAGCCGCGCGCTGGCGCGGCAGGGATGGCTGGGTCTGACCTTGCCCGCCGCCTATGGCGGCGCGGGACGCAGCAATTTCGCCCGCTTCGTGTTGAGCGAGGAACTGCTCGCGGCGGGTGCGCCGGTGTCGGCGCATTGGATCGCCGATCGCCAGACCGCGCCGCTGATCCTGCGTTACGGCTCGCAAGCGCAGCGCGATTTCTACCTGCCGCGCATCATCCGCGGCGAAGCCTTCTTCGCCATCGGCATGAGCGAGCCCGACACCGGCTCCGATCTCGCCAGCGTGCGCACGCGCGCCACGCCCGACGCCGAAGGCTGGCTACTCAACGGCCGCAAGATCTGGACCACCAACGCCCATCGCTCGCATTACATGTGCGCACTGGTACGCACTTCGGGCGTGCCGGAAGACCGGCATAAAGGGTTGTCGCAGATGATCTTCGACCTGTCCTTGCCCGGCATCGAAATCCGTCCGATCCGAGACATCGCCGGAGACGCGCATTTCTGTGAAGTCCTGTTCGACAACGTCCGCCTGCCGCGCGACGCGCTGGTGGGCGAAGAGGGCAGCGGCTGGCGGCAGGTCACGGCCGAGCTGGCGCTGGAACGCAGCGGACCGGAGCGGATCTATTCCAGCATGGTGCTGATGGACGGCTGGCTCGCGCATCTGCGCCGGGCGTCCCCGCCGGATGAGGCGCAGATCCGCTTGGCGGGGCGCCTGGCCGGACGGCTGGCGGTACTGCGGGCCATGTCGCTGGCGGTGACGCAGCGCCTGAACGAAGGGGCAGACGCCAGTCTTGCAGCCGTGCTGGTGAAGGACCTGGGCACGGAGTTCGAACAGGCCGTGCCCGAATGGATAGGCCAGGCCTTGCGCGCGGACGCCGGCCCGGCGCCTGACGAGACGCTTGCCCGCACACTGGCTTACCTGACGCTCATCAATCCGACCTTTTCGCTGCGCGGCGGCACCCGCCATATCCTGCGCGGCATCATCGCGCGCGAGCTCGGCCTGCGCTAAGGCCCATCGAACCCTGAAGGAGGGCCCATGCCGGCATCCATGCAGCAAGACCTGTACGAAGAATTTGCGCGCGCCTTGGCGGGCTTGTGCGCGCTGGAGCGGGTCCGCGAGATCGAGGCGGCCGGCGACGGCGCCCAGGCAAGCGGTCTTGCCGCGCGCACATGGCAGGACATCGATGCGCTCGGCTATGTGGACGCGTTGACGCCCGCGGAACTGGGCGGCGCCGGGTTGTCGCTGGAGGACGCCGAGGGTTTGCTGCGGGCGGCCGGCGCCCTGGCGCTGCCGTACCCGCTGGCCGACACCATGCTCGCGCGCGCCTTGTTGCGCACCAGCGGCCAGACCGTGCCCGAGGGGCCGATCGCTCTGGCCCGGGCGTTGCCGGGGCCGCGCGGCCTGCGCTGCGTCCAGACGCCTGGAGCCGGACTGGCGCGCACCCTGCTGGTGCAGCGCGACGGCTGCCTGTTGCTGGTGACGGCGCCCGCCGCATCGGACCCCGGCTTGTTCCGGCCGCGCGCCAGCGCCGCGCCCGCATGGACGGACTCACCGGCGGTCCTTGGCCGCATCGCCTTGCCGGACGCGGCCGTGCAGGCCTGGCGCAACGCCGCCGACGCCGCAGGAATCGCCGGCGCAATGCAGGCGGTGCTCGACCGCTGCATCACTTTTGTTGGCGAGCGTCAGCAATTCGGCAAGGCGCTGGGGCGGTTCCAGGCGATCCAGCAGGAGATCAGCATGCTTGCGGAGCAGGTGGCATCCACCGCCATGGCGGCGCGGCTGGCTTGCGCCAGCGGCTCCATGTTTCCCGACGCCACGCTTGCGGCCTGCGCGCGGCTGCGGGCATGCGAAGCCATCCCCATGGTGTGCGCCCTGGCGCACGCGATACACGGGGCGATCGGGATCACCGAAGAGCTGGCCCTGGGCATCTACACCACGCGGCTGCATGAATGGCGCGCCACCGGCACGAGCGAAGACGAATGCGCCAGCCTGATCGGCAGGCAACTGCTGGCCGGCGACAGCGCGACCTTGCTGGACTTCGTGCGCGGTGTCATGGCGGTCGTGCCGTCGGACAGCGTTGCCGGCTCGGCGTGCGTTGCCGCGTAGCGCACGGCGGACCCACGGCTGCGCATTCTTCGAACCCCTATGCAATCGAGGTATTCACTCATGTCCACGCGTTCAGATCCCGTCGTCATCGTCGGCGCGCAGCGCACGCCCATAGGCGCTTTCCAGGGGGCCTTGTCCCACTACACCGCGCCTCAGCTTGGCGCTCATGCGCTGGCTGCCGCAATGCGTCAGGCGGGCTTGTCGTCCGATGCAGCCCAGGAGGCATTGATGGGCTGCTGCCTGTTCGCCGGCCTGGGGCAGGCGCCCGCGCGCCAGGCCGTGCTGGGCGCGGGGCTGTCAACCACGGTGCAGGCGACCACGCTCAGCAAGATGTGCGGCTCGGGCATGAAAGCCGTGACTTTGGCGCATGACATCCTGTGCGCCGGATCGGCGGACCTGGTGCTGGCCGGCGGGATGGAATCGATGAGCAACGCGCCGCATCTGATACCCCGGGCGCGCCAGGGATATCGGCTGGGCGACGGGCAGTTGCTGGACCATATGTACCGCGATGGCCTGCAGGACGCCTACGAAGGCCATCTGATGGGACACTACGCCGATCTGGCCGCGCGCGAGCATGGTTTCAGCCGCGCCCAACAGGACGTCTATGCGGAGCAGAGCGTATTGCGGGCTCAGGGCAACATCGCCTCGGGGGCATTCGCGGCCGAGATTGCACCCATCGCGGCGCGGGTCCGTCGCGGCGTAGCGCCAGGCGCGCTCGTTGCCGACGACGAGACGCCAGGCCTGTGCGATGCCACGCGGCTGGCCAGTCTGAAACCGGTGTTCTCCACGGACGGCACGGTCACGGCCGGCAACGCATCCTCGATCTCGGATGGCGCGGCCGCGCTGGCGCTGACGCGGCATGGCCAGGCGGCGGCGCTGGGACTTAAGCCGCGCGCACGCATCGTCGGGCATGCCGCCGCGGCCCTGGCGCCGGGGCAGTTCCCGGTCGCGCCAGTGCACGCCATCGCGCGCCTGCTCGACCGGGTGGGCTGGAGCCGCGACTCGGTGGACCTGTACGAAATCAACGAAGCCTTCGCAGTGGTCGCCCTCATCGCGCTGCGCGACCTGGGCCTGCCCGCCGAGCGGGTCAACGTCGAAGGGGGCGCCTGCGCGCTGGGGCATCCGGTGGGCGCCACCGGCGCGCGCATCATCGTTACGCTGCTGCATTCGCTCGAGCGGCGCGGCCTGCGCCGTGGGGTGGCCAGCCTGTGCCTGGGCGGAGGCGAAGCCACGGCCATCGCCATCGAATTGCTTTGATCCGGCGGCGCATGCGCCGCCATGACATGGGGAGACGAACACATGGGACCTCTGGCTGGAATCAGGATCATCGAACTGGCCGGCATCGGCCCGGGACCGATGGCGGCCATGCTGCTGGCCGACATGGGCGCGACCGTCCTGCGGATCGAACGCAAGGAGCCCGCCGACCTGGGGGTCAAGCGCGAGCTTAAGTACAACCTGCTGCTGCGCAGCCGGCGCTCCATCGCGCTGGATCTGAAGGATCCGCGCGCCGTGGCTCTGGTGCTGCGGCTGCTGCGCAAGGCCGACGGGCTGATCGAAGGATTCCGTCCCGGCGTGACCGAGCGGCTGGGCCTGGGACCGCAAGCCTGCCTGGCGGAGAACCCCAGGCTAGTCTATGGCCGCATCA
Organism: Achromobacter pestifer; assembly: GCF_013267355.1. Classification (NCBI taxonomy): domain Bacteria; kingdom Pseudomonadati; phylum Pseudomonadota; class Betaproteobacteria; order Burkholderiales; family Alcaligenaceae; genus Achromobacter; species Achromobacter pestifer. The sequence continues at coordinate 4,650,261 of NZ_CP053985.1, forward strand.
CCGGCTGGGGCCAGGACGGCCCGCTGGCGCAGGTGGCCGGACATGACATCAACTACATCGCCGTCACCGGCGTGCTGGACGCCATCGGCCGCGCAGGCCAGCCGCCCACGCCGCCGCTCGCGCTGGTGGGCGATTTCGGCGGCGGCGGCCCCTATCTCGCTCTGGGCATGCTGGCCGCCATCATCGAAGCGCGCCAGTCCGGGCTGGGCCAGGTGGTGGATGCCGCCGTGATGGACGGCGTGGCCTCGATGGCAACGGCGTTTTTCGGGCTGGCCGCGTCGGGTGCATGGCAGCCCCAGCGGGGCAGCAACATCCTCGATTCGGGCGCGCCGTTCTACGACGTGTACGCATGCGCGGACGGCCTATGGCTTTCGGTCGGTCCGATAGAACGCCGCTTCCACGAGCTGCTGCTGCGGCAGCTGGGCCTGGACGACAATGCCATCCGCGAACTGGGGGACCACCAGGACAGGACCACCTGGCCCCGCCTGCGGACGCTGCTGGCCGGGGTTTTCGCCCAGCGCCGCCGGGATGAATGGTGCGAAAGGTTGGCGCACCTGGACGTATGCGTGGCGCCCGTGCAGACGCTGAGGGACGCCGCCACGCATCCGCAGGTCCAGGCGCGCGGCACGCTGCTGGACGTGGACGGCATCACGCAGCCCGCGCCGGCGCCGCGTTTCAGCAGGACGCCCAACGCCAGGCCGACGGCGCCAACGCCGCCGGATGCCGAGGCCTTGAGGGATTGGCTGGATCCGCAGGACTTCGAGGCATACGGTAAAGCGCTTTGACGATTCTTGAGCCGTTGCCGGATCAGATGGATTTCGGTGGCGGTGCGCAGGACTCGCGCAAAATGAACTCGGTCGGGATCTCTATGCGGGGCGAGACGTCAGGGCTCTGCTTCTTCATGCGATGCAGCAGCAATTGCGCCGCCTTCTGGCCCAGATCGTAGGCGTCGTAGCGGATGACGTCGATGGGCGGGGTCGCCAGCTCGGCCAGCGAACTGTCATTCGAGGCGATCAAGGAAAGATCGCGAGGAATCTGCAGGCCCTTGATGCGGATCGCGCGCAGCACGCCATCCAACAGGTGCATGCCGGCCGCGACGATAGCCGTCGGCCGGTTCTTCATGTCCAGGAGCAATTGGGTTTCCCGGAACCCATATTCGGATGCAAAGCTATCGAGCCGCAACAGCGATGGGTCCAGTGGCGTGCCAGCCTGTTCATGCGCCTGGACAAAGCCTGCCAGGCGGTCTCGCCCCACCTTGTTGGTACGGCCGCCGCTGATCAAGGCGATGCGGCGGTGGCCCAGGCTGAGCAGATACCGGGTGGCATGGTGGGTTCCTTCTTTGTGGGCGGCGCCAACACTGCCCATGGCCGCATCCATTTCGCGCTCCAGCATGATGACCGGATAGGGGCTGGCTTCGATGCATCGGCGCACCTCGGCATTGCCTTCTTCCTCGACGGTAAAGAGCAGTCCATCAGCCCGGCGCCGCTTGAACAGATTGATCAAGGCGACTTCCCTATCCGAACGTCCATCGCTGCTTGCGATCATCAGCATGTAGCCATGCTCGCTCAAGACGTCTTCAGCGCCCTTCACCATGGCGGCATACAAAGGATTGCGGATGTCGGAAAAGATGAATCCCACCACGTGCGAGGAGACGCCGCGCATGGCCTGCGCCGCCACGCTGGGGGTCCACCCCAGTTCGGCGATGGCGCTCTCGACCCGCGCCCGGATGGCCTTGGAAACAGTGGGCGCGCCATTCACGACACGAGAAACCGTGCCTATGGCGACGCCCGCGGCTCGCGCGACATCATGTACGGTGACGTGGGAACTGGTGGGATCGCGTTCGGTCGAAATGGGTTTGCTGGGCATTACGGCTGAAACGCAACAGGAAGAGGGATGCGCCGGGGCTCGGGAGGAATGGTCGTGCCGAGACCGGCAAGCCCGGCCATTATACAAATTCCTCTCCCCGGAACTGGCCGCAGGAGAGCATTCAATAGGCCTGCGAGAACAGCGCGCGGAAGTCCGCCGCCGTCGTGGCCCTGGGGTTCCAGCGGTTGTAGTTGGCGGTGGCGCAGAGTTCAGCCATTTCGTCGAAGCGGTCGTCGGTGACGCCCGCGTCCCGCAGGCGGGACGGGATGCCCAGATCTGCGCACAGGTTCTTGATGGCTGCCACGGCGGCCTGCGCGGCGTCGATCGTGTTCATCGCCTGGACCGGTCGGCCCATTGCCTGCGCGACGCGCGCGAATTTCTCCGGGCACGCCAGCAGATTGAACTGCGCCACCGCCGGCAGGCAGAGCGCGTTGGAGAGTCCGTGCGAAAGATGGAAGAAGGCGCCCACGAAGCGGGCCATGCAATGCACGTTGCCCAATCCGGTCTGTCCGAAGGTGATGCCGGCCATGGCCGATCCGCACAGCATGTTCTGCGCGGCCAGCGTATTGTTCCTGTTGGCGACGAAAGGGCGGATGTTCGCGGAGATCAGTTCGAGGGCCTGGATGTTGATCGCGTCCGTGACCAGGTTGGATTGGACGGAGATGTACGATTCGAAAGCATGCACGAACGCATCCAGGCCGGAGTGGGCCGCGACGCTCGCCGGCAGCGTCGTCAAGGCATGCGGATCCAGGATGGCGTACATGGCGGGATTCAGCGCGGCATGCCGGATCGACATCTTCAAGTTCTTCTCCGTATCCGTGATCACGCACGATCCCGATACTTCAGAACCGGTTCCGGCCGTGGTGGGAACGGCGATCAGCGGCAAGGGCGGAATGCTGAATCGTTCGATGCCCTCGTAATCATGGATGCGGCCGCCGTTGGTCGAGAGAATGCCGACCGCCTTGGCTACGTCGATGGTGCTTCCCCCTCCCAGCGCCAGAAGCATGTTGGCATCGAGTTTCTGGCATAGGGCGTGCGCGCGTTCGACCGTATGGGCGCTGGGGTCGGGTTCGATGTCGGAGTAGGCCTCATACTGCACCCCGGCGCCGTCCAGCAGCTGGCGCACGTCGGTGTAGAAGGGAGTTTGCAGCACGGCGCCGTCTACCGCGATGAACAGCCGGCGGCAGTCGTGCCTGGCTATCAGCTCGCCGATCTTGCGTATGGATCCCGCGCCCATGAAGAGCCGCGTGGGACAATAAAAAGTGGATGATTGGAGCGTCATGAGATTCCTTTGTGGCAGTCCGGTAGACTTGCCGCGAGAGTGATAGCCATCAAGGGTTGAATACGACCAGGCGCTCTTCGGTCATCTCCCTGATTGCATACGCGGGCCCTTCCTTGCCGAAGCCGCTGTCCTTGACACCCCCAAAAGGCATGACATCGGATCGCGCGCTGGACGCTTCGTTTATCTGCACGGTCCCGAATCGCAATCTGCTGGCAGCGCGCAAGGCGGTGTCGACATCCTGGGTAAATACGCCTGCGGCAAGCCCATATGGCGTGTCATTGGCTCCGGCGTATGCCTGCTCCATGGAATCGAACGGATGGACCGCGATCACCGGGGCAAAAGCCTCCGCGCACCAGATCTTCTGGTCCGCGGAGGCTTCGGTCAGGACCGTGGGCTCCAGCACGGAGCGCTCCCGCCGTCCGCCGTGGCGTATGCGCGCGCCGCAAGCAGCGGCTTCTTCGATCCAGGTTTGAGCGCGTTTGGCGGCCGCCTCGGATATCAGCGGACCGATCCGGGTGTCGGGCAGACGGGGATCCCCGGCGGGCAAGGTGGCGGCGAAAGCCGCCAGCCGTTCGACCACCTCGTCGAAATTGGATCGATGCGCATAGAGCCGCTGCACTGAAGTGCATACCTGGCCTGCCTTGCGGAATCCGGCGTTGGCGATCTTGGGTATTGCCCGGTCGAGATCGGCGTCCGCGCACACTATCGTGCTGGCGATGCTGCCGAGTTCCATTTGCGTGCGCCGCAGGCCGGCGGCCTGCTGGATGATGCGTCCGACCCGGGTGCTGCCGGTAAAGGTGTAGAACGCAATGTCTTGCTCCTCCAGCAGCCATGAGCCGACCGAGTCGCCATCGCCATGGACGATGCCGAGGAACCCCGCGGGCATCCCGGCTTCGAGCAGGATCTCGCCCAATAAAGCCGCCGTCAGCGGTGTGTAGGCGGACGGCTTCAGCACCACGGCGTTCCCGGCGGCATAGGCGGGCGCGACTTTATGCAGGACGGTGTTCAACGGAGAGTTGAACGGCGTGATGGCGCAGACCACGCCCACCGGAAATCTCTGCGTCCAGCCGAGGCGCCGGTGTGCACCGGGGCTGGCCGCGAAAGGCACCATTTCGCCGACGATGCGCACGGCTTCCTCGGCAGATAGGTTCAGCGTGATGATGGCGCGGTCCACCTCCATGGCGGCATCGGCGATGGTAAATCCCGTGTCGGCCAGCACCAGTTCCTCGAATCGGCGCCGATGCTTCTGCAGCAGGTCCGCCGCGCCGCGGAGCACGCTTGCGCGCTCATGGGGGGATTGGGCCGCGGATTCCATGGCTTTCCTTGCCGTGGCCACGGCCAATGCCACGTGCTCGCGGCTCGCCTCGGCGACGTCGGCGATCTTGCGCCCCGTGAATTTGTCGCGGACTTCGAATGTCCGCTCGCTATTGCGCCATTTTCCGCCGATCAGGGAGCCGGTGGCAGGCATGTCATGACTAGAAATCAATGGTTCTTCCATCATCCGATCCGTTTCGCGTCTGCAAGAAGACGCTGCAAGTAGTGGGTGCGCGCGTCAGTCCAGCGAGATGCCGGCTTTGTCGACGATGCTTCGCCAGAGCCGCTTCTGTTCCTGGATGTGCGTGTCGATCTGTTGCTGGCTCATGGATTTGAACGGGACCGCGCCCCAGGTATCGGTCGCCTCGCGCAAGAAATCGGGATCCGCCAGCACGGTGTCTATGGCGCCGTGGATTGTTTGCAGGACCGGCGCGGGGGTGTTCCTGTTTATCGCCACGCCGTACCAAAGGCCAGCTTCGAAATCGGGATAGCCCGCATCCCGAATCGGCGGCACTCCGGCGTACAGCGGCTGGCGCTGCGCCGATCCCAGGCCCAGAGCCTTGATCTTGCCTGCCTTGATCTGCGGCAGAGGAGGGGCCGGGGCGTCGAAGATCAGCTGCACGTCATTGCGCAGCACGCCGACCATCGCCGCGGCGTTGCCGGTGTAGGGCACATGCACCAGATCGATGCCCAGGGTCTGCTTGAGAAACTCACCGGCCAGGTGGGTCGAGGTTCCGATCCCCGCCGAGCTGTAGCGCAGTTCGCCCGGATGCGACTTGCCATACGCCGCCAGCTCGCTGATCGAGTTGATGGGCGTCTGCGTGTTCGTCAGCAGGTTGAGCGGAACATCGACCAGCAGCGCAATGGTCGTCAGATCATCCACTTTGTACGGCAGGTTCTTTTGGAGCACTGGGTTGTACACCGCAACGGAGGCGCTGCTGAACAGCATCGTGTAGCCGTCGGCGGGTGCGGAGGCGACGGCATTGAAGCCGATGGCCGTGGAGCCGCCGGGCTTGTTCTCGACCACCACGGGCTGGCCTATCGCCCGGCCGAACTTTTCGGCGAACTTCCTGGCTATCTGGTCCGCTGAAGCGCCTGGGCCATAGGGGACGATCAGCCGGATCGGGTGGTCGGGGTAGGGCGATTGCGCGCGGACGCCGGGCGCCGCGAGCAAGGCCGCGCCCGCGGCCAGGGCGCCAATACCGCGGATCCCGAGAACTACGGTTCTTCTCTTCATTGTTTGTCTCCTGTTGGTGGTGTGTTGTTCTGGCTAGGTGTGGCGGCGCGCCCAGGCGGCATAGCCGTGGCTGAGCACCATCTGCCCGCGTTCGGGCACGGTCGCGCGAAAGCGTGTCGACCCGTCGGGCTCGTCCCAGCAATCCACCTGCAGCGTCTCTCCGGGATAGACGGGCGCCGAGAAGCGCGCGTTGAATTCGCTCAACCGCCGGTCATGTCCGTAGATCCGCAGCAGGCCCCTGGCAGCCATGCCGTAGGTGCACAGGCCGTGCAGTATCGGGCGGGGATAACCCGCCAGCCGGGCGACTTCGGGATCGGCGTGCAAGGGATTGATGTCGCCGTTCAGTCTGTAGAGCAGGGCCGATCGTGCCGAGACAGTCAACTGGCAAGTCCGTTCGGCGGGGCGTTCCGGGAGGGGGGCAAGCGCGGGCGGGCTGGCGTCTCCGGTTCCGAATCCGCCATCGGCGCGGCAGAAGCTGGTTTGGCTCGCCACGGCCAGCAACTCGTCCGTCCCGGCGTCGTGGAGGCGTCGTTCCGTAATGACCAAGACGCCGCGCCCGGGACCCTTGTCCACGACGTGCGTGACCCGGTGGCGCGCATGCACGGCTCCCGCCGCGGGAAGGTCCTTGAGGATGCTCAGCCGCTGCTCCCCGTGCACTGTCTTTACCCAATCCACTCCTGTGCGCTCGTCGCGCAGCCAGAAACCCGGATATCCGATGATCACGGCGAGAGTCGGAAACGAGCGCAGGTCCTTCTCATATACATACCGGAGCTGCGCCGGATCCGTCGGCTCCTCGCCAAGGCCGAGGCTCAAGGCGTAAAGCATGGCATCCTTCTCGGTGTACTCATGCCGGGAGTCTTCGAACTTCCAGCCCTTCAGCGTTGAATAGACAATGGCCATGATCACCTCACTCGACGCGGCGGAATACCGGCAGGCCGTCGGCCAGAGCTGGACCTCCGAACGTGGCGCGTACTCTCTGGCCGATGCGGACGCCATCAAGGTCATGGGTCTGGATGTTCGTCATCATCGTGACTCCTTCGTCCAGCTGCACATACGCGATTACGTAGGGCGTGGCCGCGCGGCGCATGATGCTGAAGGCGTAGATTTCCCCCAGCCCCGGCGACTCGCGCCACGCCGTAGCGGGGTTGAAGCAATGCGGGCAAATATGGCGCGGATACCAATGAGACCGCTCGCATGCGTTGCACCATCTGAGCAACAGGCGTCCTTCGGATCCGGCCGCCAGGAATTCCGGCAACAGTGGATTGCCATGGCTGGCCAAGCTGTCGGTGGTCGTCGTCATACGCGCTCCATGATCAGCGTTGCGCTGCCGTGGCGGGAGCCCAAGGAGCCGCCCGTGCCGTGGGCCAGCGCGAGATTGCAGTCGGGAACCTGAACCGCCGGATGCGCCTCCCCGCGCAATTGCCGGACGGCTTCGATCACCTTGGTTATGCCGCCACGATTGGCGGGATGGTTGTTGCACAAGCCGCCTCCGTCCGTGTTGACGGGTAGCCTTCCGACACCTGCGATCAGTTTCCCGTCAGCCACGAAACGGCCGCCTTGTCCTTTTTCGCAGAAGCCGAGGTCCTCCAGCTGCATCAGCACGGTGATGGTGAAGCTGTCGTAGATCGAGGCGTACTTGATGTCTCGCGGGGTTACGCCTGCTTCTTCGAAAGCTTGCGCGCCAGACCACCTGGCGCCGCTGAACGTCAGGTCCACCAGGCCGCCGCCTTGCCCCTTGATCGCTTCGCCAGCGCCCAGGATGCGGATCCTTGGGCGCCTGAGCTGGATGGCGATCTCCGGTCGGGCGACGATCAGTGCGCCGCCGCCATCGCTGATGACGCAACAATCCATGCGGTGCAGCGGGTCGGCGACCATGGGGGAGTTCAGCACGTCCTCCACCGTGACCACGTCGCGTAGCATGGCATTGGGGTTGTGGCTGGCGTGGTGCGATGCGGCGACCTTGATCCAGGCCAATTGTTCCGAGGTCGTTCCGTACTCGTGCATGTGCCGCATGGCGCACATGGCGTACATGTTGACGGTGGACGGACCATAAGGGAATTCCCAATGGATGTCCGGCAAGGCGGGGACGCCGGCGCGCGGCGCCGTGCCGGTTGCCATGCCTTCGCTTCTGGGGCGGCCGGCCAGGGTGATGAGGGCGACATTGCACTTGCCGGCGGCGATAGCCTGAGCGGCATGGCTGACGTGGGCCAGGTAAGAGGATCCGCCCACGTCGGTCGAATCGAAATGCCGCAGCTTCAGCCCCATGTAGTCGACCATTGAAAGCGGCCCCATGCCGGGGGCGTCCCCGGCACAGAAGTATCCGTCCACGTCCTGCACGCCGAGGCCCGCGTCGCGCAGGGCGCCCAGGGCGCATTCGGCGTGCAGCAGGGCTGTCGGCTTGTCAGGCGCCTTGCGTAGCGGGTGTTCATAGGCGCCTACGATGTAGGCGCGTCCATTGATGGTCATGGCTGTGTTTCCCAGAGTCAGAAGCGTGCGGAGTAACTGACGCGCCCAGGAGTGCGCAGAGGCGCCGCGAGGTCGGCGAAATCGCAGAGCAGCCGCCGCGTATCGCGCGGATCGATGATCTCTTCGACCAGGAATGCTTCCGCGGTACGGAAGGGCGACCGCAAGCGAGCCAGCCGCTCCTCGATTTTTTTCGTTTCCGCTTCGGGATCGGCGGCGGCGGATATCTCGCGGCTGTAGGCCGCGGCGACTCCGCCTTCCAGCGGCAGCGATCCCCAGCGGCCGGAAGGCCAGGCGTAGCGCAGCGACAGCCGGCCTGCCGGCTGATGCGCGCCGCCGCCCACGCCGAAGACATTGCGGACCAGGATCGAGCACCACGGGACCGTGCATTGGTTGATGGCGGAAATGGCGCGCACGGCGTGGCGCATCACGCCGCTGGCCTCAGCCTCCAGTCCCACCTGAAACCCTGGGCAGTCCGCCAGATGGATGACGGGCAGGTGGAATGTTTCCGCCAGGTCGATGAACCTGGCGAGCTTCTGGCTCGACGTGGCAGTCCATGCCCCTCCGTACCTGAAGGGATCGCCAGCCATTACCGCCACCGGCCAGCCATTCATCCTGGCCAGGCCCGTGATCAGCGAGCTGCCGAAGTTCTGGCCTAGTTCGAAGAACGTGTCCCTATCGGTGACGGCCTCGATGATCGGGCGCATGCGGTAGGGCTGGCGCGTGTTGCGCGGCACCACGGACAACAGGAATTCGTCGCGCCGGTCCGTGTCGTCCGGAATGGCTCCCCGCGGGGGAAGCTCCCAGACCGAGCTGGGCAGATAGGAAAGGAATCGCCTGGCGGCCTCGAAAGCCGCATCCTCGCTGTCCACCGCCAGGTCTATCGTTCCCGCCTTGGTCTGGACGGCATGGCCTCCCAACTCCTGTTTGGTGCGCCTCTCTCCAAGCCGCTCGACCACGGGCGGCCCGGCGACGAAGACGGCCGCGGTCTCCTTGACCATGATGCTCAAATGACTGGCCACCAGCCGGGCGGCGCCAAGGCCGGCAACCGATCCCTGGCCGATGGCCACGACCGGGACCTGTGCAAGATTGCGTACGCACAGGTCCATGCCGGAGGTCGTGCCGACGCCGCCGGGAAGGTTGGCGCGTCCGCTGGTCTCGAGCGTCCGGACCGATCCGCCCCCGCCGGAACCTTCGACCAGCCGGATCAGCGGCAGGCGATATTCGTAGGCCATGTTTTCGGCCATCTTGAACTTGGCCCAGATGGCGGCGTCGGCGGAGCCTCCACGGATGGTGAAGTCGTCCCCGGTGACGGTTACCGCGCGCCCGTGTATCTTTCCACGGCCAAATACGCAGTTCGCGGCGGTGAGATTCTCCAGGTCGCCGTCGGCGTCATACGACGCCTGTCCGGAGACGCTGCCCAGCTCCAGGAACGAACCTCGATCCAATAGACGATCGATGCGTTCCCTTACCGTCAGCAATCCGCGGTCGTGTTGCCGCTGGACCCGTTCCGTGCCGCCCATTTCGCGCGCATACGCCTGCCGTCTGCGCAGTTCCTGAAGTTCTGGCTCCCAACTCATTGCAAATCCTCGCGGTTACGGGTTTCGGTCATGGCGGGCGCAAGCAGTGCGGACTGGCGCTCGCTCAGGAAATTGGTGGTCACTGCGCCGAGACGGAATTCCGCGCTGCGGGCAATTGCCCGCAGGAGCGGGAGGTTGGTATGGACGCCTTCGACGCGGCACTCGTCCAGGGCCTGGACCAGGCGGTCGCAGCAGCTGGAACGGTCCTGCGCATGCACGATCAACTTGGCAATCAGCGAGTCGTACCAGGGCGTGATCTTGTCCCCCTGACGGACTCCGGCATCCACCCGGATGCCGGGAGCGGGCGCAGGAAACTGCAGCAGGGATATGGCACCGGGCGAGGGCAGATAGTTTTTTGCGGGATTCTCCGCGCAGATTCTGACCTCGATGGCGTGGCCGCTTGCCGCGGGCGCAGAGGCGGCGTCAGGCAGCGTTTCACCACGGGCGACGCGGATCTGCCATTCGACCAGATCCAGCCCCGTCGTCATCTCCGTGACGGTATGCTCGACCTGCAGCCGCGTATTCATTTCCATGAAATAGAAGCGTTCGGCGCCGCGGCCCCGCGAGGTGTCGACGATGAATTCCACCGTGCCCGCGCCCTGGTACCGAATGGCCCGAACCAGTTTCAGGGCCGCGTCGAACAGCGCCGTCCGCAGTGCTTCGCTGATGTCAGGCGCAGGGGCTTCCTCGATGACTTTCTGATGGCGCCGCTGCACCGAGCAATCGCGTTCACCCAGCGCCGTGGCGGTGCCAGACCCATCAGCGAAGACCTGAACTTCGATATGGCGCGACTGCTCCAGGTAGGGCTCGATGAGCAGGTCCTCATTGCCGAAGCTGGCCAGCGCCTCGCGGCGCGCGGCGTCGATGGCCGCATCAAGCTGCGATGCGGCGTCGACCCGGCGCATGCCGCGGCCGCCGCCTCCGGCGACCGCCTTGATCAGCAAGGGGAAGCCCAATGCCAAGGCATGCCGGGCGATTTCCTCGCTGGTGCGGCCCCGGCATTCGATGGTGGGAAGCACCGGAACATCCGCGCGGCTGGCCAGTCGCTTGGCGGCGTCCTTCTGGCCCATCGCCGCGATTGCGTCTGGGGCGGGACCGATGAAGATCAAGCCTGCGGCGATACAGGCGGACGCGAACTCGGCGTTCTCGGACAACAACCCGTACCCAGGGTGAATGGCGTCGCAGTTCGCTTCCCGTGCGATGCCGACGATTTTCCCGATATTCAGATAGCTTTCGCGCGCCGCCGATCCGCCCGCGTGGCAGGCGGCATCGGCCATCGCCACATGCGCGGCATCCCGGTCCGCGTCCGAGTACACGGCGACTGTCTGGATGCCCATTCTTCGACAGGTCCGGATGATGCGGCAGGCGATCTCGCCGCGATTGGCTACCAGCACTTTCGCAATCATGCCGATTCGCCCAGCATGACGACGACCTGGTCTTCCTCTACTGATTGGCCTTCGGCGACGCGGATGTCTGCCACGACGCCGCTACGCGGCGCCGTTACCGGTATCTCCATTTTCATGGACTCGAGAATCACCAGCACGTCTCCTTCAGCCACTCTGGCGCCCGCGGCGACCGCGATTTTCCAGACGGACCCTGCAATTTCCGAACGAACTTCATGCGTGCTCATGTTTGCTCTCTATCTCGTTGCGATGGAATGTGCGGGCAGTCGAATCAGACTGCTCCGTCCTTCTTCAATGCTGCGATCGAATTCGTGTCGTGACGAAGTTCCGCCAGAATCTGGTCGGTGTGTTCGCCCAGCGAGGGCGGAGCTTCGGACGCTCCCGTCAAACTGCCCACCTTGAAGGGCAGTCCGATCTGGCGCATGGTCGTGCCGTCGCGACGGGAGACGGAGACCAGCATGTCGTTTGCCAGTGTCTGTTCGTGTTCGAAAACCTGGTCCAAGGTATGTAGGGGAGACGTCGGCACATGCGCGTCTTCCAGGATTGGTTGCCAGTGGCGCGCAGGACGCGTGCTCAGAAGCTGGCCTATCCGCCCGACTACGTGATCGCGGCGCTGCACGCGCTGCTCGTTGGTGGCGAGCTCCGGGTCGTCGCGTAGATCGGCAAGGTCCAGGGCGCTGCAAAGCCGGCGCCAGGTGGCGTCGTTCAAGGCGGCGACGAACAGGTATTGGTCGGAACACATGAAGGCCTGGTAGGGAACCAGGTGCCAGATTCCGGATCCTTCCCGGTGGGGCAGTACGCCTGCCTCCAGCCATGCCGTGCCGTGATAGCCGAGCATGGCGACAGCCGTTTCGAACAGGGATACGGAAACTCCCCGGCGGGCTCCGCCTGCCAGGCGGCTGTAGAGTGCGGTGACGATGCCGCCGAAGGCGACCAGGCCGGTTGCCATGTCGATGATCGACGAGCCTGCGCGCACCGGCTGGCCGTCCGGCTCGCCCGTGATGGCCATCAGGCCGGCGAACGCCTGCAGCACCGAGTCGTAGCCCGGCCTGTCGCGCAACGGTCCCTTCGCGCCGAACGCGGTCAGGGAACAGATGATGAGGTCGGGATAGTCGGCTTCGAGCTGCGCAATGTCCACGCCCAGCTTCGCCGCGGTCGAGGGCAGGAAGTTGTGCAGCAAGACGTCCGCGGACGCCAGCAGCTCGTGGAAGATCTCCCGGCCGCGGGGATGCGTCAGGTTCAGGGTCAGGCCTCGCTTGCCACGATTGACGCTGGCGAAGTTGCAGCTTTCTCCGTTCGGGAGCAGAGGTGACCAGCGGCGGTTCTCATCGCCCTGCGGCGATTCGACCTTGATGACGTCCGCTCCCATGTCCGCCAGCAGCTGGCCACAGTACGGTCCCGCCAGGACGCGGCTGATATCGATTACGCGCACGCCATGCAGTGGCGGCGCATTCAGTTGGTTTTCCAACACGTTTTCCCCGGAAGTTGTCGGTTTCGATGCTGCGGGGTGGCGCAGCGAAAGAAGGCGCTCAGATAGGGTCCCAGCTGAAGTACTCGGGCGAGCGGTCCAGGGGGGAAAAGTGCGGTCGCATTGCGGGCAGGACGGTGTCGGCGATGGTGGTCGCGGTCCAGCCTTCCGATCGGTGAATGGAGCGGACGGGACGCATGTTGTTGAACAGCATGATTTCGTTCATGCGCGATGCGAGTACCTGTCCGCTGACGTCGGAGGCCATGTCGGACAACAGGAACAGCGCCAGGGGCGCGATTTGCTCGGGCGTCATCTTCCTGGCGCGTTCAAGGCGCACGGCCTGTTCGGGCGTGTCGGCGGGAATGGTATCGGTCATGCGGGTCCACGCGAACGGCGCGATGCAGTTCGAACGTACGCCGAAGGCCTTCATGTCGAGCGCAATGGACTTGGATAGCGCAACCAGGCCTAGTTTGGACGCGGAGTAGTTCGCTTGCCCGAAATTGCCGATCAGGCCCGAGGTAGAGGTCAGATGCACATAGGCGCCGGACTGCTGCTTCTTGAACACTTCCGCCGCCGCGCGGGAAACGTTGAACGGGCCGGTCAGGTTGACGTCGATGACTTGCCGCCACTCGTCGTAGGACATCCGGTGAAAGATGCGGTCGCGAACGATTCCGGCGTTGTTGACCACGCCATCCAGCCGCCCGAAAACGTCGATCGCTTCGGCCACCATGCCTTGTGCGTCTTCGCTGCGCGACACGTCGCCGAAGTTTGCTATCGCCCGTCCTCCGGCTTCCTTGATTCGCGCTACGACTTCGCGGGCGGGAGCGTCGTCCGCGCCCTTGGCATCGTAATCATTCACCACCACCGCTGCGCCGGCCAACGCTGCCTGGATCGCGATGTCGCGGCCGATGCCCCGGCCGGCCCCTGTAACGATGATTGCTTTGTCCCTTAACAGCATTTTTGTCTCCGTGGGTGTCCCAGGTGTTTCCGGTCGGTTGGTTTTCCGCCGGTGAAACTTGCATGTTTCATCGCTTTGATGAAACGTTTTTTTAGAATCCTAGCAAGGCGTTTTTTCGATGTCAATTGAATGTCTTGCAAGAAGTCGAAATGCAGGTTTGCAATTTTCATTGGTAAATTTCGAAAGGGAGCCATGCATTAGCCTAGGAAAGGAGCTTGCTGTGTAGTCCGATGAACGGTGGCTTTTCTCTCGCCTATAGGAAAAATTTATAACGTTTCATTTTATTGGAATGAGAAGATGCTGGTCGCTGTCTGAGCGAGTGCATTGCCGCTCAAGTCGGTTTGTGGCGATAATTGCGATTAATTCCCATTATCGAAATACTCGAACCACGTCCTCGCCATGTCTTCCCCCGAACCGACTACCGCCGTCGCCGTGCAGCGCATCTACGACGCGCATCACGGCTGGCTGTTCGGCTGGCTACGCCGGCGGCTGGGCAATAGCGCCGACGCTGCCGACCTGGCCCAGGACACGTTCGTCGGGCTGCTGAGCAGCTACCGGCGGCGCGCCATGCCGGAGTTGCAGGAGCCGCGCGCCTACCTGACCACCATCGCCAAGCGCTTGATGGTGGACCTGTACCGGCGCCATGCGCTGGAGCAGGCCTATCTCGACGCCCTGGCCGCCATGCCGGCGCGGCATGCGCCCTCGGAAGAGCAGCGCCTGGTGGTGCTGCAGACGCTGCGCGAGGTGGACGCCTTGCTGGCAGCTCTGCCGGAAAAGGCCCGGATCGCGTTTCTGCTGTCGCAGCTCGACGGACTGACGTATGAGCAGATCGGGGCCGAGATGGGGGTGAGCGTGCGCACGGTCAAGCGCTACATGGCCGAGGCCTTCAAGCATTGCATCCTGGCGGCGCCATGACGGCAGCGACGGATTCCATCGACCCGAAGATCGCGGGCGAAGCCGCGGATTGGTTGGTGCGGCTGCATTCGGGGCGCTGCTCCGAAGCGGACAAGCTGGCCTGCGAGCGCTGGCGGCAGAGCAGCCCGGAGCACGACCGCGCCTGGACCCGCGCCCAGACGATTCTGGCCAAGTTCGGCGGCTTGCCGCCGGGGCTGGGGCGGGCCGCCATGAACGTGGACGCTACGCGGCGCGCGGGCCTGCGGGCGCTGACGGGCTTGATCGTGGCGTTGCCGGCGGGCTGGCTGGCATGGCGCACGGCGCCCTGGCAGAGCTGGACGGCGGACTACGTCACGAGCAGTGGCGAGCGCCGGCAGTTCCAGCTGCCGGACGGCAGCGTGCTGGCGCTCAACACAGCCTCGGCGGTGGATCTGGACTATTCGGCTGAACAGCGCCTGATACTGTTGCGCGAGGGCGAAATCCTGCTGCGTTCAGCCCATGCGGCGCCGGCGGACCTCCGGCCGCTGCGGGTGCGCACCGCCGAAGGCAGTGTGCAGGCCCTGGGCACGTACTTCGGCGTCCGGCAGCTGGATGCGCGCAGCCGGGTCGCGGTGATCGAAGGGCAGGTGCGGCTGCAGCCGAGAGCGGCAGCGGCAGGCACCGTCCTGACGGCGGGACAATGCGCCGAGTTTTCGGACCATGAGGTCCCGGCGCCTCGCGCCTATGTCCATCCGCCCCAAGCCTGGCTCGATGGGGTGCTTTACGCGGACGATATGAGGCTGGCCGACTTCCTGCAGGAGCTTGCGCGCTACCGTCCCGGCCTCTTGCGCTGCGATCCGGCGGTGGCCGATCTGCGCATCTCGGGCGGCTTTCAGGTGGATGACACCGATGCGGTGCTGCTGGCGGTGTCGCGCAGCCTGCCGGTGCGGGTGGTTTCGCGCAGCCGCTACTGGGTCAGCGTAGTGCCGGCCTGACCGGGCCGCGCGGATTCTTGGCCCCTTTTTCCGCTTCGTCCGACAAGTCCATATAGCACCTTCGCTAGCACTTCGTCGGGATCAGCATGTTTTCAAGCAAGAACAACGCGGCCAGGCCAGCTTGCCGCACGAGCCGCCGCGCCGTCGCAGGCGCGCTTTGCGCGGTATTGGGGGCAGTGGCGCCGGCCATTCATGCGCAGCCGGCCGCGAATGCGTCTGGCGCGGCCGTCCAGGCGCGGTTCGACATTCCGCCGGGTCCGCTGGGACCGGCGCTGTCGGTATTCGCCGGGATGGCTCGCATCAATCTTTCGTTCGATCCGGCGCTGGCGGAAGGTTGGCGCACGGCCGGGCTGCAAGGCGCCTGGACGGTCGAGGCGGGGCTGACTAAATTGCTGGCGGGCACACCGTTGGCGGCGCGGCGTGATGGCGCCAATGTCTACACGCTGAGGCGGATTCCCAACGAGCCGGCGGCGGTGCTGCCGGCGGTGCGGGTGGAGGGGACAATTGAGTCGGCCTACGGGCCGGTAGCCGGCATCGTGGCGCAACGCAGCGCCAGCGGCACCAAGACCGACACGCCCATCCTGGAGATCCCGCAGACGGTGAACGTGGTCACGCGCGACGAGATAACGATGCGAGGCGCGCGCAGCATCGTAGAGGCGCTGGCCTACACGCCGGGCGCCTATTCACCGGGCGGCAGCGCCGATCTGCGCTACGACAACATCTATCTGCGCGGCGGCCACGCCGCCCGCAACAACCTTGACGGCGCCAGGCTGCCTTTTGGCGCCTACAGCTTCGGCATGCTGCAGATCGAACCCTACGGACTGGAGCGGGTAGAGGTGCTCAAGGGGCCGTCCTCGGTGTTGTACGGCCAGAACACACCCGGCGGGCTCATCAATATGGTGAGCAAGCTGCCCACGCTGACGCCCCAGCGCGAGATCGAGCTGCAGACCGGCAGCTACGGCCGGGCTCAGGCTGCCGCCGATCTGAGCGGTCCGATAGACCAGGACGGGCAGTGGAGCTACCGCCTGGTCGCATTGCAGCGCGATGCGGCCCAGTCCGCCCACTACTCGGAAGAAGACAGGACCTTTGTCGCTCCGGCATTGATGTGGCGGCCGTCGGCGGCCACCTCGTTGACCTTGCTGGGGTTCTATCAGAAGGACCACCAGGTACCCATGTACGGCAACCTGCCGGCCGCGGGCACGCTTTACTCCAATCCCAATGGCCGCATCCCCCGCGACCGCTACACCGGCGAACCCGGCTGGGATACCTATGACCGGGAACAGTACTCGGCGGGCTATCTGTTCTCGCACCAGTTCAACGACACCTGGACCGTGAGGCAGCAATTGCGCTACAGCCACATGCGGGGCGAGGCGCGCACCACCGTGGGATACATGCTCAATCCGGTGGATATGCGCACCTGGTCACGCACGATGTCGCGTGGCAAGGGCACGGGGGCGACGTTGAACGTGGATACTCAGGCGGTCGCGCGTTTCAGTACCGGCCAGGTCGGCCACGAGTTCCTGGCGGGCTTCGACTATCTGGACATGCGCGATACCTACCAGTTCGCCAACGTCATCGCCGGCGTGCCGCCGCTGGATCTTTACGATCCGGTCTACGGGCGGCCCAGGCCGGGCATCTCGGACCTGATCCCCCGCATCGATTCCCGCCAGCGCACCGAACAGTCCGGCGTTTATGCGCAGGATCAGATCTCGTACGGCAATTGGCTGCTGACGCTGGGCGGCCGCTACGACATGGCGCGCAGCACGACCCGTAATCAGTTGACGTCCGGCAAGGTCTCGCAGGACGACTCGGCCTTCACCGGGAGGGCGGGCCTGACCTACATGCTGGATAGCGGCCTGGCGCCTTACGTGGCGTACTCGACGTCTTTCGCGCCCACCGGCGGCACCGACTACGAGAGCAATCCGTTCCAACCGGCCAAGGGCCGGCAGATCGAGGCGGGATTGAAGTACCAGCCGCCGGGCAGCGACAGCATGGTGACGCTGTCTGCTTATCAATTGACGCAAACCAACGTGCTGACCAGCGATACCACGCCGGGCCGTCCGCCGGGCTTCCAGGTCCAGGCGGGCGAGGTCCGCTCGCGCGGGATCGAACTGGAGGGCAAGGCCAGCCTCGCGCGCGGCTGGGACGTGATCGCTTCGTACTCCTATGTCGATGCCGTCGTGACCAAGAGTTCCAACGTCGACATCGTCGATGGCGCGCCGCAGTCGAGGCAGGGCAAGAAACAGTACTACGCGCCGGCGCACCAGGCCGCGGCATGGCTGGCCTACAAAGTGCAGGAGGGGCCGCTGCAGGGCCTGGGCCTGGGGGCAGGGGTGCGCTACATCGGCGCGGACTGGGGCGACGCGGCCAACACCTTGCGCATTCCGGCGGTGACGCTGGTCGATGCCGCCCTGTCCTACGACCTGGGCCAGATGCAGCCCGCGATGCGAGGCATGACGCTATCGCTGAATGCCAGCAACCTGTTCGACCGCACGTATGTGGGCACTTGCGTGACCACCACGTCGTGCACGTACGGCGCCGGGCGGCTGGTGCTGGCCACGCTGCGGTACGCATGGTGAGGCCCCGCAGCAACTGGCGCGGCGTGGCGGCGCGGGCGGGCGCCGCCACGCTGGGCGCCTATGCGCTGGCGTGGGCCGCGGTGGCGGCGGCGGCGCGCCTGCCGCTGGCGCCGGCCGACGCGATCCTCTATCCGGCCCTGGCGGCCATCCCCGCGCATGTGGGCCTCGCGATATGGGCCTTCGCGGCGCGCAGCGCGGGCCGGGTGTGGCTGGCCATCGCCGCAGGCTGCATGGGCTGCTGGGCCATGACGTGGGCAGCGGCGGCATGAACGCATATCCGGAAGGAAGCCTGCGCCAGCGCATGGCCTGGCTGCATACCTGGGTCGGCCTGCTGTTCGGCTGGCTGGCGTTCTCGGTGTTCCTGACTGGCGCGCTCAGTGTCTATGCGCCTGAAATCAGCCTCTGGATGAAGCCGGAGAATTCCGCGGCCGGCCGGGCGGACCAGTCCTCGACCCTGGACCGCGCGCAAGACTGGCTGGCGCGCAATGCCGCGGCGGCGGCTTCCTGGCGCATCGAGCTGCCGGACGCGCGCCGTCCCCTGCTGACGCTGTCATGGGAGGATGACCAGGGTGGCGGCGCGGTGCTGCTTGATCCGGCCAGCGGGCGCGAGATCGTGCCGCGTGACACCGAGGGCGGCGACTTCCTGGTCGAGTTCCACTACAGCCTGCATGCGGGCCAGGCCGGCATCTGGGTGGTCGGCGCCTGTACCCTGGCGCTGCTGGCGGCGCTGGTTTCCGGCGTCATCGTGCACCGGCGCTTCTTCGCGGATTTCTTCCTCTTCAGGCCGCGCGCCTCGTCCGGCCGCGCGTGGCTCGACGCGCACGACGTCCTGTCGGTGTTGCCGCTGCCGTTCCATTGCATGATCCTGCTCACCGCCCTGAGCACGCTGCTGCTGGGTTATCTGCCCGCGGGCGTGCAAAGCCGTTACGGCGGCGACGTGGCCGCGATGGTGGCGGACGTGTTTCCGCAGCCTCCCGTTTCCTCGCAGCGAGGCGGTGCGGCCGTAATGCCGCCGTTGGCCGGCCTGGCGCAGCGCGCCGAGGCGGAATTGGGCGCGGGCAAGATCGCAGCGATCACGGTCAGGCAGCCAGGCACGCAAGGCGCGCTTGCGGATGTCTGGCGCCGGTACGACGACCGCCTGCTGGCCTTTCCCGACCGCGTCAGCCTGGATGCGGCGACGGGCCGGATCGTGGATGTGCAAACTGTCTATCCCGGATCGTTGCAACTGATACGGACGCTGGGTGGGCTGCACTATGGCTACTATGCTGCGCCGCTGTTGCGCGCGCTGTACTTCCTGCTGGCCCTGTCAGGCGCCGCCATGATTGCGACGGGACTGGTTCTGTACACGGCGCGGCCGGCGGCGGCCAGCTCCCGTTTCGGCCGCGCGGCGCACCGGCTGAATGTGGCGATGGTATGCGGCCCGATATGCGCCTGCGCCGCGTACCTGCTGGCCAACCGCCTGGCCTGGCCCCATGCGGCGGGGTTGCATGACCGCGAGGTGACGGTTTTCTTTCTGGCGTGGATGGTTTGCGGCGTGCACGCCTTGGTGCGCGGCGAACGCCGGTTATGGACGGAGCAATGGCGGATGGCGGCGCTGCTATGGTTGGCCGTGGCGCCCGTGGATCTGCTGGCAATGGCGTTCGACGCGAGCCTGCGGCCGGCCTGGGCGAGGCCGCTGCATCTTGCAGTCTGGGCGGCAAGCGTCGCGGCCGCCTGCGTCTTCGGCTACATGGCGCATCGCTCCAGGAAGCGTCGGGAGTAAGATCGGCCGCATGCGTTGCAAGCGGACTTGAATCTTTTGCACGATATGGCGTGAAGTCGACGATGCAATCCGGGGACGTCCATGTTTATCCGTCAGCTCTCCTATCTTCTGGCCCTGGACAAACACCGCCATTTCGGACGCGCGGCGGAAAGCTGCCATGTCTCGCAACCGGCCTTGTCCAATGGCATACGCGAACTGGAGCGCGAACTCGGGATCACCATCGTCAAGCGCAACCGGACCTTCGAAGGCATCACGCCTGAAGGCGAGCGCGTGATCCAGTGGGTGCGACAGGTCATGGCCTCACTGGAGGGATTGCGGCAGGAGGCCGACCTCGTGCGCGGCGTGCCGCAAGGCCACCTCGCGATAGGCGCGATTCCCACCGCCAATCACGCCGCGACGCTGCTCAGCGCGGAGTACCGCGAGATACTTCCCCAGCTGACCTTGGAAGTCACGTCCCTCAGTACCCCGGAAATCCTGCGCCGGCTGAAGGCTCAGGAAATTCAGTTGGGAATACTCTATGAACGGTCCGTGCTCAATAGCGCAGACTATGACGCGATGCCGCTGTATTCCGAGCGCTATGTGCTGGTGGCGAACGAGCAGGCGTCCCTGCCGCGCCAGCTGGATTGGTCAGAAGTGGGCGAGCTTCCGCTCTGCCTGCTCAGCCCGGACATGCAGAACCGCCAAACCTTGAACAAATGCTTCGAGGCGGTGGAAGCGAAGCCGCGCGTCGTGCTGCAAAGCAACGATATCCGCGTGCTGTTGGCCGAATGCCAGAGCGGGCGGGCATTCTCCATCCTGCCCCTGAGCGCCTTGCCCGCCCTATATGAAGGGGCTGGGCTGTTGGCGCATCCCATCACCCCGGAACACGCCGAGGATATCTGCCTGGTCAGGTTGCGGCGCGACAACCAACCTGCGCTGTCGAACGCGGCCTGGCAGATCGCCGGCCAGATGGACCTGGAAGGGGTCCTCAATCATTCCCTGCCTGCCAAGCCTTGATAACTACTGCTTATCAAAAGGTTCACAGGAAAAACTAGATCATTCCTTCCGGTTGCAGCATTCTGGCGTCGGGGCATTCCAAGGGTGAGAGCCCTTTGGACAGCTCTGGCGTATGAATGGCACCGCGGCAAGCATGCCGCCAGGAGACGCATCATGCAGCAGACCCCGGAACAGCAGGAGTTCGACTTCTACATCAATCTCAGCAAGCCCACCCTCGGGCTGTATGTCCGTAAAGGAGCGGGCTTGCCCGATCTGGCGCATCCGCGGCAATGGCAACTCTCCGGCCAGGTATGGCAGAGCGAGCTGCCTCCTGGGATCTTCCAGGCGCTGACGGCCAATGGACATGCCTTCCAGGAATTGGGCGCTTGAAGGAGCCACCGCCATGACCAGGACACTCGTGAACCCCGACAGCGTGCTCGACACCGCGCAATACGGCTACAGCCAGGCGTGCATCGCCGCCGGAAGCCGCCGCGTGGTGGTCTCCGGCCAAGCCGCCACGGACGTGCACGGCCGCGTGGTCGACATCGGCCTGCAAGGCCAGACCGCGGCGGCGCTTGCCAACGTGGAGCGCGTGCTGGTCGCCGCCGGCGGCAGGATGGAGCAGCTCGTCATGCTGCGGATATACGCCTGCGAAACCGTCAGGGAAGACCTCGGACAGGTCTCCGAGGAATTACGCCGGCGCTTTCCGGCCAATCCGCCGCCGTCGTCGTGGATCGTCGTCAGCAGCCTGGCGATGCCGGAATGGCTGATCCTGATCGAAGCGGAAGCAGTGCTCGAGTAAAGAGGTGACACCATGAGAAAACGACGCGAAGTGCCCGGCATCCGGCCCTACGATGGCCCGGCGGGCGGCTGGGGCGCGTTGAAGGCCACGGCCCAGGCCGTACGGCGACAGATGGAGGTGGTGGAGGCTCCCGTGGTCCTGCTGCGCACCAACCAGCCTACGGGCTTCGATTGCCCCGGCTGTGCATGGCCGGACAAGGAACACCGCTCCACGTTCCAGTTCTGTGAGAACGGCGCCAAGGCTGTGACCTGGGAGGCGACCAGCAAGCGTGTGAGGCCGGAGTTTTTCGCCCAGCGCACCGTGTCTTCATTGCTGGAACTGTCGGACTACGAACTGGAGGACTTCGGCCGCCTGACGCATCCGATGGCCTACGACGCGGCCACCGATAAGTTCGTTCTCGTGTCATGGGACGCCGCGTTCGAACGCATCGGCGAGGTGCTGCGCAGCCTGGATACGCCTGACCAGGCCGAGTTCTATACCTCGGGGCGGGCCTCCAACGAGGCGGCCTATCTCTTCCAGCTGTTTGCACGCGAGTTTGGCACCAACAACTTCCCGGATTGCTCGAACATGTGCCACGAGGCAACCAGCGTGGGCCTGCCGCAATCCATAGGCATAGGCAAAGGCACCGTATCGCTGGAAGATTTCGACCATGCCGAACTGATCCTATCCATTGGCCACAATCCCGGCACCAACCACCCGCGCATGATGGGCACGCTGCACGAGCTGGCGCGCCGCAAGGTTCCCATCATCGTCTTCAACCCCTTGCGCGAACGCGCCCTGGAGCGCTTCGCCGATCCGCAGAGCATCGTGGAAATGGCGACATTCAGCTCGACCAACATCGCCTCCACCTACTACCAGGTCCGGGCCGGCGGCGACGCAGCCGCGCTCAAAGGCATCATGAAGGCGCTGCTGGCGCTCGAAGTCCTGCGCGGCCAGGTCCTGGATCGCGAATTCATCGCGGAACACACGCTGGGCTTTGACGCGCTGGCCGCGGATCTGGAGGCGACCTCCTGGACCGACATCGAAACCGAAAGCGGCCTGCAGCGCGCGGATCTTGAGCACGTAGCCGAGGCCTACGCCAAGTCCAATGCCACGATCGTCACCTACGGCATGGGGATCACTCAGCACAATACGGGCACGGCCAACGTCAAGCTGATCGCCGACCTGCTGCTCATGCGCGGCAACTTCGGCAAGCCCGGCGCCGGCATCTGCCCGCTGCGCGGCCATTCCAACGTGCAGGGCAACCGCACGGTCGGCATCACGGAAAAGCCCAGCCCGGAGTTCCTGGACAAGCTGCAAGCGGTGTTCGGCTTCACGCCGCCCCAGGGACATGGCCATGACGCGGTGCAAGCCATGGAAGCGATGGTCGACGGCAAGGCCCGGGCGCTCATCTGCCTGGGCGGCAACTTCGCCGTGGCCTTGCCCGACCCCGAACTCTGCTTTGCGGCGATGAAGGAGCTGACGCTGAGCGTGCACCTGGGCACCAAGCTCAACCGCTCGCATCTGCTGGTGAGCCGGGAAACCTTCCTGTTGCCGGTGCTGGGACGCACTGAACTCGACGTCCAGGCCGACGGCCCGCAATCGGTGACCGTGGAAGACTCGATGTCCATGGTCCATGCCTCGGCCGGCAAGCTCAAGCCGGCATCCGCGGAGCTGCGCTCCGAGCCGGCCATCGTCGCCGCCATGGCCCGGGCGACCTTGCCCCATAGCAAGGTGGATTGGCTGGGGCTGGTGCAAAACTACGATCGCGTCCGGGACCTGATCGAACGCACCGTCCCTGGCTTCGAAGGCTACAACGCGCGCATTCGCGTGCCTGGCGGCTTTCGTATGCCCTTGCCGCCGACCGAGCGCAAATGGAACACGCCCACGGGCAAGGCCATGTTCTCGGTGTTCCCCGGCGTGCGCGAGCGCTATGAGCCCTGGCCGGACGAGGTGTTGCGGCTGGTGACCATACGCAGCCACGACCAGTACAACACGACCATCTATGGATTGGACGACCGCTATCGGGGCGTCTTCGGCCGCCGCGACGTGCTCTTCATGAATCCGGAAGACCTGGCCGCGCAGGGCTTGGAGCATGGCGATCTGGTGGACATAGAAACCGTGTTGCCGAATCGGACGCTGCGGCTGGCAGGCATCACGGCGATTGAATACAGCATCGCGCGGGGCTCGGTCGCCGCCTACTATCCCGAGGCCAATGTCCTGGTTCCACTGGACTACATCGACAAGGAAAGCGGCACGCCTTCCTACAAGTCGATACCGGTGCGCATCCGCAAGGCCAGGCAGGCAGACGCCCATGCGTAAGCCGTCATGTTCGTCCGCCCCGCCTCCCGCGCTCCTTGGCTACTGCCGTTCTGTCTGGTCGGCAGCATAGGCTGGGTGACGCCGTTCATGGTGGGCATGCTGTTCTATACCTTTTTCGGGCTGGACTCCCTGGGCGAACAGATCGAGGAGCCCTTCGACCGCCTGCCCAACAACCTGCCCCGGGATGCCCTGTGGCGCAGTATCGAGATCAACGTGGGAGAGCTGCTGGGCGACACGGACCTGCCGCCGCCGGTGGCGCCTGAGGACGGCGTGTTGTTCTAGCAGGCGTCTTTTCCGAGAAAGGCCCGGCTCGTCGGGGAGTGGCGAGATTACTCCTGAAACTCTCGCACAACTGGACCCTTGATGCTGCCGTAAGCGGCACGCACGACCCGAATAGAGCCGGTTCAACTGGGTCTGCTCTTTGAACCGGTCTCGCTGACCGGGCATGTGCAGAAAGCCTCGAGGCCAGCTGACAGTCCTGTTGCCTAAGGTCTTTCGTAGCTGCTACGCCGCGATCCACGGTGCCTGCGCGCGACTAGCGATGATTGCAGCTGCAAGGCTGGCGTGGTTTCCCGTATCCCTATGGTTTCCCGCAGGCAACCGCGCCGCCTGACGGTGTATAAGAAGCTCCAACAGTCATGCATTCGTTCAGCACCGACAGCACTTTCTACAGCCCTCTCTTTGCCGAGAATTCCAAAAATGCCGGAAAGCACCGAGCGCACGAGACGCACAACAAAAAAGCCGCGCATGCTGCGTTCAAACCCTACCAACTGGGATGCTTGGCGAGACGCTAGAAACCAAGTCCTCGCCGCACTCGATGGCAAGTCAGGCAGGTCCGGGCGACTTCGCTTGCATGACCGAGAACCTGCGGAACGACAATCGAAACGCAGGTTGTCGGTGGAATGCCTGGACTGCGGAGCGGGCCAGGACGGTAGCTGGATTACTTATTACGACAACGTGCGCCTGTCGCCGCAAGGCTGCCCAGTGTGCAAAAGCGTCGGCCCTCTGGTCGACCAATTCAAATCGGCGTTTTCCGACCATACACTAACGTTGTGCACGCCTGAAAGCGGTCCTCCCAACCCCGCTGGATTGAGGTTCACCGTGCGGCCCGCGACATGGGCCTTGTCTGAAGATTTCGCGTGGACCATGCCCTCGATCGGTATCGCGGCCGTCAGGAGCGCGCTGAGGCGGCATCGCTTGCCGAATGAGGCGGTGCAGGGGCGCTATCAGGATTTCGTGGAACTGCAGTCAGAGTTCAAGCGCGCCTTCCCTTTGGGAACACTTCGGTTCGCCCATCGCCACCATCCCGAGACCACATCGCCAGGCCCTTTCTTCAGCATGAAGACGGGCCTACGGCTACTGCGCGCACCTCTTGAAGATACCTGCATGTCGCGTGCAGCTGTACGCAAGGCCATGCTTCAAGAAGATAAAGATTCGATACTCCGGGCTCACCTCCTCGAACGAGCAAAGCAGCACATGGCAACAGAGGTCTCGTTCGAATGGAGTCCAGGAAAGGGCGGCGGCTTTCTGATCTTCTACCGTAGCCGCACGGGTTTCTATCATCTCGACACGCGATGGCGTGCCGAGGAGAAGACATGGGGGCAATCTGGGTTTCGGCGCGGCGAATCACTCGCCCTCATCGTCATTTCCCACCTGTTCCCCGCCCAGGACTGGCTACGCACCTCTCGCCCGGCGTTCCTCCTGAGGGACAACGGGTATCGACTCGAACTTGACGCCTATAGCCCTAGTCAGCAGCTGGCTCTCGAATATCATGGCACGCACCACTACAAGCCGCGCTCTCAGAGCGCCGAGGACCTGGCAGCCCACGTCGCGCAGGTTCAGCGGGACGCCGAGAAGCGGACGCGGTGCGCAGAGGCAAGCGTAACGCTGATCGAGATGAAAGATAGACCGCTGGCTCCCGCAGCCTTCCTTTCCTGCATCCAGGAGCTCGTCGGTCAAGCAGGACTCGTGCCCACGGCTCCCAATCCAAGCCTGGAGCTGATCACTAGCCGTTGGAATGAGATTTGCGCGAATCCTCTCGAAGAATTTCAGCAAGCGTTGCTAAGAAATCTTGGCGATCACAAGCTGATTTCGCACGAAATCGCAATGGTGAACAAGGACTGCATGGTCGTATATCGATGCGGTCATTGCCACGAACGGAATACCGCTCAGGCTAAAGGCCTGGTCGCGGGAAGGGTCCGCAAGTACTGCCCCCTGTGCAAGGACGCAGTCAAGTCCCAACAACGCCGAGCTGAGGCGCTCAGCGCCTGGGTTGCTCAAGGCCTGCCCCGTTCCGTGATTGACCGGATGGAGTTCGACGATTCAAACCGCTACCTGTATCGCTGCGAGGCGGATCACTTGACCATCCTGCATAGCTGCACGTCCGCCCTGCGACATGTCAGTGCCGGCGTCTTCAATTGCCCGGCATGCATCAGTGCCCGTTCTGGCGTCGCAGTCAACCACGCGACGTTGTTTCCTGAATATGTCAAGGATTTCTCCGACGCGCTCGCAGAGTTCAAGTTCGCTGTGCTCGGTTCACCCTGGTACGAAACAGGCCAGCTCACCGCTCGAGTGCGCTGTCCCGCTGGCCACGAGCGATTGATTGACCGTTCCTTGTTGCACCGGATTCGCAAGAACACGAGCTTGACGGATATGAGCGTAGTGCCCTCGGCTTGCACGGACTGCGCCTATCCCGGCGTCGATGTCACCGAAGCGCTCAAGCTCATGGGAACGCTGCACCATCGTCTGCACGTACTGGAGGACATGTACCCGGAGATCACGTACCTCGCGGGCTTCGACGCAACGGGCTGGAACAGGGAAACATTCTCCTGCGGACGAAACGGTCCTGATGGAACGCCTCACTCGCCCTTCTCCGTCTCTTTTCGTAATCTTCTCAGGTATGCGAAACGCCAGGGCGATCAGCACCTCTGTCTGTCTTGCAAACTGGAGGCTGGCACAACCAACCATCGCGGGAAGACCTTGGCAGATACGGTCTCGCGGATGGAAATCCTGCGCGCGACGGTGTTGGCGATCACTCCGCCACACCTGAAACCGGCCGCCGTGAAACCGCCAACAGCAACACTCGTCACCGAAGGCTTTGGGGGGCGTGGCGAATTCTCGACCACGAAAGCGCGCATTCGTTTTACTTGCGGCGTACCCGGCCATGCACCGATGGAAGCGTCCTACAGCAACTATTTCCATCGCTCCGAGTCGCGAAGCTACGGGTTTTGCCCCGTGTGTGTCCGCAATGCCGGACTGACTCAAGCGCCGATGCCGGAGCAAGTCCGCACCGCGACGGGCAGGCTGAGAGCCATCACTTTGCGGATCGACTGAATATGGACGTTCGCGACCTACCGCCGGAACGCCCCGAATAGGGGAAAGAACCTATTAAGAAAACAGGGTTGCATGCCGTACCGACAGGAGGTCGCATCTACTCAAAAAGGATTCTTCATGGTCGCCAGCAGTTGCCTACGCACGGGATGGCTAAAGTCGGCTGCCCTCGTTTTCTACGCGGCGAACTTCGCCAGTCCCGCAAATGCCCAATCGGTTTCCGGCACAGGCCAGGTTCTGCCCGGGCCCGTCCAGACGCCGCATTGGACGGTGGTGGGCGATCTGACGGTCGGAGATACCCTCGCCGGGGAGTTGGTCATCAATGCGGGCGGTTCCGTAGACAACGACTGGGCCTACGTTGGAAGTCTCAATGGCGCGCCAGGCGCCGTGACGGTGTCGGGCCGTGACGGCAATGGCACAGCGTCCACCTGGACCAGCTCCGGCCCGGTGCTGATCGGCGGCGAGTCCGGCAGCAGCGGCATGCTGAGCATCCTGGACGGCGGCGTGGCGCATAGCGACTCGGCCAGAATAGGGGTTGACCATGGCAGCGTCGGGGAAGTCTTCGTTTCCGGAGTGGGGTCAATCTGGAACATCAACACGGTCGGCGCGTTTGAGATCGGCACGGGCGGCAAAGGCACGCTGCGGATCGACAACGGCGTCGTGCACAGCGGCCAGGCGATCATCGGCTGGAATGCCGGCGGCGAGGGGAGCGTTACGGTATCTGGCCCGAAGGCGGTCTGGGACCCGCTGAACAATATATACGTGGGTTTCGAAGGCACTGGCGACTTGCGCGTCCTGGATGGCGCCAGCGTCAGCACCGTCGCATCGACCGGACCTGGCGCCGCGGCCGCGGTTTACATCGGGAAGAGCGTGGGCAGCGTCGGCACGGTGACCGTATCGAGCGCGACGGTCGATATCTCGACGCTTGCGGCCAGCGACCGCATCGAAATCGCTTCGGAGGGCACGGGAACGCTGACCATAGCCAAGGGCGGGGTGGCGGTCGCCGCCCGCAACACGTGGCTTGCCTCTGCGGGTACGTCCACCGGCACACTGAACCTGACCGGCGATGCCAGCGGCCGGGGGGTGTTGGAGACCGGCTCGGTCATCAAGGGCGCGGGCAATGCCACCTTCAACCTGGACGGCGGCATCCTGCGGGCCAATCGTGACGAGGGCAATTTCCTGAACGGCTTCGCCACGCAGGCCGTGGGCAGCGGCGGCGCCTGGTTCGATACGAACGGTCACGACGTGGGCGTGTCTACCGCGTTCTCGGGGACGTCGCGCTTGAACAAGCAGGGCGCCGGCACGCTGACCTTGTCAGGCAATAGCGCGGCGTTCACGGGAACCACCGATATTCAGGCAGGAACGCTGCAGGCGGATGGCGTTCTCGGCGGCCCGGTGAATGTGCTGGCGGCGGCACGGCTGACCGGCACGGGACGCGTTGGCGCGACGCTCAACCAGGGCGCCATCGCTCCGGGGCCGCGCGGCGGCTTCGGCGCCCTCACGATCGCCGGCAACTATGCGGCACAGGGCGGCAGCCTGGAGATCCGCACGCAGCTTGGCGCCGATGACTCGCCGACGGACAAGCTGGTGATCACGGGCGACAGCGCAGGCACGACTCCGGTCACGGTGAAGAACATGGGAGGCGCTGGCGCGCAGACCCAACGGGGCATACAGGTCGTGCAGGTCCATGGCCTGTCGGCGGGAAGATTCGATCTGGCTAACGGCGACTACGTCATCGGGGGGCGTCCGGCCTTGGTGGCTGGCGCCTATGGCTATGTGCTGCAACAGGACTCGGTTGATGGCGGCTGGTACTTGCGATCGTCCCTGACCAATCCAGGTACTACGCCGACCGATCCTGGCACCACTCCGACGGATCCAGGCACGACTCCAACTGATCCAGGCACGACTCCAACTGATCCAGGCACCACTCCAACTGATCCAGGCACGACTCCAACTGATCCAGGCACGACTCCAACTGATCCAGGCACCACTCCAACTGATCCAGGCACCACTCCGACGAATCCAGGCACCACTCCGACCGATCCCGGCACTCCCTCGCCCGGCGGCGGTTCGCCGGGCGCCGAACCGCCATTGCTCTATCAGCCCGGCGTGCCGGTCTACGAAGCCTATGCCAATACGCTGCTGCACCTGAGCCAGCTGCCTACCCTGCGCCAGCGAGTCGGCAATCGCCTCTATGACCCGGCGGATGCCGGCCGCAACGGCGCATGGAGCCGTGTAGAGGGCGCAACGGCCCGGCTCGACCCTGGGTCGTCCACCACGGGCGTGCGTCAGAACGTCGATAGTTGGAAGGCGCAATTTGGCGTTGACCGCATCCTGGCGGGCCAGGAAGAGGGTTCCCGTCTGGTGGGCGGCCTGGCCTTTCACTACGGCAAGGCCGACACGCGCGTTTCGTCGGCGTACGGTAGCGGCACCATCGACACCACTGCCTATGGCCTGACGCCGACCTTGACCTGGTACGGCAAGAATGGCGTCTATATCGATGCCCAGGCTCAGGCGACCTGGTTCGACAGCGACCTGAACTCGCGTCTGGCTGGCAAATTGAAGGGCGGCCAGAAGGCCCAGAGCTATGGGCTGGGTATCGAAGCGGGTAAGGCTGTCGGATTGACGGAGGGGTTCGCCCTGATCCCGCAGGCGCAGCTGACATACGTATCAGCCCGCTTCGACAGCTTCAACGACAAATTCGACGCGCGCATCGCAAGCGACAAGGGCGATAGCCTGCTGGGCCGTCTCGGTATCGCGCTGGACTACAAAAGCAATTGGCAAACGGCTGGCGTGAACCGGGAATCGAACGTCTATGGCGTCGTCAACGTGAAACACGAATTCCTGGACGGAACGCGTGTGCGCGTGGCCGACACGCAGGTCGCCAGTCGCATGGCTCGAACCTGGGGCAGCGTGGGGGCTGGCGTGAACTACGGTTGGGGAGGGCGCTATGCGATCTACGGCCAGGTTGACGCCGACACGGATTTTTCCGGCAGTCATATCGTCACCGCGACCGCGGGTTTCAGGATGTTTTTCTAAGCTGGACCATGGCGGCAGACCGGATCGCCGCACTCCTAGCCCGGATCCGTCTGCCGCAAGGTGTCCAGGAAGCGCAGTGCCGCCGCGGACAGGGACCGTTGGTTCTTGAGCAATATGCCGATGTTCCGTGACGCGGTCGGCGAGTGCAGCGCCACGCTGCACAGACGCGTGGTATCCATCAGGCGCAGGGCCAGTTGCGGCACCGCCGCTATGCCCACGCCGGCAGCCACCATCGCGCCCACGACCGAAATATTGTCGGACACGTAATTCATCTCCGGCAGCCGTCCCGAGGCGGCCAGGATCTGGTCGGTGACCTGGCGGATGCTGCTGGCGGGGCCGCTCGCAACGTAAGGCCGGTCGGCGAAAACGCGCCAATCCACGCGCTTGCGTTGCGCCAGGGGATCGCCGATCGGACAGATCAGCACGAAGTTCTCCTTCAGCAGGGGCGTGAATTGCACGCTTGCGGGCTGGTCGGGAACCTCGATGGATATGCCGATGTCGGCATTGCCTTCCGAAACAGCCTGCGTGATCTGGCGCGCGGAGACCGCATGGATGTTCAGGCGCACCTGCGGGTGCGACTTCTGGAAGGCGCGCGTCGCCGCGGGCAGCAAGGCGGAGGCGACGGAGGGAAGCGCCCAGATGTTGATGCTGCCACGGCGGCCCGCGATGAACTCGGACAGATCGCTAAGCGAGTCACGGAATTCCGACAGCATCCGCATCGCAATCGGCACCAGTTCCGCGCCGGCGGAGGTAAGCGCCACGCCATGCTTGTCGCGGTCGAACAGTCTGGCGCCGAGCTTCTGTTCCGCCGCCTGCACCCGCCGGCTGAGTGCCGGCTGCGAGATAGGCACACGTTCGGCGGCCATGCGGAAGTTGAGCGTTTCCGCCACCAACAGCACGGCCTCCAGTTCGGAAATGGTCAGGGTCATCGCGATCGTGATGCGTATTTGTTATTACGACGATGTAAATATATCAATTTTCAGATCAAGAAAGCAGCACCATACTAGGCCGCACGGTAGCAATATGGATGGAGACAGACATGAAGGAAGCGCGCAAGCGGCTGCGCATCGGCGTAGGCGCCGGCATGGCGGACGACCGCATCGGTCCGGCCATGCCGCTGCTGGAAGGCTGCGATATCGACTATCTGGTGTGCGAATGCCTGGCCGAAAGGACTATCGCGCGCGAAACGCTGTCGCGCAAGCATGACGGCGCTCACGGCTACAACCCGATGCTGGAGGCGCGCATGCGCGCCTTCCTGCCGGCGTGCCGGGAAAAAGGCGTAAGGCTGGTGTCCAATATGGGCGCGGCCAACCCGGCCGGCGCCGCGCAGGCCGCGCTGGACGTCGGCCGCGACTTGGGATGGCGGGAGCTCAAGTGCGCCGCCGTAGTCGGCGACGATGTGGCCGACCGCGTGCGCTTGCATCCCGAACTGCGCCTCCTGGATCGCGAACTGCCGCTGGAAGCGATTCTGCCGCAGCTGGCATCGGCAAACGCCTACCTGGGCGCCGATGTCGTCCGCGATGCGTTGGCCACCGGCGCGCACGTGGTGCTGACGGGCCGGGTCGCCGATCCCTCGCTGTTTCTGGGAGTGGCCCTGCATCATCACGGCTGGAGCTATGAGGACCTGCCCAAGTTGGCGGCGGGTACCATCATGGGCCACCTGCTGGAGTGCTCCGCCCAGATCACCGGCGGCTACTTCGCCGACCCGGGCAAGAAAGACGTTCCCCGCTTGGCCGAACTGGCCTATCCCTACGCCGATCTTTACAGCGACGGCGAACTGTACATAGGCAAGCCGGCTGGCTCGGGCGGCCGCCTCGACCGCATGACCTGCACCGAGCAGGCGCTGTACGAAATCCATGATCCCGCGGCCTACGTGACGCCAGATTGCGTGCTGAGCCTGGAAGGCCTGCATTTTGAAGAGCAGCACGCAGACCGGGTGGCTGTGCGCGGCATACGCGCCGCGCCGCGCACCGATAGCTACAAGGTCGTGGTCGGCTACTTCGATGGGTGGATAGGCTCCGGCGAGGTCGCCTATGCGGGCGTGAACGCGATCGCGCGGGCACGTCTGGCGGCCGACACGGTGAAAGAGCGGTTCCGTCTCGACGGGGGCGTGGCCAGCGAGTTCCAGGTCGATCTGATCGGCGTCAGCAGCCTGCATGGCGATCAGCCGCAGGCCATCGCCGGCCATCCCTACGAAGTCCGGTTGCGCGTGGCCGCCCGCTGCCCCGACAGAAAGAGCGCCCACTTGCTGGGCGACCACGTGCGGCAGCTGAACATGCAAGGGCCGTATGGCGCAGGCGGTCCCGTCAATCTGGGCGCCAAGGAGGTTATCGCGGTGGATGCCGTTTTGATTCCGCGCGACTGGGTCAAGCCCGAAGTCATTACGTTGGGAGCCTGACCATGGGCATTCTGGTTTACGACCTGGCGCATGCGCGCGCAGGCGACAAGGGCAATACCTCGAGCATTGCCGTCATTGCCTACGAGGAGGACAGCTGGCGATTGTTGCGCCAGGCGCTCACCGCCGAGCTTGTCGAACAGGCGTTCGCGCATTTGGGCGCTGGGAAGGTGAGGCGCTACGAGATCGAAAGCTTGAGGGCGCTGAACTTCGTCATTCCAAACGTGCTGTCAGGCGGGGTCACGCGCTCGCTCCGTTTGGATCCACATGGCAAGTCGCTCAGCTCGCTGATGCTGGGAATCGAACTGCCCGCCAGCCAACCGCAATCCTGAAAGGAGCCGCAATGTATCCTCCCGCTGAGCCCATGGGCACCGAGGTCTACGCCCGGCTGCCCGAATCCCTGCACCTGACCGAGCAGGCCTCGACCTGGCTAGCCGCGCGCCATGTGACGATGCACTCCTTCCTGGAGGGACCTTCCTTCGACCGCTCGGGCAATCTCTGGTGCGTCGATCTGGCGCATGGGCGCATCCTGCGCGTGGATCCGGCAGGCAATTTCGAGGTCGTCGTCAGTTACGAAGGCGAACCCAATGGTCTGAAGATCCATCGCGACGGCCGCATCTTCGTCGCCGACCATCTGCATGGCCTGATGCTTCTTGATCCCGAGACCCGCAGCATCCGGCCCTACCTGCAGCATGTGCGGCGGGAAGGCTTGAAGGGCCTGAACGATCTGTTCTTCGCATCCAACGGCGACCTCTACTTCACCGACCAGGGTGAAAGCGCCTTGGAGAACCCCACCGGCCGCGTCTTCCGCCTGCGCGCCGACGGCAAGACGGTGGACCTCATCATGGACGGCCTGGCCGGCCCCAACGGTCTGGTCATGAACAAGGCCGAGAACGTGCTTTACGTGGCCATCACGCACGACAACGCCATCTACGCGCTGCGGCTGGAGCCGGATGGCCAGATGAAGAAGGCCAGCCGTTTCATTCAGCTATCCGGCAGCACCGCCGGGCCGGACGGCATGGCCCTGGATGAGGCCGGCAACCTGGCCCTCGTCCATGCGCAGGCGGGCACCGTATGGCTGTTCAGCCCGCTGGGTGAACCCCTCTACCGTATCCGTTCCTGCGCGGGCATGCGCACCACCAACGTTGCTTTCGGTGGCGAGGATGGGCGTTCCTTGTTCATCACCGAAGCGGAGCAGGGCGTCATTCTGCGCGCCCGGCTGCCGCATCCCGGCAAGCGGATGTACTCGCACAGAGACTGAGCCGCGCGCCACGAACACGATCCGCATAAAACACCACAATCCATGGGAGACAACATCATGATTCCTTTCCGATTGATCGCCGGCCTGGCCCTGAGCCTGGCCGCCGTCACAGGTGCGCAGGCCGCCGATGCCTACCCCGCGCGCCCCATACGCCTGATCGCCACCTTCGGCCCCGGCAGTTCCATCGACATCATTGCGCGGCTGGTGGCCAAACCCCTGGCCGAGCAACTGGGCCAGCCGGTAATCGTCGAGAACAAGCCGGGCGCAGGCGGTGACCTCGCCACCGACATCGTCGCCAAGTCCGGCAAGGATGGCTACACCATCGGCTTCGCCTCCGCTGGGCCGATCACGGTCAATCCCAATGCCCGCAGCAAGATGCCCTATGACCCGCTCAAGGATCTGGCGCCGGTCGCCCTGGTGGCGACGGGACCGAACGTCATCCTGGTCAACCCGTCGATTCCGGTCACGAACCTGAAGGAGCTGATTGCCTACATCAAGGCCAATCCGAACAAGGTCAACTACGCCTCGGCTGGCGTGGGCACCAGCGGCCACATCGCCGGTGAACTGTTCCAGCACCTGTCCAAGACCGAAATCCTGCACGTGCCTTACAAGGGCAACAGCGATGCGATCACCGACACTCTGGGCGGGCGTACCCAGATGGTCATCAGCGGCGTGCCGCCCATCCTGTCGTTCGTGAAGTCCGGCCAGCTGCGCGCCCTGGCCGTGGCCGATGCCAAGCGTTCGCCCTTGCTGCCTGACGTCCCCACTGTCGCCGAAGCCGGGCTGCCTGGCGCGGAAAGCGTCGCCTGGTACGGCATTGTCGCGCCTGCCGGCACGCCGCAGGCGATCCTGGACCGTCTCCACGACGAGATCGTCAAAGCCGTGAACAACCCGGAAACGCAGGAGAAATTCGCCGGCCTGGGTATCGTTCCTTCAGCAGACAGCCGGGTGGACTTCGGCAAGCGCATGGCGGACGAGTACGTCCGTTTCAAGGAATTGTTCAAGCAGATCAACCTGGTTATGGATTGACGGAATCATGTCGCGCACCGTTATCGTTACTGGCGCCAGCGGGCTGGTCGGCTCCGCTGCCGTCGATTCATTCCTGAACGCGGGCTGGGAAGTCATCGCGGTTTCCCGCCGGCGTCCGGAGATCATCAGCCAACGGCCGTACACCCATCTGCCGGTCGATCTGCAGGACGCGGAGGCGTGCCGCCGCGCCTTCGGGGACATGCCTCAAGCCACGCACGTGTTCTATGCGGCCGTCTACGAGAAGCCTGGTCTCATTGCCGGCTGGCGGGACCCGGAGCAGATGGCCACCAACCTGAGCATGATCAGGAACGTCATCGAGCCGCTGGCCGCCAGCGGCACGCTGCGGCATGTCAGCGTGCTGCAGGGCACCAAGGCCTATGGCGTGCACCTGCATCCCATCCGCACGCCAGCGCGTGAACGTCAGCCCCGCGACGATCATCCGAACTCATACTGGTTCCAGGAAGACTACATCCGGGAAAAGGCCGTACAGAGCGGCTTTGGCTGGACGATTTTCCGTCCCACCATCGTGCTGGGCCCCAATGTGGGTGTAGCCATGAATACCGTGCCGGTCATCGGCGTCTACGCGGCAGTGTGCCGCGCCGAAGGAAAGCCGTTCTGCTATCCCGGCCACATTTCCTATCCGCGTGAAGCCGTGGATGCGCGGCTCATCGGCGATGCCGGGGTCTGGGCGGCGGAGCATCCGCAGTCCTGGAACGAACACTACAACCTTACCAACGGCGAAGTGTTCAGCTGGCACGATCTGTGGCCGTCCCTGGCGGAGTTCCTGGGCGTTGAAGCCGGCCCGGACCAGCCCGTCCGTCTGGCCGAATACCTGCCCAGCCGAGCAGCCCTGTGGGACGAGATCGTCAAGCAGCATGGCTTGCGGCCCCTGACCCTGGCCCAGATCCTTGGAGAATCCCATTACTCCGCCGACGCCCGTTTCGGCTATGGCCTGAAGACCCCGCCCGCGCCCGCATTCGTCAGCACGGTCAAAATCAAGCAGGCGGGCTTCACGCAGACCTATGACACCGAGGCATGCGTGAAGCACTGGCTGGGGGTGCTGATGGAGCGCAAGATCATTCCATCGTCCCAGTGAGCGTAGCGAAAACGGCCGGGTTGCGCAGGGGAGGGCGCCCCCCCCCTGTTGCATGCGCCGATCAATACCGCCAACGCACGTTGAGCGAGCCGGCATGCTCGCGGTTGCCGCCGCCGTATTGGCCGTTATAGGTCAATGCCATCGTGGTGTCGCGCGACACGGCGACTTCCGCGCCCAGTTCAGCCAGAGCGGCATTGCGCGCAATCGGCGTTCCGGCCACCGTGAAAGCCTGACTACCCTCGAAGGCCAGCGTCGTCTGCGCAGCCAGGCCTCCAAAGGCGTGGCGCCAGCCCGCCATGGCATGCAGGCGCGCTTCGGCACGGCCGATGTCGAAGTCGGTCTGTGTGCGCAAACCCAGCGTGCTGCTGGTCTGCTTTTCGCTGCTGCTTTGGCCGTTCAAGGCCGCCGACCCGCCTGACTCCGAGAAGCCGCGCGTGCGCAGATCGCTCCATGCGAAGCCCACGAAGGGTTCGATGCGGGTGCTATCGGTCAACAGCATCGAGTAACCCAGTTCCGTAAAGAGCTGAGTCGTGTTCGCGCCGTAGTCGGCTGTCAACTTCTCCTGCGTGCCCGCCACGGTGGCATAGCGTTTGGTGTTCACGTCATGCCAGGTGTAGGCTGCGCCGGCCAGGAAATTCAACTTGCCCGCGCCCACGGCAAACGACTTGCCGCCATACAGCGTGGCGCTATAGCCCGACACATCGGCCTGCGAGGATCGGTCGTCGACGTTGATCTTGCTGTCGGTGTAGCCGACAGCGGCGCCCAGGCGCCAGCCGCTGTGGCCCACCTCATGATCGGCGCCGATGAACAGGCCGCCCGTGTGTTGGCGCACTTGCGCGGCGTTGCCGTTTTCCTTCAGCGTTTGCCAATTGCCCAGCAGCTCGGCCCAGGCAGGTTGTGCATTGGACGATGGCAAAGCCGAGGCTGGCAGCGGGCCGCCCGCTTGTGCCGTCGGCGCGCCTGGGCTCATGCCGGCGTTCAGATTCGTGCGCAGGCGCTGCAGCGGCAAGGTGCGCGGCGACGATGTGCTGCCGAGCAGACTGGACACCACGCTGGCGTGGGCTTCTCCGCTCAGGCTGTTGAAGACCTCCGGTGGCGCGCCCTCGGGTAGCGTCAGGATGTACTTATGCAAGGCACTACCCGACGGCAGGCTATCCAAGGCATTGGCCACCGAGCGCTGGTTCGACGTGATCGCGGCATCGGCAAAGGCAATCGGCGTACTGGGCGCAGTCTGTTTGCGCTCCAGCTGCAGCTTGACCTGTTGAGCTCCGTAGCTCAGCGAGGGGTTGAGGTACGCGTAGTTCGACGACACGGTATTGAACGTGCCATTGACCGCGTTGGCCATCAGGATGGTGTAGGTCTTGGCCGCGTCAAAGCCGGCTTCGGGCCCCACGTGCAGCACCCCGCCAGCCAGGGAGGCCGTACCGCTCACCGCGATGCGGTCGCTGGCGTTCGATGCGGGATCGGCGTGGACCTGGTACGACGAGCCCGCCAGGAAGGTCAGGTCGCCATTGATGGTCAGGGTGCCATAGGCATGGCCCGATGGGCCGGTGCTGCCCGGAGCGATGACGCTGCCGCTGGCCAGTGTGGTCGAGCCTATGGCACCGCTGCCACTCAGGCTTGCGCCGCTGGCAACCGTCAGGTTGCCTCCAAGCGCGGCCCCCGCGTGCAATGCAAGCGCTCCGGCATTGAGCAGCGTGTTGCCGGCGAAAGCGCTGCTGTCGCCGGTCAACGTCAAGCGGCCGGATCCTGTCTTGGTCAGGCTGCCGGTGCCGCTGATGGCCTGGGCCAGCGTGGCATCGCTTGCCTGGTTCAACTCCAGCGCGGCGTTGTTGGTGATGGCGCCGCTGCCCAGGTTGGCCACCGAGGCGATCAGCTTGCCTGCGTTGATGGTGGTGCCGCCGGTGGAGGTGCTGGCGCCAGCCAGCGTCAAACTGCCCGCCCCCGTCTTGGTCAGGCTGCCAGAGCCGCCGATGGCCTGGGCCAGCGTGGTATCGCTTGTCTGGTTCAACTCCAGCACGGCGTTGTTGGTGATGGCGCCGCTGCCCAGGTTGGCCACCGAGGCGACCAGCTTGCCTGCGTTGATGGTGGTGCTGCCGGTGGAGGTGTTGGCGCCGGCCAGTGTCAGACTGCCGGCTCCCGTCTTGGTCAGGCTGCCGGTGCCGCTGATGGCCTGGGCCAGCGTGGCATCGCTTGCCTGGTTCAACTCCAGCGCGGCGTTGTTGGTGATGGCGCCGCTGCCCAGGTTGGCCACCGAGGCGATCAGCTTGCCTGCGTTGATGGTAGTGCCGCCGGTGGAGGTGCTGGCGCCAGCCAGCGTCAAACTGCCTGCCCCCGTCTTGGTCAGGCTGCCAGAGCCGCCGATGGCCTGGGCCAGCGTGGCATCGCTTGCCTGGTTCAACTCCAGCGCGGCGTTGTTGGCGATGGCGCCGCTGCCCAGGTTGGCCACCGAGGCGATCAGCTTGCCTGCGTTGATGGTAGTGCTGCCGGTGGAGGTGTTGGCGCCGGCCAGTGTCAGGCTGCCGGCTCCCGTCTTGGTCAGGCTGCCGGTGCCGCCGATGGCCTGGGCCAGCGTGGCATCGGTCACCTGGTTCAGCTCCAGCGCAGCATTGTTGACAATGGCGCCGCTGCCCAGGCCGGCGGCCGAGGCTACCAGACGGCCGTTGTTGATGCTGGTGCCGCCCGTATATTGGTTGACTCCCGTCAGGGTGGTCGTGCCTGCGCCGTTTTGCACCAGATTGCCACTGCCGGTGATCTGGTTTGCCAGCATGATTGCGTCGCTGCGATCGATCGCCAGCGTGCCATTGTTGCTCAGGCTTCCCGCGCCCAAGCTCCCCACCGTGCCGCCATTGCCCAGCTGCAGCGTACCGGCGACGATGTTGGTGGCCCCAGGAGTCAGGTTACGGTCCAGCACCCAGGTGCCGGCGCCGCTCTTGACCAATCCCCCTGCCGTGGTGGTGCTGCCGCGCACGGCCTGCGAATGCAGCTGCACCGCGTTGCCGGCGGACTCCAGCGTCAGCGTGGAGCCGAGGTTGCTTCCCAGGTCCAGATTGCCCAGGATCTGGCTGCCGGCCTGCAATCTCACATGGTTGGCGCTGGATGGGTCCAACAGCAGATTGCCTGCGAGCGTACCGGCATTGTTCAGTCCGCCACCATGAGTCAGCGTGACCGTATTGGCCAGCGTCACGCCGCTGTCGATCCGCAAGGTCGCATTCCGGCCTGCCGTGTTGTCCACCGTCACAGCGCCGATGCCCAGCGCGTTGTTGTTGGCGGCCACCAGGGTGCCCTCGGCCACCGTCGTGCCGCCGCTGTAGGTATTCGAACCCGAGAGCGTGAGCGTGCCGCCGCCGACCTTCAGCAGGCTCGTGCCCGATCCATCGACGATGGTCGTCGCGATGGCGGCGCTGATGCCTGCGTCGGTGTTGAGGGTGCCCTGCGTGCCCGAGGCTGGCGAGAACGCCAGGTTGCCGCCCGTCAGGTTGTAGCCATTGGTGCTGAACTGCAGCGTATCGAAGGACTGGGCGCCGACCACGGACACGTTGCCGCCGGAGCTGCCTCCGAAGACGGCGACCGATCCGTTCCACCCTTGGGTCGCGGTGCCCGTGCTGTCGGTCCAGTTGGTGCCCGACGCACTCCAGGTGCCAGCCCCGCCGGCGATGCTGCCGTTGCCGCTGGTCTGTCCGCCGTTCCAGAACTGCAGGCTTTGCCCCGCGCCCATAACCGACAGAGTGATTTGGCCAGTCGTGCCCATATCCACGCTGTGGTTGCCGGGCGTGAAGCCCGATTGCGTGCTGTTGACCTGGGTGGAGGAAAAACTGCCCGACAAGCTTCCGTCATAGTTGAACAGGCGGTACCAGCCGGCCGAGGCCGCATTCGCGGTCAGCGCTCCGCCCAAGGTGAGGTTGCCTCCTACGGACACCAGGTCATTGCTCGCGCCTCCCACGACACCGGCCTGGCCCAGCTCGAAGCGGGTGGCCGAGTTGGCGTGCAGCGTGAGATTGCCATCCACGGTCAAGGTGCCGGGAACGCTGTGGCCGGGAGATAGGGTCGCGCCCGAAGCGATTTCGGCATCGCCGGCAATGCGGCCGATGCCGCCCAGCGTGCCGCCGCTGTTGGCAGTGACGGCACCGCTCACCGAGCCGTCAACCAGCAAGGCGCCTGCATTGACCTGGGTGTTGCCGGCATAGGTGTTGGCGCCCGCCAAAGTCAGCGTGGCTGATCCGTTCTTGGTCAGTCCGCCGGCGCCGGCAATCTTTCCTTGGAGTGTCAGGTCGTGGCTGCCCAGCACGTTCAGGCCGCCGATGCTGGTGTCCATGCGGTTGATCAGCGTTACGGCAGCGCTGCTGTCAAGCGAGGTGCCGCCGGCGGCGGTCAAAGCGCCGCTGCCCAAGGCGGTGTTGGAGGCGACGATCAGCGTACCGTTGCTGAGGGTGGTCCCGCCGCCATAGGTGTTCGAGCCGCTCAGGGTCAGGGCGCCCGTACCGGTCTTGGTCAGACCGGCCGAGCCGTCGATCATGCCGCCGAGCGTCAGCGCGTCGCTGCCAGGCAGGGTCAGACCGGCGTTCAGGTGTACGGCCTGGCCCAGGGACAATGGCGCGGAGCCGATCAGGCTGGCGCCTCCGCCGATGGTCAGGTCGCCGGAACCGAGCGCGCCGGCGTTGTCGATCGTGATGCTGCCGCCGTTGAGGAAGGTGCCGCCGCTGTAGGTGTTCACGCCGGTCAGGTTGAGATTGGCGGCGCCGCCCTTGGTCAGGCTGCCGTTGCCATCGATGACGCCTTGCAGGGTGAGGTTGCTGAGGCCACCGACGGCCATTGCGCCATTTAGAGTGATGTCGTTGGCCACGGCCCGAGTCGACATGGCGTCGAGGGTGCCGCCCGAGGCGATCAGGCGGCCTTGCCCAAGCGCGTCGGCGCTTCCGATGTACAGCGTACCGGCATTGAGCAGGACGTTGCCCTGGAAGGTGTTGGCGCCGGCCAGCTGGAGAATGCTGCTGCCATTCTTGGTCAGGTTGCCGCTGCCGCTGATCACGCCATTCAGGCTGAGGTTGCCCCCGCCGTTGATGGTCAGGTCGCCGTTGAGCCCGATCAGGTTGGTCGCGGTCAGGTTGCTGCTGGCGCCGAGGGTGGTGCCGGCAGCGGTGGTCAGGGTGCCCGTACCCAGGGCTGAGCCGTTGTCGAGCAGCAGGGTCCCGGCATTCAGTGCGACACCGCCCAGGAAATCGTTGATCCCCGCGAGGGTCAGGCTGGCGGCGCCATTCTTGGTCAGGCCGCCCGTGCTGGAGATCCGGCCGCTGAGCGTCAGGTCGTTGGACCCTGCGACGGTGACGTTGCCGCCCAATACCGTGGCATTGGTCACGATGCGCGCCGCGTCGGTATCCAGCGTCGTGCCCGCCGCGGCATTGAATATGCCGCTGCCGAGGGCGCGGTCGTTGCCGATGATCAGCTTGCCGGCATTCAGTTGCACACCGCCGGAGTAGGTGTTGGCGCCGTTCAGGGTCAGGTCCGCAGCGCCGTTCTTGTCCAGGCCGCCGGTGCCGCTGACAGTGCCGTTCAGGGTCAGTGCATTGCTGCCGGCCAGGATCAATCGCCGGTTGCTGCCGGCAGCGATGTTGTTGTCCAGGCTGGCTGTCCTCGCGTTGTCGAGGATGACCCCGGTGACGCCCACGGTCAGGACGCCGGTGCCCAGCGCGTCGTTGCTGTCGACGATGAGCGAGCCGGCGTGGAGGCTGACGCCGCCGCTGAAATCGTTGGCGCCGCTGAGGGTCAGGGTGCCGGTGCCGATCTTGGCGAGGCTGCCGTTGCCGGTGATCTTGCCGGTCAGGGCCAGGTTATCGGCGCTGCCCACGCCCAATGCCGCTCCCAGGTTGATACCGGTTCCGAGGGTCTGTGCCGTGGTGTTTTGCAGGGTCGACGCGCCGGTGACCGACAGACCGCCGCGGCCTAGCGCCGCGGCGCTGCCCA
This sequence comes from Achromobacter pestifer, assembly GCF_013267355.1. Taxonomy (NCBI): domain Bacteria; kingdom Pseudomonadati; phylum Pseudomonadota; class Betaproteobacteria; order Burkholderiales; family Alcaligenaceae; genus Achromobacter; species Achromobacter pestifer. Next base: position 4,692,230 of record NZ_CP053985.1, read on the forward strand.
GGACCAGGGTGCCAGTTTTGAGGGTGGTGCCGCCGCTGTAGTCGTTGGCAACGTTGTCCAGCACGAGAATCCCGGTTCCGTTCTTGGTCAGCGTGCCGCTACCGCTCAGTTGGCCGCTCAAGGTCAGTTGATTGAAAGCGTCGATGGTCAGGCCGCCAGTACCCAGGGTAAATGCATTGGCCAGGTTCAGCGGCGCAACCATAGTACGCAGGGTGCCGCCGTTGGCGGCGACGGTGGCGGTGCCGAAGACAGAAGCATTGTCGATGCTGGCGACACCGTCCTTCAGCTCGACCGTGGGGCTGGCGAAACCGCTGAGCAGTGGACCTTGAATGGTCCAGGTGCCGCTGTTGACCTTCAGGTTGGGAAAATTCTTGTAGGTGGTTGCGGAGACGGTGCCGGTGCCCGGGGAGCCGATGCCGGGATTGCCGACAGCGGCGACGTTTTGCAGGATAAGGGTGTTGGCGCCATTCAAGCCGCCATCGACGAGGCCCGCGGCGGCGAACTGGAGGCCTGTCCGGCCTGCCACGCCCGTGGCGCTCGCCATCCTGCCGTTACTCTGGACCGACGAGCCGGTCACCGCGATGAACGTGTTCCCGGTGGCGCCGCCCGCTCCCAGGGACAGGCTGCCGTTGAGGGTGCCGGCGTTGATGAAGGTGTTCCCCAACGCCGAGCCCTGGAACGCGATCCGGCCGGTGATGGTGGCGCCAAGGTTGTTGGTGAAGTTGACTTTCGCGCCCGCGCCCGCGCCCCCGTTCAGCGGGTTGTCGACGGTGATCACCGGGATGTCCGCCGCGGGCACCATGCCGGCGGTGATCAGCGGCGCGGCATCGACGGTGCCGTTGTTGGTGAAGTTCACCACGCCGCCCGCGCCATTCCTGACCTCGTAGGCCATGCCGGTCAGATCGAACAGGTTGCTTGACTGTATGTCGCCGATCGCCCTGGCGACACCGTTGTTGGTGATGGTCGCCGTGGTGTTGTTGGTGTTGCCCAGGACCACCCCGGAGGAGAAGTCGACCAGCGTCGCCAACAGCGTCGGGCCGATCGTACCGGAGTTGGTGAACGTGACGTTGTTGCCGCTGAGATAGAGATCGGGGGCGGTTGACGAATACACGTTGGCGCCAATGGCGACGTTGACCGTGAGGTTGTTCAGCGACGAGTTGTACGTTGCAGGAACGTTACCAGTGCACTCTACCGTTCCGCCCGCGCCCGGAATCATGGTTACGCAGGCCGCAAGGGCGACCGGAGCCCCGCCCGCCAGACCCCATGCCAGTGCGATGGCCGTTGCAACGCCATGCCAGCGCAGCGCAGGCGCCTTTGCGGCACGGGTGCCCGCGACGCCAGTCCTCAAACCGCCACCGCCACGGGCTATCTCCGGCACGGCCACCCAACTGCCCAGGCTCGCATTCCAGAGCGTGCGGTAAATGCGGTTCATCGTTCTGTTCCCCGAAGTTGCTAGCTGACGCTGGGGCGGAAGTGCCGCAGCGGGTGGATGCCTATCGAATGGATCCAGGGTCGACCGGCACATCAGTCACGACAACGCGGAAGGTCGCGCGGCGACGAATTGTGCTCGATGACTCACATCGATGCATTTGATACAAAATTACAAATTATAGATACATTTTGTCTGCGATGACTGTAGAAATCTTGCCCGCAACGACGAAAGGCGACTTCAACGCGAAAGGCGAATTCCATTTCCGTTGCCAAGGGTTTTCCCTAAACTGGTTTTCCTTGCGGAAAATCAATCTCCTATAGGACACTTCGTGTCATGATGGTGCCGATAGGCGGCGCCCGTAGGGGGAATGACATGAAGATTTCGGGAATCGCCGGCGCGCTGGCGTTGGTTGCTGCCATGGCGGGCAATGGCGCCCAGGCGGCCTATCCGGACCGGCCGATCCGGCTGGTGGTGCCGTTCGGCGCGGGGGGGATCACGGATATCGTGGCGCGCCAGGTCGGCAAGGGCATGGGCGACGTGCTGGGGCAGGGTATCGTGATCGAGAACCGGCCGGGCGCAGGCGGCGTGATCGCCGCGCAGGTGGCGGCGACCGCGCCGGCCGACGGCTATACGATCTTCATGGGCACGGTGGGCACGCAGGTGGTCAATCCGCTGATCTACAGCAAGCTCAGCTATGACGCCGACAAGTTCGCACCGGTGGGCATGGTGTCAGGATCGCCGTACCTGCTGGCGGTCCGGGCGGGCGTGCCGGCCAAGACCTTCAGCGAATTCGTGGCCTATGCCAAGGCCAATCCGGCCAAGCTGAACTTCGGCTCGGCGGGCAATGCGAGTTCGCCGCATCTGGGTCTGGAACTGTTGAAGCTGACGGCTGGCCTGGATATCGTGCACGTGCCGTTCAAGAGCGGCAGCGAGGCCGTCAACGCCGCCATCGGCGAGCAGGTCGACGTGGTGATGGACGCCAGCCCCGTAATCATGCCGCATGCGGCATCGGGCAAGCTGCGTGCGCTGGCGGTGGCAGCCGACAAGCGCCTGCCGTCCGCGCCGGACGTGCCTGCCAGCAGTGAAGTCGGCGATGCGGCCCTGCAGATCAGTTCCTGGAATGCGTTCTTCGCGCCCGCGGGCACGCCGCCCGAGGTACTGGAAAAGCTGAACTCGGCGCTGCAGAAGACCCTGGCGTCGCCGGAACTGAAGGAGCGGCTGGCATCCCAGGGAACCCAGCTGTACACGGGCAAGCCGGATGAGTATCAGCGCTTCATCGCCGGCGAGAAGGCCAAGTGGACCGAGATCGTGAAGCGCGCCAACATCAAGATGGACTGACGATGAACCAGACACCGCATCCGCTGGCGGGCAAGCCGCTGGAACTGGCCGATACGCTGCGTTCGGGCAATGCCTGGAAGATCCGGCTGGCCTGCGGCTACATGGGCCTGCCGATCAAGCGGCGCACCTTCGACATCGTGCAGGGCGACCTGGAAACCGAGGCGTTCGCGCGCATCAACCCGTGGCGCCAGGTGCCGGCCCTGCTGACGCCGGAGGGCGAGTGGCTGGCCGAGTCGCAGGCCATCCTCTGGTATCTGGGGTTGGGCACGCCCTGGCTGCCCGCCGGCCGTCTGGAACAGTCGCAGGTCAGCAGCTGGCTCAGCTTCGAGCAGACCCAGCACATGCACGCCTTTGCGCAGCCGCGCCTGCTGATCCATTTGCGCAACACGGCGCAGGTTGATGACCCGGCCATGCGCGCATGGCGCGAGATCGGCGTGAAGGCGGCCGCGCTGATGGATGCGCATCTGGCGGACCGCGACTATCTGGTGGGAAGCGCGCCGACCATCGCCGACATCGCGCTGTTCCCCTACACGAGCATGGCGGCCGAGGGCGGTTACGACCTGTCCGGCTTCGCCCATATCGACGCCTGGCTGGCGCGCATGCGCGCCTTGCCCGGTTTTGCGCCGCTGATCGCAGCGGCATGACAGAGACACAATCTTAGGAGTGACGACGATGGCCGATACGATGCACCTGGGCAAGGACGAATTGATCGCGCGGGCGAAAGCCGAAATGCAGCGCCAGTTCGAGACGCCCGAATGGAGCCTGCGCGAACGCCTGGCGCTGACCTGCCGCATCCTGTTCGACGGTGGGCATGATTCCGGCCTGGCCGGGCAGATCACGGCGCGCGCGCCGGAGCCGAACCGGTACTACACGCAACGCCTGGGACTGGGTTTTGACGAGATCAGCGCCAGCAACCTGCTGCTGGTGGACGAGGACCTGCGCGTGCAGGAAGGCGGCGGCATGCCGAATCCGGCCAACCGCTTCCATTCCTGGGTCTACCGCGCGCGTCCGGACGTGAACTGCATCATCCACACGCACCCGCTGCACGCGGCCTCGCTGTCGATGCTGGAAGTGCCGCTGGAAATCTCGCACATGGACAACTGCCCGCTGTACGACGACGTGGCCTTCCTGAAGGATTGGCCCGGCGTGCCGGTGGGCAACGAGGAAGGCGAGATCATCTCGGCCGCGCTGGGCTCCAAGCGCGCCATCCTGCTGTCGCACCACGGCATGCTGATCGCGGCGGGTTCGGTGGAAGAGGCCTGCGTGCTGGCCCTGCAGTTCGAGCGCGCCGCCCGCATGCAGCTGCTGGCCATGGCCGCCGGCAAGATCCAGCCCATTCCGCCGGCGCTGGGCCGCGAGGCGCATGACTGGATCCTCACGCCCAAACGTTCGCAGGTCGGCTTCTCTTACTATGCGCGGCGCGCGCTGCGGGCGCATCCCGACGTGCTGGCCTGATGGCGGCTGCGGGCGGGGCCGGCTCGACGGCAGGGCCGGATTAGGGCATGCTTACCGGTCGTATTCCGCGACCGTATTTCCGCAACCCTGCCCATGATAGACCTGCCGCACCGCCTGCGCGCCCTGCGCCGCCAGCAAACCCTGTCCCTGGAACAGCTGGCGCAGCGCACTGGATTGACCAAGAGCTACCTCTCCAAACTGGAGCGGGGCCTGAGCGAGCCCTCCATTTCCACCGTGCTGCGGCTGGCGGAAGCCTATGGCCTGGGCGTGTCGGAGCTGGTGGGCACGGACGATGCCGCGCAGGAAGAAGTGGTCAGCGTGGTGCGGGTGGCGGATCGCGAGGCCTTGCAGCGCCGGGGGCTGGGTAGCGAGTATCACTATGAGTCGCTGGCCGGCCGTCGCAAGGTCAAGGCGATGGAGCCTTTCGTGGTGCATCCGCCCCGCGATTTTCCCGATGCGACCGCGGTGTTTCCGCACCCCGGCGAGGAATTCCTGCTGGTGCTCAAGGGCGCCATCGAGGTCCATGTGGGCGAACGCCAGTTCCGCCTGGAGACCGGGGATTCCGTCTATTTCGATTCCGAACTGCCGCACCGCATGCGCACCGTCAGCCGGGCCATGGCCGAGGTGCTGGTGGTGGCCGCGCACTGAGCCAGCCGTCGGACTCATCATCCATCCGCATACAGGAATTGCCATGAAGAACGACCAATCGCGGCTCGCCCGCATCGACGCCGGCCCCATGAAGAATCCCGTGCCCGGCAAGCCGCGCCGCCCGATCTCGGGCGATGCCGCGTTCCGCACCGTGACCGCCTTCGAAGGCAATGGCGGCAAGGCCGAGGCCGGTGTCTGGGAAAGCACTGCCGGCGTGTTCCAGTCCAACACCACGGGCTATATCGAGTTCGGCTACATCGTCGAGGGCTCGGCGCGCCTGGTCGATCCGGACGGCACCGTGCACGAGTTGACCGTGGGCGAAGCCTTCGTCATGCCCGAAGGCTATGCCGGCCGCTGGGAAGTGGACCAGTTCGTCAAGAAAATCTATTTCATCACCCGCATGTAGCGCCGCGTAAACCGCGGCAGCCCAGGAGCCAGCCCCATGAGCGCAATCCCCGCCGTTACCGCGCAGGTGGATATCGTTTCCGTCCAATCCCAGGTCGTGTATGGCTGCGTCGGCAACAACGCCGCCATGCCGGTCTTCCGCAAGGCGGGCCTGCACGCGATCGCGGTGCCCACCGTGATCCTCAGCAACACGCCGCACTATCCGACCTTGCACGGCGGCGCCGTGCCGCTGGACTGGTTCGAAGGGCTGTTGCAAGGCCTGGACGAGCGCGGCGTCACCAGGACCGCGCGCGCGGTGGTGTGCGGATACCTGGGCCAACCGGGGCAGGCCGGGCTGCTGGCCAACTGGCTGCCGTCGCTGCGCGCCTCGCGGCCGGACCTGAAGGTGCATATCGATCCCGTCATGGGCGACCGCAACGACGGCCTGTATGTCAACGAAGGACTGGTCGAGCAGTACCGGGACCTGTTGGTGCCGCTGGCCGACGGCATGACGCCGAACCACTTCGAGCTGGAATTGCTGGCGGGGCGCGCCCTGTCGTCAATCGACGAGGTGGTGGCCGCCGCGCGCGAACTGATCGCGCGCGGTCCGGACTGGATCGTGGTGACCAGCGCCGCGCCCATGGCCGCGGCGGCCGGCACTTTGCAGCTGGCGGTGGTGACGCGGGATCAGGCCACCGTCGTGACGCACCCGGAGATCGCGATACCGCCCTCGGTGCACGGCACGGGCGACGTGTTCATGGCCAGCGTGACGGCGCGGCTGCTGAACGGGCAAGAGCTGGTCGAGGCGGTGCGGGAGGCCGCCGCCCAGGTCACGGTGGCGCTGGAGCGCACCCGCGAACTGGGCTGGGAAGAACTGGCGGTGGAAGGCTAGGGCACCAGCGACAGGCCGACGCGGAATTGCGATTCGTTGCGCTGGTTGTAGCCCAGCAGCGTTTCGCCGTAGCCGTTGAAGTACTGCAGATGCAGGTAGCCGTTCATGTTGAGCCAGGTGCGCTGCAGCGGCCAGGCGAAATCCAGCTGGGTGGTGCGGCGCTTCTGATCGCCCTGGCGATACATGGCCGAAATGACGGCGCCGTTGTCCTGGGCCCAACGCAATTGCCAGTCGACATGGCCGGCGTAGTCGGCATAGTCGCTGTTTTCGCTGGCGACGCCGAAGTAGGCCTTGACCCTGGGGGCGAAGGTGAGCGTGCTGCCGCCGTCGAAGCGGTAATGGAAGCGCGGTTCGATGTAGCCGTCGTTGAGCGAACGCGAATCCGCGCCGTCCTTGCCGTTGGAATTGTGCTCGACGCCGGTGTTCATGCCGAAGCGCCAGTTCTGGTTGGCGGACGTCCAGATATTGTCGGACAGCCAGAAGCCGCTGGGGTTGAAGGTGGTGTCGATGAAGGGCATGGAATCGCCCTGCAGGTCCCACAGCGAGGTCTGCGTGTACGCCAGGTAGAAGTTCTCGTCCCAGGTCGCCGGGCGGTCGCCCGCGGGGTTGAAGAGACGGTACTTGGCGCTGATCTGAAAGCGCGCGGTGGTCTGGCCGCGGGTGCCGATGTCGAAGTACACCGGCTTGTATTCGGAGACCGAGCTGCGGAAGCGGTCGAACGCGGTCTGCTGCTGCACGGTCGGCACCACGGACGCATCGGGCGAGGGGCCGCCTTCGGGCGACGCGCCGACCGCAGCCACGGCGGCAGCGGGCACGGGCTCGCCGCTGACGGCGTCGACGACCGGGCCGCGCGCGGGCGTGCTGGCCAGCGTGCCGCTGTCGCGGCCGGTGGCGTCCAGCGCCATCATCGCGGGCTGGCCCTCGATCGACACGGCCTGCAGGCCCTGGGCCGTAGCAGGCACGACAGCGGTCCAGGCCATGCGCGCGAAGTTGTTGACGGGCACGCTGAAGCTGGCCGTGCCGCCGCGCAGCTTGGCCAGGCTGCGCACGATCTGGCCGTCCTGGCCGCGCCATTGCAGCACCAGTTCGGGCGGCGCTTCCCAGGTGGAGCGGGAGGTGCCTTCGTTGAAGTACACCGCCTCGATGGTGACGGTTTCTCCCGGGGCGGCCGAGGGGCGATCCAGCCGGTACGACACGCCCGCGGTGGCTGCGCCCGCCAGACCCATGGCCAGGGCGGCGGCTAGGGTGCGCAGGGGGAGGGCGGATCGTGCTGGACGGCTGATGGTCATCGGGTCATAACGTAGTTTTGTGACCAGGAAATGTAGCATCGACCCCCGCTACAGTTTGTAAGGCTGGCTAATCGTATGTAGAAAGCGTAAGCCCCCGCGCATGGCGGGGGCTTGCGTGGACAGCGTTGCGCGCGGGCTTATTCGCCGAACTTGATGCCCTGGGCCAGGGGCAGATGGCGCGAATAGTTGATCGTATTGGTCGCGCGGCGCATGTAGTTGCGCCAGGCGTCCGAACCCGATTCGCGGCCGCCGCCGGTTTCCTTTTCTCCGCCGAAGGCGCCGCCGATCTCGGCGCCCGAGGTGCCGATGTTGACGTTGGCGATGCCGCAGTCCGAACCGGCCGCCGACAGGAAGGTCTCGGCTTCACGCAGGTCATTGGTGAAGATGGCCGACGACAGGCCTTGCGGCACGCCGTTCTGCAAGGCCAGCGCCTGGCTGAAATCGGCGTAGCGCATCACATACAGGATGGGCGCGAAGGTCTCGTGGCAGACCACGTCGGTCTGGCCCGGCATTTCGGCGATGGCGGGCCGCGCGTACCAGGCGTCGGGATACTGCTCGGCCAGCACGCGCTCGCCGCCCGTGACCTTGCCGCCCTGTTCGCGCGCGGCCGTCAGCGCGGCCTGCATGGCGTCGAAGGACACGCGGTCGATCAGCGGGCCGACCAGCGTGGCGCTGTCCAGCGGATTGCCGATGGTGGCGCTGGCATAGGCCTTATGCAGGCGTTGCACCAGGTCGTCGGCCACGCTTTCGTGCACGATCAGGCGGCGCGTGGTGGTGCAGCGCTGGCCGGCCGTGCCGATGGCGCCGAACACGATGCCGCGCGCGGCCATGTCCAGATCGGCCGTGGGACCGACGATGATGGCGTTGTTGCCGCCCAGCTCCAGCAGCACGCGGCCGAAGCGTTGCGCCACGCGGGGGCCCACCTGGCGTCCCATGCGGGTCGAGCCGGTGGCCGACACCAGCGCCACGGCGTGCGAATCCACCAGCGCCTCGCCGAGGTCGCGGCCGCCAATCAGCACTTCGGACAGGCCGGCGGGCGCATCGCCGAAGCGCTGCGCGGCCTGGGCGAAGAGCGCCTGGCAGGCCAGCGCGGTCAGCGGGGTTTTCTCCGACGGCTTCCAGACCACGGCGTTGCCGCAGACCAGCGCCAGCGCGGCGTTCCAGGACCACACGGCCACCGGGAAGTTGAACGCGCTGATCACGCCGACCACGCCCAGCGGATGCCAGGTTTCCATCATGCGGTGGCCGGGGCGCTCGGAAGCGATGGTCAGACCGTAGAGCTGGCGCGACAGGCCTACGGCGAAGTCGCAGATGTCGATCATTTCCTGCACTTCGCCTTCGCCCTCGGCCACGATCTTGCCCGCTTCCAGGCTGACCAGGCGGCCCAGCTCGCGTTTGTGCCGGCGCAGCGTTTCGCCGAACAGGCGCAGCAGCTCGCCGCGGCGCGGCGCGGGCACGTCGCGCCACGCCAGACTGGCCTGGCGCGCACGGGTGATGGCGGAATGGGCCTGGGCCACCGTGTGCTCATGGACCTGAGCCAGCTCGGCGCCGTCTATCGGGCTGCGCGCGCGCAGCGTGCCGCCCGCGAGCGATTCCGGGTTCAGCCCGAGCGCGCGCAGGATGTCTTGGGGAGTGTCCATGCCGGTTCCTTGGGTTGCCTGCGAAGAGCCTGTCTTCGCTTAAGGGTTATGCCTAAGTGGCGATTCTGGAAAAAAATTTACTATACGAAACTCCAGCGTGAATTGCGAAACCTTTTTAACCAAGGCAGCACTCATACGAAGGTGGATCCGTGGCGGAACCTCTGCTGGTAGTCCAGGCAGTCACCAAGACCTATCAACGCGACGGGCAGGCCCCGCATCTGGCGTTGGACGGCATCGACTGCCAGCTCGGCCGCGGCGAGGTCATGGTGGTGGTCGGCCCCTCTGGATCCGGCAAGAGCACCTTGCTGCGCACGCTCAACGGCCTGGAGAGCATCGACAGCGGCGCCATCCGCGTGGACGGCGTCTCGCTCACGGACCCGGCCACCGACGTCAACCGCTGGCGCACCGAAGTCGGCATGGTGTTCCAGCACTTCAACCTGTTCCAACACCGTACTGCGCTGGACAACGTCGCGCTACCCCAGCGGGTGGTGCGCGGGCGTTCGCGCGCCGACGCCGAACGCTACGCCCGCGAACTGCTGGGCCGCGTCGGCATGGGCGACTACGGCGCGCGCTATCCCAGCCAGCTCTCCGGCGGCCAGCAGCAGCGCGTGGCGATCGCGCGCGCGCTGGCCATGGACCCCAAATTGATGCTGTTCGACGAGGCCACCTCGGCGCTCGACCCCGAAACCGTGGGAGGCATTCTCGAACTGATGCGCGCGCTGGCGCGCGACGGCATGACCATGGCCGTGGTGACCCATGAAATGGGCTTCGCGCGCGACGTGGGCGACCGCGCGCTCTTCATGGACGCCGGCCGCATCGTGGAAATGGGCACGCCGGACGAGGTGTTCGGCCACCCCAGGGAAGCGCGCACCCGCGCCTTCCTGGAGAAGATTCTGTAGTCCCTAGCAGCAAGGAAGCAACGGGTCGTCCGCATGCGCGGCGCCCGGCGGTAACCAGGGCCGGTCCGGCTGATCCGGGCGCTGCCGGCGCACTGTGCTTTGCCCGGAACGACGTGAGTCCATTCACCACAAGGGGTAGGAAATGCTGAAAATCAAACAATGGCTGGGCGTGGCCGGCATCGCCCTGGCGGCCGCCAGCGTCGCCTTGCCCGCGCAGGCCGACGAGCTGGGCGACATCCTCAAGCGCGGCGAGCTGCGCGTCGCGGTCCAGACCTCCGGGCCGCTGATGAGCTTCATGGACAAGACCGGCAAGCGCACCGGCCTGGCGGTGGAAGTGGCCAAGCGCATGGCCGACGACCTGGGCGTGAAGCTGGTGCTGCAGGACTATGAGTGGAAGGGCCTGATTCCGGCGCTCTTGTCCGGCAAGGCCGACATGGTGGCCGCCGACATGACGCCCACGCCGCAGCGCGCCGCGCAGGTGCTGTTTTCCACGCCGATGTTCTACGCCGACACCGTGGCCGTGGTGCCCAAGGATTCGCCCTACAAGTCCTACGAGGAACTCAACAAGGACGGCGTGACGGTGGGCGTGCTGGGCGCCAGCACCTATGCGGAAGTGGGCAAGAAGATGCTGCCCAAGGCCACCATGAAGGAATTCTCGGGCGGCAGCGCGCCGGTCGGGCAGGCCCTGTCCAGCGGCCGCCTGGACGCCGGCATCATGTCCTTGTCCACCGCCAACCAGTTCCTGGTCGACTTCGGCAACCTGCGCGTGCTGGACGGCATCATGGTGCGCGAGCCCCTGGCCTTCGCCGTCGGCCCCAACGCCTTCCGCCTGAAGTTCTGGCTGGACAATTGGCAGACGCTGAAAACGGCCGACAACACGCTGCCCGAACAGGTGAAGTACTGGTACTCGACCGACTGGAAGAAAGACCACTAAGCCCATGGACTGGCTGCTCGATTTCTATAACTGGCGCATCGTCAGCCAGTACACGGGCCAGTTCGCCACCGGCCTGGCCAATACCCTGATCGCGGCGGGCGCAAGCCTGGTGCTGTCGGTGCTGGCCGGGATTCCGCTGGCGCTTGCCCATATGTCGCCCCGCGCCGCCGTCTGGCGGCCGGTGGCGGCCTATGTGCAATTCATCCGTTCCACCCCCTTGCTGGTGCAGATCTACCTGGTCTATTACGCGGTGCCCATGCTGGTGCCGGGGGCCAAGGGCTGGAGCGAGATGCTGCTGGGCATCCTCGCCATGACGCTGCACCATGCCGCCTACATGAGCGAAATCATCCGCGTGGGCATCGAATCCGTGCCGCGCGGCCAGATCGAAGGCGCCAAGGCCTGTGGCATGAATTACCGTCAGCGCCTGCGTTACGTGGTGCTGCCGCAAGCCTTTGCCAATACGCTGCCGCCACTCTTGGGCCAGACCGCCGTGCTGATCAAGGACACCTCGCTGCTGTCGCTGATCACGGTGTTCGAACTGGTCGCGGCCGGCGTGCAGATGAACAGCGACCGCATCGTGCCCAACGAAAGTTTCCTGACCATCGCGGCCGGCTATCTGCTGATCTATGCCTGCATGCTGCTGCTGTCGCGGGGCGTGAGCACCTGGCTGGCGGGTCCCGCCTGGAACGCGAGGTAAGCATGTTCGACTCCTATATTTCCACCGCCGGCGTCGTGCTGCCTTTCCTGCTGAAGGGCTTCTGGGAGACCTTGAAGATCTCCTTCGTGGCCATCATCGCCGGGTCCCTGCTGGGTTTCGTGATCGGCGTGATCCGCAGCTACCGTATCCGCGGCGTGCACCAGTTGCTGGGTCTGTACATCCACATCCTGCGCGGCACGCCGTTCCTGGTGCAGCTCTACATCTTCTATTTCGTGCTGCCCAGTACCGGCATCGAAATGCTGCACTGGGATTCTGGCACGGCGGCCTTCGTGTCGCTGTCGGTCTACACCTCCTGCTATGTCGCCGAGATCGTCATGGGCGCGATCCAGGCCGTGCCGCGCGGCCAGACCGAAGGCGCGATGACGTTGGGCCTGAGGCCGTTCCAGATCCTGCGGCTGGTCATCCTGCCGCAGGCCATGCGCCTGATCGTCCAGCCCATGAGCGGTGTCTACGTCATGCTGATCAAGAGCACCGCCATCCTGTCGGTGGTCGGCATTACCGAGCTGACGCGGCAAGGCGAGGTCTTCATCATCACCTTCCCGGCCAAGTCGCTGTTCATCTACGGCATGATCGCCGCCATCTACTTCATCTACTGCTACCCGCTGCTGCGCCTGGCCAACTGGCTGGAAAAGCGCCTGACGGGCGGCCTGCAGGGCGCGGGCCTGAACTGATGCCGACCGCCATGGCTTCCGAGTACATCGACACCTATTACAAGCGCACGCTGGCCGACAGCGAGACCCGCTACGCGCCCCTGTCCGGCGCGTCCAGCACCGATGTCTGCGTGGTCGGGGCAGGAATGGCGGGCCTGTCCGCCGCGCTGGAGCTGGCCCGCCGCGGCCGCGACGTGACCTTGCTGGAAGGGCGGCGCATTGCCTGGGGCGCTTCGGGGCGCAACGGCGGCTCCGTCTCGCCGGCATTCTCCGCCGGGGCCGACGCCATCCGGAAACACGTCGACGAAGACCACTACCGCAAACTCTATCGGCTGTCGATGGAGGGCGTGGAGATTATCCGCAACAACATCCGCGATCTGGACATTGCCGAGGCCCGCAAGGTCGACGGCCGGCTGCGCGTGGTGCGCTACGAGGCGACCGACGCCCTGCGGCAATGGTGCGACAGCCAGCAACGCGACTTCGGCCGCGACGTGCGCCTGCTGAGCCGCGGCCAGGTCCGCGAACGCCTGCTGTCCGACGTCTACTTCCAGGGCGTGGAGGACCCCACGTCCTTTCACTTCCATCCCCTGAACTACGCCCGCGCGCTGGCCCGCGAGTGCGCGCGCCTGGGTGTGCGCATCCACGAGGACTCGCCCGTCACGCAGGCGACGCTGGATGGCGCGGTCAAGCGCCTGCAGACGGAGCACGGCCAGGTCGATGCCCGCAGCGTGGTGCTGGCCACCGGCGGCTATACCGAGGGCGTGGTCCCGGCGCTGCGCCGCGCGATGCTGCCCATCGCCACCTATATCATGCTGACCGAGCCGCTGGGCGACCGGGTGCAGGAAGCCATCCGCACCACCGCCGCCATCGGCGACGACCGGCGCGCCGGCAACTATTACCGGGTGCTCGACGGCGGCCGCATCGGCTGGGGCAGTAGAATCACCACCCGTGTCTACGACCCGCCCGATCTGGCGGAGTCGCTGCGCCGCGAACTGCTCTCCGTCTATCCCCAATTGCAGGGGCTGCGCGTGGAAACGGCGTGGTCGGGGCGCATGGCCTACGCGCGGCATCTGATGCCGCAGATCGGGCAGTTGTCGCCGGACGTCTGGTACTGCACGGCGTTCGGCGGACACGGCATGAACACCGCGTCGATCGGCGGCCGGGTGGTCGCCGAAGGGATCGCGGGGGACACCCAGCGCCACAAGCTGTTCGCCCCGTTCGGGCTGGCCTGGAATGGCGGCAGCCTGGGCACGGCGGCGGTGCAACTTACTTATTGGTCTTACCAGGCGCGCGACTGGTGGCGGGAGCGGCGGTCGCGGGCATGACAGGGTGCATAGATGGAAGGCAACAAACAGAGCGTGTTGGCACAGCGGCTGCGAGCCTTGCGCCAGGCGCGGGCGTGGACTTTGAAGCAGGCGGCCGCGGCCACCGGCGTGTCCGCGTCCACGTTGTCCAAGATCGAAAACAGCCTGCTGTCGCCCACCTATGACAACCTGATCAAGATCGCGGCCGGCCTGGAACTGGACGTGGCCGAACTCTTCACCGCGTCCGACGCCCACATGGGCACCGGCCGCCGCAGCCTGAGCCGCCAGGGGGAAGGGCGCCAGTACGAAACCCCGTACTACGACCACCGACTGCTGTGCACCGCGCTGTCGCACAAGCGCATGATGCCCTTCCACACTCGCGTCAAGGCCCGTTCCTTCGACGAATTCCACGACTGGAGCCGGCACCGCGGCGAGGAATTTGTCTACGTCCTGGAGGGCGAGGTCGAGCTCTACACCGAGTTCTACGAACCTGCCCGGCTGAAGGCCGGGGAGAGCTTCTATATAGACAGCCGCATGGGCCACCGGGTGATCAGCCTGAGCCCGGAGGATGCGCTGGTGCTGTGGGTGTCGACCCATGCGGACATTGGCGAGGAATAGGGCTTGCGCGGCAGCGATTCCTGCCGCGCCGCCCAAGCCGCCCGCAACAAGGTAAAATGCGGCGCCCGGATCCTTTCCGGGCCATCACCACACCGCGCGGCAGTAGCTCAGCTGGATAGAGCACGGGCCTTCTAAGCCTGAGGTCGGGGGTTCGAGCCCCTCCTGCCGCGCCAGAATCGCCAGCAAATACAACGGCTTACGGCAGGTGGGGATTCGCTAACGGGCTAATCATTAGAATAAAAATGCCTGCATTAGAACTTCACTCGGTCGCAGTAGCCCGCTTTACGACTCGCCTGTCATAGTGTTTATGGGTTGTGGCGGGGTTGGCGTGAGCCGCGAAATCGTATGCGTCCTCATCCCTGTTCACTATCTTCATAGTGATCGCGGCGGGTCGAATATGCTGCAAATTGAAGTACAGCGGGTGGGCGGTGAGAGTCTTTTCTTTCACCGTTTTGTCCACCGTCCGAATCCATGCTAATTGGGCATCCTTCCAACTTGAAGCCCAGCCGTGCCGGGTATAGGCTTCGGATCTCTTGCTGGGGGCGAACAGGTACGGACTGCTGGTGTTCTTGCGGTCGAGGGCGCGAGCCACAACCACGCGCAGGCGCTTTGACCACTCCCGAACCTTCAACACTTCAATCTGGCCTTTCTTACGCTTGGTGGAAAGGACCGTCACCCCTTCCTCCTTCAGCCCGGCCTTCAGATAGGGGCGCGCCTCGGATGATCGAAAGCCAGTGAGATAGGTGAACATCGCGGCGCATCCCATCGTCCGGTAGTTCTCACGTTGCTTGATGGACCACAGGTAGAAACGTAAGACTTGGCGCCTGTCGATGATCTTCGTGTCCGAGGTCGACCGGTTTTTCATCATGTTGACGAATGGATTCGCTGCCAACAGCCCCCACTTCACACCGAAGTGGCAGATTACGGAAAATTGACTCAACTCCTTATTTGCCTTGATCGGTGCGCCCGCGGCTGCGCGGTCCTCTAGGTACTGATAGCCATGTTGGGCGGTCATCTCCGCCGGCACCATTCGGCCGAAGAACTTCGTTAGGTTCGTGTACATCCCTTTCCTGATCTTCTTGCCGTCCTTGGACTGGTCTTGGTAATAGGTCGGATCTTCCTTGAGCTCAAAACGCTCGATCATTTCGGATACGGCGCCTGCCACCACAACGCCTTGCTGTATCTCAACTGCCAGCTTCGATGCAAGGCGCTCGGCGTCGTAGCGTGCGGCGCGGTCACCGAGGACGGCTGAGGCCAGCGTTTGGCTACGTCCGTCCAGGTGCTTGTATATCCAGCTAATGCGCCGCTTGCCGACGCGCTTGTACAGCCTTGCGATCCCGGTCTTCTCCCATGCGGGCGAAGGCGTCGCGGTTCGGGGCCGACGTGAGACCGGCTTTTTGCTGGCCATCTACTACTCCCAGTTTCTTATCTCGATATGCCCGCAGGACGCGCGGGATGCCGTTCTTATCAACGACGTAACGCCAGCCGTGGCGGTTGAGCCAGCGCGCCATCATTGCCCTCTGGTTCGGCTTGCACCCGACCAGTTCGGCCAGGTCGGAGGCCGAGAGGTATTCGTTCATCAGAACCTCCAAAACGAAGCCCCCGCTAGGTGGGCCTGCTGAGAACTTGACTTGTCCGGTCAGTCGCTGGCATCAGCGGCACCGGGGGCGCTTGGCCTGGCTCGGCATTAGCAGCCCGGCGACGACGCTGATGACGATCCCGAGCGGGACCGCGAGCGTATAGAGCGGAGTCATATTTGCTCTATTAATGAGTCATTATTTTCATTAATGCTATGTGTATGATGCATTTCAGCCATACACCCAGCTTCCGTCGTTGTGCTGCATGGTGTGGGCGTTGGCGGCGCGCTGCTGACGGTCGGCCAGGATGGCGGCGCGGGCGTACGTGCGGCACCAAGCCTGCAAAGCCTCGGCTAGGTGATCAGAAATTAGCGGCGCCCATTTGTGGTGGATGGGCGGCAGTACCGGCAACTTTATGTCGTCAGGCATTGCCAGCCTCCTCGATTCGATACTCTCGATGGAAGCCGCCACCGGTGTTCGCGATCGCATCGAATTGACCTCCCGGCCGCGCGATCTGGCTGGTCGGTGCGAGTTCGGCGAATTACGGCGAACGCTAATAGCAGTGTCATTTCTGATCGAACCTATGTAGATGGGATTACGGAGGTAATAGACGCGAAGCTTAGGTACCCGATGTCTGCTCTGGTCGGCATCAAGATTGATGCCTCCCAGTTCCAATCAATACCCGCGCGATCCTATGACTGGAAGGGACGAATCATCCGCGTCCCGTCGAACTATGACGAGGATCGGCGCGCATACGCGGGCACCTGGGACGGAACATTCAAGCTTGCGTGGACTGACAACCCTGCGTGGATTTTCTATGACCTCGTGACCAATGATCGGTATGGCCTGGGTGAGCGCATACCCTCCGGCTGGTTGGATAAGTGGGGGTTGTATCAGATAGCCCGGTACTGCGATGAACTGGTGCCCGATGGATTTGGCGGGCAAGAGCCACGCTTCACCTGCAACTGCTATTTGCAGACAGCCGCGGACGCGTATCGGGTTTTGCAGGACCTGGCGTCGGTGTTCCGGGGAATGACGTACTGGGCGAATTCGTCAGTCTTTGCCGTCGCAGATATGCCCGGCGATCCCGTCTATACCTTCACGTCGGCCAACGTGATCGACGGCCGATTTAATTACGTCGGCTCTTCGTTGAATGCTCGCTATACCGCAGCCCTTGTGTCCTGGAATGATCTTTCAGACATGGGGCGGCAGAAAGTTGAGTATGTCGAAGATCGTAAAGGCCTGGCGCGGTTTGGGCTTAAGCAGATCGAGGTAAGCGCGTTTGGCTGCACCTCTCGCGGTCAAGCTAACCGGGTCGGTAAGTGGCTTCTGCTCACCTCGCGGATGGAAACCAGGTCCGTATCATTCTCCGTCGGGCTTGATGCGTGTCGTGTACGTCCCGGCAGCATTGTTCGGATCGCGGATCAACACCTGGCAGGGCGCCGAGTGGGGGGGCGCATCCACTCGGCGACTTCTACCGTTATTACAGTCGATGCTGCGCTGGGGGTTAGACCGGGGGATCGCCTGGCCGTCAATTTGCCCAGCGGAGTTTCGGAAACCCGGATTGTCAGCGCAGCAGTGGGGCAAGGTCTGACTGCAGATTTGACGACCTTCACGGTTGACTCCACGGAGTTGACCGCAGATATGCTCGGCGTGCCGGGAATGGTCCTCATCATCACGGTAACAGCGCCATTCTCCGAGGTGCCGGAAGCCGAATGCGTGTGGACACTAGAATCTGAGGTGCTGTCTGCGCAGCGCTTTCGCATCATCAGTGTGAAGCGTAAGGAAGGGCTCATCGCGGAAATCGCGGCCATTCAACACGAGCCTGGAAAGTTTGACAACGTGGACTTTGGCACTCGCCTGGATCCCGTACCGATCACAGTAGTTCCCCCCGGTGTTCAGCCGCCACCGACCAACGTCACCATCAGTTCCTACCCGTTGATCAGTCAGGGTATTGCAAGCCATACGGCGGTTTTTTCGTGGGCTGCTGCCGAGGGCGCCGTGAAGTACGAGGTGCAGTGGCGGCGGGACAATTCCGAATGGATTAGCCTGCCGCCGACTGGGTCTACCAGCATAGAGGTTCAGAACATCTTTGCTGGCGGCTTTATGTGCCGAGTGAGGGCGTTCAATCCAATGGATATATCGTCCATCTGGGCCACGTCATTGCTAACGCAGCTGGACGGGATCTTGGCCCCACCGCCAGCGGTAACGAGCCTTATTCCGACGTCGTTGGTGTTTGCTATTCGGCTGCGCTGGGGCTTCCCTGCTGGACCGTCAATCATTGAGCGAACGGAGATCTGGTACAGCGCCTCGCCAGAGTTCGAGTCGGCGCAGAAGTTGGGGGACTATGCGTTCCCACAAGACAGCACGACGCTCATGGGCTTGTCTGCCGGCGCGCGACTGTACTTTTGGGCCATCTTGCGTGATCGGAATGGCGTACCAGGTCCGCGCTATCCGGCGGGGAACGGTGTGCTCGGTCAGGCAAGCTCGGACGCGGGGGAAATTCTCGAATACCTCACCGGCAAGATCACCCAGACGCAACTGGCTCAGGATTTACTCGCCCCGATTCAGAAAATCCCGGTTCTGGAAACGCGGATCGCCGATGAGGAGGAGATCCGTCAAACCCAGAATGAGGCGATGGCGAGGACGCTCAGCACCGTGAGCTCCAAGGTGGACGAAAACACCTCGCTGATTCAGGAGGAATCGACTACGCGGGCGAACGAGACGGAGACGCTGGGCCGGCGCGTCACCAGTGTGCAGGCGACTGCCGACACTGCTTCAGGTAAGGCAGACGCAGCCTCCGGAAGGGCGGATCAGGCATTTGCGGGAGTTCAGCAGACGAGTCAGGCAATAGCCAAGACAAACGGCGACTTGGCGGCGATGTGGACCATCAAGGCTGAGACCTCCGTTGGCGGTCGCAGCTACATGGCTGGAATAGGCGTCGGCGTCGAAAACACGGGCGGCGTCATCGAACCCCAGGTACTGGTGATGGCCGATCGATTCGCGGTTCTGCACCCGAACGGGAGCAACGTCACGTCTCCTTTCGTCATCCAGGGCGGGCAGGTCTTCATGAGCCAGGCCCTGATTGGCACTGCGTGGATAAAGAGTGCAAATGTGGAAAGCCTGGACGCTGCCAAGGTGACAACAGGCGTCATGAGCGCTGACCGCATCGATGCCAACTCGTTCGCCGCGAAGGTGGCGAACATAGAGACAGCCTACGTCAAGACGGCGAACATTGGCTTCGCCCAGGTCGGTACTCTTCAGCTGCAAAATGGGGCGGTGTCGGCCGGGAACGCCGTCCCCTTGAACCTGAATTTCGGGGCGGGCAGCGGTGCTAATTCGGCTTCCATCACGTTCAATCTGCCTTCAGCGGGCTCCGCGTTGATCAGCTATGAGTTTGCGGCGAAATCGAGCTCGGCCCAGGTCGTCGTGGCCGAATACGTGCGGCTCTATTTTGATGGTGCCGAAGTGAGCAGGGTGCCTGTAGTGAACTACACCTCAAGCGAGCAGGAAAACACGAAGTCCGGGAGTTCTATCCGGACCAACATCCCTGCTGGGTTGCACACCATTAGTTTGGTATTCCCTCGACCAGGCACCGGCACTGTGTCTGTCTCGGGAAATCTGGCGCTGCTCTCGTTCGTTCGCTAAGCCTTTGGCTATTGCATGGGCCCGTTTCGGCGGGCCATTTCTATTGCTGGAAATTTCAAAAGGGAGAAGTGATGGCAGAACCTGCAAGCACAGGTGTTGTGGCGGTGGCCGCCGCGGGCGTGACGCTCGCGGGCCTGCTGCCGGGGATTGATGGCAACGCTCTCATCGGAGCATTTGCCGGGGCTTCGCTCTTCGTCGTGTCGCGCAAGGAAGGCGGATTGCTGTCGCGCGGCATCTACTGGGCGATTTCATTTGTGATCGGCTACCTGGCAGCACCGGATGTAGTGGCGCTGACGCCTGTCAAGGAAACAGCCATAGCGGCGTTCGGTGCTGCTGCGCTGATCGTGACTATCGCTCTGGCGGCAATCGAGCGCATCAAGACGTTCGACTTCACCACGGTCTTCAAGAAGGGGAGCTGAGATGCAACCTGCCGAAATGATCAGTATGGGCCACCAGCATCTGGTGGCCCTTTTGTTTGTGGTGGCGAATTTCGCTTCGGCGGTGCGGCTGCTGTTGTACCGGCGCAACGGCGCACGGTTCCGCCGCGGAATGTCGTGGCTGGCCTACCTCCTCATCGTGGGCACTGGCGGCCAGGCCCTGGATGTGCTTGTGCGGCATGAGCCTGTAACGGTATGGCAGGCGGTGGTGGCGGTACTGATCGCCGTGTTGGTGTATCGCGCCCAGGGGAATGTGGCGTGCATTGTGAGGGTCAATTCATGACGTTGAAAGAAATTGTCGCTGGGGCGATCAACCCGGCGTTGGCGCTGCTGCCGGCCAATATGGACACGCCCGCGGCGCGTGTCCAGTTGCTGGCTACCGGTCTGCAAGAAAGTCGCTTTGTGGACCGCCGTCAACTGGTCGGCCGCCCGCCGCGGCCGATTGGCCCCGCCAAGAGCTTCTGGCAAGCGGAGCAGGGTGGCGGCATGGTGCACGGCGTCCGGCTGCACGCGGCAACGAGCGCCGCGGCTGCCCACCTCTACCAGGCCCGGGGCGTGCCCGCGCGCGATGCCGCGATCTGGGACGCCATCGAGCATGACGACGTGCTGGCGGCCGGCCTGGCCCGTCTCCTGCTGTGGAGCGACCCGGGCCGGCTGCCGCTTGTGGGTGACGAAGAGGGCGCCTGGCGGTTGTACCTGCGCACCTGGCGGCCCGGTGCTTACGACCGGGGCACGCCCGCCCAACGCGCAGAGCTTCGCGCCAAGTGGGGCCGCAACTATGCGCAGGCAGTCGCCGAGGTGGCGCGGTGAACGGCCTAGCGCGTGTTGTCGGCG
This sequence comes from Achromobacter pestifer, assembly GCF_013267355.1. Taxonomy (NCBI): domain Bacteria; kingdom Pseudomonadati; phylum Pseudomonadota; class Betaproteobacteria; order Burkholderiales; family Alcaligenaceae; genus Achromobacter; species Achromobacter pestifer. The sequence continues at coordinate 4,712,927 of NZ_CP053985.1, forward strand.
CGTTGATGGGCTGGAAAGGCTACACCGCGGCGGCGCTGGCCGGCGCGCTGATCGTCGGCGGTGCGGCCTGGACCGCGCAAGGGTGGCGCTATGGCGCGGTGGTCGCCTCGATGCGTGCTGACGAGTCCGACCGCGTGGCCGAGTCGCAGCGTCAGGCGCGCGAGATCCTGCTGCGGCGCTACGCCGTCGTGGGGGAAATCAACGAACGAAACGCGAAGGCCGAGTGGGCTGCGTATGGAGGAATGCGAAATGCCCAAGTTGAGGATGACCGTCTGCGTGCTGATGTTGACGCTGGGCGCCAGCGGCTGCGCGTCGCTGCTGCCTGCCCCGCCGCCAGCGGTGGAGTGCCCAAAACCGGAGCCGGCGCCGGCATGGGTAATGGAACCCGCCCCGAACTTGATCCAGCTGCTCGATCGGATTATTTCGCCCTACGGGCAGGAATCCGGCGACTGACGGCACAGCTGAAGGCTTGTCAAATTCGTTTAAGATAGGTTAAGTCATCCGTAGGTTTTGGCATGGCGCTTGCTGCAGAAAATACACTTTACTTGGGGGCTGCCATGACACGCGACGAATTTGTTTCTATGATGATCCTGTTGCCACGCCTGGAAAAATTAGGATTTGGTGATTGGGCAGATGTCTTGGACTCGTATGCGGAGATTCTCGTCCGTATTGAAGGTAGGCTAAGCGCCAATGAAACTGCGGAATTGATGGGCATAGGGGCGGACTTCTATCGCACGCTGGCGCGGTGTGAAGACTATAGGCGGAATGCAGTTCCCCTCAGATGAAAGAAGGGCGCCCCTAAGGAGGGGCGCTTTTTTTGGTTGCTGGGAGTTATGCCCTCTTTGAGCCTGTTGAGCGTCGGTGCAGGCCCATCATGCGTCGCTTTTCAACTTCCGACTTCCATCCGTCCTCCCAAGCGTCCACCTTGGCTCGCCACTCTCTCGGGCGTTCCCCTGTATGGCCGGGCATGGCCCGCGCGCGGAGGAAGGGGCAATCGAGCAGCGTCAGACCAACTCGCGCCGAAAGCGCCCCAAGCTTCTGGATGTCCATTTGCATGGTAGTACCCCCCAAAAGTTGTGAGCTTTCAGTATGCAATTCAGCCTACGCCATGCGCAATGCTGCAGTCGTATGGAGATGTAGGCATTTTTTTCTGGGTCATCGAGTGGCCTCGCCACGGTATCAGGCCGGACGAAATGAGGATTCGCAGCTCGATGGCGGGAGGCGAGAGATGTAGATCAGTGTTTTCGGTGTGTATGGTGCAGCAGGTTGGCTAGGTGGCCATAGCCCGGACGGCGGCTCACCTGTCTCATGTGCTGATGTAGCTCCGCTTCGGCCGACTGGACTTGCACCCTTCCGGCCGGCCTAAGAAGCGTGGCATGTGGATCTTGCAGTTTGTCCTTCCATTCTGCCGATTCTTCACCTCGCAGAAAGGGGGAGTGCGGGTCGTACTTACCCATAGTCATTTCCTAAGTGATTGGTGAAAGCGAACGCCAAGAAAGGTCCCGCAAAGAAAATCCTACTGCGCTATCGAGAGCGATTTCAAGCCCTTGCGAGCCCTTCATATTCGCGACTCATCCTGCAGTACGATTTCACAAGGAGGAAGGCAGCGGACGCTGCGCCAAAGCACGTTTCAGCAGCAAGACAATGTGTGGCGCAAAGTAGGAAACGGCGTTAACTTTCACTTTCAGGCCGCTTATGTGCGACGGCGATACCTACAGTTCCATCGGGCATGCGGTATTTGCCGCCGGATAGCCACGTAACGAGGTCTCCGGTTGGCAAGGTACAGACATAGTGTGTAACAGGTTTGCCATCTGCGCTGCGGTTGCTTACGAGCCTTCGCTCAACACGGCAGGTAGAACGATCCGGCATTTTGACAATGACATCCGATAGTCGGGGTCCCGGCGCCATAATGCATTCCTCCAGAAGCCAATCCTGTGAGGCCAATTCGGCCAACGTAGATGGGCGAATCAGAAGTGTCGTCAGTGCGTACGGCTATCTATTTATCACATGTCGTGTCGCGATACAATTATCCTTGCCGCCCGCAGTAGATGGCTCAGGGGGCTACGTGTCGCTCGCAACTTAAATGTATCGTCCGATACCGGTGATGAGGGTTGACGTCTCGGATTCCCCCCGAAGCCCGAGACCAATTAGCTGCGAATTGGATCAAGTGCTAGCCTATCTCGCGTCAACTTCATCGACACGTCGGCGTGCGTACCGCGATCCAGGTCGGTTCCTGGCGCTGCCGTACACTCGGGTAGGTCAAGCAGTTCCCCCGCAACCTCTCCAGCTTCAATTCGACGAGTGATGTCATCGAGCAGGAGCGTGCGCGAAGCGAACCCTCGGCCCGTGAGGCCTCGTGCGAACAGGCGGTAGGCCAAATTGGGCTCGGCCCCTTTCATGACGCCGAGGTCAAAAATCCTGCCTTGCTCATTCCTAAGCAACAGGTGTCCTGGGCGAGCGTAGATCCTGTATACGCGCCAAGGCGAGAGAATTGCAGCGTCCGGGGTTGAGGGCTGTGCGCGGGGGGGATCGAGATGCTTCAACGACGTCCCGGGTGAGACGAATTTCCGGCAAGCAGTAATGACGCGTAAAAATGACTTAGTGAAGAGCTTCATGATCGGATCGGCCTAAATGAATCGAAGCGCGATACGGCCGCGATATGGCGAAGCAGTCGATCAAATCGAAGTTCTAATTTGGGGACCGGTCGGCCTGTATCGTGGCCTATGAATAGCGCAGAATTATCGTGGGTCGAGATCGAATCACGACAACGCTGGCTCTCGCAATCGTGCGACGAGTCAGCGCCTGCTCACAAGCTTTCAGCCATCCATCCGCAGCTAGGCAGCTGCGTACTCCGTGGATTTAGGCCGAACGCGTGCGATACGCCTACTGAGGGGGGCGCTGCTTTAGCGGATCATTTTGCGCTTGTTTACGCGCGGCTTCTTCTTTTTGCTCCTGACTTTGTTGCTCTTGCTGCTTGTTGGGCTGGTCGCCTTGACCAGGTTGAGTGGGGGGGCCAGCTGCGCTGAAGCGAGTGGGGAATGTCATGATGTGTGCCTCTTTAGTTGTCGTGGCGAGTGCCACGTATTCAAAGTACGCTCAATGGCACGTAGGACCTACGACTGAATTGAAACAAGCGTAAGACCTGTGGAGGTACCTGCTCTACACTGACTTCATGCAACCGTCTTGGAGGCTGCCATGTCACAGTCAATGGGTGTGAAAGCACTGGAGCGGTGGGACGATGAGGGGGGATCGCAGCTTGCCTCTCTTGCCAACTCGTTTGCTATCGAGGAGTTCGAGGCGTCTGAGTGTCGGATTTTGGCCTTCCTGGGGGCGTCCGTTTTGAGCCTGTGGGACGACCTTCCAGTTGATGCGCGCCAGCGGATGCTAAATCGTGAGATTGCTCAGGCAGCGTTCGACAAGTCGGTACTAAAAGTAAAGATTGCGCGTCTTGCTGCGGGAGATTTTTTTTCAGGGGATAGACATGAGCCACGATCATGATGACTCTGATATTGAGCGCTGGCTCAATGAAGGAGGGGTGCAATTTCCCACATTCGTTGAGTTGCTGGATCCAGGGGTGCTTGACGAAGGCGAGCGGCGAGTCATCGCGTGCCTTGGGGCAGCAATTTTGAGCATCTGGCACGAAGTGCCGACCGACATTCGAAGAATGGTGTTGCAGGGCGCGCTCAGCACGGCTACGTATGATGCTGCGCTGTTGAAGGGGAAGGTCGCGATGTTCTTGCGAGGGAGGCAAGGCTCGTTAAATTGAGCTCGGCGCCATCGCTCGCATTCAGGGAAATGCGGCACAACACATGCGCGCCTCCTGCTGGAAGGGTGGAGGGCCAGTATAGAGTCACTCGCCTTTGCGACCTCGGATGTGCCGGCCGGAGGCAACAATAAACGCAGCGGGATCGCTTCCCCCTCGTGGCCGGCGCGACGGTTGCTCGTTCATTCGGATGCTAGGAGGGTGGGGTACGTTCAATGAACGGATGCGGCATCGAAAACTTAGGCTATCCGCATCCTTCATCTGGGAAGAATGGGGCTATCGTGAACGATGAGCCCCGGGGCAGAATCGCCTGCGCCCATGGCTGGTCGTTTCTCCGTGCCGGTGGGTACAGGTCCAGCATCCGCCGTGTTCGGTCTGGCGTCGTTTGAAGTAGGACATTCTGCGTTAGAACAGACGGCTTGAGAGCCGCATAACGCCGTAGTGTCAATTTCACAATTGTTCTAACGCAAAAATAGAAGAACCCCTTTATATCAATGCTTTATGGCAATTTCATACGGGCCTTCTAAGCCCGGGGTCGGGGGTTCGAGCCCCTCCTGCCGCGCCAAAATCTCTCGCAATTTCAACTGCTTGCTAGACGGAACGGCCGACGGGCCAGCCTTTCCGATGGGCGTCGGGACGAGCTGGCCGGATTCCATTCATGGGACCGCGTCAAGTGATCCTGCGCACGGGCAGACTACGAATCCGCTTGCCGGTCGCGGCGAAAATGGCATTGCACAGCGCGGGCGCCACCGGTGGAACCGGCGGCTCGCCGACGCCGCCTGGCGGCAGGGCGTGGTCGTCGTTGACCAGATGGGTCCGGATCACGCGGGGGGACGCGTTGTGGCGCAGCACTTCATAGTCGTGGAAGTTGCTTTGTTTTACGCGGCCGTTCTCGAAGGTGATCTCGCTGGTGAGCGCCAGGCTCAGGCCCATGATGGCGCCGCCCTCCATTTGCGCGCGGATGCGTTCGGGGTTGATCTGCGGGCCGCAGTCCATCGCCATGTCCACGGCAACGATGCGCACCTCGCCTTTCTCGTCCACGGCCACTTCTACCACCGTGGCTGTGTAGCTCATGAAGCTGTAGCAGAATGCCAGGCCCAGGCCATGCCCTTTGGGCAGCGTTCTACCCCATTCCGCACCCTTGCACGCCGCTTCGATTACGCCACGCAGGCGGCCCGTGTCGTAAGGGTAGCGCTCGGGGGATTCCGAGTAATTCCAGGTGTCGGCCAGTGCGCCCGGATCGATCCGGCGCGCCGGGCCGATAAGGTCTAGCGCGAACTCTCTCGGGTCTTTTTCCGCGCGGTGGGCCAACTCGGCAATGAAGCACTGCGCCGCAAAGGCATGCGGGATGTTGGCGACCGAGCGGAACCATCCGATGCGGGCATGAGCCTCCACTTCGGCTGTTTCCACTCGGACGTTCGGAATGCGATACGGCATGTTGATGGCCGACATGGCCGACTCGAACATCTGCTGGCCTTTGGCCCCTTCGGAGAAGAGCGAGGCGATGGTGGGGGCGGCGCTACGGTGCAGCCAGGATTGGACCTGCCCGCTCTTGTCCAGGACGGCTTCCAGGCGCTCGACCGACACGGTATGCAAGTAGTCATGATGGATGTCGTCCTCGCGCGTCCATACCAGCTTGACTGGCGTGCCTTCGGGCATGGCGCGGGCCACAATCGCGGCTTCGTCCACAAAGTCGGGCTTGGACTTGCGGCCGAACCCCCCGCCCAGCAGCAAGACATGGACCTTGACGTTGGCGGGTTCCAGTTTCAGCCGGGCAGCGACGGCATCGCGCGCCGCGACGGGGTTCTGAATGGAAGTCCAGACTTCGGCGCTGCTGCCCTTGATCTGAACGGTGGCCACCGGCGGCTCCATCGAGGCGTGGGCCAGGTGGGGAACGTAGTACTCCGCGGCCAGGCGCTCGGCCTCGGGCGCTTTGGCCCAGGCTTGCCCGGCATCGCCTTGGTTGCGTATCGCCTTACCCGGTTTGCGCGCCGCGGATTCCAGCGTCCGGTGGTAGGTGGCTGAATCGTAGCTGCCGTTGGGACCGTCGTCCCATTCGATGACCAGCGCATCGCGGCCCTGGCGCGCAGCCCAGGTGTTGCGAGCGACGACCGCGACGCCGCCCAGGGGCTGGAACGCGGGCGCGCCTTTCATCGCGGGAATTTCCACGACTTTCAGCACCCCGGGCACGGCCAGCGCGCGGGCGTCGTCGACGCGGCGCAGTTTGCCGCCGACGACAGGCGGGCGCGCCACCACGGCATAGACCATGCCGGGCAGGTGCATATCCATGCCATAGGTCGCCTGGCCTTTGCCGATGGCTTCCAGGTCCACGAGGCGTACCTGGTCCTTGCCTATGTAGCGGAACTCGCTCCTGGCCTTGAGTTTGAGCGCGTCGCCAGTGGGAACAGGCTGCCTGGCAGCGTCAGCCGCCAGCTCGCCATAAGTCAACCGGCGCCCGGTAGGCTGATGCTGCACCTCGTGCTGCACGGCCTTGACCTCGGCGAGAGGAACGGACCACCGTGCCGCCGCCGCCGCTTCGAGCATCTGGCGGGCTGCCGCGCCGACGCGCCGCATGGGCATCAAGAAGTGGCGGACGCTGCGCGAGCCATCCACGTTCTGGTTGCCGTAGCGCACTTCATCGGCTTGCGCCTGTATGACCTTGACGCGGTCCCAGCGCGCTTCCATCTCGTCGGCCACCACCATGGGCAGGCTGGTGCGTACTCCCGTGCCCATTTCAGCGCGGTGCGCGACGATGGTAACGGTGCCGTCCGCGCCTATGCTGACGAAGACCAGCGGGTCGTCCACCGTGCCGCCGGGCATGCTGTCAGCGCCGTACTTCTGGACGGTGGCCTCTGCGGCCCAGGCTGTCGTGATCAATCCCTTGGATGTGACGGCCAGGGTCAGCGCGCCCAGGCCGCCCTGCAGAAAGCCACGCCTGGAAAGCTGAGCGGTGTGCGTCATTGCTTGCCTCCCTGGGCCAGGCGCTTGGCAGCCTGCTGGATGGCGGCGCGGATGCGAGGGTAGGTGCCGCAGCGGCAGATATTGCCGCTCATGGCGTCTTCGATGTCTTGATCAGTCGGCTGGGCGGTGGCTTTGAGCAGGCTTACCGCGGTCATGATCTGGCCTGCCTGGCAGTAGCCGCACTGAGCGACGTTCTGCTCTATCCAGGCTTGTTGCACTGCCTGGCCGACAGTATCCGCCTCCATCCCTTCGATAGTGGTGATACTGTGGCCGGCCACGGCCGAGAGCGGGGTGACACAGGCGCGGATTGGCGCGCCGTCCATGTGCACCGTACAGGCGCCGCACAAGGCCATGCCACATCCGAACTTGGTGCCGGTCATGCCGAGTTCGTCCCGCAGGGTCCAGAGCAAGGGCGTTTCGCCCGGGACGTCGACATCCTTCGCCTGGCCGTTGATTTGAAGTTGGGTCATCGTGGAATCCGAGGAGGCGCCTTGCATCAGGCGTGGGTGAACCTCCCCTTTATATCGGAATTCCGCTTAAGGTTTCCAGAAAAATTCACCCGTTGCTGGAATGCCCGTATCAGCGCGACCACTTCATCCAGATGCGTTGCCAGCAACCGGCGGCCGCCGTCCAACGGGTGGAGTTTGGCATTCGGCAGGGTGTGCGGATAGGCGCGGGCGAGGCTGCGTTTACCCGGCTGCCTCGCCTACTGGCTGAACTCAAACACATAACTATTCGCCGACCCGGCCGCGCGGTTGTACAGCGGGCACCAGCCGTTCACCGGCGCAACCTCGCAATACCGGTTGCGGCCATACACCTGGGCGATCTTCCAGCCCTGGGTCTTGTCGGCGCGTTCCAGCAGATACTGCATGCGCACGCCGCGTTCCTTGCGGTCGCGCTCATCGTTGTCCACGGTGAAGCCAGGCGTCGACGGGGTGGTGTTGCGGATCTGCGCAACGACGAAGGCGCGTGTGTCGGATTGGACGTCGACGCTGACGACGCTGCGCTCGTAGGTTTCAACGCTGCATTTCTCGTCGCCGTTCTGCCGGGCCTGGAGCTGCGCCGTGGTTAAGGAGTCCTCGGCGGAGCTGAACGGACGGTATAGCTCGGCCAGTTCCTTGCAGGCGGTGGCGGTGTAGCGGTCGTGCGCTACACGGACCTGCCACCAGGATTTCACCGCCGCTTCCGGGGTGTCGGCTGCCAGCTGCATTTGCGGCGCGGCGGCTTGAAGCCGTTCCCAGGGTGTTTCTTCCTGTTTGGAGCAACCCGTCAAGGCGATTGCCAGGACGAGCAGTAGGGCGGGCTTGGTCACGATACTGAATCGGGTAAACAAATCGGGGGCACCATGATACCCCTTCCGCCTTGGCGGCCGCCCGTCAGCTGGGACGCAGCGCCCGCTTGTACGCTTCCAGGGTGCTGAACATCTTGCCCGCCAGCCGGAAGTTCGCGTCCGCAAAGGCGCGGGCGTTGCCGACCATGGCCCCGGTTTGCGCGGGGTTGCCGCGGATCCGCATGATGCGCTCCGCGTAGCCGGCGATGTTGCCCGGCGGCGCCAGCCAGCCGGTCTGGCCCGGCGTGACGATTTCCGGCAGACCGCCGACATCGCTGGCGACCACCGGACGGCGCGCGGCAAACGACTCGGGCACGACGCGGGACCAGGCTTCGGTGGCCGAAGGCACCAGCACCACATCGGCGGCGCGAATCATCTCAGCAACATTGTTGCGATGGCCGGCAAACACCACATGCCCGGATAGGCCCAGATCGACGGTCAGCTGGTGCAGGGCATAGGCATAGGGCTTGGTGCTGGCCGTGGGCATGCCGACCACCAACGCAGTGGCGGGCAGGCCCTGGGCGCGCAGCCGCTGCACCACGCGCAGCAGGTCGGCCTGGCCTTTCTCGGGACGCAGCATGCCTATGGTGGCGATGACGCAGGCGCGGTCGGGAGCGCGTATGCCCAAGGCTTGCCGGGTGTGCAGGCGCGCTTGCGGGGCGTCGTCCGATTGGAAGAACTCGTCGGCGGCCCATTCTCCGACCACGCTGACCTGTTCGGGGGCGGCCAGGCGCGCGGCCAGGATTTCCTGCTTGCCCTGCAGGCTGGTCGCGATAACGTGGTCGCAGCCGAGCTTCCATTCCAGCCGGCGCCGTGGCGAGCTGCGCATGGGCTTGGCGAAATGGCGCGTCCTGACGACCGCGCACAGATCGCGGCACAACGCGGCGGTCTTGCCGTCCGCGCGGCTATGGCTATCGATGATGTCGATGCGCAACGCCTTGACGGCGCGCCGCAGCTTCAGGACCGTGGCCGGCGAGTAGGCGGAGTCGAAGCCTATGTCCACCGCGCGCAGGCCGCGCTGCCGCGCTTCGCGCCCGATTTCGCTGTCGGTGGGAGCGGCGATCGCCACTTCGTATCCATGGCGCTGCAGCCATGCCGATTGCTCGAGGACGCGGAATTCCAGCCCGCCCAGGCTGCGTTCAGCTAGCGTATGCAGGATGCGCATGATGCTCCAAGACTTTGCGGCAGGCGCCCAGCACTTCGTCGGGCGTGATGGAATTGATGCCATCGCGGGGATGGCGGGGGACGACAGCGGCGGAGTAGGGACGGTCCCAGAACCACTCCGGATTGGACTCGTTGAAGACGCCCACGTAGGGCACGCAGGCACCTTGCGCGATATGCGACGGGCCGCAGTCGTTGGCCACGATCAGGCGCGCGCGCAGCATGATGGCGCTGAGCTCGGGCACCGAGCGGCAGTAGACGACGGAAAACTCCGGGCGCCGCATGGCTTCGAGCCTGTCGCGTTCGGCCACCTCTTGTTCTCCCAGCACGAACAGGAAGCGGGTGTCCTGGCCCAGCAGCAGTTTCAGCCTCTCGGCCAGGCGCAGATAGTTCAGCAGGCTCCAGCGCTTGAAGGCTCCCGAGCCTCCGCCTGGGATCATGACCACGTCGGCCGCCTGTCCCGTATCCCGATACGGGTGGGCCAGCATCTGGAAGCAACGGCGCGCCGCCGCTTCGGCATCGAACTGCCGGTACGACGCCAGCAATCTCAGGTTGGCCAGGCCTATGTACTCGGCGATGTTCTTGCGGTGGCAATGCGTCCAGACCAGATCGCTCATCCGCGCGTTGCGAAAGCCGAACCGCAAGGCCGGCCGCCGCAGCAGGTTGAGCACGCCGAAGCGTTCGCTGCTGTGATGCAGGCTGACACAGACCGGGGTGTGCTTCTTCAGCGTGCGCAGGTAGTCGCCAAAGGTAGCGGCGCGCACGAACTCATCGACCCAGGGCACGCCGCGGTAGAAGCCCGCCAGGTCGTCGCGGGCGACCACCCGGATTCGCCTGGATGCCCACCAGGTTTTCAGTTGATAGAGCGCCGGCAGGGCGACGATCTGGTCGCCCAGCCTGGGCTGGCTTCTGACATATACGACGACTTCCGACATGGGCAACCTCGTTTGCACGGCAGTTTTCTGGGGCCCCGGGGGACCGCTGCCGCGCAATGTATCGATCCGATGAGAGGAATCTTTCCGAGGTCCTTTAAGGAGTGTGAAGAACCGGTTGGGCTTGGTGCACACAACTAAACAATTGGGCCTTATGGCGGTTTCTGCTCATGCCGTCGTGGCGCGGCTACTTGGAGCCACCCGTGTTTGGATACCCCGGAGGCGGCGTGGCGCCGCTGCCCTTGGTGCTGGGCACGTTGTCGTTGGCCTCGCGGTGACTCCCCTGCTTGTCGGTCGTGTGCTTGTCGGACCGGGTGTGGCCGTTCTTGTTCAGATTGGGCGAGTTGGTCGGCGTGTTCGGCGTCGCATTCGGCGCGGGCGGCTTCTGTCCGGGCGGCACGGGCTGGTTGGGGGGGACGGCGGTGCCGTCGTTCGGCGTGTTGGACGGCGAGGTGGGCATGGCGGACTGCGCCAGCGCACCGGCCGAAGCCAGTCCGGCGGACAGGGCCAGCGCGTAGGCGAGGGCTCGGATTTTCATAAGTACGCTCCTATGTGGGATAGCGGGATACGACCCGCAAGCGCCATGCCCAGGCTTAGCCACTGGACATGGCGTCGCAAGCGTCGGAAAAATATGCCGGCCAGTGGAATATGTGCGCGGTTCAGCGTGCGACCAGCAAGCCGAACCCGGCCAGCGACGGCTCGGCGCGTGAAGCCCAGGCCAGCCATCGGGACAGCCAGAATCGGACCAAGAAGGACGGCCACGTGAGCCAGATCGGTTCGGGCCAGGAGCAAAGCCAGCGCAGCCGCGGCGCTGGCGCACGCAGCAAAGGATGATCCGGCGATGCCCGGCGCGGCGCTGTGCCGGATGGGCACGACGCTTGCTGGATGGGTCATCCCGGATCGGCGCACGGGGCGCCGCCGCAACCGGAGTTCAACGTGGGGATAGGCCCCGCACAGGAGAAACGCATGGAGCATCAAACCAATATTGTTGGCGGGTCCAAGGGTTCGGCGACAGGGCCCGGCCCTGAAGTGATGGCCGCGGACACCCTGGAGGGCAATGACGTGGTCAACACCGCGGGAGAAGGGCTGGGATCCATCAAGGACATCATGATCGACGTGCCGCGGGGACGAGTCGCGTATGCGGTGCTGGCGCGCGGCGGCATCCTGGGGATGGGGGACAAGCTGTTTGCCATTCCGTGGGCGGCCCTGACCCTGGACACGGACCGCAAGTGCTTCATCCTGAACGTGGACAAGGAGGTGCTGAAGAACGCGCCGGGGTTCGACAAGGATGACTGGCCGAGGATGGCGGACGAAAGCTGGGCCCTGAGCGTGCACAAGTACTACAACCAGGATCCCTACTGGTAGGGCGGGAGGGATGAAGAGGGCGGCCGTGAGCCGCCCAATTTTTTTGGCGGGCCGGTTTCAGTGCATGAATTGTCGAGGCCATGGGCACGCCGCTTGCTGATGTAGCGCACTGCTGCATCCCCTTACCTTCAGGAGTAGCGTCATGGAAAAGTCCGAGCGCGATACGGCGGCGCCTGCCGCCGAGGTTTTGAGCGAGGCTGAACTCAGGGCGCGGCGCACGCTGGAAGCGGCGCGGCGGCTGCTCGATCCCATGGCGGAACCCGCCGCGCCGGTCTCGACGGTCGAGGCGGAACTCAAGCGCTACGTCAGGGAGGCGTATCGCCGCCGTTCATACAGTTGAACGCTACCGATGCCGCTCGTCCCACACGGACGTGTGCCGGTACTGCTCGGCGCGCGCCAGCGTGCGGTAGAAGTCCGCGCCGACCCGGATCAGTCTTTCCACTTCCTCGCGTCGCAGCCTGGGCTGCAGCGCCGCCAGGCATTCGGCGTAATTGGCCAGTACCTCTGGCCAGTCGTGGAAGTCCCGGTCGATCGCTGGCGTGGCGATCATCTGTGCCAATAGTTCCTCGCGATCCATATGCGGCGATCCATGTGCGTGTTTCGCAGCAAACCTGGGGTTGTGGATAGGTCCGTGGTTTGCGTGCCGGTTCTTGCCTGCGCAGCAAGCGGCATGCCTGGCGCCGAGACTCCTTACCACCCTGCCGCGTAAGCTGGCCGCCGCGGGTCCGCGCCGCCCCAGCGCACGCCGCTATCCAGGTCATGCCTGACCATGCAGACGGCCCCGGCCCGCCAGCTATGCCCCTGCCACCATTTGACGGTATGGCCCATGGCGGCAAGCCTGTCGCCCGTGGTCCGGTCGATCAGGTCCTCGATCATCAGCCGGCCCGGCATGGCGTTGTGCGGTTCGAACGAGGAAGGGAAGCTGAAGCTTGCAAAGCGTGGCGCTTCCACCGCCTGCTGCACGTCCATGCCGAACACCTCCATGTTCAGGAAGGTCTGCAGCATGGCCTGGCACTGCACGTCGCCGCCCGGCGTGCCGAAAGGCATGACGTACTGGCCCGGCCTGATTGCCATCGATGGATTGGGCGTGAGCCGCGGGCGGCGGCCCGGCCCGATGGCGCAGGGATGGCCGGCCTCGGCCCAGGACTGGCTGCCGCGTCCAGAAGCGCAGATGCCGGTTCCGGGGATGACGGGGACGTTGTAGGAGCCGTCGCTGGGCGTGGCCGAAAATGCGTTGCCTTTCCGGTCCACCACCGCCACGTAGGAGGTGTCCAGGCGCGGGTCGGTGCGTGCCATGTCATCGGGGCCGGCGGCGCGCAGGTCGATATCGCGTGCTTGGGGAAGCTGGCCCGCCCGCGGCATGTCCGGACCGGCGCGATCCTGGGCAATCATGGCCAGCCGCGCGCGCGCATATTCCTTGGACAGCAAATCCGCTTGCGGCACCTGGGCATGGCGCGGGTCGGCGTAATGCACCTCGCGGTCGGCGAAAGCCAGTTTGATGGCTTCGGTCAGCAGATGCACGTAGGCGGCGGAATTGTGGCCCAGGGCGCGCAAGTCGCGCGGCTCCAGGATGTTCAGCATCTGCAGCAGCGAGGGTCCCTGGCACCAGAAGCCGCAGCTGTGCAGCTGCGTGCCGTGAAAGTCGGTGGATAGCGCGGTATCCACCTCGACGGAGAAGCCGCGCAGGTCCTCGTGGGTGACTAGCCCGCCTTCTTCCCGGTGGTACTTGACGATGGCCGCGGCGATATCGCCTTCGTAGAACGCGCGGCGAGCGGCGGCCAGGCCAGCCTGCCGGCCGCCGCCGCGATGCGCGCGTTCTTCGTCGGCCATGTACTGGATGCTGCGTGCCAGGTCAGCCTGGCGGAATATCTGTCCGGCCGCGGGCGGCTTGCCGCCGGGCAGGTAGACGGCGGCGCTGGAAGCCCAGCGGGCGTAGTTCTTTTCGTTCTCCGCCAGCACCTCGGCCATCAGCGGGTACATGACGAAACCCTCGCGTGCCAGGCGGATGGCGCCGGACGCGACCTCGCCGAAGCCCATGGTGCCGAAGCGCTCCAGCGCCGTGATCCAGGCGTCGGGCGCGGCCGGGATGACGGTGCGCAGCACGCCCGCCGGAATCGTGCCGGCGTGCTTTTCCAGGAAGGCTTCCAGGCGCGCGGCCTTGGGCCAGTAACCGAGCCCGGAAATGCTGAACACCGTGCGAGTGCGGGCCTGATACACCAGGATGGGCGCGACGCCGCCGAAGTTGACGATGTCGCTTTGAACCACGCCCAGCGCAATGCCGGCGGCAACGCCGGCGTCGACGGCATTGCCGCCGGCCTGCAGTATGTCCATGCCGGCCTGCGCGGCCAGATAATGGCCGGCAGAGATCATATGGTTCAGGCCCGCCAGCGCGGGACGCATGGAGGAAGGGGCGCTGCCGGCGGTCAGGTCGGGGGCGTGGGTGGGATTGGACATGGAATTCTCTCAACAGGTCATTGCGGCTTGATGCCCAGCTTCTGCGTCACGTCCTGCCAGCGTTTGAACTCGGCTTGCAGGTAGCTTCTGAATTCGTCGGGTGAACTGCCTTCCACCATCACGTCGCGCGCTTCCATGGCAGTGCGCACTTCCGCGCTGGACAAGGCGGCCTTGGTGGCCCGGTACAGGCCATCGACGATTTCGGGTGGTGTGCCCTTGGGCAACAGCAGGCCGTACCAGGAGCCGCCGACGAGGTTCGGATAGCCGCCTTCCTTGGCGGTGGGAATCTCGGGCGCCCGATCCAGGCGCTTGTCGCTGAAGATCGCGAGCGCCTTCAGTTTGCCGTTCCGGATGAAGGGTAGCGTGGTGCCCGGCGTGTCCAGCGTGTACTGCACCTGGCCGGCCATGACGTCGTTGAGCAACGCCGCGCTGCCTCGGTAGGGCACGTTCGTGGTCTTGATCCCGGCATCCATGTTGAGCTGCTCGGAGAAGAAGAAGTTGGCGGTCATGATTCCCGGCGAGGCATAGTTGACCTCTCCGGGGCGGCTGCGCGCGTACGCCACGAGTTCAGGCAGCGTGTTGGGCGGGAACCCCGGATTCGCCACCAGGATGAAGGGACCGCCGCCGATGCGGGTGACCGGGATCAGGTCGTTCATGGGATCGTAGGGCAGGTCCTTGACCGTGAGCGGTGCGCCGGTCAGCGGCGAGGCCGTGGCGAACAGCACGGTGTAGCCGTCGGGCTCGGCCCGCACGACCTGCTGGGTCGCGATGGTGCCGCTGGCGCCGGCCCGGTTCTCGACCACGACGGGTTGCTTGAGTTCCTGGCCGAGTTGCTGCGCCAGCATGCGCGCCACCGTATCCGTGCCGCCGCCTGGCGGGTAGCCGACAATCAGGCGTATCGGCTTGGCGGGCCATGCTTCGGCCAGCGCCGCGCCCGGGTTTGCGGCGGCCAGCAGGCCGGCCAGGCCGCACAAGGCGGCGACGGCGCGGCGGCGCGAACGAAGCGTGGCGAGTGCTCGAATAATCATGGATACCTCCTGGATTCTTCTTGCTGGCCGATGCCCCAGCCGACCTCGGCCGTGATCGGATCATGCGCCGCCCCGAACTGAAACGGTCCGGCCGCGGCGGCGCAGCCGGACCGTGCCCGACTACTTGTTCGCGGCCAGCCCCAGCTTGCGGACGATCTCCGCTTCCAGCGTGTACTGCTGAGCGGCGTAGGCGGCGTAGTCCTTGCCGTCCATGTAGACCAGTTCCTGGCCGTACTGCGTCAGGATCTGTTTGAAGGCATCTGATTCGGCCACCTGCTTGAAGACGGCATGCAACCTGTAGACGACGGCGGGGGGCATGCCCTGGGGGCCGGCGATGCCGAAGGGCGCGTTGGCCGGCGGCGTGCCGTCCACTTCGTGCAGCGTGGGCGTGTCAGGATATTGGGCGCTGCGCTGGTCGCCCCAGGTGACCAGCATGCGCATCTTTCCCGACTGCACCAGCGGCTGCACGGTGGTCGAACCGGCGTACGCCGTTACCTGTCCGCCCATCACCGCGGTCAGCACTTCGGATTCGCCCTTGTAGGGAATGTGGCGCCACGTCACGCCGTTGCGTCCGGCGATGTCTTCCATCATCACGTTGGAGGCGCTGCCGACGCTGGCCGTGCCGTAGGTGACTTCATTTGGATGCTGTTTGGCATAGCTGATGAAATCGGCCCAGGTCTTGTAAGGGGAGGCGGCGGGCACCGCCACGCCCAGCGTATAGCCGCTGAGCATCATGACGTAGGTGAAGTCGCGCGTGGGGTCGTAGCCCATGTCCTGGATGTGGGGCATGCGATAGACCGGGCTGGGCAGGACGGCCAAGGTGTAGCCGTCGGGACGCGCAGTCTTGATCGCGCGCGCGCCCATGGTCGCGCCGGCGCCGCCCCGGTTTTCGATGACGATGGCCTGGCCCAGTTCAGGCGCGGCGAGCTCGGCGAACTTGCGGATCACGATGTCGGTGGAGCCGCCCGCCTGATAGGGCACGATGATGTGGACAGGCTGGGCGGGATAGGGGGCGGCAGCGGCTGCGGGCGCCGCGATGGCGGCGCTGGCAAGCGCGAGGGCGCGCGGCGTGCGGGCCGCGCAAGCCAGCGCGGCGGCGAAATAGCGGGGTAGGCGTGTGGTCAAGGTGGTCTCCATTCGATTCAGGCGGCGGCCCATGCCTGCGCGAATGCGCGCTGGAAGTTTCCGCCCAGCACGCCCAGGATCTGGCTGTCGGTCAGCCCGGCTTGGTGCAGCGCATGGGTAAAGGCGGGGAATTGCGCGGGCGTCGGCGTTTCGACGGGATAACGCGCTTCCATCACATCGCCAAAGGCATCCGAGAAGTCGCCGCCCGATTTGGCGTACTTGGTGCGCGACATCACCATCACGTGGCGCACGGCCTCGTAGGTGTCGACCGACGGGAAGTCGGTGCCGATCCCCACGTGCTCATAGCCGACCAGCTCGCCTATGTATTTCACGTTGGCGACGAAGTCCGACAGCAGGGGCTGCTGGCGTGGATCGCCGCGCCAGCTCAGATAGGCGTGGATGCTGCAGCCCACCACGCCGCCGGTTGCGGCGACCGCCTTGATGACCTCGTCCGACTTGTTGCGAGGGCGCGTGATCACGGCGTTGGCATTGGCATGCGTCAACAGCACGGGCTTGTTGCTGTGACGGGCGGCATCCAGGCAGGTCTGCGGCGCGCAATGGCTGAGGTCGATGGCGATGCCGACGCGGTTCATCTCCTCGACCATCTTCACGCCCAGTTCGCTGAGGCCGGCGTTGCGTTTTTCCAGGCAGCCGTCGCCGAGCAGATTGGCTTCGTTATAGGTCAGCTGGATGACGCGCATGCCCAATTCATGGAACAGGGCGACGCGGTCGATCTGCTCGCCCAAGGGCTTGCCGTTCTGCCAACCCATGATGAGTCCCAGCTTGCCGGTCTGCTTGGCGCGCGCGATGTCCTCGGCCTTTTCCACCAGCAGCCAGGGCGAGCCGGGCGCGGCGCAGCGTTGGCGCCAGGCCATGCAGTCGCGCAACGCCTGCTCGAAGTCCGCGCCCATGTCACTGATCGTGACGTTGATGGCGCTGACGCCGCCGGCCAGCATGTCGCGGGTGCTGCCGTCGCTGAAGAAGACCAGGCCGTCGACGACGGTGGCGCGGCGATGCAGATCGACGCTGTGGCTGTCCATGAAAGAATTCCCCTGTGTTGGTATGAGTGATCGAAGACGCGCGCCCGTCAGGTGCCGTAGCGGCCATAGCGGAACGGGTGCAGATCGATGGTCGGCGTCTGGCCCTGGATCAACTGCGCCATGGCCTCGCCCGCTGCCGGGCCGATGCCGAAACCGTGGCCCGAAAAGCCGGATGCAAGGAAGAGCCCGGGCAGGCCGGGGACCGCGTCCATCACGGGCATCGCGTCCGGCGTGACGTCGATGTAGCCCGCCCAGGACTGCGCGATGCGCGCTTCGCGGAAAGCGGGAAAGGCCTGGACCAGCCTGCGCCAGGCCTGCTCCACGCCGCGTCTGGACGGCGACGGATCCAGCACGCGATGCCGTTCGAAGGGCGATACGCGGTCGGCCGGAAAATGGCGCGGGATCTTCAGCTCTTCGAAGAAGCGCTTGCCGAAACGCAGGCGCACGAAGCTGCTGTTGGCCCGCCATGCATTGAAGAAATGAGGCATGAGGCGGAAGGTGTCGGGCACCATGTCGGCCATCGATGCGCCGAACTGCGATACCGAGTAGCCGCCGTCGGCGCGCTTGCGGCAGGTAAAGTCCTTGCCATTGATGGCAGCCAGCGGGCCGGTATCGAGCGGGGTCGTGCGCAGCACCGATCCGCGCACCTTCAATTGCGGGAAGTTGGCGCCCAGGTTGCCGCAGAACAGCCGCGACCAGGCGCCGGCCGCGACCAGTACCGCCTGGGCGGCGACGCGGCCGCGCTCGGTGAGCAGGGCGGATACGCGGCCCGCGCTGCGTTCCACGCCCCGCACGGCGCAGCCTTCCAGGACTTGCGCGCCCGCGGCGCGGGCCAGGGAAGCGATGCCTCGGGTCGCCAGCTGCGGTTCGGCGACGCCGTCCGTGGGGCTGTACATAGCGCCGGTCCAGGCGCGGCCGGTCGGCGGCAGCATTTTGCGCACCAGGCGGTTATCCAGCAGGCGGGCATCCACGCCATGGGCGCGCGCGCCGTCGATCCAGGCCTGATGGCCCGCAGCGTCCGCATCGTTTTCCTGCAGGTAGAACATGCCGCTACGGCGGAAACCCACGTCCACCCTGTCCTGGATTTCTTCCCATAGCTGGTTGGCGCGCTGGGCCAGGGGCACTTCAGGCAGGTCGCGCCCCAGCGTGCGCACCCAGCCCCAGTTGCGCGACGATTGCTCGCAGGCCAGCGCGCCTTTTTCGAACACGGCGACCCGCAGCCCGGCGCGCGCGAGCGCATAGGCAGTGCTGATGCCGATGATTCCGCCGCCAACGATGGCGACGTCGACGGCGGCCGGCAACGCCGAGTCCGAGGCGGCGGTCCCTGCCGCAACGCTTGCCGCGCGCGGGGCGGCGGCGTGTGCTGGGTCATGGGGTGGATATGCTTGCATGGCAGCCCGATTTGTTTAATTATCGCTATTCGATAATAATATACGTATACCGATAAATTGTTTGTTTTTATACTGCTGGCCGTGCCTGACCACAACGTAAGGGTTTCCCTAGGCCGGCTTGCTTTCCGGCTTTTTGCGGACAAAATTCCCTCCCCGCCCTACACACGGAATCCGTATGTCTGAACCCTCCGCCTTGATGATCCAGTCGCTGGAAAAAGGGCTGGCCGTGCTGGAGTCCTTCCGCGGCCATGTCTCCTTGAGCTTGCAGGAGATGGCCCGGGAGAACGGCATCACCATCGGCTCGGCGCAGCGCGTGGCTTACACGCTGGAGAAAACCGGCTACTTGTCCAAAGATCCGCGCAGCAAGCGCTACAGCATGACGGTCAAGGCTGTCGGGCTGGGCTACAGCTATCTCTACCGGCAGCCCCTGTTCCAGCATGCGCATGCGGTGCTGCACCAGGTCAACCAGGAGTGCGGGGAAATCGTCAACCTTGCCGTGCCCGATGGCGACAACATGGTGTTCGTCATGCGTGTCGCGCCGGCCAGGCATATTCCCGAATACCTGCCGGTAGGCACGCAGATACCGTGTGTGGCGACCGCGTCGGGGCGCGCGCTATGGGCGTTGCTGCCGCCCGACGAACTGGAACTCAAGTTGCGCAGCATCACCTGCGTCAAGCACACGCCGCGCACCACCACCGATATCGGCGAGCTGCGTGCCTTGATCGAAGAGGCCAGGCGCGACCAGTACGCCTACGCCGATGAAGAGTTCTACGCCGGGGACTTGAATGTGGCGGCGGTCATTCATGACGACAATGGCAATCCCCTGGGCGCGCTCAACATCTCCGTGCCCAAACCGCGCTGGTCGCTGGAGCGTGCGCGGCAGGAATTGGGGCCGCTGGTGATCAGGGCGGCACGAGCGATCAGCAAGCGCAGTTGATGCAGATCGGCCGCGCCAACCGCGGCGCGGCTAAGCGGCGTCCCAGCGGCTGGCCGAGAACTTTTCCGCCAGCATCAAGCCGCCGCGTCCCGTCGCCATTTCGGCGACGACTTCGCCCACCGCCGGCGCGATCTGAAAGCCGCCGCCCGAGAAGCCGAAGGCATGCAACAGGTGCGGCGTCCGCGGGCTGAAGCCGATGATGGGATTCTTGTCGGCGAAGTAGCCTTCGATGCCGGACCAGCAGCGGATCACGCTGGCGCAGGCCAGGGCGGGCAGAACGGACGGAGCGGTGCGGCCGAGTTCGGCGAGCGCTGCGCGCCCCGGGCGGCTGCGGTCTCCGGGCAGGGCTGCGCCGTAGCCGCCGCCCATGACGATGTTGCCGCGCGCGACCTGGCGGGCATAGAAGCCGCCGCCTTCGATACCCAGCGACACGCCGATCTGGGGCGTGAGCGGCTCGGTGACCAGCATGGTGGGATACTTGACCTGCAAGGGCAGGTCGTCGCCGAACCAGCGGGCCACCGCCGCGCCCCAGGCGCCCGCCGCATTGATGACCGTGGCGGCGCGTATGCGCCGGCCGTCGGCGGCGGTCAGCAGGAAGTCGCCGCCCAGGGTGTCGGCCTGCGTGATGGCGCAGTGTTCGAGCAGACTGGCGCCGGCGCGCGTGGCGGCATGGGCGAATGCGGGTGCGACCAGGCGCGGATTGGCCTGGCCGTCTTCCGGACATAGCGAGCCGCCGGCAATGCCGGAATCCAGCGCGGGAAAACGGCGGCGCAGCTCGGCTGCGTCGATGAGCTCCAGGCCCAGGTCGAAGTCGCTGACCTTGTCGCGGTAGGCGCGGAGCTTTTCCAGATCGGACTCGGATCGTGCCAGTTTCAGGTGGCCGCTGCGCACGTATTCGGCATCGGTGCCGATGAGTTCCGGCAGGCGCGACCAGATGCCGTGCGCACGCTGCGCCAGATAAAGCTGTTCGATCGAACGGCCCTGCCGGCGCACGCCGCCGAAGTTGACGCCGCTGGCGCGCGCGCCGCTTGCGCCGCCGTCGATCAGCGCCGTGGCGACGCCCATGCGGCGCAGCGCCAGGGCGGCACTGGCGCCCACCAGGCCGGCGCCGATGATGGCGACTTCCGTGTGCAGCAGGCTCATGGTTCCACCTTGCCCAGCATGGCCAGATTCAGGGGCTTGACCGGCGCCTGGCCCCGCAGGCGGCCTATGTCCGCCAAGGCCAGTCCACGGCAGTCGGCCAGCAGTTCGGCCGCACCCGCCTGGCACATGCGGCCCTGGCACAGTCCCATGCCGATGCGCGTCAGCGCTTTCAAGCGGTTGAGATCGTCGATGGCGTATTGCGTGGCCGCGGCGCGCAAGGTGCCGGCGCGCACTTCCTCGCAGCGGCAGACCATGACCGAGTCGTCGCAGGCTGCGCCCGCGCCGGGCAGGGGAAAGGCCCGGTCCAGGCCGCGCCGGAACCGCCCCCATCGGGCTTGGCGGCGGGCCAGCCACTGCACCCTGGCGGGGCTGACCGCGATGCCGCTGTCGGCCAGCATGGCCAGCGCGGCGCGTTCGCCCGCAAGCTCGGCCAGGACGGCGCCGCCTATGCCCGCGCCGTCGCCGGCCAGGTAGACGCCGGCCGTTGAACTGCGGCCGTCGGGATCGCGGCGCGGCAGCCAGGCGCGCTGGGCCGCATCGAAGCCGAAGCCGCAGTCCAGCAGGTCGGCCAGCTGGGTTTCCGCGCGCAGGCCATGGCCCACCGCCAGCGCGTCACAGGCAATGGAGCGATTTTTTCCGTCCAGGGCCGCGAGCACGCTCTGGATGCGGCTTGCGCCCTGCGCTGCGTCCAGCCGCGCGTCATGATGCACGGGCACGCCGTGGGCGCGCAGCCACCCCAGGTAGTACAGGCCCTTGGCCAGCATGCCTGGTTGGCTCAGCAGGGCCGGCGTGGCGCGGGCCTGTCCGCCCAGGGGCGCGCAATCCAGCACGGCCTGTACCTGGGCGCCGGCGCGCGCATACTGGTAGGCGACCAGATAGAGCAGGGGACCGGTGCCGGCGAACACGATGCGCGGCCCGAACGTGCAACCCTGGCTTTTCAGCGCGATCTGCGCGCCGCCCAGCGAGTAGACGCCGGGCAGGGTCCAGCCCGGGAAGGGCAGCACGCGGTCGGTGGCGCCGGTGGCGAGCAGCAGGCGGGAGTAAGGCAGGGTTTCCAGCTCGCCGTCGCGGATCAGGTCCAGGCTGCCCGGCGCGGCGTTCCACACCGCGCTTGCTGCACGGTAGTCGGCGCGGGCGGCAAGGTCCGCGCCCGCTGCGTGGATGGCTTGCGCACGCTTCCATTCGAAGCCATAGCGCTGCCGCGCGGTGCCGCGCGGCGTTGCGCCCTGGCGATAGATCTGGCCGCCGGGCAAGGCGGCTTCGTCCACGATCACAGGACGCACGCCGTGGCGCAGCAGCGTCTGCGCGGCGCGCACGCCCGCGGGGCCGGCGCCCACCACCACCATGCGCGGCGCGTTCTCGGCGCCGGGCGGATTCATCTGCATGAGAGTTCTCCGGGCTGGGCGCTGACCAGCTCCATGCCGTCTTCGGCCTGGGTGGAACAGGCGCGCAGGCGCGCGCCGTCCGCCGTCTGCACCCAGCAATCCTGGCAGGCGCCCATCAGGCAGAAGCCGGCGCGCGGCGCGCCTTCGCCCAGCGTGACGCGCAGTTGCTGCGCGGCCAGCAGCAGCGCCGTCAGCACGGTGTCGCCTTCATGGGCCTGCAGCGGCAGGCCGTTCCAGGTCAGGCGCAGCGGTGCCGACGTGGGCGCCGACACGCGGCGCAGCAGCGGCTTCATGCGGCGGTCTCCGCGCGGCGCAGCTGCGACAGGGTGCGGTCCGGCAGAATGATGTCGGCGTCGTAGCGCAGCTCCACGATGGCAGGCAAGCGATGCTCCCGCGCATATGCCAGTGCGGCGTCGTAAGCCGGCGCGAAGTCCTCCGTGCACTCGACCGCGGCGCCGTAGCCGCCGTAGCTTTGCGCCAACCGCGCGAAATCGGGGTTGACCAGATCCGTCGCCAGGGCGCGTCCAGGATAGGCGCGCTCCTGATGCAGGCGGATGGTGCCGAACAGGCCGTTGTTGAAGACCAGCACCACGATGCCCAGCCGGTACTGGACCGCGGTGGCCAGTTCCTGCATGGTCATTTGGAAACAGCCGTCGCCCGCGAAGCAGACCACGGCCGCCTCGCGGTCGCGCAGCTTGGCCGCGATGGCCGCGGGCAGGCCGTAGCCCATGGCGCCGACAGCGGGCGCGAGCTGGCTGCCCGGCCCCTTGAAGGCGATATGCCGGTGAGCGTAGAGCGCATAGTTGCCCGCGCCGACGGTGACGCACGAGCGCCGGGGCAAGGTGGCGGCGACGTGGCGCGCCGCCGCGTTCAGGTCCAGCGCGCCGGGCGTGGGCGGCAGCGCAGGCGCCGCGGCCACTGCGCCTGCGCCGCGGCGGCGAGGCTGCCAGCCCGGCGTCGGCGCCAGGCCGGCAACGGCCTGCGCGAAGCCGTCCACGCTTGCGATCATGCCCAGCGCCGGGGTGCACAACCGCCCGATTTCGTTGGCGTCCGGATGGATGTGGACCAGGGTCTGGCGCGGCGTGGGCGAGGCCAGCCATTCGTAGTTGATGGTCGTCGGCTCGCACAGGCGCGTGCCCAGCGCGATCACCAGGTCGCTGTCCATCACGGCGCGCTTCTGGTGGGCAGGCATGCTGGCGCTGACCTGGCCCACGAAGTTGGGATGGCCGTTGTCGAACAGTTCCAGGCGGCGCCAGGCGGTGGCCACGGGCAGGTCGAAGCGCAGCGCGAAGTCGCGCACGGCCTCGCGCGCGGCTGCTGACCAGCGCGACCCGCCCAGCAGCAGCAAGGGCCGCTCTGCCGCTTCCAGCAGTTCGCGCAGGCGCAGCATGTCGGCGTCGGCCGGACGGGCGCAGGGCGGCTGCGGCGCTGCCGCCAACGCCGCGTCGGCGAGGCTGGACAGCATGTCTTCGGGCAGGGAGAGGACCACGGGCCCTGGTCGGCCGCCCGTGGCGATCGCCCAGGCGCGCGCCAGGTATTCGGGGATGCGGTCGGCCCGCTCGATCTGCGCGACCCATTTCGCCAGCGGCGCGTACATGGCGCGGTAATCCACTTCCTGGAAGCACTGGCGGTCGGCGGTATCGCCGCCGACCTGGCCGATGAACAGGATCATGGGCGTGGAGTCTTCCTTTGCCGTGTGCACGCCGATTGCCGCATTGGTCGCGCCCGGACCGCGGGAGACGAAGCAGATGCCAGGCTGGCCGGTCAGCTTGCCGTGCGCCTCGGCCATGTAGGCGGCGCCGCCTTCCTGGCGGCAGACCACCGCTTCGATGGTGTCGCGCCGGGCGTAAAGCGCGTCGATGCAGGGCAGGAAACTCTCGCCCGGCACCATGAACACGCGCTCCACGCCATAGGCCTGCAACTGCGCGATCAGCAGTTCGCCGCCGCTGCGGGCGCCAGGGGCTGGCGCGTTCATGCCGCGTCTCCCTGCAGCGCAAGCGCGACACGTTCCGCGCCGTAATCGCGTTCGGCCGCGGCCCGGCTGACCTTGCCGCCCAGCACGTCGTTGCGGATGGCGGCCGCGCTACGGTCCGCGGGTGCGCCGTAGCCACCGCCTCCGGGCGTTTCCAGGCGCACGGACTGGCCGCCGGCCAAGAGGTGGCCGGCGATCTTGTTGGGCAGGCGCTGCTCGTCCGCGCGGCCGGGATTCTGCACCACGCGCGAGGTGCCTCCCGTCAGGCCGCCATTCAGGCCGGCGGCGCCGAACAGCGCGGCGTCGCAGCGTATGGTGCAGATCAATTGATCATGCAGCGAACGGATCTGGCGCGCGATGCCCATGCCGCCGCGGTGGCGGCCCGCGCCGCCGCTGTCGTTGACCAGCGCGTATTCCTCGACCAGCAGCGGATACTCGATCTCCAGCGCTTCCGCGGGCAGGTTGGAGGTATTGGTCACGTGCACCTGGATACCGTCCATGCCGTCGCCTTGCGCGCGTCCGCCCGCGCCGCCGCCCAGCGTTTCCAGGTAGACGAAGGTGCCCTTGCCGTCCTGCATGGGCACGGAGAACAGCATGGAGGGCATGACGTCGTTGCACGAGGCCATGGCGCGGTCGGGCGGCAGCAGCTGGCCCAGCGCGCCGATGACGGTGCCGGCTACCCGTTGCGCGGTGGTGACGCGCGCGCCCACCGCCGCCGGAAAGCGCGGGTTGGTGATCGTGCCTGCGGGAGCGGTGATGGTGATGGGCTGGAACAGGCCGTTGTTGGGCATGAGCTCCGGGTCGAGCATGGCTTTCACGGCGAAGTAGACGCTGGCGTTAAGCGCGCTGGCGGGCAGGTTGAAGGCGCCGCGCGCCTGCTTGCTGGTGCCCGTGAAATCCACGTGGAGCTGGCCGTCGCGCGCCTGCACGTGGGCCTGGATGGTGACCGGGTCGCCGCCCATGCCGTCGTCGTCCATGCGCTCGGTGAAGGTATAGGTGCCGGCGGGCAGTTGCGCGATGCGGTTGCGCAGGCGCCGTTCGGTGTACAGCATGATGCTGTCGATGGCGGACAGCACGGTCTCCAGGCCGGACTGCTGCACCAGTTCCAGCATCAGCCTGGCGCCCTTGTCGTTGGTGGCGATCTGGGCGCGGATGTCGTGCATCCGGTTGTCCGGTTCGCGCGTGTTGTGCGCGATCATCTCCAGCAGGTCCATGTCCAGCTCGCCCTCGCGCACGATGCGCATGGCCGGCAGCCGGATGCCTTCCTCCCACACCGTCTTCAGGTGGTGCGAGGTCGAACCGGGAACGGCGCCGCCCACGTCGGTATGGTGGCCGATGTTGGCCGCGAAGAAGCGCAGCAAGCCTTCGTGGAAGATGGGGGTGATGACGGTGATGTCGGGCGCATGCGTGCCGCCCGCCAGATAGGCGTCGTTGCACAGGAAGGCGTCGCCCGGGCGCACGCCGGCCGCGCCATAGCGCCGCAGCACGGCGTCTATGCCGCCGGACAGCGATCCCAGGTGCACCGGCACGTGGGCCGCCTGCGCCACCAGGCGGCCGGCAGCGTCGAACAGCGCCACGGAGCAATCCTTGCGTTCCTTGATGTTGGTGGAAAAGGACGAACGGATCAGCGTGTTGCCCATTTCTTCGGTGATGGACAGCAGGCGGTTGCTGAAGACCTCCATTTCGATGGGGTCGAAGGTGTCCGTGTCTGCAGCGGAAGTCGATCGGTTGGTCATGGCGTGCGCCTTAGCTGTTGAGGTTGACGACGAGGTTGCCGTATTCGTCGGCACACGCCTGCTGGCCCGGCAGCACGACAGTGGTCGAACTCATTTCCTCGATCACGGCTGGCCCTTCGATGGGGGTTCCCACCGGCAGCAGGGCGCGGCGCAGGATGGGCGTATCCACCCAGCCGTTTCCCTCGAAATACACATTGCGGCGTTCCTTGAGGGCGCCGGCCAGGCTGGAGCCGCCCGCTACCCGGGCCAGCGGCGCGCGCGGCACCAGGCCGGTGGCGCGCACGCGGCAATTGACGATCTCCACCGGACGGCCGGCGGCGTCGTAACCGTATTCGCGCACATGGGCCGCGCTGAAGGCCGCGACGAATTCGTCCAGCGGCATCAGCTTCATGCCGTCCAGCGGCACGGCGATCTCGAAGTTCTGGCCCTGATAGCGCGCGTCGATCACGGCGGAAAAACGTTGTTCCGAGTCGTTAACGCCTTCGCTGGATAGCCAGGTCCGCGCCTTGCCGGCCAGGGTCTCCAACGCCTGTTGCACGGCGGTCCAGCCGCCGGCCGTGGCGTGGGCCATCAGCGTCTGCACGAAGTCCATGGAGATGTCGGACAGCAGGATGCCGCGCGCACACATGGTGCCGGGCTCCTGCGGAATCAGCAGGGTGCCGATGCCGCAGTCCCGCGCCAGTTCGGCGGCGTGCAGACCGCCGGCGCCGCCGAAGGCGCACAGCGCGAACTTGCGGATGTCATGTCCGCGTTCGGTGGAGACCGCGCGCACCGCGCGCGCCATGTTGGAGTTCGCGATGCGCAGGATGCCGTAGGCGGCTTCCTCGATGCTCAACCCCAGCGGGCGGGCGATCTGCGCTTCCAGCGCCTCGCGCGCCTGGCGTGCATGCACGGCCATGCGGCCTTCCAGCAGCGCGACCGGGTTCAGGCGGCCCAGCACGACGTGGGCGTCGGTGATGGTCACGACCTGGCCGCCGCGGTTGTAGGCGATGGGGCCGGGCACCGCGCCCGCGCTCTGCGGGCCGACCTTCAGCGCGCCCGCGTCGTCGATGCGCGCGATGCTGCCGCCGCCCGCGCCGATGACGTGCACGTCCACCATCTGGGTCTTGACCGGATAGTCGGCCACCAGGCGGCTGGAGGTGAACAGCGGCCGCAGCTCGGCCACCAGCGACACGTCGGTGCTGGTGCCGCCCACATCGAAGGTGATCAGATTGGGCAGGCCGGCCACGCGGCCCAGCTCGGTTGCGCCGATCACGCCGGCGGCCGGGCCCGACACGCAGGTGCGCACGGGCGCCGTCAGCACGGACTCCACCGACATCAGGCCGCCGTTGGAGTGCACCGTGGTCGGCTCGGCCGCGACGCCCATGGCGCGCACCGAACTCACCAAGTTGCGCATGTAGCCGGCCATGCGCGGGCCGACATAGGCATTGAGCGCGGTGGTGGACATGCGTTCGTATTCGCGGAACTCCGGCAGGATCTCGCTGGACACGCTCAGGTACACGCCCGGCAGGTGTTCGGCCAGGATGTCGCGGGTGCGGCGTTCGTGCGCATCGTTGCGGTAGCTGTGCATGAAGCAGATGGCGACGGATTCGACGCGGGCCGCGGCCAGCTCGCACGCCGCGGCCACCACCTCGTCCTCGTCCAGCGCCTGCAGCACGGAACCGTCGGCGCCGATGCGCTCGGTCACTTCGAAACGCCACTCGCGCGGCGCTAGGGGCTGCGGCTTGGTCACGTTGTAGTCATACAGGTGAGGGCGCGTCTGCCGGCCGATTTCCAGCACGTCGCGAAAGCCGCGGGTGGTGACCAGCGCACAGCGCGAGCCCCTGCGCTCGATGACCATGTTGGTGGCCACGGTGGTGCCGTGCCCCACGTGCGCCAGTTCGGCGCCGCCGATCTCGTGTTCGCGTATCAGGTGGGCCAGGCCTGTCTGGATGGCCTCGGACGGATCGTGCGGTGTCGAAGGCACCTTGAAGTAATGCAGTTCACCGGTGTGCTCGGCGAGCAGGGTGAAATCGGTGAACGTGCCGCCTACGTCGAAGCCGACGCGAAAACGGCGGGCGCCCGGGGCGGATGCGGTCTGGGTCACGCTGGTCTCCAGGATGCTGGCGCGCAAGGCGCCGGGAGTGGGATGACCAGAATGCTATTGATGCACCATCATTCGGTCCAA
Source organism: Achromobacter pestifer (assembly GCF_013267355.1). NCBI lineage: Bacteria > Pseudomonadati > Pseudomonadota > Betaproteobacteria > Burkholderiales > Alcaligenaceae > Achromobacter > Achromobacter pestifer. The sequence continues at coordinate 4,740,817 of NZ_CP053985.1, forward strand.
TCAAAGATTGGTATTAATGATTATCACTGGTGTGAATGATTTGCTAGTACGAATGCGACTCCGCCGGCGGAGCCTGGTCGAACACCATGCCCTGGGCCTGGCAAACCTTCAGGATCTCCTCGCGCAGCCAGCGATGCGCCGGGATGTTGTCCGAGCGTTCGTGCCAGATCAGGTTGACGGTGCGCTGGGCGAAGGGAAAGGGCGCCTCGACGGCTTCCAGCAGATGGCTGTAGGGACTGTTGCGCACGGTGTTCATGGGCACCACGCAGATCAGGTCGGTCTCGGCCAGCAGGCGCGGAGCCAGCGCGAACTGGTTGATGGTGAGCACGACATTGCGCTTGTAGCCGTGGGGCGCGAGTTCATGGTCGATCAAGGTGGGCGTGCCCAGCAGGCTGACCATCAGGTGCCGCGCGCGCAGGAAACTGTCCAGCGTGAAGCGCGGCTGCGCCAGCAGCGGGTGTCCCTTGCGCATGGCGCAGACGTAGGTCAGCGTTTCCAGGGGCAGGGTGCGCAGGGACGAGCCGAAGTTCGAATACACGCCGGCCGCCATGTCGACTTCGCCTTTCTCCAACAGCACGCCGGCGTTGTCCAGCGAGTAGGGATGCAGATGGATGCGGACGTTGGGCGCCACCGTCTGCTGCTCCACGAACAGCGGCCGGATGACCTGGTCCGCCACGTAGTCGGACATGGCCATGCGGAACACGGCCTCGGAGCGCGCCGGGTCGAAATCGTTGCGTTCCAGCGTGTCCGCGATGCGGGCCAGCGCGTCGCGGATCGGCGGCCACAGGAGTTCGGCGCGCTGCGTGGGCAGCACGCCGCCCTGGATCTTCACGAACAGCGGATCCTTCAGGGTCAGGCGCAGCCGGTTGATGGCATTGCTGACCGCGGGCTGCGTCATGTGCAGCGCCGAGGCCGCGCGCGTGACGTTGCGTTCGGTCATGACCGCATCGAAGATGCGCAACAGGTTCAGGTCCATCGAGGTCAGCATCGCAGTCTCAGATCATTATCAATGTTGGTGATAGAGATCTATTTTAATTGTTGATTAGCCATATAACACGGGAGCGCTTAATCTTCCCCGGGTGCAAGCGCAGTCGATACACCACAAGGGGAAGTCATTGATGGTCAAGCATCTGAAAACTCTGGCCGCTGCCTGTCTGGCGGCCGGGATCGCCGCGCCCGCGATGGCCGCGGACACCTATCCCAGCAAGCCGATCACGATCGTCCTGCCCTACGCGACGGGAGGATCCGCCGACATGATGGCGCGCCTCGCGGCGCAGGCCCTGCAGACCGAGCTGGGCAAGCCGGCCATCGTCGAGGCCAAACCGGGCGCGGGCGGCGTGCTGGGCACCGAGTTCGTCTCGCGCGCCGAGCCCGACGGCTACACGCTGGCGCTGACCGCCAGCGGCACCATGGCCGTCAACCCCTACGTCTACAAGCTGCGCTACCAGCCGCTGGAAGACTTCAAGCAGATCACGGTGCTGGTCGACCTGCCTTTCGTGGTGGTCACGAACAATGAATTCCCGGCCAAGAACCTCAAGGAATTCATCGACTACGGCCGCAAGAACCCGAACAAGATCACCTTCGGCAATGCCGGCCTGGGCACCCAGCAGCACCTGACCCAGCTCATGTTCGCGCGCGCCGCCGGCATGCAGGTCAACATCGTGCCCTACAAGGGCAGCAGCCCGGCCATGAACGACCTGCTGGGCGGCCACATCGACGCCGTGCTGGACAACACCGGCGTGCAGACGCCCTTCATCAAGGCGGGCAAGGTGCGGCCCTTGTTCGTCACCAACCCGGAACGCGTGGCGGCCTTGCCCGACGTGCCCACCGCGCCCGAAGCCGGCCTCCCCGGGTTCTCCGCGGTCGCCTGGTTCGGCCTGGCCGCGCCCAAGGGCACGCCGGACGAGATCGTCGACAAGATCCAGCAGGCCCTGGCGCGCGAGTTCGCCAAGCCGGAAATGAAGCAGCGCCTGCTGGACCTGGCGATGATTCCGCGCGTGTCCACGCCGGCCGAAACCACGGCGCGCGTGAAGAGCGACCTGGAGACCTTTGGCAAGATCGCCAAAGAGGTCGACCTGCAGCCGATGTGACGGCAATGCGCGCGGCGCCAGGCCGCGCGCTCGTCTCCTTTACTGCCTGCCGTTCTCGATCTCCAGCTGCTGCCGGTACTCCGCGCCCGTGCGCATCCGCACGTACTCCGCGTAGCGCTGGCGGTACTTGAGGCTGAACACGTCGGGCTCCTGCGATCCGCGGTACAGATCCTCCATGCCCGAGCGCTGCCACAGCTTCAGGTCGGCGCGCACTTCCGCGCGCGTCTTGGACGCGGTGGCCGGCAGGGACGGGGGGTAGTCCAGCTCGCCGTAGGTCACCAGGCCGGCGGCCTGGGCGCGTTGCAGTTCGTCGGCCACCTGCGCGCTGGTCTTGCCGGCTTGGGAGGGCGCGATGGCGGGCGGATAGTCCTGCTCGCCGTATGTGACCAGGCCGGCGTTCTTTGCCTGCTCGAGCTCGAGCCTGACCTGTTCGCGGGTCTTCGGCTCGGCCTGGACGGCCGGGGCCGCGGCGGCAACGGAAACGGCGAGGATCAACAGGGTCAGACGGTTCATGATTTCTCCATGGAACATAGTCCGGCAATCTCAACAATCTAGGGGAGGCAGATGGCCGCCCTGAGGCCGGAGCCCTCGAAAGCCGCGGTAGCGGCCGTTCTTCGAGGGGCATGGAGAAATTCTAGGGACTGGGCGCGGACAGAATCCGTACAGGCGGATTAGCTTTCTGTAATGTCGGCCGCCGCGATGCTGAAGCCTATGGTGGTGGTCCGGTTGGCCGACCTGGCGTAGCTGCGGCCGCCGTGCATGCGGGCGATGGCGGCGACGATGGCCAATCCCAGTCCATGATGGTTGGCATCGAACTCGCGCGAGGTGTCGCTGCGGTAGAAGCGGTAGAAAAGCCGCGGCAGGTGCTCTTGCGGTATGGGCTCGCCGGCGTTGCGCACCGAGATCAGGATTTCGCCAGCGTCGCCGTGGGAGATATCGACCTCGATCACGCTGCCCGGGGCGGCATAGCGCACCGCGTTCGAGACCAGGTTCGACACGGCCCGCTGGAACAGCGCGCGATCGACCTGGGCCGACGCATCGCCCAGCACGGCGATCTCGACCCCCGCGTCCAGGGCCTCGGCCTCGTGGTATTGCGTAACCTCCTGGACGATGGCGGCCAGGCTGGCCTGCCGGCTGCCTCTGGCCTGCGCGCCGCGGTCGGCCTGCGACAGGAACAGCATGTCGTTGACGATGCTGGAGAGGCGTTGCAGCTCCTCCAGGTTGGAGCCCAGCGTTTCGCGCAGGGCCTGCGGCGACGGGCGCGTGCTCAGCGCCAGCTCGGTTTCGCCGATCAGCGTCGCCAGCGGCGTGCGCATCTCATGGGCCACGTCGGCGTTGAAACCCTCCATCTGCACGTAGGCGCGCTCCAGCCGCTGCAGCACCGCGTTGAACTGGCGCACCAGGGGCCGGATCTCGCAGGGCTGGCCGCTTTCGTCGAGCCGTTCGCCGATGCGGTCCGGGGATAGCTGCGCCGCCTGCTTGCCCAGCGCGTCCAGCGGCGCCAGTCCTCTGCGCACCAGCAGGGTTCCGACCGCCGCCACGACGATGGCGCCGGCCAGGGCGCAGGCGAACAGGGTCCAGGCCAGCGCCTTGCGCAGGAGGATATCGCTGGAGATGTCCAGCACCAGTTCGGCGTTCATGGCGTCGCCGGGCGCGCCGGGGAAGGGCAGCGTGAAGGCGATGCGCCGTTCATGGTTGAAATCGTTGTCGCCGGCGATGGGACTGCCGTAGTAGACCTTTTCGCCGTCGATCTCCAGCACCAGCGAGAAGTCGGGGCGGCCGTAGAAGAAGTCGCTGAGTTTGTGGCGCAGGCGGGTGGAGTCCTGGCTGGCGGCGTTTTCCTCGACCAGGTGCCGCACGACCTCGACCTTCTGCTGCAGCAGGGCTTCCTGGCGGCTGGCCAGGTTCAGGTTGGTCGCGTAATAGACCGCCGCGCATACCAGGCCGAGCGCGATGAAGGTCTGGATCGCCAGCCAGCGCGACAGCCAGCGGTGCAGCGATTTGGGGCGCTGCCCGGGCATCAGTCGCTCCGCGGTTCCAGCACGTAGCCCATGCCGCGCACGGTATGCAGCAGCTTCTTGTCGAAGGGTTCGTCGACCTTGCCGCGCAGGCGGCGGATCGCCACCTCGACCACGTTCGTGTTGCTGTTGAAGTTGATGTCCCACACCTGTTCGGCCAGCTCCAGCCGCGACAGGACTTCGCCCTGCTTGCGCATCAGCAGCGCCAGCAGGGTGAACTCCTTGGCGGTCAGGTCCAGCCGCACGCCGTCGCGGCTGGCGCGCCGGCGCAGCAGGTCCAGTTCCAGGCCATCGATGCGCAGCACGTTCTGGGCCACGGTCTCGGTCTGGCCGTGGCCGCTGCGCCGGCCCAGCGCCAGCACGCGGGCCAGCAGTTCCGACAAGGCGAAAGGCTTGGCCAGGTAGTCGTCGGCGCCGTCTCGCAGGCCCTTGACGCGGTCTTCGAGCTTGTCGCGCGCCGTCAGCATCAGGACGGGGACGCGGCTGGTCTTGCGGATCTCGGCCAGCACCGCGAAGCCGTCCATGGCGGGCAGCATCACATCCAGCAGGACCAGGTCGTACTGGCTTTCACGGACCAGATGCAGTCCGGTGATGCCGTCCTGGGCCACGTCGACCACGTAGTTGTGTTCGGTCAGGGCTCGCCGCAAGTACTCGGCGAGTTTTTTTTCGTCTTCGATTACGAGTACTTTCATGTCAGCGGAAATAAAAAGAGTTCGCGGAAGTCCTCGGATCCTGCATCTATTCTAGGCGGAATCGCTGCGGGGAAAAAATACAAACAGGGCGGCCCAGCCGCCCTGTTCAGCGCCCGCAGGCACGCGGAGCGCATGCGCCATGGGCCCGGCGCTCAGCCCGGGGTGTAGATCTCGTCCAGCCGGGCGCGTTCGGCCGGCGTCATGGCCTCGAGTTCCGCCATCGCGTCGGCGCGGGTGCGGGAGGTGCCCTGCTTGACCCAGCCCGGCTTGGCGGCGTTCAGGTTGGTCAGGAACCACTGCTTCGGGTCGGACTTGGCCACGGCCAATTCGGTCTTCACTTCTTCGCGTGTCTTGCCGCCGGCGGCATGGTCCGGCGCGATGGCGTAGCCGATCTCCGTGTTGGTCTGATGCCAGGTGCTCGATGCGCTGGCGGCGAAGGGAAAGGCCAGCGCGGAACCCAGGGCAAGGGTGGCGGCAACGGTTTGGATCTTCATGGATATCTCCCAGGTTGAGCGCGGCGCCGGTCGCGGTCTTGCGTCGGCGCATACACGCTGTTTGTGTCGTGACGGTGACACTCTACGGACCCCTGTCCGTCAATTCACGGACACCCTGATTACGTTTTCGTAAGGCCTGCGAACCTTACGGAAATGTCATTTTTCTGTCGGTCGATTGACGCGCCCGCCTGGATACATTGCCGGCTCGCCCCTTTCCTGGTTGAACCATGCATGTACCCGCTATGCCGCTGATCCTGGCGGCCCTGATGATCGCCGTGTCTGCCCCTGCGTCCGCCCAGGACGCGGGCGCGGCCCGAAATCCCGTACCCATGGAGCAGAGCCAGAACGGCGCTGTGCTGACGCTGGAGCGCGCCCTGGCCGCGGCGCTGGAACGCAATCCCGGATTTGCCGCGGCGAAGAACGAGGCAGCGGCGAGCGAGGGCTTGCTCACGCAGGCGGGCGTGCTGCCCAATCCCTCCATCGACGTGAGCGTGGACGATACGAAATCGGCCACGCGCACCACCACCGCCATGTTGAACGTGCCGTTGGAGACCGGCGGCAAGCGCTCCGCCCGGGTCAAGGCGGCGGGGCTGTCCAGGGACCTGGCGCGCCAGGGCGTGGCGGACACGCGGGCCGGCTTGCGGGCGGCGGTCATCGCGGCCTACTTCGATGTGGCGGTGGGGCAGGAATCCGTGCGCGTGGCGCGCGGCACCGTGGATATCGCTGGCGGCGCCTTGCGGCTGGCCGAGAGGCGAGTGGCCGCCGGCAAGGCGCCGCCGCTGGAAGGCAGCAAGGCTCAGGTCGCGCTGGCCAACGCGCGCATCGAGGCGCGCGCGGCCGAGGCCGCGCTACTGGGGGCGCGCCGCAAGCTCGGCCTGCTCTGGGGCGAGGCCGAGCCCGGCTTCGCCAGCGTGGGCGCAGACCTGAACGCGCTGCCCGACCGGGCATCGATAGACGAACTGCGCGCGGGCCTGGCCGCATCGCCCAGGATGCAGGGCGGCAAGCTTGCCGTCGACCTGGGGCAGGCGCAGCTGGAAGTCGAGAAAAGCAAGCGCTATCCGGACATCACGCTGAGTGCCGGCGTGGCCCGCGACAACGAAGCGGGCCGCAACAAGGCCCAGCTCGGCGTGTCCATCCCCTTGCCGGTCTTCGACCGCAACCAGGGCAATGTCTACGCCGCCACCATGCAGGCCTACAAGGCGCAGGACCAGTACCGCGCGCTGGAGTCCGGCCTGATGGGGGAACTGCTGCAGGCCGTGACCCGATTCGATCTGGCGGTGGGCTCCGCGCGCGAGTACCGGACCGCGGTGCTGCCGGGCGCCACCCAAGCCTATGACGCCGCGCGCAAGGGCTTCGAAGCGGGGAAGTTCGGCTTCCTGGAAGTGCTGGACGCGCAGCGCACCCTATCCGACGGAAACATCGCCTACCTGACGGTGCTGGCATCCGTGTACCAGGCATCCGCGGATATCGACCGCATTCTCGGACGTTGAAACGAGCATAAGAAATGGCAAAACACAAAAACAAGCAACACCCCATGATGTGGACCGCGGCTGGCCTGTGCGCGGCGCTGCTGCTGGCGCCCCTGTATCCGGCGCAGGCGGCGGGCGAGGCGGAGCACGGGCATGCCGAGACGGAACAGGGCGCGGAGGCGTCGAAGGAGCAGGAGAAAATCACGCTGACGCCCGAGCAGATCGCGGTGGCCGGCATCAAGTCCGAGGTTGCCGCGCCTGCCGCGCTGGCGACCTCGGCGCAGTTCCCGGGCGAGATCAAGTTCAATGCGGACCGGACCGCGCACGTGGTGCCGCGCATGGCCGGCGTGGTGCAGAGCGTGTCGGCGGACCTGGGCCAGCAGGTCAAGAAGGGCGAGCTGCTGGCCGTCTTGTCCAGCTCCGCGCTGTCCGAGCTGCGCAGCGAATGGCTGGCGGCGGCCAAGCGGCGCGACCTGGCCGCCCAGACCCACAGGCGCGAACTGCGCCTGTGGCAGGAAAAGGTATCCGCCGAACAGGACTACCAGGCGGCCCGCACCGCGTTGCAGGAGGCCGATATCGCCGTGCAGAACGCGGAGCAGAAATTGCGCACCGTGGGCGCCGAGCCGCGCTCCAAGGACCTGGGCAGCCTGGAGATCCGCGCGCCCTTCGACGGCGTGGTGGTGGAAAAGCATATCGCGCTGGGCGAAGCCTTGCCCGACAACGCCAGCATCTTTACCTTGTCGGATCTGCGCACCGTCTGGGCCGAATTCGTGATCGCGCCCAAGGACCTGCAGGACGTGCGCGTGGGCGAAGCGGCCAGCGTGAGTTCGGCCGCCTTCGCCGGCAAGGCGGAAGGCACGGTCTCGTACATCGGCTCGCTGCTGGGGCAGCAGACGCGCACGGCCACCGCGCGCGTCACGCTGGAGAACCCGGACATGGCCTGGCGCCCCGGGCTTTTCGTTTCCGTGGACGTGGTGACCCGGATGTCGGACGCCGCGGTGACGGTGGCGGCCGACGCGGTCCAGACCGTCGACAACGAGCCCACCGTGTTCGTGGAGGTGCCGGGGGGCTTCCTGGTGCAGCCGGTGAAGCTGGGCCGGGCTTCGGACGACCGGGTCGAGGTGCTGTCGGGCCTCGCTCCCGGCACGCGCTATGCGGTCGAGAATACCTTCGTCCTCAAGTCGGAGCTGGGCAAGGCCGGCGCCGAGCACGCGCACTAAGGCGGAGCGGAACATGTTTGAACGCCTGATCCGTTTCGCCATCGAACAGCGCTGGCTGGTGCTGTTCGTCACCCTGGGCATGGCCGCCATCGGGGTCTACAACTACTCCCGGCTCGCCATCGACGCGGTGCCGGACATCACCAATGTCCAGGTCCAGATCAACGCCGGCGCGCCGGGCTATTCGCCGCTGGAGACCGAGCAGCGCGTGACGTACCCGATAGAGACGGTGATGGCCGGGCTGCCTGGACTGCAGCAGACGCGTTCGGTGTCGCGCTATGGCCTGTCGCAGGTGACGGTCATCTTCAAGGACGGCACCGACATCTATTTCGCCCGCCAGCTGGTGAACCAGCGCCTGCAGGAAGCGAAGGAAAACCTGCCCGAGGGCGTGACGCCCATGATGGGGCCGATATCCTCGGGCCTGGGCGAAATCTACCTATGGACAGTGGAGGCGCGGGACGACGCCAGGAAGCCGGACGGCACGTCCTATACCCCCATGGACCTGCGCGAGATCCAGGACTGGATCATCAAGCCGCAGCTGCGCAACATTCCCGGCGTCACCGAGATCAACGCCATCGGCGGCTATGCCAAGGAATACCAGGTGGCGCCCAGCACCGAGAAGCTGGCCTCCTATGGATTGGCGCTGACCGACATCATGGCCGCGCTGGGCAGGAACAACGCCAACATCGGCGCGGGCTACATCGAACGCAAGGGCGAGCAGTACCTGATCCGGGCGCCCGGGCAGGTCAGGTCCATGGACGACATCCGCGATGTGGTGCTGGCAACCGTGGAGGGCCAGGCGATCCGGATACGCGACGTGGCCGAGGTGTCCATCGGGCGTGAGCTGCGCACGGGGGCTGCCACCAGCAACGGCGAGGAAGTGGTGCTGGGCACGGTGTTCATGCTGATAGGCGAGAACAGCCGCGCGGTGTCGCAGGCGGTGTCGGTCAAGCTGGAGGCCATCAACAAATCGCTGCCGGCGGGCGTGCAGGCGGTGACGGTCTACGACCGCACCAACCTGATCGACAAGGCCATCGCCACGGTCAAGAAGAACCTGCTGGAAGGCGCGGCGCTGGTCATCGTCATCCTGTTCGTGTTCCTGGGGAACATCCGCGCGGCGCTGATCACGGCGATGATCATCCCGCTGTCCATGCTGTTCACCTTCACCGGCATGGTGAGCTACAAGGTCAGCGCCAACCTGATGAGCCTGGGCGCGCTGGACTTCGGCATCATCGTCGACGGCGCGGTGGTCATCGTGGAGAACTGCGTACGGCGCCTGAGCCACGCGCGGGCGCACCATGGCAGGCCGCTCACACGCAGCGAACGCTTCCACGAGGTGTTCGCGGCCGCGCGCGAGGCCCGCAGACCGCTGCTGTTCGGCCAGCTGATCATCATGGTCGTGTACCTGCCGATCTTCGCCCTGAGCGGGGTGGAAGGGCGCATGTTCCATCCCATGGCGCTGACCGTGGTGCTGGCGCTGCTGGGAGCGATGATCCTGTCCGTGACCTTCGTGCCCGCCGCCGTGGCGCTGTTCATGGGGAACAATGTCTCCGAGAAAGAGAACCGCCTGATGGCCTGGGCCAAGCGCCGCTACGAACCCTTGCTCGAAGTCGCGCTGCGCCGCACGCCGCTGATCCTGGCTGGCGCCACCGTCTTCGTGGTGTTGAGCGGGGTGCTGGCGGCGCGTATGGGCAGCGAGTTCATTCCCAACCTGAACGAAGGCGACATGGCGATCCAGGCATTGCGGATCCCGGGCACCAGCCTGACGCAATCGGTCGAGATGCAGAAGCAGCTGGAAACCCGGTTGAAGCAGAAGTTCCCGGAGATCGAGCGCGTGTTCGCCCGCACCGGCACGGCCGAAATCGCGTCCGACGCCATGCCGCCCAGCATCTCCGACGGCTACATCATGCTCAAGCCGATCGACCAGTGGCCCAGCCCCAAGAAGACCCGCGCCGAGCTGCTGGCGGCGATCCAGGAGGAAGCCAACCAGGTTCCCGGCAACAACTATGAGTTCTCCCAACCCATCCAGTTGCGTTTCAACGAGCTGATCTCGGGCGTGCGCAGCGATGTGGCGGTGAAGGTATTCGGTGACGACAACGACGTGTTGAACCGCACGGCCGCCGAGATTGCCGAAGTCTTGCAGACGATACCGGGCGCCTCGGAAGTGAAGGTCGAGCAGACCACCGGCCTGCCCATGCTCACGGTCAACATCGACCGCGCCCGCGCCGCGCGCTATGGGCTGAGCATGGCGGACGTGCAGGACACCCTGGCCATCGCCGTGGGCGGCCGCGAAGCGGGGACCTTCTTCCAGGGCGACCGGCGCTTCGACATTGTGGTGCGTCTGCCCGAGGCCGTGCGCGAGAACTTGTCCGCGCTGAAGAAGCTGCCCATCGCCCTGCCCAAACAGGAAGGGCAGGCGCAGGCGGCCTACATCCCGCTGAGCGAAGTCGCCACCTTCGATCTGGCGCCGGGGCCCAACCAGATCTCGCGCGAGGACGGCAAGCGCCGCATCGTGGTCAGCGCCAACGTGCGCGGCCGCGACCTGGGCACGTTCGTGTCCGAGGCCACCGCCGCCATCGGGGAAAAGGTGCAGGTTCCCGCAGGCTACTGGACCTCCTGGGGCGGCACCTTCGAGCAGTTGCAATCCGCCGCCAAGCGCTTGCAGATCGTGGTGCCGGCGGCCTTGCTGCTGGTGTTCGCGCTGCTGTTCGCGATGTTCGGCAACGTCAAGGACGGACTGCTGGTGTTCACCGGCATTCCCTTTGCGCTCACGGGCGGCGTGATCGCCTTGTGGATGCGCGGCATACCCCTGTCCATTACCGCGGCGGTGGGCTTCATCGCGCTGTGCGGGGTGGCGGTATTGAATGGCCTGGTCATGCTGTCGTTCATCAGCGGCCTGCGCGAAGAGGGCAAGTCCGTGGCCGAGGCCGTGCGGACAGGGGCGCTGACGCGGCTGCGTCCGGTGCTGATGACGGCGCTGGTGGCCTCGCTGGGCTTCGTGCCGATGGCGATCGCCACCGGCACGGGCGCCGAGGTGCAGCGCCCGCTGGCCACCGTGGTGATCGGCGGCATCATTTCTTCCACCATCCTCACGCTGCTGGTGCTGCCAGCCCTTTACCGCCTGGCGCACAGGAATGACGACGCCGACGAGCTTGAACTGTCGAAACCGGCACCTGCCCGGGACTAGGCCCGATAGAGAGGCGATCCGATGAATGCCAGACCCGATATCGATATCGCTGTGCTGGGCGCAATCAGCCCGATACAGCTGTCCGTCATCATTCCGTTCCTCAACGAGATGGAGGTGCTGCCAGCCTGCCACGAGCGCCTGCGGCGGGTCTTGAAGACGCTGGGGCTGTCCTACGAGATCGTGTTCGTCGACGATGGCAGCAGCGACGGTAGCGCCGAGTACCTGCAGACGCTGCTGCGTGAGGAACGCGGCATCAAGCTGGTCAGGCTGAGCCGGAACTTCGGCAAGGAGGCCGCGATGACGGCGGGGATAGAACATGCGGCCGGGGCCGCGGTCATCATGCTGGACGCGGATCTGCAGGATCCGCCCGAGACCATTCCCGCCATGGTCCGCGCCTGGAAGGAGGGCGCCGACGTCGTCAGCATGCGGCGGCGCAGCCGCGCGGGAGAAAGCGTCCTGAAGCGGTTTTCCGCCTATGCCTACTACCGCCTGCTGAGCCGGCTGAGCAAGGCCGCGATTCCGCCCGACACCGGCGATTTCCGGCTGATGAGCCGGCGCGCCGTGACGGCGCTGATGCAGCTGCCAGAACGGTGCCGCTACATGAAGGGCCTGTACGCCTGGGTGGGCATGCCGACCCGGATCATCGATTACGACCGCGAGCCCCGCGCCGCCGGCACCACCAAATGGAGCTACCTGGCGCTGTTCCGCCTGGCCATGGAAGGCATTACTTCGTTTTCCACCGCGCCCCTGCGCTGGGCGACGGGGCTGGGTGCGGCCGCGGCCTTGGGCGGGGCTGTGTTCGGCGCCGCCATCATCTTCAAGACCCTGATGTTCGGCGACGACGTCGCGGGCTATCCCTCGCTGATGGCGACGATGACCTTCATGGGCGGCGTGCAGCTCATCACCATAGGCCTGTTGGGCGAGTACGTGGGCAAGACCTATATGGAAAGCAAGCAGCGGCCGGTCTATCTGGTGCGAGATGTCCAGCACAGCGGATCCGCGGGCATGGCACCTTCGGGTTCGGGGAGGGATGCGGCTTGCAGCTGAGCGCCCGGACCATGGCCGCCGGCCTGGCGGCAATACTGGGCGTGCGCCTGCTGGCGATGGCCCTGGTGCCGTTTGCCGACACGTCCGAGCCGCGCTACGCGGAGATCGCCAGGCTGATGGCGCAAACGGGCGACTGGATCACGCCCTGGTTCGCGCCGGGCGTGCCGTTCTGGGGCAAGCCCCCATTGGGGTTCTGGGCCGAGGCGTTGTCGATCCGGCTGCTGGGACTGAGCGAATTCAGCGTCAGGTTCCCGTCCCTGTTGGCCACGGCGGCGACGCTCGCCATTCTTCATGCGCTGGGCCGCCGCCTGTACTCGGTGCAGGCGGCCCGATGGGCCGTGCTGGCGTATGCGTCCATGTTCCTGCCCCTGGTCGCGGCCGGGGCGGTGCTGACCGATCCGTTCCTGGCCCTGGGCGTCACGCTCAGCATGGCGTCATTCATCCTGGCGCGCGGGCCGGTGGCGGGGTTCTGGCGCCACGGATTTTTCCTGGGGCTGGCGATCGGCCTGTTGTCCAAGGGACCGCTGGCCGTAGTGCTGGTGGCGGGCGCCATCGTGCCCTGGATGCTCTGGCATGGGAACGTCCGGGCCAGCCTGCGGCGCTTGCCGTGGGTGGCGGGAAGCGTGATGACGGCGGTCTTGGTGCTGCCCTGGTACGTGGCGGCGGAGATCAAGACGCCGGGTTTCATCCAGTACTTCATCGTTGGCGAGCACTTCCTGCGCTTCGTGGATCCGGGCTGGACCGGGGATCTCTACGGATCGGCGCACAGCAGGCCCTACGGCGCCATCTGGCTGGACGGCATCGTGGCGTCGTTGCCCTGGGGAGTGTTCGGCGTCTGGCTGCTTGCGCGCCGCTGGCGCGGGCCGGCGCGGCGGGCCGGCAGATGGCTGCGCCGGCCGCGTTGGACCTATCTGCTGGCCTGGGGCGCGGCCACGCCGCTCTTCTTCACTTTCTCGGGCAACATCCTGTGGACCTACGCGCTGCCGGCCTTGCCGCCGCTGGCCTTGGCGACAGGCGCGTGCCTGAGCCGCGCCCGCGCTGCGGCGCCAGCGCGCGTGGCGACGGCCTGCATGGCGTTGGGGCCGATTGCGGTGATTGTCTTCTGCGGATTGCTGCTGGCTGACCCGGAACGGCTCAAAACGGAAAAGCACCTGCTCGCCCGGGCCGATACGCTGATGGCGCCGGGCGAAAAGCTCTATTTCGTCGATAGTCTGCCGTTTTCGGCGCGCTACTACTCGCGGGGCGCGGCCGGGCGGGTGCCGCTGGATGGCCTGGCGGCCGTGCTGCCCAAGGACGGCAGGGTATTCCTGGCGGTGGAAAAAGCGGATCTGCGGCGGGCGCGCGAGCAGACGGGCGCGGCGCTTGCGCCGGTCTATTCCAGCCGGCGCTACACCTTGGTGATTGCCGGCACGCCGGCACAGCCCTAGGGCGTGCAGGCCTGCGCGATCACGCTGGCGACTTCGGGCAGATTGCCCTCGGTGATCAGCGAAATGCCCAAGTGGCCGGAGGCCGAGACGATGGCGCGCCCGTCGTACCCCCGCGTTTCGGAAGGATGCAGGGCCGGGTCGTAGCTGAAGAAGCCGCGCTGGCTCGTCAGGTACGACCAGTCCCAGGCGGGGGACATGCGGCACAGCGTCTTGTGCAGGGCGCTGCGCACCGCCGCGACGCGGTTGCGCATGCCGGCCAGCTCGTCTTGCCACAGTTTGCGCAGGCTGGCCTGGCCCAGGACGCGGGCGACGATGCCCAACGATGGGGGAATCGTGGTCTGCGGATCGTTCCAGCCCTGGAAGGCCTGCAGCAAGGGCAATGCCTGTTGCGCGGTGGGGCAGTAGGCGTTGAGGCTGCCGCAACGCGCGTCCGAGAGTTGGAAGATCTTGGAGCACGACTGCGCAACCAGCGTGAAGACGCCCAGCCTGACCATCGCGGCGACGCCATAGTTGTCCTGCTCCAGGCCGTCGCCCAGGCCCTGGTACGCCATGTCGATAAGCGGGATGTGGCCCAGCGCCTTGATGACGTCGGCGACCACGTCCCACTGTTCGCGGCTCAGGTCGCAGCCGGTGGGATTGTGGCAGCTGGCCTGCAGCACGATGATGGCGGGTTCGGGCAGCCGGCACAGAAAACCGACCAGCCGGCCCACGTCCAGCTGCCGGGCGTAGGCGTCGAAGTAGGGATAGCTGCCCACTGCGAACCCCGCCCGCTCGAAGATGCGCTGGTGGTTGCTCCAGCTGGGCGTGGGCAGGTAGACGCGGCGCGCGGGCGCCAGCCGCGCCAGGAGGCGCGCGCCCAGTTCCAGGGCGTGGGTGCCGCTGGCCGCCGGATAGGTCAGGAAGCGCCGCGTATCCTGGCCGTCGCGGCTGTCGCCGAATACCAAGCCCCCCACCGCGTCGACGAAGGCGCCGACATCGGCGGCCTGCGCCGCCGCCGGCACGCGCATTTCCTCGCGCGCCTGGCGCACGCTTTCGAACTGCGGGATCTGGCCTTGCGCATCCAGGTAGCGGGCCGGGACGGCCAGCGGGCCGAGGGGCATGGATTCCATTACCGGGTCCTTACTGGTGATGCTTGGCCTGATCCACGGACATGTGTCCCGGCATCATGTTCTCGTTGGCGTTGTGCATGACCCACAGCGAACCCGCGACGATGATGGCGATGAGCAGCACCGTGCAGATGAAGACGCCGGAGTTCTCGCGCTGTTCCTTCGAGCCGCCCAGGTGCAGGAAGTAGATCAGCTGCACCATCAGCTGCACCACGCACAGCACGACCAGCGCGGCGATGCGCGCCTCGCGCGGCACCAGGTCGGTCATGACGGCGCCGAAGGACGCCAGGGTCAGCGCCAGGGACAGCAGGAAGCCGACGATGTAGCTTTTCAGGCTGCCGTGCGCGTTGCCGTGGCCGTGCGCGCCGGAGTGGGGATGGGTGATCGTGCTCATACGAACTCGCGCAGGTAGACAAAGGTGAAGACGCAGATCCAGACCAGGTCCAGGAAGTGCCAGAACATGGACAGGCAGGACAGGCGGCGGGTGACGATGCCGTCCAGGCCGAAGCGGTGCACCTGGTGCATCATGACCAGGATCCACAGCAGGCCGAACGACACGTGCAGGCCGTGCGTGCCCACCAGGGTGAAGTAGGCCGAGAGATAGGCGCTGGTGCTGGGGCCGGCGCCTTCGTTCAACAGCAGCGAGAACTCGTAGAGTTCCATGACGATGAAGCCCACGCCGATCAGGAAGGTGATGCCCAGCCAGGTCATCACCTGCTGCTTGCGCCCCGCCTGCATGCCCAGCATGGCCACGCCGAAGGTGAAGCTGCTGATCAGCAGCAGCATGGTCTCGCCCAGCACGAAGGGCAGGTGGAAGAGGTCGGCGCCGCTGGGGCCGCCCGCGGTGCTGTTGCCCAGCACCGCGAAAGTGGCGAACAGCACGGCGAAGATGAGGCAATCGCTCATCAGGTAGATCCAGAACCCCATGGTGGTCTTGGATCCGTCGTCGTGATGTTCCTCGTGGACATCGCCGGCGCCCGCGGCGCCGCTCAGGGTCAGATGGCTCATGGCTTACGCGGCCTCCTGCAGTTTGGCGTAATGGGCGTTCTCGATGCGCTCCACCTCGGCCACGGGGATGTAGAAGTCCACGTCGCGGTCATAGCTGCGCGCCACGAAGGTGATGATGATGGCGACCAGGCTGCCGCCCGCGATCGCCCACATGTGCCAGACGAGCGCGAAGCACAGCAGCATGCCCCACATGGAAATCATGAAACCGGCGGAGGTGTTGCGCGGCATGTGGATGGGTTCGTACTTGGCGGGGCGCACATAGGCGCGGCCGGCCTGCTTGTTGTCCCAGTGCTGCTCCAGCGAGGTGATCTGCGGCGTCACGGCGAAGTTGTAGGACGGCACCGGCGAAGCGGTGGCCCATTCCAGGCTGCGCGCGTCCCAGGGGTCGCCGGTCAGGTCGCGGTTCTGGTGGCGGTTCTTGATGCTGACCACAAGCTGGATGAAGAACGCCAGGATGCCCAGGCCGATGATGATCGCGCCGATCAGCGCCACGATCAGGTAGGGCTGCCAGTCCGCGTGCGGGTAGCTGTTCATGCGGCGCGTCATGCCCTTGAAGCCCAGGATGTACAGCGGCATGAAGGCCAGGAAAAAGCCCACCAGCCAGCACCAGAACGAGGTCTTGCCCCAGAATTCGTTGAGCGTGAAGCCGTAGACCTTGGGGAACCAGAAGGTCAGGCCCGCCAGGCAGCCGAACACCACGCCGCCGATGATGACGTTATGGAAGTGCGCCACCAGGAACAGGCTGTTGTGCAGCACGAAGTCCGCGCCCGGCACGGCCAGCAGCACGCCGGTCATGCCACCGATGGCGAACGTGACCATGAAGCCTATCGTCCACAGCGTGGCGGAGTGGTAGCGGATGCGGCCGCGGAACATGGTGAACAGCCAGTTGAACAGCTTCACGCCCGTCGGAATCGAAATGATCGAGGTCATGATGCCGAAGAAGGCGTTCACGTTGGCGCCCGAGCCCATGGTGAAGAAGTGGTGCAGCCAGACGAAGAAGGACAGGATGCCGATCGACGAGGTCGCGTACACCATCGACTTGTAGCCGAACAGCGGCTTGCGCGAGAACGTGGAGATGATCTCCGAGAACGCGCCGAAGGCCGGCAGGATCAGGATGTAGACCTCCGGGTGGCCCCAGATCCAGATCAGGTTGATGTACATCATCGCGTTTCCACCAAGCTCGTTGGTGAAGAAATGCATGTCGAAGTACCGGTCCATCGTCAGCAGCGCCAGGGTCGCCGTCAGCACGGGGAACACCGCCACGATCAGGATGTTGGTGATCAGCGCGGTCCACGTGAACACCGGCATCTTCATCAGGTTCATGCCCGGCGCACGCATGCGCAGGATGGTCACGACGAAGTTGATGCCCGACAGGGTCGTGCCCAGGCCCGATATCTGCAATGACCAGATGTAGTAGTCGACCCCCACGGTTGGACTGTATTGCAGCCCTGATAGTGGTGGATACGCGACCCAGCCCGTGGCGGCGAAGTCGCCCACGAACATCGAGATCATGACCAGGACCGCGCCCGCGGCCGACAGCCAGAAGCCCAGCGAGTTGACCAGCGGATAGGCCACGTCGCGCGCGCCGATCTGCAGCGGCACCACCACGTTCATCAGTCCCAGGATCAGGGGCGTGGCCACGAAGAAGATCATGATGACGCCGTGCGCCGTGAAGATCTGGTCATAGTGGTGCGGCGGCAGGTAGCCGGCGGCGTCGCCCACGGCCATGGCCTGCTGGGCGCGCATCATGATGGCGTCGGCGAAGCCGCGCAGCAGCATGATCAGCGCCAGGATGATGTACATCGCGCCGATGCGCTTGTGGTCCACGGTGGTGATCCATTCTCGCCAGAGGTACCCCCACTTGCGGTAGTACGTCATGGCGCCCGCCAGGGCCAGTCCGAGTAGGGTGACGACCACCATCACGCCCATGATGATGGGTTCGTGATAGGGGACCGCCTCTAGGGTCAGTTTGCCGAACATAGTTCGCTCGCTATTGCTTGTTCCAGGGATTGCGTAAGCGCCAGTTGCTTGGCGGTTGCGCGCGGTTTGTCATGACCGTGCATGTACATGTTGACGATGGAGTCGAACAGCGCGGGCTGCACCTGCGCGTAGACCGCCGGCTCCATGCGGCCGCTGGGCTGCGCCAGGCGCTCGTAGGCGGCGGCGTCCAGCTTTTGCGGCGCGGCTTGGGCCTGCTTGACCCAGGCGTCGAATTCTTCGCGCGTGGTGGCGTGGGTCAGGAAGTGCATGCTGGAGAAGCCCGGGCCGCTATAGGCGGCGGACAGGCCCGGATAGACCCCAGGCGTGTTGGCGATCAGGTGCAGGCGGGTCTGCATGCCGGCCATCGCATAGATCTGGCTGCCCAGCTGCGGAATGAAGAAGGAATTCATGTTGGCGTGCGCCGTCAGCTTGAATTCCAGCGGCGTGTTCACCGGCACCGGCAACTGGTTGACGGTGGCGATGCCGTAATCCGGGTAGATGAACAGCCACTTCCAGTCCAGCGCCACGACTTCGATGCGCAGCGGCGCGACTTCGGATTCCAGCGGCTTGTAGGGATCCAGCTCATGCGTGGTCTTCCAGATCAGCACGCCCAGGATGGCGACGATGACGCAAGGGATGGTCCAGACCACCACCTCGATGGCGTTCGAGTGCGACCATTTGGGTTCGTAGCGCGCGCGGGTATTGGTCTCGCGGTAGCGCCAGCCGAAATACAGCGTCAGCAGGATCACGGGGATCACCACCAGCAGCATCAGGCCGGAGGCGATCAGGATCAGGTTCTTTTCCTGGATGCCGATGTCGCCCTTGGGCGAGAACAGCGCCATTTCGCAGCCGCTCAGGAGGAATGGCAGCAGCAGGGCGCAGGCAGCCTTGGGCAGAGCGCGCAGGCGGGATTCCCGGGCGCCGGAATGGCTGGCCCAGGTACGAGAATTGGACATGTGATATCCCTTGGTTAAGGACCTAAGCCCATACATCAGCCAAGGATGGGGGAAGACATCGCTTCCCCTTCAGTACGGTCTTTTAGCCGTACAAGATTTTTAATGTATGGACTTAATTCAAGTTTGTTGCCATACTAATTGATAAATATCATCCATACATTGCGACATTCTGGCGCACCTGAACCCATGCAAGACCAAGATTTGTATGCGAATTGGCCCGAAAAGCTGGTGCCTGGCGAGGGCCCCCGCTACCGCCAGATCGCCGATTTCATCGAGCGGGCCGTGGCGCAAAAGCGGCTGCAGGCCGGTGACCGGCTGCCGCCGCAGCGCGGCCTGGCGCAGCGGTTGGGCGTGGACCTGACCACGGTGACCCGCGCCTACGCCGAAGCCGGCCTGCGCGGCCTGCTCGATCCACGCGGCGCGCTGGGCACCTTCATCGCCCGGCCAGCCCAGCAGTCCGTGCAGTTGATCGACCTGGGCATGAACATGCCGCCCGCGCCGCTGGGCTGCGACCTGCAGGAACTGGTGCAGCGCGGGCTGGCCAAGGTCATGGACCGGCACGACATGAACGTGATGATGGCCTACCACCTGGCCGGCGGCGGCCCGGACGCGCGCGAGGCCGGCGCGCAATGGCTGGCGCAGGCCATGGGGTCGGTGGATCCGGACCTGGTGCTGGTCTGCCCAGGCGCGCAGGCGGCGCTGGCCGCGCTGATCCTGGCCTATAGCGTACCGGGCGACAGCATCGTGGCCGAACCCATGGTGTATCCGGGCCTGTTGAGCGCGGCCCGGCATCTGGGCCGCAAGGTGCTGGCGGCCGAGGCCGACGGCGACGGCATGACGCCCGCGGGCCTGGAGCGCGCGTGCCGCGAAAGCGGCAGCCGCCTGGTCTACCTCAACCCCACCTTGCAGAATCCCACCACGCACACGATGAGCGCGCAGCGCCGGCGCGACCTGTTGCGTTCGGCCGTGGCCTGCGGCGCCAGGGTCATCGAGGATGATCCTTACCGCCTGTTCCTGGACGACGCGCCGCCGACGCTGGCAAGCCATGCGCCGGCTTCCGTGTTCCACCTCGCGACGCTGGCCAAGTGCCTGACGCCGGGCCTGCGCACGGCCTTTGTGCTGTGCCCTGACGAGGATAGCCGCGAGCGGGTGCTGGCCGCCATGCGCTCCTTCGCCCTGATGGCCGCGCCGCTGATGGGCGCCTTGACCACGCAGTGGATCACTGGCGGGTCCGCGCAGGCGGTCCTGAACGGCGTGCGGGCCGAGGCGCAGGCGCGCCAGCGCATTGCCCGCCAGGTGTTGCCGGGACCGTTCGGTTCCGAGGCCGCGGGCATCCATCTGTGGCAAGTGCTGCCGGATCCGTGGACGGCGGCGGACCTGGCGCGCGCGGCGCGCGAAGAGGGTTTGAGCGTGGCGTCGTCCGACGTGTTCCAGGCAGGCGCGGCCGCGCCCAATGCGATCCGCATTTCGCTGGGGGGCGTGAAGGACAGGGAGGAACTGGCGCAGGCGCTGGCAAAGCTGGCCGAGCTGATGCGCAGGCGGCCGTATGCGCCGCGCGATCCCATCGTCTGAAAAGCGCATCGCCGCCGGAAGCCGGCGGCGATGCTTGAATCATGGCAACCGGGCCGGGCTTGGCGCCTGGCCCGTCCGGGGCTTAGAAGCCCACGGCCTGGCCATCGCGGCGCGAGTCCGAGGCGGCCACGTAACCGCCTTGCGGCAGGCGGCAGATCAACTGCGCCGAACCGAATTCCAGGCTGTCGGCGGGCGCCACCGCGACGTTGTGGCCGCGCGCGCGCAGCGCGTCGACCACGTCCGCCGGCAGGTGCGCTTCCACGTTGACCACCGGGCCTTTTTCCACGCGGAAGCGCGGCGCGTCGCTCATGGCCTGCGGGTTCTGGCCGAACGCCGCCAGGCGCGTGACCATCTGCAGATGGCCCTGGGCCTGCATCGATCCGCCCATCACGCCGAACGACATCAGCGGCTGGCCGCCGCGCGTGACGAAGGCCGGGATGATGGTGTGCATCGGCTTCTTGCGCGGCGCGACCTGGTTGGCATGGCCGGGCGTGAGCACGAAGTTCAGGCCGCGGTTGTGCAGGCTGATGCCGGTGTCGGGCACCACCACGCCGGAACCGAAGCCGTGGTAGTTGGACTGGATGAAGGACACCATGGTGCCGCTGGCATCGGCCGCCGTCAGGTATACGGTGCCGCCAGTGGCGGGCGTGCCCGCGACCGGCACGCTGGCGCGATCCATGGAGATCTGGCGCGCGCGCTCGGCCAGGTAGGCGCGGTCCAGCAGGGCCGCGGCGCTGGTGCGCATGTGGCGCGGATCGGCGACGTGGTGATGCAGGTCCGCGAAAGCCAGCTTCATCGCTTCGATGCTGACGTGGTAGTAGTCCGCGCTGTCGCGGCCCATGCTTTCCAGGTCGAACTGTTCCAGCATGCCCAGCGCCATCAGCGCCGAGATGCCCTGGCCGCTGGGCGGGATCTCGTGCAGCTCGTAGCCGCGGAACGATTGCGAGATCGGCGCGACCCATTCGGGGCGGTGTTCGGCCAGGTCGTCGGCGCTGAGCGCGCCGCCGGTCTGGCTGGCGAAGTCGGCGATCTTGCGGGCGAGTTCACCGCGGTAGAAGCTTTCGCCGCCGCTTTCGGCGATGGCGCGCAGCGTCTTGCCTTGCGCGGGAAAGCGCCACCATTCGCCGGCCTGCGGCGCGCGGCCCCCGGGCAGGAAGGCGGCGGCAAAGCCCGGTTCCTGCGCCAGCTTGGGCGCCTGCGTGGCCCACTGGCGGGCGATGGTGGGCGAGACCGCGAACCCTTCCTCGGCATAGGCGATGGCGGGTTCGAACAACTGCGCGAAAGGCAGCTTGCCGAAGCGTTCCGACAGCGCCTTCCAGCCCGCGACCTGTCCCGGCACGGTCACCGTGCCCCAGCCGGTGCCGGGCATGGCGTCGCGGCCGGCGAAGTACTCCGGCGTCCACGCGGCGGGCGCGCAGCCGCTGGAATTCAGGCCGTGCAGCTGGCCGTCATGCCAGACCAGCGCGAACATGTCGCCGCCGATGCCGTTCATGACGGGTTCGACCACCGTCAGCGCGATGGCGGTGGCGATGGCGCTGTCCACGGCATTGCCGCCGGCCAGCAGCATGCGCAGCCCGGCTTGGGCCGCCAGCGGCTGGCTGGTCGCGACCGCGTTGGAGGCCAGGACCGGCATTTTCCGGGAGGCGTAGGGGAAAGACCAATCGAAGGGTAAAGACATGGATGCGGGAACTCGTGAAGAAAATTACTGCGGCGTGATGCCGGCCTGATCGATCAGCTGCTTGGTGCGCGGGATTTCGGACTTGATGAAAGCGGCGAACTCTTCGCGGCTGCCGCCGCGGGGCTCCGCACCGGCTTCCGCGAGCTTACTGCGCAGCGCCGGATCGGCAAGCACTTTGTTGACGGCTCGGTTGAGCTTGTCGAGCACCGGAGCGGGCGTGCCTTCGGGCGCGACCAGACCGTACCACGGCGCGATGTCGTAGCCGGCGTAGCCCTGTTCCGCGATCGTGGGGATCTCGGGCGCCAGCGCCGAGCGCTTGGCGTTGGACATGCCCAGCGCCAGCAGCGCGCCGCTCTTGGCCTGGGGCAGGCCGGTCATGATGGTGTCGAAGTACATCGAGACCTGGCCGCTGAGCAGCGCGGGGATGGCTTCGCCCGCGCCCTTGTACGGCACGTGCAGGATGTCGATGCCGGCGACCGACTTGAGCATTTCGCCCGCCATGTGGGAAGTCGTGCCGGTGCCGAACGAGGCGTAGGTCAGCTTGCCCGGGTTGGCGCGGGCGTAGGCCACCATTTCCGGCAGGGTCTTGAACGGCTGCGACGGGTTGGCCAGCAGGATATTGGGCGTGTAGGCCACCAGGGACACCAGCGCGAAGGCGTCCGGGTCGTAGGACAGGCGCTTCTGCAAAAAGCGGTTGGTGACGATGGCGGCGGGACCGCCCATCAACAGCGTATAGCCGTCGGGCGTTGCGCGCGCGACCGAGGCGCTGCCGATGGCGGCCGCGGCGCCCGGACGGGCCTCGACGACGAAGGGCTGGCCCAGTTCCGTCGACAGCGCAGCGCCCAGCTGGCGCGAAATCAGGTCGGTGGCGGAGCCCGCCTGGAAGGGCACGACGATGCGCACCGGATGCTGCGGCCAGTCGGTCGCCTGGGCGCCCGCCTGGGCGGCGCAGGCCATGGCGGCGGCGCCTGCCAGCGCCCGGATGAAACGAAACTTCATGAATTCCCCTTGATCGCGTTATGGAGTGCGTGCAGGGATTAGACGCAAGCGGGCATCGCAGGGCTATTAGGATTTGCATCCATGGATCACTGGATCCAATTTGTGTTATTTTTGCGTTTATCTATCATGGCGGCTTTCCCAGCCCTGGATCTCCAATGCTGCAATTCCAGAAGACAGCGATCAGCGCCGAAGACGAAGCCTACCTGCACCTGCAGCGCGAAATCCGCCTGGGCCGCTACGCGCCTGGCCAGCGCCTGGTGCCCGAGGTGGTCGCGGCCGAGATCGGCACCAGCCGCATGCCGGTACGCGGCGCGCTGCGCCGGCTGGCTTCCGAAGGGCTGGTCGAGATCCGCGCCAATCGCGGCGCGGTGGTGCGCGGCCTGAATCAGCAGGAAATGCTGGAAGTGTTCGAAATGCGCTCCGTGCTGGAAGGCCTGGCCATGCGCAACGCGGTGCTGCACATGGGCGCCGAGCACATCCGCCGCCTGTCGCTGCTGCTGGAACAACTGGAGCAGGGGCCGGGCGAGCACCTGGACTGGATCACCGCGCACCGCGAATTCCACGAATACCTCTGCAGCTTCTGCCAGCAGCCGCGCCTGCTGCGCCAGATTTCCGAGCTGCATTCCGTCGTCGAGCCGTACATGCGCCTGTGGGTGGCCCAGCCCGGCCGCGTGCTGCGGGTGCGTGAATCGCACCAGGAATTGATCGCCGCGCTGCAGACGCGCGACCCGGCGCGCTGCGAAGCGGCCATGCGCCAGCACGTGTTGAATACGGTGCCCGCCTTGCAGGCGTTTCTGGAACAGACGGCCTAGGGCGCGCGGCTTTGGTTAGACTGGCGCCATTCTCCACGCGCCCGTCCTGCCATGACTGCATCCGCCGACCTCATTCGCCGCCTGGACCTGTTGCCGCACCCCGAGGGCGGCTACTACCGAGAAACTTATCGCGCCGCCGATTCCGTGACGCGCGGCGACGGCGCGCGCCGTTCGGCCAGCACCGCCATCTACTACCTGTTATGCGACGGCGCCTGGTCCACCTGGCATCGTATCCGGTCCGACGAACTCTGGCATTTCCATGCGGGCGATGCGCTGCTTGTCCATGTGCTGGCGCCGGATGGGGCTTACCGCTGCTTGCGGCTGGGCGATGCGCTGAAGGACGCCGGTGCCGAGTTCCAGGCGGTGGTGCCGGCCGGCAGCTGGTTCGCGGCGGAGCTGGCCGACCCGGCCGGTTACGCGCTGGCCGGCTGCACGGTGGCGCCGGGCTTCGAGTTCAGCGAGTTCGAGTTGGCCGACGCCGTCGAACTGCAACGGCTGTACCCCGCGCAGGCCGGCCTGATCGCGCGCCTGGCCCGCTAGTCGGCGCCTTGCGCGCCCTGTGCTTGCGGCTTTTTCCTGCGCGCGAACTTGGCTTCGCTGGCGAGCACGCCCGCCACGATAAGGCCGGCGCCCACCAACGCCAGCGCGGGCAGCCGGTCGCCGGCCAGGCGTCCCACGATGCCGCCCCACACGGGCTCGCCTGCATAGATGACGGTGGCGCGGGTGGGGGACACCGACTTCTGCGCCCAGTTCATGGTCAGCTGGATGATGGCGCTGGCCAGCCCCAGGCCGATGGCGGCGCCCGCCCACATCCATGAGAATTCGGGCACCGCTTCGCCCATCACGGGCATCAGCGCGAACGACACCAGGCCGGCCGTCAGCAGCTGCACGAAGGTGACGCGGCGGCTGTCGACCCTCTTGGCATACAGGCCGATCAGGATGATCTCGGCGGCAATCGCCGCGGCCCCGGCCAGCGTCGCGGCTTCGCCCGCGCTGAAGTTCAGCGAGCCCGCTTGCGGACCGGCCAGCAGGATCAGGCCCGCGAAGGCCAGCGCCACGCCCACCCAGCTCATCAGGCCCGGCGGCTTCTTCAGCACGGCCCATTGCAGCAGCGGCACGATGGGCACGTACATCGCCGTGATGAAGGCGGACTGGCTGCTGGTGATGGTCTGCAAGCCGTAGGTCTGCAGGAAGTAGCCCAGGAACAGGGCGCAGCCGATGGCGATGCCGGCGCCCACCTCCTGGCGAGTGATTGCGGCCATGTGCTTGCGGAACATCAGCAGCGCCATCAGGCCGGCGATGGTGAAACGCACGCCCACGAAGAACAGCGGCCCGCTGTGCTGCATGGCGATGTGGATGATGAGGAAGGTGCTGCCCCACAGCATGGTGACCAGCACCAGGGCGATTTCCTGGCGGGACAGGGCGAACATCGAGGTCTTGGACTTCATGGTCTGCATCGGGCGCTACGAAATGGCGAGCAATATACAGCGCTTCGGTGACCGCTCACCGAACAGATTCCCGGATTCCGGGCGGAGCAGGCATATAGCCAGGAGTAATATGACGCGTCCGGCGTCGTCAGACCGCCGGTGACGACAAGCCGGTGCATGCCTCGTTCTTCTCGCTCCCGCCGCGCCTTTTTTGGCGGCGTTGGCGAACCTGGGCGCGCAAAGCGGCCACAAGAAGATATCGAGGAGAAGCGCAAGTGGAGAAGCAAGAGTCGGGCGGCTGGTATTTTGGCTGGAATATCGTAGGCGCCGCGACGGTACTCACCCTGTTGACGGTCGGCCTGCGCATGGGGGTCGGGCCGTTCTTCCTGCCCATCGCGGACGCCCTGGGCTTCACGCGCAGCACGCTGTCCGGCATCGTCGCGATCGGCATGCTCTGCTATGGGCTGGCCATGCCGGTAGCGGGTTATCTGGTCGGCACGCGCGGCACCCGCTTCGTGCTGCTGACCGGCACCGCCATCGTTGTGTTGTCGATCATCTGGACGGTCTACGCGCGCGGGCCCATCGAATTCCTGCTGTCTTTCGGCGTGGCGCTGTCCATCGGCCTGGGCTTCACCAGCCCAGTGGCGTTGACGCCGGTGATCAGCCGCTGGTTCACGCGCCAGCGCGGCATGGCGCTGTTCTTCCTGTCCACCGGATCCATGGCGGGCATCGCGCTGATGACACCGACACTGACCTTCGCGATCTCGGCCGTGGGCTGGCGGGAAACCCTGCTGGCCTTCGCTGCGCTGTTCGCGCTGCTGACCGTGCCGATGGCGCTCTTCGTCATTCGCGATGAAGCGCCCGAGCACACTGACCTGCTGCCGCACCAGATCATCGACAAAGCAGGACCGGCCAAAGCCGCGGCGAAGCAGCCGGCGCCCAATGTGCGCGCGGCGCTGAGTTCGCTGCCTTTCTGGCAAGTGGCGCTGGGTCTGTTCGCCTGTGGTTTCAGCATGAACCTGCTGGGCACGCACGGCGTGCCCATGCTGATGGACCATGGCTTTGACGCCACCACCAGTTCGCTGGGCATAGGCCTGATCGGCCTGGTCGCCATCTTCAGCACCCTGGTCCTGGGGCGCATGTCCGACCAGGTCGAACGGCGCGCCATCCTGGCTGCGATCTATCTCGTCCGCGGGTTGGGCTTCTTCGCGCTGGTCATGGTGGGCGCGCATTGGGAGCTGTACGCCGCGGCCACCCTGGGCGGCATCGCGTGGGCCGGCAGCATCGCCTTGTCGTCGGCCATTCTTGCGGACGTCTACGGCGTGCGGCTGGTGGGCGTGCTTTACGGACTGGTCTACCTGGGCCATCAGGTGGGCGGCATGATCAGCTCATGGCTGGGCGGCTGGGCCTACGAGACCTTCGGCACGCATTGGGTGGCCTTCGGGGCGGCGGGCGCGCTGCTGTTGGCGGCGGCCCTGATTTCCTTGCGCCTGCCGGCGCGGGGCTTGCCGCGCGCGGTGGCGGTGGCCGGCGGTTGATGCCCGCGGACTGCGGGCCGATGCCGTCCGCAGCGTTTGCCATCGCGTCCGTGACGCCGGATGCGATGGCCTCCGAGCCCGTCCTAGCGGTCCTTCAGCAGCGACACCAGTTCCGGCACGTAGCGGTCGCCGCCGCCTTGCGTGACGGCCTGGTCGAAGGTGTGCTGCACGGCCGCGCCGATTTCGCGCACCGCGCCCGTTTCCGCGGCCATGGTGTTGTAGTAGGACAGGTCCTTTTGCGCGTTCGACATGAAGAACCGCAGCGAGGACGGATCCTGTTCCAGCAGGTAAGGCTTGATGCGCTCCAGCGCCACGCCGCCGCCGCCGCCCTTGGCCAGCACGTCGGCGAACACCGCCGGATCGATCTCCGCGCGCAGCGCGCAGGCGGCGGCTTCCGACAGCAGCGCGACCACGCCCAGCGACACGTAGTTGTGCAGCAGCTTCATGCGGTGGCCGGCGCCGATCGGGCCGGCGTGCGTGATGTTTTCGGCGAAGCAGGCCAGCAGCGGCTTGCATTCCTCGAACAGCGCCGCGTCTCCGCCCACCAGCAGGTTGAGCCGGCCTTCGGCGGCTTCCTTGGGGGTGCGCGTCATCGGCGCATCCAGAAAGCGGCCGCCGGATTCCGTCACGGCCTGCGCCACCTTCACGGTGGACGAGGGAATCGCCGTCGAGCAATCGATGATGACCGTGCCCGGGCGCAGGCCCGCCAGCACGCCGCCTTCGGACAACAGCACGGCCTCGACCTGCGGGCTGCCGGTGACGCAGAGGATGATGACGTCAGACTGGGCCGCCAGCGTGGCGCCGTCGGCGACGCTGGTCGCGCCCGCGGCCTTCAGCGTGTCCAGGGGCTGGTTGCCCGGATGCTCCAGCACGGTCAGCGCGTGCCCGTGCTTGACCAGATTGCTTGCAATGCCATGGCCCATGAGGCCGATACCAACCATGCCGACTTTCGCCATCTTCCACTGCTCCTGCCATATAGGGGTTTGTTATGGCGTAAATCTTACTCTGACTTGCGGATCGTCCGCGCCGCGATCACAGGTACGCGACAAGCCGTGCCGGCCGCGGCCTTCTTTGCGATACTCGAGGTATTCCGCGTGAAAAAACCAGGCTTGAGCATGACAGACTCCATTCCTTCCGGTTTCGCGCCCTGGCGCCCCAGCAGCCCCTTCATGGAACATCTGGCCGACCTCGGCGCGCTCTACAAGCGCGATGCCGATTGCGTCCTGGCCCTGCGCGTGGGGATGGCGCACACCAATATGCACGCCATCGCCCACGGCGGCCTGCTCGCCACGTTGGCCGACAGCGCGCTGGGCCACACCATTGCGGAGCAGGCCCAGGCCTCGGTGGTCACGGTGCAGATGTCGGTGGAATACCTGAATCCGGTCAAGCCCGGCGATTGGCTCGAAGCCCATGTCCGGATCGACAAGCAAGGCCGCCGGCTGATCTACGCCACCTGCCTGCTGCAAGTCGAAGGCCGCCTCATGCTCAAGGCCAACGCGGTCTTCGCGGTACGCGCCGCGCCCGCGCCCGCCTCCGACGGCTGAGCCGCGAGCCGGCTACAAATAGGGCGTGGCCAGCCAGATCACCTTGTTGCGCAGGCGCCTGGCGAACGGCGCGCGCAGCAGGTTCTCCAGCGTTTCGCGCTGGCCCTGCGCGATCAGGCCGTCGACCCGCGCGCCGATCCACCGCGCCACGCTGGGATCATAGATTTCGGTATCCAGCTCGAAGTTCAACCGCAGGCTGCGCGGGTCCAGGTTGGACGAGCCCACATAGGCCCAGGCGTCGTCCACCGTCATCAGCTTGGAGTGGTCGAACGCGCCATGCGAGCGCCAGACCCGGCAGCCCGTGCGCACCACCTGGTCCAGCTGGGCCGTCATCGCGTAGTCCACCAGCCGCAGATTGTTCTTGCCAGGAATCACGATGTCCACCACCACGCCGCGCCGCGCGGCCGTGGCCAGCGCGCCGATCAACGTCTGGTCGGGCAGGAAGTAGGGCGACTGGATGCGCACATGGCGCTGCGCCACCGCCAGCGCGCCCAATAGCATATTGTGTGTACTGCCCAGGGCGCGGTCCGGACCGGACGGCACACAGCGCATCGGCACGTCGCCCGTGGGCGGCAGGGCCTCGGGATCGAACCAGGGCCTGGCCGGCAGCGATTCGTGGGTAGTGAAGTTCCAGTCATGCGCAAACACTGACATCAGCTGCGTCACGATAGGCCCCTCCACGCGGAAGTGCGTGTCGCGGTTGGTGCCGTCGCCGGCCAGCGCGCTGACAAAGGCGGCGCGCACGTTCATGCCGCCGGTAAAGCCCACCCGCCCGTCCACCACCAGCACCTTGCGGTGGCTGCGCAGATTGGCATAGGGCATGCGCAGCACGCCCAGCGGATTGGTCATGAAGCGCGCCACCGGCACCCCGCCGCGCGACAGCAGGCGCACGATGGGCGGGCGCGAATACTTGGAGCCGATGGCGTCGATCAGCACCCGCACCTCGACCCCGCGCTCGCGCGCCTCGATGAGCGCCTGCGCCATCTCCCGCCCGATCGCGTCGTTGTCGAAAATATAGCTCTGCATCGCCACCGCGTGGCGCGCTTCGCGGATCGCCTGCATCATCGCCGGATAGGCCTCGTCGCCGCCGGCCAGCGGCCGCACCGCGTTGCCGCCCAGCAAACGAAAGCGGCTGACGCGGTCGCCCAGCACCTTCAGCGACGCGAACTGCTGGCCGGAAATCGGCGCCACGTCCACGGGCGCGGTCTCGACTTGCTCCGCATCCTCCAGCATCGCCTCGTCGCGTTGCTGCGACAGCCGCGTCTTGCGGATGCGGTTAATGCCCGCCACGAAATAGACCAGCGCGCCGAACAGGGGCGAAAACAGCGCCACCCCCACCCAGCCTGTGGCTGCCCGCACGTCCTGTTTGGTCATTGCGGCATGCACCGCCGCGCCAGTTCCGGCGACGATGCTGATGGCAAATACCAGATGGGGCCAGTAGTCGATCAAGATTGCGTGTATGCGGTCCATGGCGATGGCGTAAGCGCGGCCTCCGTAGATGATCAATGGCGAAGGATAGCAAGGTGGTCCGCCCTGGCAAGTGGGGGATTGGGGGCTGTTTTCACATCTTTAAAAAAACATGCTAGAATTCGGCCTCTTCGTTGTTGAGCAGCTTTAGAAAGCGGCGCGGCAGGGAAGAAAGCAGTACCAGAGGTGGCTGTAGCTCAGTTGGTAGAGTCCTGGATTGTGATTCCAGTTGTCGTGGGTTCGAGCCCCATCAGCCACCCCAAAGAATTCAATGAAGATCAAAGGCACTTACGCGAAAGCGGAGTGCCTTTTTTCATTGGCGAATGCCGCGCATTGAAAAATTCCGCGCTGATACGCCCGTAGGGGATTCCAGTAGAACCGCGTCCTGCTCGTGCTATACCCACCTGGTCTTGATCCGTTGCCAACCCCAAGCCACGACAGCCATGGTCAACATCTCCCGTGAAACCTCCGAGCAAACCGAGCAACGCCTGCGCCAGGTAATCACCCAGGCACGGCTACGCATATACCCGGGCGCCTACGTGTTCGTTGAGTTCCCGTTGGACAGATTCCCCAGTGCCGTCCGCGCAGATGCTCTCGCACTGGTACGAGACGACCAGGTGTGGAGCCAGCTCGTGCCCAGTGACGGGACGCACGAGGAACAGTTCGGATTATTTCGATTCCACTTTCCGCCGGCGGCGGACAACAGCGGCTTTGTCGGGTGGCTGGCCACGCATTTCAAGAATCGGTTTGGCACCGGCGTATTTGTCACGTGCGGCCAGAATCAGTCGGATGGCGGGATCTTCGATTACTGGGGCGTGCCGACGGCGCTCGCGGACGAAGTGTTCGCTGAAGTCCAGCGGCTTGTTGAGGGACGCTAGGTGCCGTCGCTGGCCATGGCGGCTGGTACACGGCTCGAAATAGATGGATTTCAAGTCCCGAGGACGCCACCGCCACCCGGAAGGATTGGATTGCTTTTTCTGGACGAGTTGCTTGCACCACCATGGCGAATACCCTGTTTGTTCAAAAAACAGGGGGGGGGGACGGCCAGGCGGAAATGGCTATGCGGTGCGGGTATTGTGGGGATGCCGCTGATGGCTCCGGTTGCGGCGCAGTACATCGCCGCCGGAGATCGTGCGGCGTGACGAGCTCATGCAGAATTCAACGGCCGTTTCCTCAAGTTCCGACGGGAGCTGGGAATTCCAACCCGGCCTGGGCGCAGGTGGCGCCTTGGCGCGCCATTTTGCTCCAGCGTAAGAACGGTCTCTCGATTGCCAGATGAATGCCGAGTGCGGCAAGGTACGAGGCCAGCGATGCTCCTGCTATGGCTGCCGCAGGTTCGGCCCCTTTCTCCACTAGGACATACATGATGGCGTAGCCAAACAAGGCATGAACTACATAGAGCGGATAGCTGATGTCGGCGAAATGGCCGAGGAGCCTGTTCTTCGTGAAGCTGTCTCTCAGCCGATAGCAGATATGAAAGACGACGATGGCCAGCATGTATCCGGACATCCATTGATAGGTGTACTCAGCCCGCTGCGCGACTCCCAGCCATAGAATCGGAATCAGGATACACACCAGTATCTGCACGATCCGGAACTCGCCCGTGGTGACCTTATTGTTCAGCAGCGAGTAGTAGGCCATTCCAAGCAATAGCATCAGGCCGGACGCGATCTGTACTCCGGTCGGATACCCGTCAAACTTGAATGTCCATCCCGCTACGGCTGCAACCACGAGCATCGCCATGATGTGTCGAGCGAAGCCAAACCGCATGGCCCTGGCGCCCAACAAGCAGAGAATTAGGTAGAAATATATTTCGACTTCCAGCGTCCAACTTATGCCGTCGATTCGGGGTACGCCTGCTGGCGCGCGGGTAATGATGCCGAAGTGGGCGAATATGCCAAACAATGAGAAGTGAAAGCCGTTCTCTTTGTACCTCGAGAGCGCGTACAGGGTGAGCATGGCGAACGAGAAGCCGGCTATGTAAACCGGATATATCCGGAGCGCCCGTCTGTACAGAAAATTCAGTCTGCTGCTGTTTTGCATGGAAAACGGGATCACCAGGCCGCTGATGATAAAGAAGATGCTCACTCCGAACTGCCCCAGGACGATGCAGTAATCGCCGACGAATGACAGGAAATCGGACCTCTCCGGGAGGTTCGCCAGCTTTGGAACCCCAAGCAGGTCGCATATCACGGGATTCATTACCCAGAAAATGCCGGCGAAGTGAGAAAGAAGCACCGCTAAGGCTGCAAAGCCACGTAGCGCATTTGCGAATTCCAGCCTTCCAGGATGCTGCGCCGCCACCGAATGTTCCCCTTGTTCATTTTTCATGATTGCTGTTGGTCAGTCTCGTCTGGCGATGAATTGTAGGGTAATACTTGGGGGGCGGAGGGCCGCCAGGAAGCGGAGGCCTTCGTAGCGTGCGCGACTCAGGAGGACCGCTTTGGC
Organism: Achromobacter pestifer; assembly: GCF_013267355.1. NCBI lineage: Bacteria > Pseudomonadati > Pseudomonadota > Betaproteobacteria > Burkholderiales > Alcaligenaceae > Achromobacter > Achromobacter pestifer. The sequence continues at coordinate 4,772,993 of NZ_CP053985.1, forward strand.
GGGAGAATCGCTGTAGCGAAGCAGGAGCGAACGGCGGACAACCTGATCACGATTCGGAGCACTGCGGGGCGGTGCCAGACAAGGAAAAAGCCACCCTGTGAACTGAGGTGGCTTTTGCGCTTACCCGCAAGGCGAGATCCCTGGTCTCCGATCACTCAGGCCGCCACTGCCCCGCCTCATCATCCCGCAACCTTGCGCCCGCCCACACGACCCGCCCCAGCACCCGCACCGATGCCCCGTTCTCCAGCGGGATGTCATCGTGCAAGGGATTGAACGACCGGGCCATCCATTGGCCGGTGAGCCGTTCCCTGGCCACCGTCTTAACGATCATCTTGCCGTCATAGTTGATGGCATAGACGCCGCCAGCGGCAATGTCCTGCAGCGTCAGGCTTTCGTTGGGAACCACCAGCAGCGCGGCGCCGTCACGAATGACGGGTTCCATGCTGTCGCCTTTGGCATAGACCACGCGGGCCTTGCCGTTGTCCGCGCCTACCGACCTCAGGAATGACTTGCGGAACTGGATCATGCCGGTCTGCTCTTCGGCGTGGTTTTCGATGGGGTCGCCCGCCGCCAGGCGCACGTCGGCCAGCTCGGGGACCTTCTCGAATCGGTCGTTGGCGGCGGGCGGTTCGCCCACGCCTACGTTGGCGACGACGCCTGTCTGGGTGCTGATCCGGATCCGGCCTTCGCGCTCGGTCTGGCGCGTGGTCTTGCCGCCCTCCCAGGGTGCCGCGGGCAGGCCATCGATGCGCATGGGGAATTCGTCGCGGGATAGATAGGCGTCCACCAGCGAGTCGCTACGCAGGACCGTCGGCATCTGCGGCGCGGCAGGAACCGGGAAGACGTCTATCCCCAGCTTCAACTGGGCGATCGCCAATGCGAGCGCGCCCTGCAGCTTGTTCAGCTGATCCGGGGGCAATGCGCGCACTTGTTCTTCCGGGATGCCGGGGAAGGGCCACGGCGCGGGCGGAGGCGCCAGCGCCGCGGCGGCAAGGGAGCCACCGCGTGCCGGCAGTTTCGGGGCGGTGCCGTCATACAGCCATTGCGCGTTCACGCGCAGCAGCGGGGCAACCTTGATGCAGGTCGCCATATCCATGCCGTTGGAGCCATTGAACCAATGCGTCGCCGCGCCGGAAGAGGCGCCGGCTGCCTTCCATAGGTCTGTCTTGGTAAGGCGTGGCTCGGCCGCGTCCGCCCGGCGGGCCGCCTCCTCGTTGAACGCCTGTGTGATTCGCTTCTGAAAGGTCATCTTAGGATGCTAAACAAAAACAATCTTAGTTGGCTTGCATTTAATATCTTAGCATTCTAAGATTTAAACATGATAGCGAGGTAAGACTGGCGGGGATGCAAAAACACGCATGAACTACTACAGCCACAACATCGGCGACTACGCCCAGGCCACGGCGCATTTGAGCCTGGTCGAGGATGCCATCTATAGCCGCCTGCTGCGCCGGTATTACGCCGAAGAGCAGCCCATCGTGGACAACCTGCAGCAGGTATTCCGGTGGGTCGGAGCCCGTACCGAGGACGAAAGAGAGGCGGCCGCGCAGGTGCTGTCCGAGTTCTTCGTCCTGCGCGACGGCCATTGGCACAACAAGCGCGCGGACGTCGAGATTGCCGCCTATCAAGGGCTCTTCCCGCCACGAACCCAGGCGCGAGGCAGCTCGTCGACAGGCAGGGCGCAACGCCTGGCTGACTGGACCGAGGAGCTGCGAGAGGTCCTTGCCGAAGACGGCCGGCCGCGCGAACGATTCATGGGGACGATCGATGCAACCCGCTGACATCCCGCCCGCCACCTTGGGGGCGCTGGTGGTGAATGAAATGCTGTTGATGTACGGAGCCAAGTTCGCGCAGCAATGGCAGGGCCTGACCGCCCGCGAGCTGAAGGATTCATGGAACCAGAAACTGGCGGGCCTGGACGAGGTGCAGGTGCGCCGCGGCCTGGTCGCCTGTCTCACCCAGGAATGGCCCCCGACGTTGCCGCAGTTCATCAAACTGTGTTGTCCGTGGATGGTTCCCGAAGTGGCGTATCACGAGGCAGTGCGGGGCTTGGCCGCCCGCAGGCGCGGAGAGCTCGGCATCTGGTCGCATCCGGCGGTGTACTGGGCCGCGGTAGGCGTCAGCACGGTGGATCTGTTGGGCTGCACTTATGGCGCGATCAAGGCGCGCTGGGAGAAGACCCTGAACGAGGAACTGGCGAAGGGCGCGTGGGCGGATATCCCGCTGCCTCGTGCGGCGTTGCCAGCGCCAGGCCAGACGCTGGCGACGCGGGCCGAGGCCGAGGCGGCGCTCAGAAAAATGGGTGCGCAGAAGGTGTTGAGGGACCGCGGGCGTCCGCATCGGAGCTGGATTGAGAAGTGGGAGGCGCGCATCGCGCATGGCGATCACCCGAGCAAGGGGATCGCCGACATGCTCAGGCGCGCCAAGGGTGACAGCGGCGAGGCGCAAGGCTGTCGCCAGGGCGGCGCCTGCGGGAAGACAGGTAAACAGTGTGAGGTGGCTGATGAGTAAATTGACAGGCGATGATCTGCTCTGGAACTGGGTCCGGTGGACCTGGTCCGGCGCTACGGTGGGAAACATGGAGGCGTACCTCTCCGAAGAGGAGGACTACCGCCCCATCAACCATCAGCACGCCCTGGAGGTCGAGGCGATGCATGCCGCGCTGCCCTGGCATGAGCGGATGATCATCATCGCCGAATACCCGCAGAAGAACGTGATGTTCGGCCAACTGGACGGCCGCGCGCGCCGCGCGCAGGCGCTGGACTGGATCGCCGATACGACAGGCGTGGCCCTGAGCGAAACCGAATACAAACTGTACCTGGGCCTCTTTCGCAGCCTGGTGGAACGGAGGCTGGCGTGAAGTACGCGCACGAGGTGATGGATCTGATGGCCTGCTATCCCGGCCGCTCATTCCGTTTGATGGAGCTGGTGCGTCATGTGTCACGCGGCCGGTCTTTGTCTGTTCCTGAAAAGACGCGCCTGCAAAGAGGCATCCAGCGGGCCATGGACGCGCTGCAGGATACCGGCAGCGTGCTGATTCAAGAGCCCGAAACCGGCGGGCATGGGCGCACCTATGCATGGCGTGTGACGGTTCCGTCACAAGACCGCGCCCGATAGGTCACGGAATCGGTCACAATGGGTCCGGGGCATTGCGCCCCTAGCAAATGCAGCCCCGGCCACGTGCCGGGGCTTTTTGTTTCTCGGCGTGTCGCTTCGGCGCCTGCCTTTTTTGGCAGAGACTCAACTCCTTTGGAGTTCAGATAAACACTATTGAAAACCGGTAGGCCGACGACCTCGTCACGTTCTTCAAGGCAGTGGTCGCCTGAGAGGCCGAGACGCTGCAAGGCCAAGGTGAAACGTAAAGTTTTCCAAGGAAATTTACTGGTGGCCCTGTACCCAAGTGGAGAACTCAAGAGGGTGGGCTTCGTCCGAGCAGCAGCCGGCGCGCTAGAGCGTGCGTTGAAAGAGTGGGCAGAAGCGACAAAGAGGAGGCCTGTGCCCACAGGGGCAGGAGCGTGATAGCAAAGGTGCTGGTTGGCCGTAATGTGTTAAATACAATTAAAAATCGTTATCGTTTTCTTGGGCTGAGGTGGTCGAGCTAATGCTCTGTGCAGGCTGATTGCCTAGGGCGTAGATCGCCGCAGATGAATTGAACTTACCAGTGGAGGAGTCGATGGTTGTCACTGAACGGACAACTTTCCGGTCGGTATTGCGTGTAGCCGGTGGTATTGCGCTGGCGACATCGCTCGTTTGCGCTACAGGAAACACTTCCGCGTCTGCAGCATCTGACCCGCGTCCTGTCTACGAACACGATGTGACCTTTTCGCCACAGAACGGTGGTCGAGATTTGAGGTCGCTAAGCGTGCATCCAAACGGTCAAGATTGGTTGTTCGTGGAGTGCGTGTTGCAGCAAACCCAAGGCTGCCAAGTCATGCGCTTCAATTTGACGTCGGGAAAGCTGTTTCGCTTTACTCTGCCTGCGGGTCATTCCTATACATACGCTCACTATTCGCCGATGGGGACGTACATTCTGATGAGTCGAAGTCCCATTTATGGGACTTCGGACGAAGATGTCCGACGAGCGATCAAGGCGTCTCAGTTGGTAATGATGCGAAGCGATGGCACCGATCTTCAGATCGTTCCCACAGAGGCTGGCGCAAATCTCTCGCCGATCATGTCGCCAGATGAATCGCGAATAGCTTTCTGGCGTAGCGATCGCATTCTTCCGCCTGGAAAGGGCTTGGCGCTCTTGGATCTCAATATCTGGGAGTTCGATCTGAAATCAAGGACCGAAAAGCTGTTTGCAGGAAAGAAGTTTGAGTTCTTGACAGGAGGCGAACTGATTTACCTGGGCCAGAACGAAATGTTGTTTAACTCATACCAATACGCCCGCCCATCCTATCCAGTTCGCTTGAGCGACCCACCCGACAACGCCGGTCACAGCGCCGGCTTCGGTCGTGCGATTGGCGGTGAGAATTGCCGCGTCGTCCAATGTCATTTTGACGATCCTTTGGGCGTGCATTCTGCATCCCCATAAAAAAAGCCGCAGATGCGGCTTACATACACGCTTCAACGGCTCTGCAGACAAGTTCACTCGCAGCAACGTTCAGACTGATGCCAGGCGTCGTCCAACATCGTCCACCGCGTCGGAGCATTCGTCCTGGCGTATCACTCAGGCAATCTCAGTTGGCCTTGGGCTTTTCCGGGAACACCACATTCATAGGAAATCTGGCCTGCGAGGTGATATCGCGCAGCGCTTGCCGATACGGTACATATGCCGCGCGAATCGATTCGCTGACATCGGGCATCTGCGACCAGTCTGATAGCCTCAGAAGCTCATCACGGTCCGCTCTTACGGCTTGGGCCAGATTCTCGACGGTCGGGTCGGGCCGTTTCTCCAAGTAGGGTCGTCCATCCTCCGCCGTTGCTATGTAGTGCTCAATCACCTGGCCCGTCATCAGCTCGGCCTTGTACTCGGGATCTACCCGATATCCCCCTTCAATGCTTTCAAACCAACCGCTGTTCTTCCAAACAAATGCCATTTCAAACTCCTACTGCGATGAAATCGACAGGGACAGGAACTCCGCCGTAGCCGGCTGTCGCGACGAGGTTGACCTGAACTCCACCCAAAATGCTGCCATCGTTGTCATAGGCCTTGTATTGAATTGCTGTGGCATTGGATCGCTCGCTGAGAACCACTCTGCGCCAGGTGCTAAACGCCTGATCGAATGCGACCGTAGCTACCGAGCTGCCACCGCTGACCGACGTGATGTATATCGACCCCCATTGCACCTTCAAACCTCCAGGAAACGTTTGTCTGCCAATCGAGGCCAACGCCTGATTGCCGCCTTTGAAAGCATCTGCAAGCCGCAGCGCAGTGAGCGCGAGCGTGTTGTCGGTCAGGGCCTGGGCTTGTGCCGCACTCGCAATGCCCGCCGGCATTGAGGCCCAATTGGCGCCCATCGCATCCGGATCGGTACTGTTGTTGTCCACCAGGTTCAACCAGTAGCCGCTCCCGACCGCCTTTCTCAGTTGAGCGCCCTTCGGGTACCCCCCAATGGCTGCGCCAAATTCGGCGTCGTAGGGATAGCGGCTATCGGGTTGTTGGCGAATCTGTACTATCAGCGCCGCCGCGACCGTCGGGAACAGGCGGAAAGCGAAGCCCGCATGGCCGCCTTGCGAGAAAGGTGTGGACTATGAAGCTTGGAATGAAGATCGCGGGTGGCGCGGCGACGCTCCTTGCCAGTGGAGCCCTGGCGGTGTTCTCACCCACTCTTCAGCAGTTGCTGGCCCGCTGGGAAGGCGGCTCGCAAAACGTGGTTTACGCGGACAAGCTGGCCCATGGCTTGCCGACCGTTTGCAAAGGCATCACCAAGCACACTAGCCCCGATCCGGTGGTGGTCGGGGACTATTGGTCGCCGGAACGATGCGAGGAGGTTGAGCGAATGGTGGTCCGCAAAGGGCAACTGCAGCTTGCCGACTGCATCCAGGTGAAGATTAGCCAACCGATCTTCGACGCGTTGAGCAGCCATGCTCACAACTTCGGCACACCGTCGACGTGTGCCAGTCGAGCCGTCGCGCTGATGAACCAAGGGCGTCTTGCCGCTGGTTGCGATGCCATCGCCAATGCACCGGACGGATCGCCGGTATGGTCATTCGTCACCGACGATAAGGGCCGAAAGCGGTTTGTCCGGGGTTTGCGCGATCGGCGCATCGAGGAACGCGAATTATGTCTGTCCGGTATTGGATGACCGCCGCCACGCTTGGTGTCGTTACGCTTGGCCTGGGCGTCTACTGGTACGGCGCCAACCAGTACCGCGCCGGCATCGACCAGGCAAACGCCGACTACGCATTGGCCGAACTCGCCGATTTCAAGCGCCAGACGGTGCGCCTGGGCGGGATATCCGAAACCCTGGAAGAGGCGCTCATCGCGCTGCGCGACGCCAGCCCCAAGATCATCGAGAGGTACACCCGTGTCGAAGTCCAGAGCCCTCTGCCTGCTGGCTGTCGCATTGACGCTGAGCGGCTGCGGCACATCAACGAAGCCGGCCGCCTGGCCAATGCTGCCGGCCAACCTGGCCCAGCCGTGCCCGCAGGTGCCCGAGGTGACGAGCGATAGCTGGGACGATCTTGCGCGCAGCTACATCGCGTTGGCGGCTCTGTATGGGGAATGCGCGGCACGGCAGCGCGCTGTGGCGAAGGCCTGGGAGGAATCCTGAGACGGTCAGCCATGAGACCACGATGCGGCCTGGCCTGCCGCAATGAAGAGTCCGCTTCTCGCGGGCTTTTTTTTGTCCATTGCAGGAGATAGCGATGTAGACCAGACCCAGACACGCGAACAGAGAAGTATCCCTAACCCAGTGGTGGAAAATCTCCCGGAGATAACACATGACGATCAGAACTCTTTCTCTACAGCAACTGAAGCGCTCGGCCGAGAATTCGGCAGCGATGCAGCATCGTGTCAATGACGACGCGCCTGTTCCTCTAGAACCACGCACTTCCGGTGCGCTGGCAAGCCTGGCAGGGCGTTCCGTTCAAGTCCAGGACTATGGTCCGACCGCGGATGGCACGTTGCATACGCTCGCGGAGCGTTACGCCACCTTGTCGGCGGCCCAGTCCGATTATCCCTTCGTCACCTCGCTGGCCGAATCCATCGATGGCGTGGCCATTCAGGCCGCGATTGACGCGGCTTTCAGCAGTGGGATCGGCCAGGCGCAGTGCGCGGGGGGAACCTACGTCATCAATTCGTCTATCTACATGCGCGCCGGTGTGGAGTTGGTTGGCGACGGCAAGACCGTGGTTACGCAGCCCGACGGCTTGAACTTGCTGACCCTGATCGAGTTTGGCTACGCACATGGGGCAGGGTTGCGTGGATGCACGGTCAACGGCAACCGCAACAACAATGCGGCAGACTACAACGCGGTTCTTGTTCATGTGCGCGGGGCCAATGATGCGAAGGTCCATGACAACGTACTCGTTGGCAGTTGCGGATACGGCATCGCATGCAATGGCGCACGCATGAGTGTCGTCGGCAACCACATCGAAGACACGTTCATGCACGCCATCGGTGTGTATGGAACCGTGGGCCAGGAGTCCCGGCACCTCATCCTTCAGAACAGGATCGTTCGCCCGGGCGCAGGGGCAATATTGCTCGGAACGGCCGATTACAGCATCATCGCAAACAATTCGATCTACTCTCCCATCATCGGCGGCCGCGATGCTCGGTTGCGCGTAAACCTGAATGGCGCGACCGTGTCCTGGGTGTCGGGCCCGAAGTTCGAAAATGTGCGGGTGGGCGAAGTGCTGGTTATCGACGGCGGCAAGGAGTTCCGCATCATGGCGAAGACCAGCGACACGCAATTGACGATAAACCCCGAAGGTAGCGCCCTGGCGTTGACAAACGAACTGGCGGCCATCGGGTGCGGCGACCTGATAGGCGTGATCAGTCAATTCTGCAGGGTTACGGACAACGTCCTGGTCGGCGGCGCTACGTTCGGGATCGGATGCACGGTGGGGGGCAATGCCGTGAGCACCGTTGGCAACGAGATTGAGGGAAACACTCTGAGGGGGCAAGGAAAGCACGCCCTGGTCGTGGGTTGGGACACGGGGGCAGGGGGCGTTTACGACACCGTCCTGCGCGGCAACATGATCTACAACGCGGGCGACGCCGGTGGGAACAGCACATACGACCGCATCCCTGTTTTTCTATCCGGTCAGACGCTCGGCAAGGTGGGCGGCGTCTTCGTGGAGGGTAATTACATCGTCGGCCCGGATGGCGACAGCCGCTGTCCATACTGGATGGGCACGGACCTGAAGCTGGAGTACGGATCGGTGCTGGTCGGCCGAAATCACTCGATTCGCATGTTGAATCCCGGAATTTTCAACGACGTGGTGGCTGTGTCGCTGTCCGGCTGGGGCGACGCGGCAAGCGCTACCAATATCGTTTCCTACGGCCACTCCGTCCGCATGACGATCAATTGCGCGGGCGCCGGATTTACTGGCGGTCCGTCCTTCACGATCCACAAGATCTGCGATAGCGCCGAGCAACCTGCAATGGTCAAGGCCGACATCACGACCACCACCGGAGTGCTCGGACAGATGTGGGGCGAACAGAGCACCGGCTCGGGGCAGTGGCGAGCTACTTACTACGGCACGCCCTCCGCGGGAAACACTTTCGTCATCACCACGCGCGCTTGAGCGCAGCCAAGCGCGCATTTTGATGACCTGAGTGCAACGAGGTAGCGGAGCCAGCGCCTCGCCGCAAAATCAAAAGCCCGCAAGCGCAAGCCGCGGGCTTTTCATTCCTACCCTTCAAAAGGACTCTTCTTCTTCCTCCGATTCACCGGCCGGAGGATTTCACCAGACTTCAACCGATACACGTCTTTACCCTCCCAGATCACGGCGCCGCCGGTGGAGAGGCGGCATTGCAACACTATGCATGGATCGGGACTTTCGTCCGTAGCGGGTTTCTGAATGATATGTCGCTCGATCCGGTATTGGTCTCCTGCTGCCGAGACCGCAATCACATCCTCCAGTCGTCTGCACGAGATTGACATGATGAGCCTCCTTCTCTTGCGCCACGTTGAAACCTGTGGTGCTGAGCTCATCGTCTCGACTGGCCCTATCCCTGTCAATGCTGCTGCGGTCCATCATCCAAGCGCATGCACGGCGCTTCCCTGGGGAGCGTCGTGCATACGCATGAGGCGGTGCATGCGTTTGGCCTAGGCTGTTTTCAAGGCCGCGCGGGTGTTGAAATGCGGTGGCGGTTTGAGGTATCGATGGCCGCCGCAAGGCCTGCGTCAGACGCTATTCAAGCTTCACGTTGGCGGACTGGATGACGGCGCGCCATTTCTTGTAATCCGCGGCGATGGTCTGCGAGAACTGTGCGGGCGTGGTGGGCATGGCGGTGGCGCCTTGGGCCGCCAGCGCGTCCTGCACGTCCTTCGAGGCCAGGATCTTGTTGAGCTCCGTGTTCAAGGTCTGGATGATGGGCTTGGGCGTCTTTGCGGGGGCCAGCAGTCCGTACCAGACGCGCACGTCGAAGTCGGGGTAGCCGGATTCCGCGATGGTGGGCACATCCGGCATGGCCGGGCTGCGCTTGGCCGAGGTGACGGCGAGCGGGACCGCGCTGCCGGCCTTGATCTGCGGCGCGGCCGAGGGGATGGACGTGAAGATGATGGGCACCTGGCCGCCGAGCAGGTCGGCCATGGCCGGGCCCGATCCCTTGTAGGGCACGTGCACGAGCTTGATGCCCGCCTGGAGCTGCAGCAGCTCGGCGGCCAGGTGCGTGATGGTGCCGGCTCCCGGCGAGCCGTAGTTGATCGTGCCGGGCGCCTTCTTGGCGGCGGCGATCAGGTCCTGGAGGGACTTGTACGGCCCGTTCTTGTTGGCCACGACCACCAGCGGGGCCTCGCCGACGATGCCTATGGGCTCGAAGTCCTTGACCGGGTCATAGGCCAGCTTGGCGTAGAGCGAGGGCGCCACGGCCAGGTTGTCGACCTGGCCCATGACGATCTCATAGCCATCGGGCTTGGCGCGCGCGGCGGTGGTGATGCCTATGGTGCCGCCGGCGCCGGGCCGGTTCTCGGCGACGACGTTCCACTTGACCGAGTCGGACAGCTTGGCGGCGACGGTGCGCGACAGGAAGTCGGTGCCGCCGCCCGGCGTGAACGGCACGATGACGCGTATGGGCTGGTTCGGGTACTGCTGTGCAGCGGCGGGGGCGCAGGCGGCAAGCGCGCAGGCCGAGAACATTAGGGCACGTAGCATGGTTGTGGTCTCCATTCCTTGGTGGGCGCGTCCGGTCGTGGTCGCCAGACGTCGGTTGCTGCGGGGATGCTGCTGACGCGTACTGCTGAATCGGGGCTGTAGAGGCTAGACGGTTCCTTTCTCGTGCAGTTCCCGTATCCGGGCGCGGGAAAGTCCCAGTTCTTCCAGGACCGCATCGGTGTCCGCGCCCAGCGCGGGGGCGGCGCTGCGGACCTGGCAGGGCGCATCGGCGAACTTGATCGGAAAGCCCAGCATGCGCACCTGCTGGCCATCAGGGTGGGGAACGTCCATGGCCATCCGCTGGTCCGTGACCTGCGGGTCGTCGAACACTTCCTGCAGGTTCAGCACCTGTCCGCAGGGCACGCCATGCTGGTTCAGGCGTTCGATCCAGTAGTGGCTGCTTTGCTGGCGGGTGCGGGCTTCGATCGCGACCTTGACGGATGCGCGGTTCAGCATGCGGTCGGCGTTGCCCTGGAACTCCGGATGCGCGCGCAGTTCGGGCAGCTCCAGCGCGTCCAGCAGCTTCTCGTACATGGCGTCGTTGGACGGGGCGATCGCGACCTGGCCGTCGGCCGTTTCGAACAGCCCGTAGGGCGCGACGATGCCGTGGTCGTTGCCGGTGCGCGCAGGCAGCTCGCCGCTGGCGAAGTAGTTCGAGGCCTGGAAGCTGAGCAGCCCGATCATGCTGGACAGCAGGCTGACGCTGATGGAGTCGCCGCGGCCGGTGCGCTCGCGGCGCAAGAGCGCGGCCACCACGCCCAGCGCGCCGTTCAGACCGGCGGCCAGGTCGCTGATGGGCGGGCCGGCGCGCATGGGCGGATCGTCCTCGCCGCCGTTCAGGCTCATGAAGCCGCTCATGGCCTGGGCGATGAAGTCGAAGGCGGGCCGGTCGCGATAGGGACCGGACGTGCCGAAGCCGTTGATGCTGCAGTGGATGATGTCCGGCCGCAGCGCTTTCAAGGCCGCGTCGCCGAAGCCCATCTTGTCCATGATGCCGGGCCGGTAGTTCTCGATCACGACGTCGCAGCGCGGTATCAACTGGCGCAGGATGTCCTTGCCTTCGGCGCTGTACAGGTCCAGCGTCACCGAGCGCTTGTTGCGGTTGTAGTTGGCGAAGTACCAGCTCAGGCCGTCCTTGATCACGCCTTGGCGGCGGATCGGATCGCCTTCGCCGGGCGCTTCGATCTTGATTACCTCGGCGCCCATGTCGGCCAGGATGGATGTGCAATACGGCCCGGAGATGATGCGGGTCAGGTCCAGGACGCGGATTCCGGTAAGTGGCATGGTTTGCATCTGCTTGGTTTTTGGTCAGCCGCCCAGTCGCGGCAGCCACAAGGTCAGGGGGGGAAAGGCGCAGATCAGCGCGAGCACGATCAGCGACCATATGAAGAAGGGCACGATTTCGCGCACGATGGGGCCTATCGGGGTGCGGCCCACGGCGGATGTGACGAACAGCAGGATGCCGACCGGCGGCGTCAGCATGCCCGTCATCAGGTTCAGGATCAGGATCATGGCGTACTGGATGGGGTCCATGCCGAGCTGGGCGCCGATGGGCAGCAGCGCCGGCAGCGTGATGATCATGGCCGGCAGCGGCTCCAGGATCTTGCCCACCAGGATCAGGAACACGTTCACCGTCAGCAGCACCACCCAGGGTTGGTCGGAGATGCCCAAGATGCCCTTGGCGATGGTGGCCGCGACGCGCGATTCGCTGATCAGCCAGCTGAAGGGACCGGCGGCGGCCAGCAGGAACAGCACCACGGCCATGGTGCGCCCGGCCGAGTAGAAAGCCGATCCCAGCTCGCCCGGCTTCAGTTCCCGGTACACGGCCAGGCCCACGAACAGGGCGTACACGGCCACGAACGCCGCAGCCTCCGTATCCGTCAGCAGGCCGAAGCGTATGCCGGCGATGATCAGGACGGGCATCATCAAGGCCCAGATGGATGCGCGCGTCACCCTGGCGCGCTCAGGCCAACTGGCCCGTGGACGCGATTTGTAGCCGTGGCGCCGCGCCTGCCAGGCGCATATGGCCATGTAGCCTGCCAGCAGCATGAAGCCGGGAATGATGCCGGCCAGGAACAGGCGGATGATGGACAGGTTGGCCAGCACCGCGTAGACGATCATCGGGATCGACGGGGGCAGGATGGGCCCCAGCATCGCGCCGCAGGCGATGACGGCTTCGGGATAGCCGCGCCGGTAGCCCTCGCGCTTCATCGAGGGGATCATCGCGGTGCCGATGGCGCTGGCATCGGCCACGGCGGAGCCGCTGATGCCTGCCATGACCAGGTTGGTGGTCAGAGAGACCTGCGACAGGCTGCCGCGCATATGCCCGACCATGGCCATGGACCAGTTGATGAGCCGCAGCGTGACGCCGCCGCGGTTCATCAGTTCGCCGGCCAGGATGAAGAGGGGGATCGCGACCAGGGCGGTCTCGTCGATGCCGCCCAGCATCGACAGCGGCGCCTGGGCGATATCGACCCCGCCGCCGCCCTTGAACAGCATGCCTATGAGGGCGGCGGTGATCATCGCGAAGCCTATGTCCAGCCCGACCAGGATGAGCACGACGAAAAGCACGACGGAAAAGAGGATCATGGATGCGCTCCCTGGGTATCGGGCTCGCCGCGCGCGAAGGCGTCTTGCGGCGCGGGGGCGTCGGGGATCAGCAGGCGCAGGGCCAGGAACAGCATGAAGAACACCATGCCCACGGTCAGCGAGGCGTAGCTGACGGCGTAGGTGAAAGGCGTTCCGACGATGTCCTGGAAGTTGCCGACGGCGACCACGTCCAGGCCCTTGTAGAACAGGGTCGCGGCCAGGACCAGCAGGCAGGCGTCGAACAGGCGGTCGCGCGCGCGCCGCACGCGTTCCGGCAAATGGCGGTCGATGATGTCTATGACCACGTTGCGGCGTTCGCGCAGCGCCATGGCCGCGCCGACGAACGCGCACCACAGCATGCCGATGCGCGCGACCTGGTCCCAGGCGTCGAACTGCGTCTTCAGCAGATAGCGGTCCAGGACCTGGGCGAAGCAGAACACCAGCACCATGGCCAGGGTGAGGGCGACCGCGAGCCGCCCGATCCAGCACACGGCGCGGTCGGCGCGCAGCGCCAGGCTGCGCCAGCGGGAGGCCGCGTGAGGCGAGGCGTGCACAGTCGGCGCGGGCATGGGCGCGGCCATGGCTTACTCCTGCATCTTCTGGATGCGTTCGACCATGCCGGCCGGCCAATCCTTGCCTTCATACTGCTGGTAGACGGTGGCCAGCGTCGCCTTGAACGCGGCTTTGTCGGGCTGCGTGTAGGTCACGTCGGCTTCCTTCAGGATCTTGACCGCGTTGTCGTCCAGCTCCTGGTCCAGCCGGGTGGCGACCTTGCCGCCCGCCTTGGCCGCCTCGGTCAGCGCCTGGCGTTGCCGGGCGTCCAGGCCTTGCCAGACGCGTTCGGAAATGAACCAGCCGGTCAGCTCATAGGCGTGGTCGGTTGCCGCCCAGTACTTGGCTTCTTCGTGGAAACGCAGCGGGATCGACAGGTCAAAGCCGTTGTCCTGGCCGTCTATCATGCCGCGGCCCAGCGCGGTGTAGATTTCGGTCATGCCCAGCGGCACGACCTGCGCGCCCAGCTTCTCGAAGGTGGACTTCAGGATGGGAATGGCGGGAATGCGCAGCTTCAGGCCCTTGACGTCTTCGGGCTTGTTGATCGGCCGCGACACGGTTTGCAGCGCGCGCGGCGAGCGTATGCCGAAGGCGGCAAACACCCGCACGCCGGATTTCTTGGCCACGTCGTCGAAGATCTGGGCGAATTCGTCGCTGTTGATGATGCGCTCGGCCTGCTCGCCGCTCTTGAACAGATAGGGCGCGTACAGGATGTTCAGCGGTTGGGCGCCGCGCAGGAACACCACGGACCCGAGGCCGAAGTAGCCCATGTCCAGCGTGCCCAGCTGCATGGAAGAGAGGATCTTGCTGATGTCGCCCAATTGGCCGTCCGTGTAGACGTGCACCTGCAGATCGTTCTGGGATTGCCTGGCGGCCTCTTCGGCAAAGGCGCGCATGGCGTGGTCCCAGGGACTGTTGGAGGCAGCGATGGTCGCGATCTTCATTTCCCGCGCCTGCGCCTGGCCCGCAGGCGCGAAGGTGCCGGCGGCGGTGATCGAAAGCGCCAGCAGGGCTGCCGAGGCGCGGACCAGATGCTGCGATATTTTCTTGTACATGATGTCTCCTCCAGGATGCGGATCCGGCCTACCAGTTCCAGTGCACGGGCTTGAGCCCGGCGACCGGCGAATCGAACACCGCCAGGCGGGAACCATTGATGCAGCCCATGTAGGCGGTCTTGCGTTCTCGGCCGCCGAACGCGAGGCTGGTGATGTTCTGCAGCCGCTTGCTATGGTTGTCGTAGACCATGGGGCGGCTCAGGCGGTTGGCCAGGTATTCGGCTTCCAGCCTGTCGATGTGCGCGGCGTCGCCGTCCTCCAGCATGAGTTGCTGTTGCCCTTTCGCGCTGACGCGTATGACGCGGTTGGAGACCACGCTGACCACCCAGATGTGGCCCTCTTCATCGACCGCCATGCCGTCGGGATAGGTGCCCTTGCCGAATTCCGTGATGACCGCGCGTTCGCCGAGGTCGCCGTTGGCGCCGATGCGAAAGCGCAGCAGGCGCCGGCCGAAGGTCTCGTTGACGTACAGGTGCGTGCCGTCCGGATCGGTGCGGCATTCGTTGGTCCAATGCACGTCCTGGGCCACGACGCGAGTGCCGTGCTTGTCGTGCACGGCGATGAAGCCGTCGGCGATGTCGCGGCGGAACTGATGGTCGCCATGGCGCACGGTGCTGACGCAGATCCACAGGCGTTCGCGCTCGTCCAGCCAGACGAAGTTGACGCTGGGCAGGGCCACGCCGTCGATCTCCATGATGTAGGGCTCGGCCGTGCCGTCGCGGTGCACGCGCCAGACTCCGCCGTCGTCGGCCAGGTTGGCGACGGCAAACGAGCCGTCGCGCAGCAGGGCGAAGCCGTTGGGTATCAGGCCGGGCTGGGCGCCGATCAGGCGCGCGTCGCCGTTGGGCAGGATGTGGCGTATGCCGCCGGCCTTGTCCGACACGTAGAGATCGCCGGCGGCCGTGCTCAGCACGCATTCGGGGCGGTTCAGGTTGACGCCGGTCTCGCGCACCGCCGAGAGGTCCAGGACCGCGCCGCCATTTGATTTGCTGTCCATGCGGGCTCCTCAGCCGATCGCGCCGGCGGCCACGTTGTAGTCGTGCAGGCGCAGGCGCGGCCCGGCCTTCATCAGCTGGCCGGGCAGGCCGCGGCCGACGATGCCTTCCAGCCGCTGAGCCACCTTGATCAGCGCACCTAGGTCGATGCCGCTGTCCACGCCCATCTCGTCGAGCAGATAGACCAGGTCTTCGGTGCAGATATTGCCGGTGGCGCCCGGCGCGAAGGGGCAGCCGCCCAGTCCCGCGAGTGAGGACTCGTACGAGGTGACGCCCGCGCGCAGGCCTTCCACCACGTTCACCAGGCCGATGCCGCGCGTGTTGTGGAAGTGCAGCGAGATCTTGATGCCGGGATGGTCGGCCCGCAGCGTCTCGACCGTGTCGCGCACCAGCCGGGGCGTGGCCATGCCGGTGGTGTCGCCCAGCGTCACCGCGTCGAAGCCCTGGCGCGCGAAGTGATCGAAGATGGTCCGGATGCGGCCCAGGTCCACGTCGCCTTCGAAGGGGCAGCCGAAGGCGACGGCAATGGCGCCCTTGCGCTTGATGGGGTGGTCCTTGAGCAACTGCGCGATGTCCTCGATGTCGCGCAGCGACTGCTCGACCGGACGGTTCAGGTTCTTGCTGTTGTGGCTCTCGGTGGCGGACAGGAACACGACGATCTCATCGGCCTGCGATTGCAGGGCGCGTTCAACCCCCTTGCGGTTGGGCGCCAGCGCGCCCAGCACGACGCCTGGGCGCTTGCGCACGCCTTGCAGGACTTCCTGCGCGTCGCGCATCTGCGGGACGGCGCGCGGCGAGACGAAGGAGGTGGCTTCGAAGTGCCGTACGCCGGCATCGATCAGCGCGTTCAGGATCTGGATTTTGGTGTCGGTGGGCACGAACTCGGACTCGATCTGCAGTCCGTCGCGCATGCCGACTTCCACGATTTCGACTCGGTCTGGAAGGCTCACGGCTTTCGTCTCCTGGTGCCCGGATCCTGTGCCCGCAAGGGCCTCGCGCGGCGATGTCCGGAACATGGTTGGTCGGCATCATCTTCTGCGATGGACCCAGGCAGGACAAATCGTGAATATTCGGCGGGGTATCGCGAAACGCGATGGCTCGGAGCCCACGCGTCGCGCATGGGCAGGCCGGCGCATTCTATTGCTGCGTTGCGGCTTCGGCGATCAGGTGATCCAGCAGCAGCCGGGCGGCGCCTGATAGCGATTCATTGCTGCGCACGCACAATTTCAGCTGGCGCCTGGCCCAGGCATCGGTCAGCGGAATGATGCATAGCTCGTCGCATACGTAAGCGGACAGGGCTTTGGCGGGCACGATGCCGATACCCAGGTCGGCGCGCACCATGGATACCAGCGCGTCGTAGGAGGTGACCTGGAAGCGCAGCCGCAGGGAGCGGCTCATGGAGGCGGCTTCGCGCGTGAACAGATAGTTCGCGGCGCTGCCCCGGTGCATGCCGACATGGTCGTAGTCCAGGGTGTCGGCGAACGAGACCTGCCGGTGCCGCGACAGAGGGTGTCCGGAGCGCGCCACCAACGCCATGACATCGCGGTGGTAGGGGAAAATGTCCAGCCCGTTCTCTTCATCGGACTGTGTATAGACGCCGATGTCGGCGGCGTTGTCGATCACGGCGCGGGTGACGCCGGAACTGACGGATTCTTCCAGGTCGATCTGCACATTGGGGTGCTGCGTCAGGAAGCGGCGCAGTTCCATCGGCAGGAATTGCGCAATCGAAGACAGGTTGGCGGCGACGCGCACGCGGCCGCGCAGGCCGGTCGAGTAGTCGCGGATTTCGGCGGCCAGGTCCTGGGTCTGATGCAGCAAGGTGCGCGCGCGCCGCGCCAGTGCGCGCGCGGCGCTGGTCGGCTCCACGCCGCGCGCATGGCGCTGGAACAGCGGCACGTCCAGAACGCGTTCGAGTTCGGACAGGCGTTTCGACAGCGCCGATGGCGCGATATGTTCGCGCGCGGCCGCGGCGGCGATGCTGCCTTCTTCCAGCACGGCCAGGAATACCTGCAGGGTATACAGATCCAGACGAGGGGTCATGGGGAGTCGCGCATAGACACGTCCGCGAGGATAGCGGGTGTCTTGCGCGGCGGGCCTAGGGGATTACGCTTAGCCGATTTCCACCCAGCCGGGCGCCGCGCCGCGCGCCAGCAGCTCGCCTGCGGTGGCCACCGCTATCCTGCCGTCGGCCGTTCCCAAGGCCAGTTTGTCCTCATGCGCATCCAAGGCAAAGACCAGCGTCGGCAGACCGTCCAGCCGCATCCTGGCGCGCAAGCGGACTTCGCCCGAGGCGGCATCCAGCAACAGCAGGCCGCCGTCCAGGAACGCGGCGGCGATCAGCCCGGGGCCGGGCATGAAGACGACCGCGCTGGCCGAGGCGGTGGTGGAATGCCGCCAGAGTTCGCGGTCGCGGTCCAGCGGCTTGCGGTAGATGAAGCCGGCGCAGGCGACGTTGACGGCGGGAGAGTAGTGCCGCCCGCTGATGACCAGGCCCGCGCCTTGCGCGTCTTCGACGTGGCAGCCGGCAAGCTCCATGGCGTGGCTGTCGGGTTTGTCGTTGGCCTTGAGCACCGGCCATAGCGATTTGGCCTGGCCGTCGGGCATGACGATGCATAGGCGCTTGGCTTCGTGCGAGCTTGCAGGCGTGCCCTGCACGCAGAACAGCGACGGCGCGCCGCTGATGCGGAGGTAGTGATTGAAGCAGTCGTAGTGGCCCAGGTCGATGCGCTGTTCGGCGCCCGAGTTCAGGTCGCGCAGCAGGTCTCGCGCATTCTTGGCCGCTGGGACGCGGTTCCTGCGGCCCAGCAATACGCCTGGCGACGAGGCCGAGAACGTGTATTCGCCGTCGTACTCGCCAACGAGGTCCAGCCCTTCGTCCGTCAGCGTATACAGCCTGGCATCCTGGCGCCACATCGCGTCGGGTCGCTTCGAGGGTTCCACGGCATGTACATGGATGCCTGCAGCCCGGATGATCTCGACGCCATGGCCGGCGCCGGCGTATGTAGCGGCCAGGCCGTCTTCGATGTCATGGATTTCGAGCAGGCAGCCGCCGTGCGCCACCGCGATGCGCTTGGCGTCCAGCCACGCAAGATCGTGGATGGCTGGGCGGTTCGCCAGTTGCGGCAGTCCCAGCCATTGCGCGAGGCGGGCTTCAGGCGCCGGCGCGGGCCGATCTCCATCCGGCGCGATGGCGTCGCTCGACAGTTCCAGTTCGCGCGGTCCGGCATCGGACCAGGTCGCCGCGCCGTAGGGCGCGCACACGACGAACAGCGTACTGAAGGCGGCGTCGGGCGGCTCGTCGGGCAGGCCCGCCCATTCTTCATCCCACGGTCGCACCCAGGCCTCGATCCCGTCGCCCGCCGGGTCGAAGGCGCAGCGCGCGACTTCGGGAGTGTTGTGGAAGAGCCGGCGGGAGAGCCCGCTGCGCCAGTCCCAGACCAGCAAGTCGCCTTCGAACAGGTAGCCGCCGTCATAGCTGCCGGCGCCGATCGCGACCACGGATTGGGCCGGATGGAAGGCGACGTCATTGATGGGATGGCGCAGCTCGTCGCAAGCCGCGAACGGGATGGGGCTGCCACGGCGGTACAGGGCCACGCGGTAGCGCAGCGTCTGGCCGCCATACGCCGCGCGGGCGCGCGGGTTCGCGAGCAGGGGAAACTCGGAAGCCACGGCCGCGATTTCCCCCGCTGGGTCGAAGAACACTCCGGTAATCTTGCCGCTGCCTCGCAGCGGCGGATCGGCGATCATGGCCATCCTGGTTTCCGCGATGCGCGCCGTCGGTCACGAATGCGGGCGCTGGGCCATGGGCAGGTGGGACGAGCTTATTCGAGGAGCGGCCCGGGTCGCCCCGCCGGACTCATGTGCGAGCCCGGCTGGTGGCCGGCGTCTCCTTCTTTGCGCGCGGCTTGGGCGCGGACTTCGGGTCTTGGGCAGGAGCGTCGAACTCCTGTTTGTTGCGTTCGCCCCGGGGGGTATTTTCCGGATGCGGCTTGGGAAAAGCCCAGGGCTTGGTTTTCTGATCCATTGCATGTACTCCTTGCACAGGCGGAACAGTAGCATTAGCCGTGGCGCTGGGTAAGTGAGGGTTGACGTCAATATTCATCACATCGTGATTTTCAGGTGAAAACGCGATGGATTCGACCCTTGCTGGCCAGTTATGTTCCGCCCTGATGGATCAGGGCCTGTCAACACTGATAGGGCAGCCGTCGGTTCTAACCGGCTTCCGGCCTGTCTTCCAGCCAGATGCGGTCGAACTGTTCGCGCGCGTGGCGCGCCCAATCGTCGATGGCGCTGCGCACGTCGTCCGCGGTGGGTTTGCGGTCCACGGGCAGATTGCCGCCCGTGACGGTGCCCAGCGAGGTGATGAGCAGTTCGTTGGTATTGGCGTCGCGCAGGGCCGCTTCGAGCAGCAGGCGCGCGGACTGGTCGCGGTAGCCCGCGGCCTTGACGGTCTGGCCGATGACGAAGCCGATGGGGATGTACTCCATCATCCTGGGGTCGCGATCGTTGCGGAAGGTGCCGGTGATGGCGGCGCTCAGGCGCAGCGCATGCGGCGCGGGCTGGGTCAACAATTGATAACCGGCTTGTTCGAACTCGCGCCGGATCGCTTCGTTCAGGTAGGCCAGTACGCGCTCGCGCATGGCGCTGTCTTGCTTCATGTCCAGCTCGTCGGGCCGGTCGCCCTGGATGTATTGCACCGGCTCCAGGATGAGTTTCTTCTGGTATTGGCTGGCGATGGGCGGACCGGGGCGCACCCAGACCATGCCGGCGCTCCAGTCGGGATCCTGCTTGAGCCGGCTTTGTTTTTCGCCCAGGGAAGTGGAGTAGTTCTGCGGCTTGGGCAGGTTGGTGCAGCCGGCAAGGCCGATCACCGCACAGCAGGCGGCCAGAGCGAGACGGATCTTCATATTCTTCTCTTCCTGAAAATGGCGCTCGGCGCGGCGGACGGAAAGGCCGCGAGCGCGCCGGGGCGGCCCAATTATTGCTCTTTTTCGCGCCGCTCTTCCCGCCGCGGGCGGGATGGAAAAACGGTTCCGCCGCAAAGCAGAATTCCATTTTGGGAAAACTGGAATGAAATCCCGCGGCGGCGGGAATTTGCGTCTCGAGTAAGCCGTAATAGCTGCCGCGCAACGCCGACGCGGAGCTACGATGGACGAGTGAACATAGGGAGACGACTATGGACACCGCCAAGCAATGGTATGCCGCCGTCAAGGATTGGCAGCGGGCCCGCGACGAGCTCACCGCCGCGATCGCCGTGATCAAATGGCCGAACCCCACGCAGGGTTGCCTGGACACCTACGATCGCGCCTACGCCAATGAAACCGAGGCGCGGGAACGCATGAACCAGGCATACGAGCGCGTGCGACGATAGCCGCGCGCATCCTCATCCGTGACCTTGGCGGGCATTGCTACACTGCCGCGCATGACCGACCAACAACAGAAATTCATGATCAGGCCGGCCGGGCCTGAGGATGCCGGCTTGCTGGAAGACCTGTTGATGCGCACCTACGAGAGCACGTGGATGCCGGAAATGACGGCGCAACGGGACCGGCAGTTCCGCGCCAGCGGCAAGACTGGCCAGTACGTGCGCACCAGGGGGAACCTCTTCATGGTCTGCGACATCGACGGCGTGCAGGCAGGCATGGCGGATTGGGAGAACGACTTTATCTGGGCTTTGCACGTGCATCCCGCAAGGCAAGGCCAGGGCGTTGGCGGCGCCTTGCTGGCCTGGATGGAAGCGGCCATCCGCGCTGCGGGATTCGCACGCGCGCGGCTGGAGACGGACTCCTTCAATACGCGCAGCCGCCAGTTCTACGGCAAGCACGGCTACGCCGAGACCGATACCTATCCCGACGAAGAATGGGATAGCGGCTTTACCACCATCCTGCTGGAAAAGCCGCTGCCAGCGTGACATGTCTGGCTCCATGAAAAGAACCTGAGCTGGTCCTGGAAATGGAGCCACGAAGGCAGTATGTTGTGGCTTTCAGCCGCTACCGCCGAACCCGCCATGTACCTGCCGTCCGCCTTTCGCGAAGACTCGCTCGAAGTCCAGCACGAATTCATCCGCGCCCATCCCCTGGGTGTGCTCACCACCAGCGGGGAGGGCGGGCTGATGGCGAACCACATTCCCTGTCTGCTGTATCCCGAAGGGCCGCATGGCGTATTGCGCCTGCACGTGGCCCGCGCCAATCCGCAGCTTGCCGACCTGGCGGCGGGCCGCGAATGCCTGGTCGTTTTCCATGGACCGCAGGCCTACGTCACGCCGTCGTGGTACCCGACCAAGGCCGAGACGCACAAGGTCGTGCCTACCTGGAACTTCGTCGCCGTGCACGCCTGGGGCACGCCGGTGATCCAGGACGATCCGGCCTGGTTGCGGGCTCAGCTGGATGCGCTGACCGACAGCCAGGAAAGGGCGCGCGCGCGGCCCTGGCGCGTGGCCGACGCGCCGGCGGATTTCATCGCGGCCCAGATGCGCGCCATCGTCGGCGTGGAGATTCCCATTGCGCGCATCGAGGGCAAATGGAAAGTCAGCCAGAACCGCACGCTAGCCGACAGGCGCGGCGTGGCCGAAGGCCTGGCGGCCGAAAACGGCGATGCCGTCATGGCCGGGCTGGTTGCCCGCCGCGGCGGACTCGAGTAATCCGCCCCAGCGCAAAACAGGCGATGGCGGCGGCCTGCAAGCTGGCCGCCGCGGCCAGGAACCAGAGCAGCGGCTGCCCGGCCTGTTCCGACCACGCCCGCAGCATGCCGAACAAGGCGGGCGCGAAGGCATAGGCGCCTTGCGATATGGCGACGATCAGCGGCACCACGCGTTGCGTGTCTGCGCGGGCGAACTCGGTCTGTGCGATCAGCGGCGGCAGCGAGGTTGCGTTCCCTATGCCCGAGCCGAACAGCAGTACGCCCAGCCAGATGGCCCAGGCGTGCTCGGCGGCCAGCATCAGCACCAGCGAGCCGGCGATCTGGATGGCGTAGGCCAGGCAGGCCACTTTGCGCCGGTCGACGCTGGCAGGCATCAGCCAACCGACCAGCGTGCGTCCGCCGATGGCCGCGGCCGTGGCCAGCCCCATGGCCAGGCCGGCGGTCTGCGCGCCCAGCAACGGCGCCAGCATCGACAGCAGATGCGCGATCAGGCCGATCTGGGCGAACAGGCCCAGCGCCATGCCCGCGGCCAAAGTGAGGAAGGCCCGGTCGCGCCACAGGTTAGCCACCGGCGCTGGCGACGCGACGCGTGTTGCAGGGGCAGGCGCCTGAGCCGCCGTGGATATGCCATCCGGCTCCTGGCCGAGCTGCTGCGGCGTGACGGCGAACACCTTGCGCGACAGCACGGCGATCGCCGCCACCATCGCCAGGCCCACCCACAGGGCGGCCTGGGCAAATCCCGCCTGGCTGATCAGGTAGACCCACAAGGGCGAAAACACGATGCCGCCGACGCTGGCGCCGTTGTAGGCCATGCCCAGCGCGGCGGGCCGGCGCTGCACGAACCAGGGGGAGATCAGCGCGTTGACGGCGGCGGCTCCCAGCGTCACCCAGCCCATGCCCGAGAACAGGGCGGCGGCGTACAACTGCCAGGGCTGCGCGGCCGTGGCCCAGCCGCCCACGCCGAGCGCAAGCAGCACGGCGCCGCCCAAGGTGACGGCGGGCACGCCGCAGCGCCGGTACAGGCGCGGCAGGTTGGCGACCACCAAGGTGCCGCAAAGAAAGTGCAGGGTGACGGCGCCGGATACCAGCGCCACGCCCCAGCCGGTGCGCTGCGCCACCGCGTGCAGGAACACGGGCGGGCCGTAGAAGCCGACGCCCCAGCCGAAGACCGCCAGCGCGAAGGTGGCGTAAAGGACTGTCCAGCCGAAGAATTTCCGGGGTGTGCGCATGGGTGTCCGGGCAAGCCGGCTGTCTTGTGGTGTTGAGTCGCAGTATGCTTGAGTCCGCACACAACACTTTGATCGGGGCCGAATCATGGAATCCGAGTTCGCCGACATCAATCTCTCCGCCGTGGCGGGCGCCATCGCCGATCCGGCGCGGGCGCGCATGCTGTGCGTGCTGCTGGACGGCCGCGCCCGCACGGCGACCGAACTGGCCGCCGCCGCCGATATCGGCGCTTCTACGGCCAGCAGCCATTTCCAGCGCCTGCGGGAGCAGGGCCTGGTGGAAATGGCCGTGCAGGGCAAGCACCGCTACTACCGCCTGGCCAATGCCGAGGTCGCACATGCGCTCGAAGCTTTGCTGGTGGTGGCCGGGGCGGAGCGCGTGCCGTTCAAGCCCAACACGCCGTCGGCGCTGCGCGAAGCGCGTACCTGCTACGACCACATGGCGGGCACGCTGGCCGTGCGCATCCATGACGCCATGCTGTCGCGCAAGTGGCTGGCGGCGGACGGACGCGACTATGTGCTGACGCCCTTGGGCGAGGCCGCCCTGGCGCAGATCGGCGTGGACGTGGCCCAAGCGCGCCAGCGCCGGCGGCGCTTTGCATGCTCCTGCCTGGACTGGAGCGAACGCCGCTCGCACTTGGGCGGCGCCTTGGGCGCGGCCTTGCTGGATGCGCTCACGGGCCGCGGCTGGATCAGCAAGGACCTGGATTCGCGCGCGCTGAGCGTCACGAAAAAGGGCCAAAAGCAGTTTCCCGCTTTTTTCGGCCCGGCCGATGACCAGCCCGCCGCGGGCGCGCAGCGAGACCGGCATGTCGCCGCTTGAACCCGCAATAAGGTGTGCATATGCAACAGATCTAGGGAAATCCCCGTGAAGCAATGCAAGGACGGGTCGCGATGGCGCCCCGCATTGGGCCGCAAGCCGCGTCAACCCTGGTCATGCGGCGCCCGCATGTGTCGCGCGCAGTGTCCCCAAAAAATGGGGACACAATTCTTGCGATGCAACAGTGTTTCTATTTTCTGCCTTCGTTACAAAACATATCCGAACTGTCATGGACAGGCGGGGTATGCTGGATCGCAGAAAGAGGGCATCCGAAGTGCATCAGAACAACTTGATCTACAAGGGATACCGGCTGACGGCCAAAGTGTCCCGGGGCGCAGACGCCGAGGTTCAGGCGCAATCCAGCGGCCCCGTATTCATAGCGTCGGTGATGGTGGTCCAGGCAGGCGCCGTGCTCGAAGGCGGCGACGAATATCCGGTTCCTCGCTTTGCCGAGGGCGGTTTTGTCTACAGTCCGCGCGAAGCGGTGCATGCAGCCATCCTGCACGGCCGCGAGATCGTCGACGGCCTGACCAACCTGCCAGCCTGACGCCGTCCTAGCCAGAGAAGACTTCCCGCCAATCCCGCGTTTTGGCGAGCGTTTGCACGGTCGCCGACTGTTCCAGAATGGTCACGGCCTTCTTGAACTCCTCGGCCGAGGCGCCGTCCTCCAGGATGACCATGCGCGAGTTGCGCGCGTCCGCCATTTTCACGTCCGACATTTTGCCGTGGGTCTGGTAGACCTGCGTCCAATCCATTTTCTTGCCGGCCTTCAGGGCGATCGGCTCGATGTAGGTCAGCGCGGTGCTGCTGGCGGCGCGCACCGCGAACGCGAAGTCCGCCATGTGGCCGCTGCTGCCCTTGGCGCGCGCGCCCTTGACCATGCGATTCACACCCACTCCCGCCGTCAGCGCCCGTCCGACCTGCGCGCGGAATCGCAGCTGGCTGAACTTGGGCATCCACTTGGCGCATTGGAACGACAGCGCCATCGCCAGCTTGACCGCGTCCCACAGCGCTTCCTGCAACTGTTCGTTGGGGCCGGACGCGACGATCGCGCCGTCGCGGTCAAAGTGAGCCAGGCTGACGCCCGGCGTTTCGTTCAGGATGTCGATGCGCTTTGCCGCCAGGTCGATGCCGTAGCTGGACGCGTGCATCGCGGTCTCACAGGCGTCGGTCAGATAGAACGTGGATTCGTCGGGATGCGCGATGAAGAATGCCGCGTGCTGTCCGTCCAGGCCCAGTGTCATGGGCGATACGGCGCGGATGGCGTGTTCGCCCGCCGGCAGGACAGTCCAGCCGGAGGCTTCCAGAAAATTGCTCATAGGATCAGTTCGATTTGGCGGCCTTTGAGGGGATGCGCAAAACCGCCGGCCAGCGTCAGGTTCGCCCGCGGCAGGAAGTACTGCATCAGCGCGCCGATATTCTGCAGGGCCGGCACGATGGGTTCGGCATAGCCTTCGCCGTCGTCCACCCAGATGTGTTCATGGCTGCGGTCCGCAAGCGGCTTGCGGTACTGCGGCCGGCCTTCGCCCACCAGGCTGGTATGGAAGGAGTCGTCGGTGTCCACGCCGAACACGCGGTGCGGGCCCACGAAGAGGCTGGCGCAGAACGCCTCGGCCAGGAATATGGTGGCCTGGCCATGCACGGTGGTGCGGGCGCCGCGATAGGTCGCGCGAAAGATCACGTCTTCGCGCACATCGCCCTTGACCCGGCAGGCACAGGCGAATTCCAGCCATTGGAGATTGCTGGCGGCGGGCTTCGGTACCCAGGCGATCGGTTTTACGGTTTCCTTGGGTTCGGCAAGGATCTCTTGCACCTCATCAACGGTGATTAACGGTTCGAACTTGTTGGCCATGGAACTGATCTAGGGTCTTGGAAATGCGCGTGCCGGACAGCGCGCCTGGCATGCGCTGCGTGGCGGCGGGCGCGCGCGCAACACTGCGAGGGGGCGTCATCTTACAAGATGAAGACTGTGCCGCCCTTTTTGCTGTATGGATGTACAGCAAAAAGGGCGGCGCGGCGTCGGGCGGTCACGCGCCTACAGCGAAGTGGCGCCGAATGTGTCGCATTGCTTGATGCTGCCGCTCTCCAGCCCGCGCTTGAACCAGCGCACGCGCTGGGCCGACGAGCCGTGGGTGAAGGAATCGGGCACCGCATAGCCCTGACTTTGCTTTTGCAGGCGGTCGTCGCCGATCGCGGTGGCGGCGCCCAGCGCCTCTTCCACGTCGCCGCTTTCGAGAATGTTGCGCGCCGCGTTGGCGCGTTGCGCCCACAAGCCCGCAAAACAATCGGCCTGCAGTTCCATGCGCACCGACAAGGCATTGGCCTGGGACGGATTGCGGCGGCGTAGATTGTCGACCTGGTCCGAGATGCCGAGCAGGTGCTGGACATGATGTCCGACCTCATGGGCGATCACATAGGCCTGGGCAAAATCGCCGGGCGCCTTGAAGCGGTTCTGCAGTTCGTCGAAGAAGGCCAGGTCGATGTACACCTTGCTGTCGCCCGGACAGTAGAACGGGCCCATGGCCGACTGCCCGGTGCCGCAGGCCGTCGGCGTGGCGCCGCGGAACAGCACCAGCTTGGGCGCCACATATTGGCGGTTCAGGTCCTTCTGGAAGATGGCGCTCCAGGTGTCTTCGGTCTCGCCCAGCACCTTCGAGACGAAGATGGCCTGCTTATCGTTGGCGGGTGGACGCGTGGCCGGTCCCTCTTGCTGTTGCACGGGCGGGCCTTCGGCCATCTGCAGGACCACGCTGGGGTCCACGCCGAAATACATGGCGACCAGGGCAAGCACGATCGTGCCTATGCCGATGGTGCCGCGGCCGCCGATACGTGGACCGCTGGAACGGCGGTCTTCCACATTGTCGCTTTCGCGCGAGTCATCAAGGCGCATACTGTTTCTCCGGGCGGGTCCGCGTTCCCGCCATTTTGCATCGCCGCGCTTTACTGAGCGGCCTTCAAGAGTGTTAGGATAAACCCATGGCCCTGTATTTCTCCATCCATCCCGCGAATCCGCAACCGCGCCTGCTCAAGCAGGCGGCCCAATGGCTTGCCGACGGGGGATTGGTCGCGGTACCCACCGATTCGAGCTATGCCGTGGTCGCGCGGCTGGACGACAAGAACGCCGCCGACGGGCTGCGCCGCCTGCGGGGCCTGGACGAACGCCATCATCTCACGCTGCTGTGCCGCGACCTGGCCGAAATCGGCCACTTCGCGCGCGTCGACAACCGCCAGTACCGCCTGCTGAAGGCCGCGACGCCGGGGCCCTGGACCTTCATCCTCGAAGCCACCAAGGAAGTGCCGCGCCGCGTGTCACATCCATCGCGCAAGACCATAGGCATCCGCGTGCCGGATCATCCGGTCATGCTGGGCCTGCTGGAGCAGGTGGGGGCGCCCCTGCTGTCCACCACGCTCATCCCCAAGGACGCGACCGACGCGTTGAACGACGCGGAAGAAATCCGCGAACGCTACGACCACGACTTGGCGGCGATCATCGATGCGGGCGCCTGCCCGCAATCGCCCACCACCGTGATCGACCTCACCAGCGAAGAGCCGGTGGTGGTGCGTGTCGGACGCGGCGATCCTGCCACCCTCGGTCTTGCCTGAGCGCGCCCGCCGCGCCGACCCGCTCGCCGGCCTGCGCCGGCGCGCGGCTCATCTACAATCCGGTTCGCCATGAATGACATCATCCAAACCATTGCGGTCTACGCGATACCGGTCATCTTCGCCATCACCCTGCACGAAGCCGCGCACGGCTTTGTCGCGCGCATGTTCGGGGATCCCACGGCCTATCAGGCCGGGCGTATCAGTCTGAATCCTGCGCGGCATATCGATCCGATCGGCACGCTGCTGGTGCCGGTGGCGATCCTGCTGGCCTCCAAGCTGCTGGGCAGCCCGGGCATGCTGTTCGGCTGGGCCAAGCCCGTGCCAGTGGATTTCAGCCGCTTGCGGCGTCCCAAGCAGGACATGCTGTGGGTGGCGCTGGCAGGTCCCGCCGCCAACCTGCTCATGGCGGTCATGTGGGCGTTTTCGCTGCGCATCTTCCTGGAGTCCGGCCTGCAGGAATCGTTCTGGTTCGAAATGGCCGTGGCCGGCGTGAACGTCAATCTGGTGCTCATGGCCCTGAATCTGCTGCCCATCCTGCCGCTGGACGGGGGACGCATCCTCTTCAGCCTGCTGCCCAACCGCCTGGCCTGGCAATACTCGAAAATCGAGCCGTACGGCCTGGTGATCGTCGTCATCCTCTTGGTGACGGATGTGCTCTGGCTCTTGATGCGGCCGGTACTCTCCCTGGGGACGACCATCGTCCAGTGGTTTCTGTAGGATTTCAGCCAATATCCGTTAAACTTAACGGTTTCTTTGATTCTGGCCCTGGGGCATCCCGCCGCGGGGTTTTGGAGCCCTACATTTATGGCATCCCCTGCAATCGCCGCAGGCGTTAATTTCCAAGGCAGCATGGTGGCCCTGGTCACCCCGATGCAGCCCGACGGCAGCCTGGATTACGCTGCCTACCGGTCGCTGATCGACTGGCATATCCAGGAAGGCACCGACGCGCTGGTGGTGGTCGGTACCACCGGGGAGTCGCCCACGGTCTCCATGGAAGAACATGCGGAGCTGATCCGCGTTGCCGTCGAACACGCTGCGGGCCGCATTCCGGTCATCGCCGGCGTCGGCGCCAATTCCACCGACGAAGCCATCCACCTGACGCGCCACGCCAAGGCCGTGGGCGCGCAGGCCGGCCTGTCGGTCGTTCCTTATTACAACAAACCCTCGCAAGAAGGTTTGTACCGTCACTTCCGCACCATCGCGGAAGCCGTCGATCTGCCCACCATCCTGTACAACGTGCCGGGCCGTACCGTTGCCGACATGAGCAACGAAACGGTCCTGCGCCTGGCGCAGGTGCCGGGCATCATCGGCATCAAGGACGCCACGGGCGACATCGCCCGCGGCGGCCTGTTGCTGCGCGAAGCGCCGGCCAGTTTCCAGGTCTTCAGCGGCGATGACCCCACCGCCGCCGCCCTGATCCTGCTGGGCGCGCGCGGCAATATTTCCGTAACCGCCAACGTGGCGCCCAAGCTCATGCGCGAGCTCTGTGCCGCCGCCCTGGCTGGCAATGTGCCCAAGGTACGTGAACTTAATGCGTACCTGGCGCGTCTGAACAAGGCTTTGTTCGTTGAAGCCAACCCCATCCCTGTCAAGTGGGCGTTGGCCGAAATGGGCCGCAGCGCACTGGGTTACCGGCTGCCGCTGGTTGAACTGGGATCGCAGCACCACGCGACCGTGCGTGCCGCGCTCCAGGAAACGGGCCTGCTCTAAATATCGTGAGGATACGTATGAACAAGCGTCATGCCGGTTTGTCGGCATTGATGTCTCTGGTGTTGTTGGCCGGTTGCAGCGAGGTCAATCAATTCCTGGGCAATGAAGAGTCCGTCAATTACAAGAGCGCAGTCACCCAGCGCGGAGAGCCGCTCAGCATCCCGCCCGACCTGACCCAGGCCAATAGCGACCCGCGTTATCGCGCGCCGGCTTCGGGCTCGACTACCTATTCGCAGTTCCAGCAGCAGGGCCAGGCCCAGGCCACCCAGCCCAAGACCAGCAACGTGCTGCCCGGCCGCCAGGACATGCGCGTCGAGCGCGACGGCGACCTGCGCTGGTTGGTGGTGGACCGCCCGCCGGAAGATATCTTCCCGCGGCTGGTCGACTTCTGGACCGAAAACGGCTTCACCGTGGCCAGCAACAATCCTGGCGCCGGCTTGATCGAAACCGATTGGGCGGAAAACCGCGCCAAGATTCCGGAAAGCTGGCTGCGCCAGGCGCTCGGCATGGTTCTGGAATCGGCCTGGGATAGCGGCGAGCGCGAGAAATTCCGCACGCGCGTCGAACGCGTCAACGGCCACACCGAGATCTACGTCAGCCACCGCCAGATGCTTGAAAAGCGCGTGGGCGGCGACGGCATGCAGGTGCAATGGCAGAACGGCAAGGAAGATCCGGGCCTGAACGCCGCCATGCTGGCCCGCATGATGGTCTACCTGGGTTCCGACGTCGACAACGCCCGCAAGCTGGTGCAGCAGGCCGAGGCCGCGCCGCAGAAGCCCGCGGTGCAGCAGGATGTGCGCGCGCAGGGCGCTTCGCTCATCGTCAGCGAATCGTACGACCGCGCATGGCGCCGTGTCGGCGTGGCGTTGGACGGCGGCGGCTTCGCCGTGGACGACCGGGACCGCTCCGCTGGCGACTACTTCGTCCGCTACGTCGATACCGACACGGGCGAGAAGATCGAACAGCCGGGCTTCTTCAGCCGCATGTTCTCGGGCGACAAGAAGGCCGAGGCGCCGCAGTACCGCATCCACCTGGCCGCCACCGGCGACCAGACCACGGTGACGGTGCTGGACGCCAATGGCGCGCGCGACAACAGCGCCACCGCCCAGCGTCTGCTGAGTGTGCTGAAGGACAAGATGTAAGACCGGCCGGTCCTGCGCTCAGGCGCAGGCCTGCGCAAAAGAGGCCCCGGATGGGGCCTCTTTTTTTGCATGGATGCGGGGTTCGCGGGGCCTTGCGAGCCGCGAGGCTGTGCGGTTCATGTCTTGCTCATCACCCCGCTCCTGGACGCAAAAAAGCCCCGGCTGCAACAGCCGGGGCTTTTTCTTGCGTCCTCAGAGCGGGGGTTCGTCGCTGAGTCTTTATTAGGACGCGGGCGTGGTCGAGCCGCCCGGGGTGGTCGAACCGCCGCCAGGCGTGGTGTTGGGCGTGGGCGCCGGAGCCGGCGAGGTGGCCGGGGGCGTCGTGGAAGGGGCGGGCGTGCTTGCGCCCGGAGCGGGGGTGGTCGCGGGCGCCGGGGCATCTTCCTTCTTGTTGCAGGCGCTCAGCGCGACGGCCAGCACCGAAGCAATAATCAAGGTTTTGCTCATCATTTTTAGACTCCTGTAGATGACGACTCTTGAAACCCCATTAGGGGAAACCAGAAGTCAGGCTACAGGAACCCGCGGACGCAACGCGTATGAAAGTTAAAAAGGTCGCATCCTAACGGCAACAAACCTTTCAGCTTCGTGTTATGTCTTTCTTGATGTGTCCCGCGTATCAGACCTGATTTCCTTCTGTACAGGACTGATACGGGGGCGTATCGGGATGCTACGGCGCGACGTAGCGGATCCAGCCGGAATCGAGCCAGTCCGCCAGGCAAGAGCGCGCGTCGTCGGTCAGGCGGGCGCAGGACGGATCTGAACAATCCAGGCTGCGCCCATCCGCCAGCGTACGCAGGGCCGCATCCGCGGGCACCATGGCCGTTTCACCGTTGATGAAGAGCTGCTTGTCGCGATAGAGCATGCGGCTGCGGCGGTCCAGCACCAGCCGGCCCGCGGCCGGCCAGTCTTCTTCCAGGTCCACGTCCAGGCCTTCGGGCGCGTCGAACACGCTGAGATTGCTGGGCTCGGTCAGCCAGCAGCCCAGGAAGCGCGAGGCCAGCGCATCGTCGAAGCGCAGCTTTTCCACGGTGTCCAGCGTGGCGGCCACCAGCGCGTCGGGCAGGGCGGCGGGCGTGTCGACCGCGGGCTGGCCGGGGTCGCGATAGACGGCCGACAGCTTCGGACCGGGCAGGGCGGGTTCGCCATAAGGACCGCCCAGGAGGCCGACGCGCGCCATGACCTGGTCCGCGGCCGCTTCGAGCAGCCCGCGCGCCAGCGTCGCCTGCGTGGGCGCGCGAAAGCCGATGGAGATGGTCATGCAGCCGTCGCCCACGGCGACGCCGTCGTGCGCGGCCTGGGGCGGCAGGTAGAGCATGTCGCCGGGGGCCAGCACGGCGGTCTGTTCGGGTTCGAAGCGGCTCAGGATCTTCAGCGGCAGGTCCGGTTCCAGCGACAAGTCCTTCTGGCGCCCATAGCGCCATTCGCGCTCGCCCGCAGCTTGCAGCAGGAACACGTCGTAGCTGTCGAAGTGCGGACCCACGCCGCCGCCATGGCTGGCGATGCTGATCATCACGTCGTCCAGCCGCGCGTCGGGGATGAAGCGGAACAGCTGCATCAGTTCGGACGCGGCGTCGCTGTGCAGGTCCACGCTTTGCACCAGCAGGGTCCAGTCGCCTTCGTTGTCCTTGGGCAGGCGCGCGAACGGGCCGTTCTCCATCTGCCATTCGCCGTTCTCGCGCCAGATCAGGCGCGATTCCACGTCATCGCGGCGCGCCAGCTTCTTGATGGCGGCGATCGTGACCGGGGGCTTGAAACCGGGGATGGCCTGGCGGATCAAGAGGGGCTTGCGCTGCCAGTAGCGGCGCATGAAGTCGTTCGGGCTCTGGTTGCCCAGCAGGGACAAGGGATGGTCGAGGTTCATTGCAGGTGCTTCTTCAGGCGGTAGAGGGCGTCCAGCGCTTCGCGCGGCGTCAGACTGTCGGGATCGATGGCGGCGAGTTCCTCGCGCAGGGTGTCCAGGGCCTCGAGGTCGTCGGAGCGGTCGGCTTCGGCATAGGCTAGGGCGTCGGCATCAGCCGCGGCTGCGAACAGGCCGAGCTGCGGCGTGGGGGCGCCTTGCGCCTCCAGGCGTTCCAGTTCGCGCGAGGCCTGGCGGATCACGGCGGCGGGCACGCCCGCGCGCTGCGCCACCTGGATCCCGTAGCTGCGGCTGGCCGGGCCTTCGCGCACTTCGTGCAGGAACACGATGCCGCCGGCCGATTCCGCCGCGGCCAGGTGCACGTTGGCCGAGGCCGGCTGTTCCGCCGGCAGGCGGGTCAGCTCGAAATAGTGGGTGGCGAACAGCGTCAGCGCGCGGTTGTGCGCCAGCAGGCGGCAGGCGATGGCCCAGGCCAGCGCCAGGCCGTCGTAGGTGGACGTGCCGCGGCCGATCTCGTCCATCAGCACCAGGCTGTTGGGCGTGCTGGCCGACAGGATGGCGGCCGCCTCGGTCATTTCCATCATGAAGGTCGAGCGGCCGCCCGCCAGATCGTCGGCCGCGCCGATGCGGGTGAAGATGCGGTCGATCTTGCCGATGCGGGCGCGCGACGCGGGCACGAAGCTGCCGATGCGCGCCAGCAGCACGATCAGCGCCACCTGCCGCATGTAGGTCGACTTACCGCCCATGTTCGGACCGGTGATCAGCAGCATGCGGCGCGCCGGCTCCAGCCGGCAGCCATTGGGCGTGAAGCGCTCGATGGCGTGTTCCACCACCGGGTGGCGGCCGGCCTCGATGTCGATGTCGGCCTGTTCGGACAGTTCGGGCGCGATCCAGTCGTGGCGGCGCGCGTGTTCGGCCAGGGCGGCCAGCGCGTCCAGCTCGGCCAGCGCGGCGGCGCAATCCGACAGCGGGCGCACGTGTTCGGCCAGTACGTCCAGCAATTGTTCGAACAGCCATTTTTCGCGGGCCAGCGAGCGGTCCTGGGCGGACAGCACCTTGTCTTCCCAGGTCTTGAGTTCGGGCGTGATGTAGCGTTCGGCGTTCTTCAGCGTCTGGCGGCGGCGGTAGTCCTCCGGCACCTTGGCGGTCTGGCCCTTGGTGACTTCGATGTAGAAGCCATGCACGCGGTTGAACTCCACGCGCAGGTTGCTGATACCGGTGCGTTCGCGCTCGCGCGCTTCCAGCTGCACCAGGAAATCGCCGCCGTCGGCTGCCAGGCCGCGCAGCTCGTCGAGTTCGGCGTCAAAGCCCGCCGCCAGCACGCCGCCGTCGCGGATGGCAACAGCGGGTTCGGCGGCGATGGCGCGCACCAGCAGCGCGGCCAGCGCCGGATCCACCGACAGGTGCGAGACCAGTTCGCCCAGCCGCGGCGAGTCCGCCATCGGCTCCACCTGGTCGCGCAGCGCAGGCAAAGCCTGCAGCGCGTCGCGCAGGCTGGCCAGCTCGCGCGGACGCACCGAGCGCAGCGCCAGGCGAGCGGCGATGCGCTCGATGTCCGGGAAGGCGTTCAACGCGCCGCGCAGCGACTCCAGCAGGCCGGCCGAGCCGAAGCCGGCCGCGCCAAAGGTCTGTTCCATGTCCATGCGGCCCGCCAGCAGCGCCGAGATGGCTTGCTGGCGTGCCAGCGCCTGCTCGTTCTCGCGCAGCGGATGGTGCAGCCAGCGGCGCAGCAGGCGGCTGCCCATGGGCGTGCGGCAGTCGTCCAGCAGCGAGAACAGCGTCGGCGAGTCCTCGCCGGACAAGGTCTGGGTCAGCTCCAGGTTGCGGCGCGTGACCGGGTCCAGCAGCACGTACTGGCCGGGGCGTTCGGCCGCCAGGCTCTGTACATGGGCCAGGGCCTGCGACTGGGTGCGCGCCGCGTAGCGCAGCAGGGCGCCCGCGGCGCAGATGCCGGCCGGCATGTCCTCGATATCGAAGCCGGCCAGCGTGTCGGTCTTGAAGTGCGCCAGCAGGTGGGCGCGGGCGCTGTCGGCTTCGAAGTGCCAGTCGGGCACGCGGGCCCGCGCGCCTTCGAACGGGAAATCGAATTCGGCATTGTCGGCGCAGACGATCTCGGCCGGCGCGATGCGGTGCAGTTCGGATTCCAGCTGCGCGGGCGCGCATTCGGTCACGCGGAATTCGCCGCTGGCCAGGTTCAGCCAGGCCAGCCCGGCGCGCGGCGCGCGCGCCGGGCCGCCGACGAACACGGCGGACAGCGCGCGGTCAGCCTTGGCCGGCAGCAGCGCGTCGTCCGTCAGCGTGCCCGGCGTGACGATGCGCACGATGCGGCGCTCGACGGGCCCCTTGGAGGCAGCCGGATCGCCGATCTGCTCGCAGATGGCGATGGACTCGCCCATTGCGACCAGCCGCGCCAGATATTGCTCCATGGCATGCACCGGCAGCCCGGCCATCGGGATCGGCGTGCCGTTGGACGAACCGCGCTTGGTCAGCGTCAGATTGAGCAGACGCGCGCCGCGCTCCGCGTCTTCGTAGAACATTTCATAGAAGTCCCCCATGCGGTAGAAAAGCAGCAAGGGACCCGCCTCCGCTTTCAGGCGGAGGTATTGCTGCATCATGGGGGTGTGGCCCGGGTGGGCGTCGGCGGCGGTGATTTGCGTTGCGGAATTCATGCCCGTGATTGTATCGGGCGCGTGAACCGCTGCGGGGAGGGACGGATGCTGGTTTTGTCCGGACCTCGCTTGTTCATGATATTGCCCAACTTTTCGATGACCTCGTACCCTGTGTCGGCGCAGGTCTCTGCTGCCCAAGTCGCATCAACATGGCCATGCCGACTCCTCGGTCGCCGGCGCTTGGCGAGAACAAAAACAATTGAATTTCTACGCCGGTAGGCAGGGCGGGTGCACGGATAATTCGGCCAGGAAACAGGCTGAATCGGCCCGAAACCGGCTGAAATCGCTTTGCGCAAGACACACGCATCTGCCTGCGGGAATAGTCGCTATGGTGATCGCCACGCCGCACAACAACGCGGCGATGACGGCATCAGCCTCCACGCCCTAGGGAAAAAAATGAAAATCGCACCCATGTTGTCTTTCGTCGTGCTTGCCGTGTTCGCAGCCGCGACCGCCCAGGCGGAAAGATGCTCGTCCAATCTGTCGGGTGGGCAAGATTGCACCTATGACGACGGCACCACCTCGCGGAGTTCGTCCAACCTGAGCGGCGGCTACGACACGACTTACAGCGACGGGCGGACGTCGCGCAGCTCATCCAACTTGAGCGGTGGCTTGGACACGAGCTACAGCGACGGCACCACCTCGCGGAGCTCGTCCAACCTGAGTGGCGGCTACGACACGGCTTACAGCGACGGGCGGAACTCGCGCAGCACGTCCAACTTGAGCGGTGGCTACGACACGAGCTACAGCGATGGCGCCACCTCCCGAAGTAGTTCCAACCTGAGCGGTGGCTACGACACGACGAGCAGCAAGGGGAGAAACAGCAAAGCCGATACCCGCCATCCGGCAGGCGCCCGCTGAATTGAAGAAAACGGGCGGCGATCTCGTCGAAAGCCGCAGGCCGCGTGCAGGGCGGCCTGGTCGCAGGTTCCTGCGAAAGAGGGCGATTGCAATCGCCGTCAGTTCCGCAACGGCGGTTCAAACGGCTTGTTCAGGACCGGCTATTTGATCTTGCTGCAGCGGAAGGCCTCGATGCCTTTTTCCACATAGTGCGGTTCGCGCGCGCAGGCCGCGCGCATGGCCTGGTTTGCCAGGCTCATGAGGTTGGTCGCGTTGGTCATGGCTTCCAGGCCGTCGGCGCCCGGGCCGATCTTGTCGAAGCGTGCCTTGAACTCAGCGGCCTGCTTGCTGTAGGCGTAGGCGCGCATCACGTCCGTATAGGCGATGGCCCGGGAAATGTCGCCCTCCGTGGGCTTTTTCTCGGCGCCGAAGACAGGGCCGGACAGCAGAGCCAGGGCGAGCAAGGGGATGAGGGTGGCTTTCATGTTCATCATCAGGAATTCTCTTGCGGGTTGTCCGATGGGAGGCCGGCTGGCGAGGCGCATGGGCGATCCGCCTGGCGCCGCCATCACCACATTTTGCAGGTCGTGCCGTTGTTGACGAGATCGCCGCCGACGACGATGCCTTTCTCGTCGACGTGGAGCATGGTGTAGCAGCTGGCGACGCCGGTGCGGCGCTGGTAGAGGGTGCCCGTGTTGTTGCCGAAGCCGTAGCTGACGCCGCCCGGCGGGGGGACATAGAAGGTGCCGACGGCCTCGTCCCACGAGACTTCGCCGGAGGTCTGCCACATGTAGACCAATTGCCCGATCGGTAGGTCTTCACTGGCGTACACGCGATCGGGGACGCCCCACTCGGTCACGATGTCGTTGACCGGCTTGCCCTTGTGGCGCAGCATCGCCACGTCCCAGGTGGTGCAGGCGCTCAGCATGGCGCCGCACAGGCAGACTAGCAGGGCCTTGAGAAAACTGAATCGCACTTTTTTTTCCTTGTTCAGATGCTTGACAGGTGCCCTACGCGCCGCATGATGCCAGCAGGTCGCCGACATGGAAAGTGGGGGGTGTGGCGCGTATTCCACATCCCGCATGGGCCAGAATCCGTCCCAACGGAAAACGCCCCATTGCTGGGGCGTCTCTTGGGTACTTGATGTTTTACATCTTGTCACGCATGCGAGGGCGCTGGATCCGACGGACGCTGATCTGGTCCGGACCTCACTTGTTCATGATGTTGCCCAACTTCTTGATGACCTCACGCTCGGTATCCGCGCTGGCCTGGGCGGCCTTGGTGTAGGTCACGGTATCCATGTACTGCGGCGATACGCCGGACTGGCGCAGCAGGGCCAGGAAGGCGTCGTCCTTGAGCGTGTCGCGGAAGGCGCCGTCGAGTTTGGCGATGACGGCCGGGTCCATGCCCTTGGGGCCGGCGATGCCGAACGGCGAGGTGTGGACCACGGGATAGCCGGCTTCCTTCAGGGTGGGGACGTCCGGCAGGTCGGGCGAGCGCTTGTCGCCCAGCGACGCAAGGATGCGGACCTTGCCCGAGGCCACGTAGGGCAGGATGGTGCTGGCGCCGACCAGAACCTGGATATGGCCGCCCAGCATGGCGGTGAGCGCGTCGGCGTCGCCCTTGTAAGGCACATGGGTCCACTTGGCCTGGGCGGCTTCGCCCAGCTGCACCATGGCGATGTGCTGGCTGCTGTAGGCGCCCGGCGTGCCGTAGGAAATCGCGTCGGGCTTGGACTTGGCATAGGCGACCAGGTCGTCCAGCGTCTTCCAGGGCGAGTCCGCGGCGACCGCGACGTAGTAGTTGTAGCCGGCGATCATCGAGATGTAGGTCAAGTCCTTGACCGGGTCGTAGCGCGTGCCGGTGATGTGCGGCATGCGGAAGATGCCGATGGGCACCATGGTGACCGTATAGCCGTCGGCTGCGGTGTTGAGCATCTGGGTGGCGCCCAGGGTGCCGTTGGCGCCGGTCTTGTTTTCGACCACCACGGTCTGGCCGAGGCGCTTGCCGGACTGCTCGGCCAGGGCGCGGCCGACCACGTCGGTGACCCCGCCGGCGGAGTAGGGGATGATCAGGCGGATCGGGTGGTTGGGGAAGTCCTGCGCCAGCGCCGGGGCGCTGCCTGCGCTGGCCAGGACCATCATGCCTGCTGCCAAGATCTTCTTCATGTCATTCCTCCTTTGTGTGCCGCCGGCTCGCCGGCCGGCTCCAGGTCTAGCGGGATGCCTGGTATTGAACGTCAATCGATGATGCGCGCGCGGCAGGAACCGAAGCCGATGCGCTGGAAACCCTCGCGGCTGCAATGGGCCGTCAGGGTGATTTCGTCTCCGGCCTCCAGGAACAGCCGGGTTTCGCCCGAGGGCAGGGTAATGGGCTGCGTGCCGCCGTGCGTCAGTTCGAGCAGGCTGCCGTGGCCGCTGTCGTCGGGCGCGGAGATGGTGCCCGAGCCCAGCAGGTCGCCCGGACGCAGGTTGCAGCCGCCCAGCGTGTGCTGCGCAACCATCTGCGCGGGCGTCCAGTACAGGTGGCGCGCGTCGGATGCCGACAACTGCCGCGGCGCCTGCGCGCGTTCGCGCATGAGCGGCGTGGACAGCCATGCTTGCAACGCGATCGCCAGCCCGCCGGTGGCCGCGTCCTCCGCGTTGCGCAGGTAGGGCAGCAGTTCGGGGTCGGCGTCGCCGCGCGGCATCGCGGCGCGGCGGAACGGGGCCAGCGCCTCGCTGGTCACGAGCCAGGGCGAAACCGTGGACGCGAAATTCTTGCCCTGGAACGGTCCCAGCGGCTGGTATTCCCAGGCCTGGATGTCGCGGGCGGACCAGTCGTTCAGCAGGCCGTAGCCGGCTACGTGGCCGGCCGCGAGTTCCAGTGGCACCGGCTCCCCGAGCGCATTGCCGGGGCCGATCCAGATTGCCAGTTCCAGTTCGAAGTCCAGTTGCGCCGAGGGCCGGAAGGCTGGGGTGTCGACGCCGGCCGCGGTCCTGACCTGGCCGCGCGGCCGCCGCACGGGCGTGTCGGACGCGCAGATGGAGGAGGCGCGGCCATGGTAGGCGATGGGTACGTGCCTGTAGTTCGGCATCAGCGGGTTGTTGGGCCGGAACAGCTTGCCCACGTGGGTCGCGTGATGGATGCCGGCATAGAAATCGGTGTAGTCGCCCACGTCCGCGGGCAGCAGCAGCTCGCATTGGGACTGAGGATGCAGCAGGCGATCGGCCTGCGCCGCGTGCCGCGCGTTGTCCGGGTGCGTGGCGTCCAGCAGCGCGAACAAGGCATGCCGCACGGATTTGCGGGCCGCGGCGGGCAAGGCCATCCAATCGTTGAGGCGTCGCGCCGACAGGGCCTGGCGCGAGGCAGGATCCAGCCCGTCCAGCAGGCCCAGCTCCAGGGCGGCCCGGACATCCAGCACGTGCTCGCCGATGGCGACGCCGACCCGTGGCGCGCCGCCATCGCGGCGGAACACGCCCATCGGCAGGTTCTGCACCGGAAAATCCGGATGGCCGTCGGCTCCGTCGACCCAGCTCTTGGCGGTGGGCGCGTGGGTGTGGTCCAGCATCTTGTACTCCTCGCGGGCATTATCGGTATTGCCGCGCGCCGCTGCCCGGCCGGCGCGCATAGTCAATTGAGGCCGTCGTTGCGGTTTCAGGCTGCAGTCGTGCCGCCGTCCATGGCCCAGGCCACGCCGCGGACTTCGTCGGCGTCGGCTGAGCAGAAGAATTCGCACAGGCCGGCAATCTGCTCCAGTGTGACGAACTTGCCCGAAGGCTGACGCAGGCCCAGCAGCTGGTTGGTGGCCGCGGCATTGTCCAGGCCTTCGCGCTCGGCCAGCGCGTCGATCTGCTTCTGCACCAGCGGCGTGTGCACCCAGCCAGGGCAGATGGCATTGCAGGTGATGGCAGTCTGCGCGGTTTCCAGCGCCACGGATTTGGTCAGGCCGATCAAGCCATGCTTGGTGGCGTTGTAGCCGGTCTTGCCAGCGCGGCCGCGCAAGCCGCTGATGGACGCCATGTTGACGATGCGGCCCCAGTTGCGGGCGCGCATGGCAGGCAGCGCGGTGCGTATGGTGTGGAAACTGGCCGACAGGTTGACCGCGATCATGTCGTCCCACTTGTCGACCGGGAAGGCTTCGATCTGGCTGACGTGCTGG
The DNA here is from genome assembly GCF_013267355.1 of Achromobacter pestifer. Taxonomy (NCBI): domain Bacteria; kingdom Pseudomonadati; phylum Pseudomonadota; class Betaproteobacteria; order Burkholderiales; family Alcaligenaceae; genus Achromobacter; species Achromobacter pestifer. Next base: position 4,813,101 of record NZ_CP053985.1, read on the forward strand.
ATGCCGGCATTGTTGACCAGGATGTCCAGTGCGCCGTAAACGTGGTTCAGCTCGGCCATCATGGCCTCGATCTGGGCTGGCTTGCGCAGGTCGCAGGGCTGGAAACGGGCCGGCACGCCATAGGTATCGCGGAATTCGGCGCAGAGCGCATCGGCCGCGGCGGCGTCGGCCAGGCCGTTGAGCACCAGGGTCGCGCCGGAGCGCGCCAGGCGCCGCGCCACCGCCAGGCCGATGCCGCTGGTCGAACCGGTTACCAGGGCTACCCGCCCCGAAAGATCAGCCATGCTTGTCTCCACGCTGTGTCGTTATGGGATGCGTGGCAGGTTAGGGCGTGGCGATTGAGTCGTCCAATTTATTATCGATGGATGATTTATATTCATGGAATATAAATAGTCGACACTCCCAAAGCCGCTCATGGAATTGCGCCACCTGCAAAGCTTCATGGTCCTTGCCACGGAACTGAACTTCACGCGGGCCGCCTTGCGCCTGCACATCGCCCAACCGCCCTTGAGTCAGCGCATCCGCGAACTCGAAGACGAACTGGGCGTGAAGCTGTTCGACCGCAGCACGCGCAAGGTGGCGCTGACGGTGGCGGGCCGCGTGTTCCTGGACAGCATCCAGCCGATGTTCCGGCAGCTCGACGGCGCCGTGGAGGCCTGCCGCAAGGCCGGCCGGGGCGAGACCGGCAGCCTGCGGCTGGGCTACACCGGACGCGCCAGCCATGTGCGCCTGCCGGGGCTGGTGCGCGATTGCCGGCGCCATTACAGCGATATCGCGTTGGACATCCAGGGTCCGCTGCCCACCGGGGAATTGCGGCTGAAATTGTTGGACGGCACGCTGGATGCAGCCTTGTGTTTTCTGCCGCTGGAAGGCAAGCACATCGTGTCGCACGAGTTCATGCTCAGCGAGTTTTCCATTGCGCTGGCCGACGCGCATCCGCTGGCCGCCAAGGCCGAATTGCGCGTCGCGGATCTGGCACAAGAGCCGTTCATCGCCTATCCCTCGGGCAAGGGCTTCCACTTGCGCGGCGCCATGGATGCGATCTGCCTGGAGGCGGGTTTCCTGCCGCGCGTGCTGCGGGAAACGGAAGCGTCCCAGACCCTGCTGTGCCTGGTTGCGGCCGGCACCGGCGTGGCCATCATTCCGCGCGACATCGAATCCTTCAACATGGAGGGCGTGGTGTTTCGCCCGCTGCCTGCGGACGCGCCCAAGCTGCAGCACGGCATCGCCTGGCTGGAGACCAACCAGAATCCGGCCTTGGGGCGGCTGCTGGCGCTGTGCGGCGTCGGGGCGGAGACGGTGTGAGGGAGACGGTGCGCGCTTGCCCCTGCCCATCCGCAGACGGCACAATCGCAACGCGCGGCCCTGTTCATACCGCCGGAGTCCTATGTCCATGCAGCATCTTCCCGTCCCGGCCACGCTGGACGCCAGCGAGCGCATCACCATCACCAGCGGCGAGCACCAAGCCGAGTTCGCGCCGGGCGGCGGCGGCCGCCTGACCCGGCTGTCCACCGGCGCTCATGAATGGATCGTGCCCCTGACCGACACGCAGTGGCCCGCCGGGCGTTGGCCGCGGGCGGGCTCGTATCCGTTGGCGCCGTACTCCAACCGCATTCGCGATGGCGTGTTCACCTTCAACGGCGCCAGGCACGCCTTGCAGTCCGTGCCCGGCCGGCCCCATGCGATCCACGGCGCGGGCTTGCATCAACCGTGGCGCGTGCGCAGCCAGGGCGCGGACAGCGTCGACCTGGTGCTGGAGCAGCCCGCCGGCGTGCTGGGCTGGCCCTGGCCGTTCGAATGCGTGCAGCGCTACCAACTGGATGCGCGCGGCCTGAGCGTGGCGCTTGCCATCGTCAATCTTGGCGATACGCCCATGCCCTGCGGCCTGGGCCTGCATCCCTATTTCACGGCCGAGCGCGTCACGCTGCATGCGCGCCGCGAGTGGGCGGCGGACGCCGACGGATTGCCCGCCGGCAGCAAGACCGTCCACGTGCGCGAGCTGCGGCGCTCGGCCAGCGGCTGCGATACCTACCTGTCGCAGTGGGAAGGACGGGCCACTCTGCATTGGCCCGATGGGCACCAGCTGTCGCTGCACGCCGATCCGGCGTTTGCGCACCTGGTGGTCTACACGGCGGGCGGATCGGAATTCCTTTGCGTCGAGCCGGTCACCAATGTGGCGGACGCGTTCAACCTCGCGGCGGGCGGCGAAGCCCGCAGCGGCATGCGGGTGCTTGAGCCCGGGGCGCGCTTTACCGCGACCGCATTGTTCGGCTTGGAGCCGCCCCGACCGGCGCGTTCCTGATGCCTGCAAGCGGCGCTTTGAAAGCGCCCCTGCCTGCGGCGATAATCCGGGCAAACCAAGTTCAGGAGTCCTCCAATGAAAAAGCTCAGCACCGAACAATTGCAGGCTGCGGCCGAGACGCTGCGCCGCGTGCAGGCGAGGCTGGCCCGCGCCGGCAACCTGCCGCTTGAGCCCACGCTCTACGCCTGCGCGCAAGGATTCCGCCGCAACGTACCCGACTATCTGTGGTCGTGGCTGTCCGGCTTGCTTGCGCCGCACAAGAGCCTGGGCGCGTGGATGGACGCGCACCAGCCGGGCTGGCGCGCGGGCAAGACGCCTGCCGCGGTGGTTTACGCGCGCAGTGAAAATGGCTGGCTGGAGTGGTTGATCGCCGAGCTGGAAGCCGAGATCAATGATCCCCACGCCCGCGCCAAGCGGGAAGGGCGCGCTTGAAAGAACGCGCCTGACGCGCATCCGGCCGGGGCCGGATGCCGGTTCGATATGTCAGGCCCGCTCGGCGCGCGAACGGCGTAGCAGCAGGAACAGCAGTTCCAGCACGGCGGCCGCCAGCAGGGCGGCCAACACCGAACCCAGCACTTGCGAGTCCCACAGGCGTGGCGGCCCCACGCGGAACTGCACGGTGTCGAAGACCAGCCCGGCCGTGATGCCGGCGACGATGGCGGCCTTCCATCCTTGCAAAGGGGCCAGCCGCAGCATCAGCAGGGTGAAGGCCACCATCCCCCAGAGCACGGGTTCAAGCGCCTGATTGAGAATGTGGTCGAGCAGAAGAGACTCCCGATGGCATTGCGCATGCGTTTGCGCGCAGTCGAGTTTGTACTGCTTTCTGCTTGCAATTGCGAGATGCCTCGCCGCCGGGCGCGGCGAGGCATCGCGATTGGACCCTAGAACCCTTCCAGCACGATCTTGCCCTGCGCCTTGCCGCTTTCGATGAAGGCGTGCGCGCGACGCAGGTTTTCGGCATTGATCTTGCCGTAGTGCGCGCCCAGCGTGGTGCGCAGCGTGCCTTCGTCGATCAGGCGGGCGGCCTGGTTCAGCAACTCGTGCTGCGCGATCATGTCGGGCGTGCCGTGCAGCGGACGCGCGAACATGAACTCCCAATGCAGCGACGCCGACTTGGACTTGAGCAGGCGCACGTCGATGGCGGAGGGATCGTCGATCAGGGCGATCTTGCCTTGCGGCGCAATCGCTTCGGCCATCTGCGCGAAATGCTGGTCGGTCTGGGTCAGGCCGGCGATGTGGCTGACGTGCTCGAAGCCGATGCGCTTGAGCTCGGCGGCCAGCGGCCGGCTGTGGTCGATGACGTGATGCGCGCCCAGATCGCGCACCCAGGCCTGGGTTTCCGGACGCGAGGCGGTGCCGATCACCGTCAGGCCGGTCAGTTGGCGCGCCAGCTGCACCAGGATGGAACCTACGCCGCCCGCGGCGCCGATGACCAGCAGGCTGCCCTGGCTGGGGGCGGCGTTGTCCAGCACGCGCAGCCGGTCGAACAGCAGCTCCCACGCGGTGATGGTGGTCAGCGGCAGCGCCGCGGCCTGCGCGTAGTCCAGGCTTGCGGGCATGCGGCCAACGATGCGCTCGTCCACCGCATGTAGCTCGCTGTTGGCGCCGGGTCGGTTCAGCGCGCCTGCATACCAGACGCGGTCGCCGGGCTTGAACAGGCTGGTCTTTGCACCCACTGCCCGCACGATGCCGGCGGCATCCCAGCCTATGACCTCGGGCTGGCCGTCCTTGGGCTTGCGGTTGGCGCGGATCTTCACGTCCACCGGATTCACCGAGATGGCGCGGACCTCGACCAGCAGGTCGTGGCCGCCCGGGACGGGGTCGGCCAGGGTGATGTCCTGCAGTGCCTCGGGGTGGTCGGCGGGCAGGTTCTTGAAAAAGGCGATGGCTTTCATGGTTGCGTGCCGGGCTCAGATGATGGAACGCACCACGCCGCCGTCCACGCGCAGCGCCGCGCCGTTGGTGGCCGAGGCTTGCGTCGAGCAGGTGTAGACGACCATGTTGGCCACTTCTTCCACGGTCGCCAGGCGCCGCAGCAGCGAAGTGGGCCGGTGCTGGGCGATGAAGTCGCGTTCCATCTGGTCCTGCGTCACGCCTTGCTCCTTGGCCATTTCGGCGAAGAAGTCCGATACGCCTTCCGAGCGCGTGGGGCCGGGCAGCACGGCGTTGACGGTGACGCCGGTGCCGGCGGTCAGTTCGGCCAGCCCGCGCGACACGCCCAGCAAGGCGGTCTTGCTGACGCCGTAGTGGATCATCTCGGCGGGGATCTGCACCGCGGATTCGCTGGAAATGAACACGATGCGGCCCCAGCCGGCGGCCAGCATGCGCGGCAGGTAGTAGCGCGACAGGCGCACGCCGCTCATGACGTTGGTGTCCAGCATGTACTGCCAGTCGTCGTCCGTGATTTCGGTGAAGGACTTGGGCGCGAAGTAGCCGGCGTTGTTGATCAGAATGTCGACGTCGGGGTGGGCGGCCGAGATCGAGGCCGCGCCGTCGGCGGTGGTGAGATCGGCCTGCACCGTGCTCACGCGGGCGGCGGGAAACTGCTTGACGAGGGAGGCGGCGGCCTGCGCCAGCTTATCGGCGTTGCGGCCGTGGAGCACGACGTCGGCGCCGGCTTCGGCCAGGCCTGCGGCGATGGCCAGGCCGATGCCGCCGGACGATCCGGTGACCAGGGCCTTTTTGCCGTTCAGTTCGATTTTCATGGGGGTGACTCCTTGCGTGTCGGGGAATGGAGCCATGATTACCCAGTCCAAACCAGAGAAAAAGCGGCTAGCATCGCAGTCAGTTTCAATAATTTTTTGAAAATGAGGCCGGCATGGTGCGGTTCGAGGATCTGAGGATATTCATGGCAGCGGCGGACCAGGGCAGCTTTTCCGCCGCCGCACGTGAGCTGGACCTGACGCCCGCGGTCGCAAGCGCCGCGCTCAAGCGGCTGGAGCAGGCGCTCGAAGCGCGCCTGTTCGTACGCTCGACGCGCAGCCTGCGGCTGACCAGCGACGGCGAACGCTATCTGGAGCATGCCCGTGCGGCGCTGTCGGCGCTGGAAGCGGGCAAGAACGCCGTGGCGCGCAACAAGACAGAGATCTCCGGCACGTTGTCCTTGTCCATCCCGTCCGATCTGGGCCGCCATGTGCTGCTGCCGTGGCTGGATGAATTCCAGGAACGGCATCCACGGGTCAACTTCCAGGTGCGCATCAGCGATCGCCTGGCCGACCTGTACCGCCAGCCGGTGGATCTGGCGGTGCGTTATGGCACGCCGAACGACTCGGGGCTGGTGGCCCTGCCGCTGTCCGAGCACAACCGCCGCGTGGTGTGCGCCTCGCCCGCCTATCTTGCGCGTCATGGCGTGCCGCGGGCGCCCGAAGACCTGCGCCGCCACAACTGCCTGTCCTTCGTTCTGGGCGAAACCCTGCACGACCGCTGGGTCTTCAGGCACGAGGGCGCCGCCCTCACCATTCCGGTCAAGGGCGACCGCGTCGGCGATGATGGTGAACTGGTGCGCCGCTGGGCGCTGGCCGGCCATGGCCTGGCCTACAAGTCGCGCTTTGACGTGCTGGCCGACCTGCGGGCCGGCAGGCTCATCGAGGTCCTGGCCGACTACACCAGCGAGCCGTCGCCGCTGTATCTGCTGTGCGTGCACCGCATGCTGCTGTCGCCTGCGGTCAAGCGCCTGCGCGAGTTCCTGCACGAGCGCTTCAAGGCTTTCGAGGCGGGCTAGCCGCGGCGGGGCGGTTGCGACGAAACTCGTAACACCACTCCAGCGCCGTGGGCGTATGCTGTGTGTTCGAATGGATTGCCGGTCGCACGCGCCGGAACACCGCCGCCAGGCCGCCGATTCACGACTCACCCCCCTTAGCGGAGACGAGCTATGTCGAATCATGTCTACAAGCAAATCGAACTGGTGGGTTCATCCACCAAGTCCACCGACGACGCCATCTCCCAGGCCATCGCGCGTGCTTCCGAGACGCTGCGCAACCTGGACTGGTTCGAAGTCACCGAAGTGCGCGGCCACATCAAGGACGGCAAGGTGGCGTACTGGCAGGTCGGCATGAAGATAGGCATGCGGCTGGAAGGGAACGAATGAGTCCGCTTGCTGCTTCTTTCTTGAGCACGCCTTCCAAGTGATTGTCGGATAAGGACTTTTCCGGCTTGTTATCCGACTGTTCAGAGGCTTGTCCACATTCGGTGGGGACAAGCCTGCTTCCCTTTCGCCTGCCGTCCTCGTGGTCTGCCGTGGCATCGTGAACCTGCCGGCAGTGAGCGTTTCTTGAGCGGCCCCTTCAAGTGCTTGGCGCATAAGGCTTTTTGCATGCTGCCCTCATACTGTCCTCAGGCTTATCCACATTTGGCGGGGACAACCTTGGCGCTTCGATACGGCGTTTGAGCCATTTTTGACCACCCCTTGCAGGCGGTTGATATGCAAGGAAATTTCCGACCTGCCCTCATACTGTCCTCATGTTTTTCCACAGAACGCGGGGACAAATCCACATTTCGGCGCAACTGCCGCGCCAGTCCGCAGGTTCACTCTGATTTCGGTGGATAAGTGCGTCAAAAATCATCCAAAAGGATGATTGCGCATTTTTTGACCGCCCCTTGCAAGTACTTGGCAGGGCAGGGAATTTTCACTATGCCCCAAGGCTGTCCTCAACCTTCTCCACAGTTGGCGGGGATAAGTGTGAGGTGTAGTGTGAGCCCCCACGCCGCACTCGCTGCGCTCGCTTGCTGCCCCCCGAGGGGGCTGGCCCGCCTTGGGGCGGCCCGGCGGCGGGTCGGCGCTCTGGCGGATTGGATGCACCAGCGGCGACCGTCGCCGCTGCAAAAAAAAAGCCCCCCGACGTATCGGGGGGCTGGATCGCCCGGAGGTAGACGGGCGATCTCTGCCGGCCGGGAGGAGCCCGTGCCGGCAGCGGCGGCGATCAGGCGTTGAACTTCTTGATCCAGTCCACGTAGCGGTCCACCCAGCCTTGCAGGAACTTGCGGGTGCCTTCGTTGGTGATGTTGTACTGGTCGTCGACCAGGCCTTCCGTGAACTGCAGGAAGACCTCGGGCGTGGTCAGGGCGTTGGCGCCTTCGGCGGCCATGATGTTGCGCAGGTGCTGTTGCATCAGCGCGGTGCCGGCGGCGCTGGGCGAGGTGCCGACGATGCCGACGGCCTTGCCGGTCCAGGAGTTCTGGCCCCAGGGACGCGAGCCCCAATCGATGGCGTTCTTGATGGCGGCGGGCACGGAGCGGTTGTGCTCGGGCGAAACGAACAGGATGCCTTGCGCGTCGGCGATCTGCTGCTTGAGCTTGGCGGCGGGGGCCGGCAGGTTGTTCTCGTTGTCCTGGTTGTAGAGCGGCACGTCGCCCAGGCTCACGTATTCGAACTTGAAGTCCGCGGGCACCAGCTTTTCCAGCGCGCGGGCCAGCCGCAGGTTGAACGAGGCAGCGCGCAGGCTTCCGACGAAAACGGCAATCTTGTAGGTGCTCATGGGGCGCAGGCTCCAAGGGGTGGACGGGAATGTCAGTGTAGACCTGTAAGCAAGCCCGCTCAATCTCGATCGCGGATATGTTTATTCAGGATCATGACGCCCTGATGTCGGCCGCGCGCGGGCCGGTGCATCAGCTCATCAGGCTGACATGGGCAGCGACCACGCGCCATCCTTCAGGCGTGCGCATCCAGGTCTGGCTTTGCCGGCCGATGCGGTCGCTGCCGTCGCGCTGGAATTCCAGATTGGCCGTTGCGAAATCCTGGCCGTAGGTGGTGACGACCGTGAGCAACACGCGGCGGGCCAGGCCTTGCGGCGAACGCGCCGCGCGGAAGGCGCGGATGGCATCGTAGCCGTAGAGATTTTCGCCTGCGCCGTAGCGCAGCGTGTGAGGGCTGTTCCAGAAGAGCACATCCAGAACCTCCACCTGATTGTTCACCAGGGCGGTTTCGTAGCGGTCCAGGGCGGCTGTGACTTCCGCCACGACGTCGGGCAGATTGATATCCATGCTTGCTGCTCCAGTTGGCACCGTTGTGGTGCGAAATGTAGGGGTAATCACCAATGTGGTGTGTCCTGCGGTGCGGCGCATCCATCCCGAGAGCCGCGGTATTTCGGCCTCGTGGGGGAGCGCGGCACGGCAATCCTGGCATGCCGCTTGCTAGGGTTAATACTGCATAACAAGCTGCGCGCCGTTCCAGGAGTTCCGCCATGTCCCGTTCTACCGTTTCCGCCCCGGTCACCATGCTGGTCACCCGGCACATCGCGCCCGAGCGCTATGGCGATTTCCTGTCCTGGATGCGCCAGGGCGAAATCCTCGCGGCAGGTTTCCCGGGCTTTCTTGGATCTGGCGTGCTGCAGCCCGCGGAAGGCGGCGACCAGTACCAGATCGTCCTGCGCTTTGCCGATGCGGCCAGCCTCGGCCGTTGGGAAAATTCCCTGCCGCGCCGCATGTGGCTGGAACGCGGAGCGGCGCTGGTGCGCGCCAGCCACGAGCGGCGCGTCAGCGGCACGGACGACTGGTTTGCGCCCAGGACCAGCGCGCCGCCGCGCTGGAAGCAGGCCGTCAGCATCTGGCTGGCCTACTTCCCGGTGTTGCTTGTGTTCTCCGTCCTGGTCAGCGAACCCCTGAGCCTGCTGCCGGTATTCTGGCGCGTGCTGATCACCAGCGTAGCGCTGACGCCCGTCATGGTGTTCATCTGCATGCCATTGGTGGCGCGCATGCTGCATCGCTGGCTGCGCGCGGGCTGACGTGGGCATGCGCGGCCCTCTCAGGCCGCGCGCGCGCCACGGGAGGAATACAGCCGGTGCAGCGTGATCTTGCGCACCGCGGCCTGGCTGCCCTGGATATGCGCGTGCAGTAGCGCAACCGCGCGCGGCGCGTCGCCGGCCAGCGCCGCTTCCAGGATGGCCGCGTGCTCTTCATAGGTCTTGCCGATGCGCTCGGGCAGGGTGAAGTCCAGCCGCCGCACGATGCGGATGCGTTCGGTGGCGGCGCGATGCACGCGCGCGATCTCGGGGTTGCCGGCCGCGGCGACCAGATCGATGTGGAAGCGCTCGTCCAGATCCGCCAGCCGCTCGCAGTCGCTGGAGCGTTCGCTTGGGTCCACCAGCCAGACGTCGGCCAGCGGGCGCAGCGCGCGCTGGCGTTCGGCGGCGCTGGCCGACGCGCACAGCGCTTGCACCGCGGCCGCTTCCAGCACGCTGCGCAGCTCGTAGAAATGGTCCAGCGTGTTGAAGTCCAGCGGCTTGACCAGCCAGCCGTTGCGCTGGCGCACCTCCAGATAGCCTTCCCGCTCCAGGCGGAACAGGGCCTCGCGCACCGGCGTGCGGCTGACCTGCAGGCGGTCGGCGATCTCGGTTTCGGTGAAGCGGTCGCCCGGCGCCAGCCGGAAGTCCAGGATGTCCCGCTTCAGCGTGCCGTAGGCGGTGTCGGCCAGCGTGCGCGGTATGTCGATGATGGCGAAGGCGGTTCCCATGTCGTGGCCTCGGATCGGTGGTTCAAAGAGGGCGGGCGCGGGCAATGCCGGCCTGTTGCAGCGCCTGCGCCGCGCGCAGGCAATCGGCTTCGCGCCAGGGCGCGCCGATCAGCTGCACGCCCAGCGGCAGGTGGTCGTCCTGTCCGGCTTCGGGCCAGACCGGCGCGGCGCAGACCGGCAGGCCGATGCATGACAGCGGCTGCGTCAGGATGCCCATGCTGGCGCGGGCCGGCAGCCGCTGGCCGGCCAGCGTCAGCCAGTCCGAGCCGATGGGCGTGGCCGGCACCGGGGTGGCGGGGGCGATCAGCACGTCGTAGTGCTCGAACAGCGCCAGCGCTTCGCGATAGACGCGATGGCGGATGCGCTGCGCCTGCTGCGCCCAGGCCGCGGGCACGAGGCTGCCTGCGACCAGCCGGTCGCGCGACAGCGGTTCGTAGTAGTCGTAGTGTGTGACGAGCCTGCGGCGATGCAGGGCGCCGCCTTCCGCCGCGGTGATGACGAAGGCGGCGGCGCGCGCCTGGGCCGCGCCCTGCAGTTCGACCACGGCCGTGGCGTCCAGCGCGCGCGCCGCGATCTCGACGGCGCGGCGGGCCTGCGGTCCGGCCCATTCGGAAAAGTAGCCGCCCAGCACCGCCACCCGTAGTCCGCGCATGCCGCCGGCCAGCGCCGCCAGCGCGGGGTCGGCCGGGCGTTCGGCGCAGGCCACGTCGTCGGCGTCGGTGCCTTGCAGCGCGTCGTAGGCGGCGGCAAGGTCGCTGGCGCTGGCCGCGAACGGCCCCAGGTGGTCGAGGCTGCCGACGAACGGAAACGAGCCGGCGCGCGACAAGCGGCCGAAGGTGGGCTTCAGGCCGAACACGCCGCACAGCGAGGCGGGCACGCGGATCGAGCCGTTGGTGTCCGAGCCCAGCGTCAGCGGCACCAGGCCGCCCGCGACTGCGGCGGCACTGCCGCCGGACGAGCCGCCGGCGATGCGGGTGGTGTCGTGCGGGTTGCGGCAGGCGCCGTAGTGGCTGTTTTCCGTGGTGAAGCCATAAGCGTGCTCGTCCATGTTCAGCGCGCCGATCAGCACCGCGCCGGCCTCGCGCATGCGCTCGACCAGCCTGGCGTCGCGCCGCGCGGGCGGGTTGGAGGCGTTGACCCGCGCCCCGGCCAGGGTGACTTGGTCGGCGATGTCGAACAGGTTCTTGACCGCATAGGGCACGCCCGCCAGCGGCGGCAGCGCCTCGCCGCGGGCGCGGCGCGCGTCGATGGCCGCCGCTTCCTGCCGCGCCCGGCTTTCGGTGATGGCCGTGAAGCAGTTGTAGCCCGGGTCGCGCTCGCGCACGCGCGCCAGCGTGGCGTCCAGTACGGCCATGGCGCTGCGTTCGCCGGCGCGGACCTGGCGCGCGATATCCTGCGCGGGGCCGCTCACGGACGGAACACCGCGGCCGATTCCAGCTCCACGGCCAGCGGCTCATCGACGAAGCCGGCCGCGATGTCCTGGATGCGCGCGAATTGCTGCGTCACTTCGGCCACCGCCTGCTCGCGCAAGGCATAGCCAGCCAGCGCCAGGGCGCTGCGCACGTATTGGTCGATGGTTTCCTGGGTCATGGCGGACTCTCCGGTACGGGGGGGTTACTTGCGCACTTCGCGCTGGAAGATTTCCAGGCTGAGTTTCTTCATCTGGATGAAGCTGGGCTCGGACAGCGTTTCCACGGTGCGCGGACGCGCGTCGCGGTAGTCCAGGATCTCCGCGACCCGGGTCGGCCGCTTGGTCAGCAGCAGCACCTGGTCGGCCAGGTACACGGCTTCCTCCAGATCGTGCGACACCAGCAGCATGGTGGTGCCGGTCTGCATGAAGACCTCCTGCAGCTTTTCGCGGATGAACAGCGTCATTTCGAAATCCAGCGCGGAGAAGGGCTCGTCCAGGAACAGCACTTCCGGTCCCGGCGCCAGCGCCCGCATGATCGAGGCGGTCTGCTGCTGTCCGCCGGACAGTTCGTAGGGGTAGCGGTTCAGGTCGAACTTGACGTCGAACGAGGCCACCAGCTCTTCGACCCGCGCGTCCACCTCGGCCTTGCCGCGACCTTCCAGGCGCAGCGGATAGGCGATGTTGTCGATGGTGCGCAGCCACGGGAACATGGCTTCGCGGTAGTTCTGGAAGACGTAGCCGATCTTGGTCTGCGCCAGCGACTTGCCGTCGAACAGGATCTCGCCCGAGTCGATGGGAATCAGGCCGGCGATCATGTTGATCAGCGTGGACTTGCCGCAGCCGTTGGGGCCGAACACCGACACGATCTTGCCCTTGGGGATGTCGAGGTTGAAGTCCTCGTACAACGGCCAGCCGGCGAAGTACTTGGTCAGCCCGCGTATGGTGATGTGGGTGCCCAGCGGACCGGGCTCGAACGGAGCGGCGGCGGGGCCGGGGGCGATGGTGGGATTGAGGACGATGGACATCAGCGGCCGCTCCAGTGGACCACGCGCTTTTCCAGCACGAGAAAGAGAATGTTCAGCACATAGCCCAGCGCGCCGGCCGCGAGGATGGCCGCATACATGTCGCGCACGTTCAGCACCTGCTGCGCGTTGATGATGCGATTGCCCAGGCCGCTGTCGGAGCCGATGAACATTTCGGCCACGATCACGATGACCAGCGCCATCGACACGCCACTGCGCAGGCCCACGAAGGTGGATTGCAGGCTTTCCCAGATCAGCACGTCCTTGAAGATGCGCCAGCGCGACGCGCCCATGACGCGCGCCGCCATGACGCGCTGCTTGCGGGCGTTGATGACGCCGTAGGCGCTGTTGAACAGGATCACCAGCACCGCCGCGAAGGCGGCGATGGCGATCTTGTTCATGTCGGTGACGCCAAAGATCATCAGGAATAGCGGGATCAGCGCGGAAGAGGGCGTGGAGCGGAAGAAGTCCACCAGGAATTCGACGCTGCGGTAGGCCTTCTCGTTGCTGCCCAGCAGCACGCCCAGCGGCACGCCGATCACGCCGGCGATGACAAAGGCCTGCAGCGTGCGGTTCAGGGACGCCAGGAAGTCAGCCAGCAGCGGGCCGCCCGCCATGCCTTTGGCCAGCGCCGCGATCGCCGCGCTGGGCGTGGGCAGCAGCACGGGGCTGACCAATTGCAGGCGCACCACCAGGTCCCACACCACGAAGAGGGCCAGCGGACCGATCAGCGGCAGCAAGCGGGTCGCGTCGAATTTGCGCGCGGGGCGCGCCGAGCCGGTGGCGCCGGCCGCGGTCGTTGCAGTGGTTGCGGTCATGGATCAGCCCTTGTAGAGCATGGTCGAGACGTCGACCTTCTGGGCGAACACGCCCTTGTCGGTGAACAGGTCGAAGAACTTCTGGAAGTACTGGATGTCGCCGGGCGTGAACTCGTTGTAGAGTGTGTAGGCGGCCAGCGGCACTTCCTCGGTCATCGGCCCTTCGATGGCGGTGTAGCCCTTGAGGTAGGGGCGCGCCTCTGCGGGTTTGCTGCGGATCAGCTCGATGCCGCGAGCATAGGCGGCGATGAATTTCTTGCTTTCCTCGGGATGCTTCTTCAGGAACGCGGTGGTCAGGGACGCCGATCCGCCGAACCACGGCGCCATCGGATCGCCCAGCACGTATTTGGCGATGACGCCCGTTTCCAGCACGCGGGTCGTGCCGTTCAGCCTGCCCACCGTGCCGGTGGGCTCCAGCGTGTAGCAGGCATCCAACTGGCCGGCGGCCACCGCGGCGACGTGCTGGCTGATCGCCAGCTCGACCACGGTGGCCCCGGTTGCGCCGGCGCGCTCCAGCACTGCTTTGGCCAGCGTGGCGTTCTGGATGCCGGGTCCAGATCCGACCTTTTTCCCCTTGAGGTCTGCGATGGATTTGATGGGACTGTCTTTCGCGACGATGAACTCGTCCAGCACGTTCTTGGCGTTGCTGGGGTTGGACGCAAAAATCTTGAACAGGCCAGGCGAGGCGATCTCGCCGATGGCCAGATTGGCCGAGCCGGTGCCATTGGCGCTGCCGTCCGCACGGCCGGCTAGCATGGCTTCCATGACCTGCTGCGCGCCGGCGAATTTCAGCGGCTCGACGTTCAGGCCGGCCTCCTTGAAGTAGCCTTTTTCCAGCGCCGCATAGAACGGCAGGCCGGCCGCCACGGGCCAGAAGCCGATGCGGATCACCGGTCCCGATTGCGCTCGCGCCAGCGCCGGCGCGGCCAGCGTCGCGGCGCCCAGCGCGGCGCCCTGGATCAGGCGGCGGCGGGTGGCGTTGAAGGCGTGGGGCGCGTTGCGGTAGATCATGGGGAACTCCTGGTGTGCGAGGAAAGTGGCGCTTGTGGACAAGCTGGCATACCAGGCATCAAGCAAGAGTCGTGCCAACTTTCGGCGGCGAGGCCCGCGCCCCGGGAGCACGACGGGCCGGCCTCGCGCTGGTGCCGCTCCTGAACCACTTTGGTGCACGGCGCACCATAGAAGGGGACGCAACCCGCCTCGCGCCGCGCCCGGCGTTATGGCGGTAGCATGTGGGCGGACCGGAGCTAGCCGCTCCGGGGTTCTGGATCCTTGCGCCACGCCTTGCCGCGTCGTACCGAGATGAATACGCGTTTTGTCGAAGCCTTTCTGTGGTCGGCGCGCCTGGGCAGTTTCCGGGCGGCGAGCGACCGCCTGCACATCACCCAGGCCGCCGTGGCCAACCGCATCGCCTCGCTGGAAGAGGACATCGGCGCGCGCCTGTTCGAGCGCGACGCCAAGGAACTCAGGCTGACCGCCACCGGTACCCGGCTGCTGGACTACGGCGAGCGGCTGCTGGAGATCCGCCAGCAGATCCTGTCGCTGGGCAAGGGCGGCGACGAGGTCTTCGGCCTGGTGCGCATCGGCGCCATCGAAACCGTGGTGCACACCTGGCTGATCGGCTTCCTGACCAATCTGCGCTCCACCTATCCGGGCATCGAGGTCCAGCTCACGTCCGAAACCACGCGCGCGCTGCACCGGGGCTTGCGCGAAGGCACGCTGGACATCGCGCTGCAGACGGACCTGCTGAACGACAGCGGCATCATCAGCACCGCCTGCCTGCCCATGGAGATGGGCTGGGTCGGGCCGGCCGGCGACGAGGAGGCGCTGAGCGCGCAGCAACTGCTGAGCGAGCCGGTGCTGACCATGAGCCCGGGGTCGCAGCCGCACGAAGCGCTCAAGGCCCTGTACCGCGAAGTCGGCATGCCGCAAGGCAAGGTGCACTGCGTCAGCTCGATCTCCGCGCTGGCGCGGCTGGTGCGCAGCGGCTTCGGCCGGGCGCTGGTGCCGTTGCCTCCCATCTACGAGTACGTGGCGCGCGGCGAGGTGCAGATCATCCGCTGCGACATCCCCGTGCCGCCCCAGCTGCTGGTGGTGAGCTATCTGGAAAGCGCCGGGTCGGACGCGATCCGGCTGGTGGCCGAACTCGCCAGCCGCGCGTCGGACCAGTTCACGTCCTCGGTCGCTGCGCCGCGATTGGGTTCGGCGCAATAGTGTTATCCCTAGGGCGTCTTTCAGTAATTTTATTGCCGCGCAGAAGAATTACTCGTTTGTCCGCGGCCAGCCGGCCGGCTGAAGATGGAGCCTTCCGCAATCGAAGGAATTTCCTGTCTTCCGCCCATGAGCACGCACACCGAATCCTCCCCCCCGCCCCACGGCCTGCTGTTCGTCGCCACTGACGCCGACCCCGCCCACGAGGCCGATTTCAACCGCTGGTACGACCGCGAACATGTGGAAGAGCGCGTGCGCATCCCCGGCTTTCTCTCGGGGGCGCGCTATCTGTCGCGGGAGGGCGGCCGCAAGTATCTGGGCCTGTACCGCACCGAATCGCTGGCGGCTTTCACCACGGCCGACTACCGGGCCGCGTTCGAGCGCCAGACCGCGTGGTCGGTGACCAATCTGGACCGGATGCGAGATCCGATGCGCCGCGTCTGCGCCGTGCGCGCCGTGACCGGGTTCGGTTCCGGCAGCGAGCTCGTGGTCTTGCCGCTGGCGGCGACGAATGACAGTGAAGCAGTGGCGGCCCGGGCGCAAGTGCTGGGCGCTGAACTGGCGCAGGCGGACGGCTTTGTTCAGTCCTATCTGCTGGTGCCGGATGCGGCGCTCAGCACGCCGCTGCCGCGCGAATCCAACGAGAACCGCGTCCTGGCGCCGTTGTTCGTGGCGGAGGCGAGTTCCGCCGCTGCCGCGCGCGCGCTGCGCGACCAGGCTTGCCGTGCCTTCGATGCCGATCCGGCCAACGCCTGGTTGCTGCAACTGGGTTGGAAGCTGACGGCTGCCGACCTGCGCTGAGCCCAGCTCGGCTCGTAACTACACATCCAATTCAAGGGGAATTCCATGGCTGAAGAAACGCTGTACGGCGCCGCGGCCGTCAAGACCGCGGCCGCGCCCAACAAGATGCGCCGGCTGGCCCTGGCCAGTTCGGTCGGCACCACGCTGGAGTGGTACGACTTCACCATCTACAACCTGATGGCGGCGCTGGTCTTCAATTCCATCTTCTTTCCGTCCTTCGACCCGCTGACGGGCACTATCCTGGCCTTCTCCACGTATGCCGTGGGCTATGTGTCGCGGCCGCTGGGCGGCTTCGTCTTCGGCCATCTGGGCGACCGGCTGGGGCGCAAGTTCGTCCTGGTCGCCACGCTCGTCATCATGGGCGTGTCCACCGGCCTGATGGGGCTGTTGCCGACCTACGCGTCCTGGGGCGTGTGGGCGCCGGCGGCGCTGGTGGCCTTGCGCTTCGTGCAGGGCGTGGCCCTGGGCGGCGAATGGGCCGGCGCGGTACTGCTGTCGATGGAACACGGCAAGCCCGACCAGCGCGGGCGCAACGCCTCCTTCACGCAGATCGGTCCGTCCTGCGGCACGCTGATAGGCACGGGCTTCATCGCCGTGGTGTCGGCCTTCCTGAGCCCCGAGGACTTCCAGGCTTGGGGCTGGCGCGTGCCCTTCGTCTCCAGCGTGGCGCTGGTGCTGTTCGGCCTGTGGCTGCGCCGCGGCGTGGAGGAAACGCCCGTGTTCCTGGAAATGGAACAGAAGCGCGAAACCGCCGCCACGCCCATCAAGGACGTGCTGAGCCAATACTGGCGGCAGCTGTTGATCGCGGGCGGCTCGCGCATCGGCTCCGACGTGCTCTATGCGCTGGTGGTCGTGTTCACCCTGACCTACGTGACGACGGTGCTGCACTTGTCGCGGCCGATGGCCCTGACCGCCACCATGCTGGGCGCCGCCCTGAACGCGATTGCGGTGCCGTTGTGCGGGCATTTGTCCGACAAGATCGGCCGCCGTCCGGTGTACCTGGCGGGAGCGGTGCTGGGCATGATCTGGGCCTTCGTCTTCTTCGTGCTGATGGACACCGCGCATCCCATCGCCATCTGCGCGGCGGTCGTGGTGGGCCTGCTGATCCACGCGCTGATGTATGGCCCGCAGGCCGCCTTCGTCACCGAGCAGTTCCCGGGCCGCGTGCGCTATGCCGGTTCTTCCCTGGCCTACACGCTGGCCGGCATCGTCGGCGGCGGGTTCGCGCCGCTGATCATCGCCAGCCTGTTCAAGTCCTGGAATTCGACCTTCGCGATCTCGCTGTACGTGGCGGCGGCGCTGGTGGTGACGGCGGTGGCCGTGCTGGCCGCAAGGGAAACGGCCAAGGCCCCGTTGCAGCGCTGAGGCGCGGCGGGGCCGCTCATCGCCGCCCGGACCTGGCGCCGGGCGGCGATGCGCCGTTTCAGGCGATGCTGCGATTGGCCAGGGGCTCGTCCGCCAGCCAGCGCTTGAGATTGTCGGCGAACAGGGCGCGCACGCGCGCGGCGTTGCCGTCCGAGAACCCTGCGCTATGAGGCGTGACGATGACGTTGGGCAGGTCCCAGAGCGCGGAATCCGGTGGCAGCGGTTCCTGCTGGAACACGTCCAGGAAGGCGCCGCCCAGACGGCCGGCGCCCAGCGCCGCGATCAATTCGGGTTCGTCGATGACGTGGCCGCGGGCCACGTTGACCACCATCGCGTGGGCGGGCAGCGCGGCGAGCGCGTCGCGGCCGATCAGGTTGCGCGTGGCGGACGTGAGCGGGCAAGCCAGCACCAGCCAATCGGCGGCGGGCAGCAGGGACGGCAGCGCGCCGTAACCCACGGTGTGGCGGGCCTGCGGCACGGGCGCGCCACTATGGCGCGCGACCGATACCTCCAGGCCGAGCGCGCCCAACAGCGCGCCGATGCGCTGGCCGATGCCGCCCCATCCCACCACCACGGCATGCTGGCCGGCCAGATCCCTGGGCGTGCGCGCATCCAGCAGCGGACGCCAGGCGCGGTCGCGCTGGTCGGCGGCCAGCAGCGGCAGGCGGCGCGCCAGCGCCAGCACGCCGGCGATGGCGCTCTGCGCGACCACGGGGTCGCTGGCGCCTTGCGAGGTCGTGACCGCCACGCCGCGCGCGTGCAGGCTTTGGTAGATCTCGCGGTCGGCCCCGGCCGAGTGCACGTGCACCCAGCGCAGCGCCGGCGCGTCCCGCATGGCCTCGTAGTACAGCGCGGTCGACGGCTGGATCTCGAACTTGGTCGAATGGCCGGTGATGTCGCGCGAGACGAACGCGGCCTCGGCCATCATGGGCCGCCCCGCCACGGGATGGACCAGCGCATAGCGTCCCGCGGCCGGGCTGCGGTCCAGCGCCAGGCGCAGCGGCACGGCTTCGGCGGGCGAGCACAGGATGCGGATGCCGGAACCTTGCGTCATGGCGGCGGGTTCAATGCGCTTCGGGGGCAAACTTGCGTACCAGCAGCGCCCACTTGTCATGTTCGCGCTTGATGAAGTCGCCGAATTGGGCGGACGTGCCGCCTACCGGTTCGGCGCCTTCGCGCAGCATCTGTTCATTGAGCCCCGGCAATGCGGCGTTGACCTCGCGGTTGACGACGTCCACCACCTGCTGCGGCGTGCCCTTGGGCGCGAAGAAGCCGAACCAGGAGCCGGCGTCAAAGCCCGGGTAGCCGGATTCCGCGATGGTGGGCAGTTCGGGCAGGGTGGCGGAACGCTGCTTGGTGCTGACCGCCAGCGCGCGCAGCTTGCCGGAGCGGATATGGCCGATCACGGAAGGAATGGTGGCGAACATGAAGTCGATGCGCCCGGCCAGCAGGTCGTTGACCGCGTCCGCGCCCTTGTAGGGCACATGCGTGGCGTTGACGCCGAGTTCGTCCATCAGCATGTAGCTCGACAGGTGCGAAGACGTGCCCACGCCGGTGGAACTGTAATTGAGCTGGCGCGCGGTCTTGACGTACTTCAGGAAGCCCTGGATGTCCTTGGCGGGCGAAGAAGGCGGAACCACCAGCACATTGGGCACGGTGGCGATCTGCACCATGGGCACCAGATCGGTCAGCGGGCTGTAGGACAGCTTGTTCAGCGAGGGGTTGACGGCGATGGGCCCCACGGAATTGACGATCAGCGTATGGCCGTCGGCTGCCGCGCGCACGACGTATTCCGTGCCGATGTTGCCGCCCGCGCCCGGCTTGTTCTCGACCACGAAGGGCTGGCCCAGCTTCTGCGTCAGGGTATTGGTCACGCTGCGGGTCAGGGTGTCGGTGGTGCCGCCGGCGGAGAATGCCACGATGACCTTCACCGGCCGGTCGGGATAGTCCGCCGCCGCGGACGGCGCCGACGTACAGGCGCCAGTCAGCGCTGCGCAAGCGAGCAGGGCTCGTGCTGTGTTCATGATGTCTCCTCGCGTGGGCGTAGTGGTGTTTTCGATGGCGCCGTGCCGCCACGCCGGCCGGCGCCTGTTGAAGCGAAAAACTCAGTCGCGGTAGCCCGGGTCCTGCCGGTCCAGCTTGCGCAGCAGGGCGGGCCACTCCATCACCCCATAAGGCCGGCGCGTGCCGGGCTGGTAGTTGTTCCAGGTTTCCTGCAGCACGGGCGCGGCCACGGCCTGCAGCGGGGAACCCGTGGCCATGGCCGCAAGCTGCGAGCGGCAGGCCAGTTCCAGGCGGTGCATCCAGTTGAAGGCTTCGCCCACGCTGCGGCCCACGGTCAGGGCGCCGTGGTTGCGCAGGATGAGGGCTTCGCCCTGGCCCAGGTCGGCCAGCAGCGAAGCCTGTTCTTCGAGGCCGAGCACCACGCCCTGGTAGTCGTGATAGCCGATCTTCAGGAAGCGCATGGCGGTCTGGGTCAGCGGCAGCAGTCCACACTCCAGCGTGGACACGGCCATCGACGCCCAGCTGTGGGTATGGATCACGCAGTCCACTTCATGGCGGTGGGCGTGCACGGCGCTGTGGATGACATAGCCGGCCTTGTTGATGCCGTAGTCCAGCTCGCCGAACTCGGGGCGGGCCAGGATGGTGCCATCCAGATCCACCTTGATAAGGCTGGACGCCGTGATTTCCTCGTACATCATGCCGTAGGGGTTGATCAGGAAGGCATTGTCTTCGCCCGGCACGCGCGCCGAGATGTGATTGGCCATCATGTCGGCCATGCCGTAGATCTCGACCAGGCGGTAGCAGGCTGCCAGGTCGACGCGGGCGTTCCATTCCATCTCGGAGCAATGCGGGCGCATGGAGGCAATGCGCAGGCGTCCCCGGCCTTGGGTGTCTGTGGTCATCGGATTTCGTGCAGATCCATCGCCGCCGCAACATGCCGCAGCATCCTGGCTGGCAATTTATCTGCGGGACCGGGCAGGGCCTAGCCATGCCCCCGGCATGGGGGCATCACGAATCGAGAAGGGTTGCGCCAGGCCAGCCGCCATTGCGCACCAGGGCGCGCATCACGTCCAGCAGCACGACCCGCGCGGCCAATGCCGCGGGCGACAGTTCCTCGTCATTGATGCAATAGACCAGGTTGCGGCGGAACAGGAAGGGGTCGTCGATCGGATGCATGCTCAGCAGCCCCGATTCCACCCGGGCCACGGCCGCGCCGGGCTGGATGGTGGCCAGCGCATTGGCCTGCACTAGATCCATCAGCGTGGTCAGCCCGTCGACCTCGACGCCGATCCAAGGTTCGACGCCGGCCCGTTCAAAGGCGGCCTCGACCCAGGCGCGCAGGCCGTGGGCCTTGCTGGTCACGGCCTGCGGCAGGCTGCCCAGCTGCGCCACGGAGATGGGCTCGCCGTCGGGCAGCGCGACCATGCCGCGCCGCGCCAGCAGGAACAGCCGCTCGTCCAGCACCGGGATGGCGCTGCGGCCCTGGCTGCTGTCGTTCTGGAACAGCACGGCCAGGTCGAGCCGGCGTCCCATGAGCAGTTCACCGAGGTTGCCGGACAGGCCCTCGACGAGGTGCAGGCGCACGTTCGGATAGCGCTCGGCCATGGCTGCGTAGAAGGGCCTGGCCAGCACGGATGCCGTGGTGGGCGCGAAGCCGACGCTGACCATGCCGGAGAGCCGCGCCTCGCGCGCCGCCGCCATCGCGTTTTCCGCGTGCCGCAAGGTCAGCTGCGCCTGCCGCAGGAATGCCGTGCCCGCCGGCGTGGGCACCACGCCGGTAGGCGTGCGCACCAGCAGCCGCGTGGCCAGTTCGCTTTCCAGGCGGCTGATCTGCTGGCTGAGCGCCGAAGCGACCACCTCCAGCTCGCGCGCGGCGCGGCCGATGCTTCCCAGTTCGGCGACGCGGACGAAATAGCGGAGTTGGCGGAGTTCCATGGCGCATGACGGGAGGGAGGTAAGGGATAGTAGTCGCAGCGGCGCGCGCATGCGGCCTTGCCGCCTCCGGGAAAACAGGGCTGGCGGTTCAAAGAAATGTCAGGTATCTGACTTTATTCTGAATGACAAACGAAAATTGTTTACACTCTCATCCTCAAAATTCGAGTATGAGCGGGCCGCCGTGGGGGCGGGTGCCGTTCCTGTTACGGGAGAGTATCGATGCGCAAGTTGCTGTTGGGAGCGGTGTTGGCCGCTGCGGTGTTCGGGGGGACGGCCCAGGCCGCGGCTGAGCCCAAGGCCGTGGTCGCCACGTATTCGGATCTGGCGCTGGCCGGCTACGAAGACTCGCTCGCCTCCGCCAAGACCCTGCGCACCGCCATCGACGCCCTGATCGCGAAGCCCAGCGCCGAAACGCTGAAGGCCGCGCGCGAAGCCTGGCTGGCGGCCCGCGTGCCTTATCAGCAGACCGAGGCGTACCGCTTTGGCAACCCCATCGTCGACGATTGGGAAGGCCGCGTGAACGCCTGGCCGCTGGATGAGGGCCTGATCGACTACGTGGACGCTTCCTACGGCACCGAGAACGACGAGAACGCCTACTACGCAGTCAACGTCATCGCCAATTCCAAGATCTCGGTGGGCGGCAAGACCGTCGACGTCAGCAAGATCACGCCCCAGCTGCTGTCCGAAGTGCTGCACGAAGCCGACGGCAACGAGGCCAACGTGGCCACGGGCTACCACGCCATCGAATTCCTGCTGTGGGGCCAGGACCTGAACGGCACCGGCCCCGCGCCGGCTGGCCGCAAGGGCACGCCGCAGGAACGCCACGCGGGCGACCGTCCGCACACCGACTTCGATCCCAAGCAGTGCACGGGCGGCCATTGCGAGCGCCGCATCCAGTTCCTGAAGGCCGTGACCGATCTGCTGGTGACGGACCTGGAAGAGATGGTCGGCAACTGGAAGAAGGACGGCGCGGCGCGCAAGGCGGTCGAGGAAGATCCGAAGGCTGGCCTGATCGCCATGCTGACCGGGCTGGGCAGCCTGTCCTACGGCGAGCTGGCTGGCGAACGCATGAAGCTGGGCCTGATGCTGCATGATCCCGAGGAAGAGCACGATTGCTTCTCGGACAACACGCACAACTCGCACTACTACGACCAGATCGGCATCCGCAACGTCTACCTGGGCAGCTACACCCGCATCGACGGCAAGACCGTCCAGGGCGCGAGCTTGTCGGAACTGGTGAAGGCGCGCGATCCCAAGCTGGACGCCGAAGTGCGCGCCAAGCTGGACGCCACCGTGGCCGCCATGCAGGCGATGAAGACGCGCGCCGAAACGATCGAAACCTACGACCAGATGATTTCGGACGGCAACAAGGAAGGCAATGCCGTGGTGCAGGCCGCCATCGACCGCCTGGTCGACCAGACCCGCAGCCTGGAGCGCGTGATCGCCCTGCTGGACCTGGGCAAGGTTGCCATCGAAGGTTCCGACAGCCTGGACAAACCTGACGCCGTGTTCAAGTGAAACTCGTTTTAGCCGCCGTACTGGCGGCGTCGGCCCATGCCGGCGCCGCCGCCGCTCCAACCGGGCGTGACGACCTCACGCCCGAAGACCTGAAGCGCGTGACCGCCATCACGGCGCCCACGCGCGACTTCTCGAAGGTCGAGACCTTCGAGACCATGCAGGCTGGGGCCGCCACCACCAACAAGCTCATCAACGCCGACATCTTTTCGCAGCCGTCGGCCAACATGAGCTTCGAGGGGCGCCAGGAATTCCAGGTCGGCAACGGCCTGTTCCGCAAGGACTGGGTCTCGGCGCCGGCTTCCACGCAGGCCTCGGACGGCCTGGGACCGCTGTTCAATGCGCGTTCCTGCCAGGCCTGTCATACCAAGGACGGACGCGGCACGGTGCCGGGTTTCGATCCTCTGGAGCGCACCGACGCGGTGGCGCTGCTGCTGCGCCTGGCCGTCCCGCAAGGGCCGGACCGCGGACATCCCCGGCTGGCCGCGGGCGAGATCGCGGCCCTGCCCGAACCCATCTATGGTGTGCAGCTGCAGAATTTCGCGGTGGCGGGCCTGCCCGCCGAAGGCCGCATGGAGATCGAGTACCAGCCGGTCGCGGTCGCGCTCAACGGCGGGGAAACCGTCACGCTGATGAAGCCCGCCTACCGCATCGAGAACCTGGGCTACGGCCCGATGCGCGCGGACACCCAGATCTCGCCGCGGCTGGCGCCGCCCATGATAGGCCTGGGGCTGCTGGAATCCATCCACGAAGCCGACATCCTGGCCAACGTGGGCGCGGACAAGCGCGACGGCATCGTCGGCAAGGCCAACTGGGTCACCGACGTGCGCACCGGCGCGCGCGTGCTGGGCCGCTTCAACCTGAAGGCCGGGCAACCCACGGTCGAGCAGCAGAGCGCCGCCGCGTTCTCCAACGACATGGGGCTCTCCACGCCCCTGTTCCCCAAGCATTCCGGCGACTGCACGCCGTCGCAGAAGCAGTGCCTGGACATGCCGCATGGTGCGCAGCCGCGCTTCGGCCCCGAGGAAGTTCCGGCCAAGCTGATGGACTTCGTCACCATCTATTCCACCAACCTCGCCGTGCCGCAGCGGCGCGACGCCGACGATGCGCGGGTGCTGGCCGGCAAGAAGCTGTTCTACGAAGCCAATTGCGTCGCCTGCCACGTGCCCAAGTACGTCACCAGCCGCAATGCCAAGCAGCCCGAGCACCGCTTCCAGTTGATCTGGCCGTATACCGACATGCTGGTGCACGACATGGGCGACGATCTTGCCGATGGCGTGTCCGATGGCGAGGCCAACGGCCGCGAATGGCGCACGCCGCCGCTGTGGGGCATAGGCCTGACCAAGACCGTGAACCCCAACGCCACCTGGCTGCATGACGGGCGTGCGCGCACCTTGCTGGAGGCTGTGCTGTGGCATGGCGGCGAAGGCAAGCCCGCGCGCGACCGCGTGGTGGCGATGACGCCGGAAGAACGCGCCGATCTCATCCGTTTCCTGGAGTCGCTGTAATGGCCGGATTTGCCCGACTAGTGTTTAAGCGCGCCGCGGCGGCAGTGCTGGCCGTGGCCGCGCCCTCGGCCGCGCTCGCGGCGCCGCCCGCCGACCTGGGCGAGCGCCTGGCGCGCGATTACGCCCGTCCCGCCGTGGCCAAGATGGTGGACGCGGCGTCGGCGCTGGACGGCGCGCTGGGCCACTGGTGCGCCCAGCCGCGCGCCGCGGACGCGGCGCGCGTCAAAGAGGCTTTCGAGAACCTGGCCCTGGCCTGGTCCGGCATCGAGTTTCTGCGCTTCGGTCCGCTGGTGCAGGCCAACCGCTACGAGCGCCTGGCCTTCTGGCCCGATACGCGCGGCGTGATGCCCAAGCAGGTGCAGACGCTGATCGCCGCTCAGGACGGCGCCTTGCTCGTGCCCGGCGCCCTGGCGGGACGTAGCGTGGCCGTGCAGGGCCTGCCCGCGTTGGAATACGTGCTGTACGGCGAGCCGGCCTTGCTGCGGCAGGATGGCGGGCAGGTCGACGCCTACGCCTGCGATTACGCCCGGGCGGTGGCCGCCAACGTCAGGCAGATCACGGGCGATGTAGCCCAGGCGTGGAGCGCCGACGGCGATTTCGGCCGCCAGTTTGCGCAGCCCAAGGCCGGCAACGACCTGTACCGCGATCAGCAGGAAGTCGCGGCCGAGGCCATGAAGTCCCTCTCCACCGGGCTGCAGTTCGCGCGCGACGTGAAGATCCTGCCCGTGCTGGGCGATACGCCCGAAGCGGCGCGGCCCAAACGCGCCGCATTCTGGCGCAGCCAGCTGTCCACGCGCCTGCTGGCGGCCAATCTGGACGGGCTGCAGGCCTTCTACCAGGCGGGCGCCTATGCGCTGCCCAAGGGCGACGCCTGGATGGCCGAGTCCGTGCGCGGTGAACTGGCGAGCGCGGCGCGCGCGCTGCTGGACGTGCCGCAGCCGCTGGAGCAGGCGCTGGCGCAGGAAGACGGGCGCCGGCAGCTGACCCTGGCGGCGTTGACCCTCAAGAACGCCAAGGCCATCGTCGACGAGAACCTGGCGCCGGCTTTGGGCGTCACGATCGGATTCAATGCGCTCGATGGAGATTGACCGGCGCCGCTTCCTGTCGCTTGCGGCCGCGATGGGCCTGGCGCCCGCGGCTGCGCTGGCGGCGGCTCCCAAGGACGGCGAAGTCCTGTTCCTGAGCGCGCGCAAGCGCGGCGGGCGCGACGAAACCGCGCTGCTGGACGCGGCCGGGCACGACCGGCTGGTGGTGCCCATGCCCGCGCGCGGACACAGCTTCGCCATCGATGCGGCGGGCGAACGCGCGGTCGTCTTCGGCCGCCAGCCGGGCTTCTTCGCGCTCGCGTTTTCGCTGCGCGGCGGCGAGCCCCAGGCCTTGCCCATGCACGAAGAGCGGCACTTCTTTGGCCATGGCGCCTATGTGGACGGCGGGCGGCTGCTGGCCGCCACCGAGAACGATTTCGAAGCGGGGCGGGGCGTGCTCGGGCTGTACGACGCCTCGCCCGGTGGCGCGTACCGCCGCATCGGCGAATTCGACAGCGGCGGCATCGGCCCGCACGAGGTCGTGCTGATGCCCGACGGCAAAACGCTGTGCGTCGCCAACGGCGGCATCCTGACGCATCCCGACTACGGCAAGCTGGAACTCAACCTGGACACGATGCGGCCCTCGCTGGCCTACATCGACGCGGCCAGCGGTGAGCTGCTGGAAAGCGTGGAGCTGGAGCCCGCCTTGCACCGCCTGTCCATCCGCCACCTGGCGCTGGCCGCCGACGGCTGCGTCTGGTTCGGTTGCCAGTACATGGGGCCGGCCGCCGACCGGCCGGCGCTGGTGGGGCGGCACAGGCGCGGCGCGCCATTGGAGCTGTTCGAAGGACCGGCGCAGGCGCTGCGCCAGATGCGCAACTACGTCGGCTCGGTGGCGGTGGATGCTGCCGGCGCCGTGGTCGCGACGTCCAGTCCGGTGGGCGGGCAGGTGATCTACTGGGACGCGGCCAGCGGCCGTTGCCTGGGCACGACCGAACTGGCCGACGGCTGCGGCGTGGCGCCGGCGGCTGACCAGGGCTTCTTGCTGAGCAGTGGCCTGGGAGCGATGCTGCGCACCGACGCTGCGGGCAAGGAACAGCCCGTGCTCGCGCCGTCGCGCGAGATGTCCTGGGACAATCATTTCCGCAAGGTTCCGGCGCGGGCCTGATCCCGTTTGCTTACAAAGCTTGACACAACGGGGCCGCGATGCGGCCCTTATCGCAAGCGCCATCTGATAAAGTTTTCCGCTGCTTTTTTCAGGCCGCAAGGCGCCCGTTGCCGGACCGCCGCGCGGCCTCAACTTTTCCGCAGGAGTATCCATGGAAGAAGCCTTGAAAGAATTTAATGCCTGGGCTCCCAAGCTGGTGGACCTGGGCCTCAATCTGGCGGTAGCGCTGCTGATCCTCATCATCGGCTGGTGGGTGTCGTCGCTGCTGGGCAGCTGGGTCCGCCGCGCCGCGACGCGCTCCAAGAAGATCGATCCCACCATCGTGCCCATGTTCTACAGCACGGTGGTCTGGACGGTGCGCATCTTCACCGTGATTGCGGTGCTGGCGCGCTTCGGGGTGCAGACGGCCAGCCTGATCGCAGTGCTGGGCGCCGCCGGCCTGGCCGTGGGCCTGGCCTTGCAAGGCACGCTGCAGAACATCGCCGCCGGCATCATGCTGCTGATCCTGCGCCCGATACGCGCGGGCGAATACGTGGCGCTGAGCACCGGCGTGGACGGCACGGTGGAAGAGGTCGGCCTGTTCCTGACGCGCCTGGTCCAGGTCGACGGCATCCATCTGACCTTGCCCAACAGCACGGTGTGGAACGCCACCATCACCAACTACAGCCGCAACAAGACGCGCCGCCTGGATATCCCGGTGCCGGTGCGTTATGGCGACGATCTGGAAGTGGTGGTGGCCAAGCTGCGCGCCATCGTCGATGCGCGCCCGGAAACGCTGAGGGATCCCGAGCCGCTGGTAAAAGTGGTCGACTACAAGGAGAACGGCGTGGTCGTGAACGTGCGGGTTTGGACCGAGTCGGCCAAGTACTGGGACCTGCGCTGGGGCCTGTACCAGGACATCCGCAAGTCGCTGGAAGACGCGGGCTTCCAGCCGCCGATCCCCATGCGCGAGATCCAGAATGCCAAGCCGGGAGCGGCGGCCTGAAGCAGGCCAGCCTGCGCTGGAATGACAACGGGCGCCCTTTGGGCGCCCGTTTTTCTGCTGGCGGCAGCAGACCTCAGGCCTGCATCGACAGGCGCGCCAGCTCGCTCTTGATCCAGCCGGCGATTTCACGCTGGCGCTGCGCAGGCATGCGGTCGATGATGGCCGTGACGCTGACCGCCAGGATCGGCGCGCCCTGTGCATCCAACAGCGCGCAGCCCACGCCGAGCGCGCCGCGCACCGCGTGGTTGCCCACCACGGAATAGCCGCGGGCGCGGGTGTTTTCGATCAGGCGGTACATTTCCTGCGGCGTCATGCCGCCGTACTCGTCCAGCCGGCCCGAGTTGCGTTCGACGATGCTGCGCGCAACGTCGTCGGGCAGGGCGGCCAGCAACGCCATGCCGCCCGATCCCACGCCCAGAGGCTGGCGCTTGCCGGCGTAGGTGGCCAGAATCTGCACCGGATAGCTGCCGATCTCGCGATGCAGGCTGATGGAGTCGTCTTCTTCGCGCACTACCAGGAATACCGCGTCGCCGGTGCGGTCGGCCAGGCGCCGCAGTACCGGCAGCAGTTGGCGCACGCGCGGATCGCGCGAGCGCGTGTCCGGGTCCACCGCCAGCTGGGCGCGGTACTTCTTGGTGCCGGTCACGGCCAGCACCAGCCCGGCGTCGAGCAGGGCGGCCAGCAGTCGATAGATGGTGGGACGCTGTATGCCCGTCAGGCGGGCGATATCGGTCACGCTCAGGCCATCGGGGCCCTGGTCTCGCAGGGCGGCCAGGACGGCCAATCCGCGCCGCAATGTGCGTGGACCCGCGGCCGCGGCGTCGCTATCTTGCATGAAAATCTCTGAAAACTCGGGTTATTACGGAATATTCAAGGGAAAACCACTGTCCGTACTGTGGACTCTACCTTGATGCAGTGCATGTGTATAGCTCAGAATGCTGCATCGAACAATTCAAATCGTCCATTCAATGGACAGTACCTGCACGGAGACTCTATGACTACAGGTCAAAAGCCTGGACTGCGGCGCATCGCCGCCACCCTTCTGGCTACCGCCGCAAGCGCATTCGCAATGGGTTCGGCCCATGCCGCCTATCCCGACAAGCCCGTCCGTATCGTGGTCGGTTTTTCCGCCGGCGGCACCACTGACGTGATCGCCCGCATCATGGCCAAGGAGCTGACCGAAAGCCTCGGCCAGTCCTTCGTGGTCGAGAACAAGCCCGGCGCCGGCAGCAACATCGCCACCGACCAGGTAAAGCGCGCAGAACCCGACGGCTACACGCTGCTGTTCGTGGCCGTGACCAGCGCGATCAACCAGACGCTGTACAAGAACGTCAATTTCGACCTGACCAAGGATTTCACGCCGGTGGCGCTGGGCGCCAAGGTGCCGAATATCCTGGTCGTGAACCCGGCCGTGCCCGTGAAGACGGTGCAGGAACTGGTCGAGTACGCCAAGAAGAATCCCGGCAAGCTGGCGTTCGCTTCGTCCGGCAGCGGCACCTCCATCCACATGGCGGGCGAACTCTTCAAGATGCAGACCGGCATCGACGTGCTGCACGTGCCCTACAAGGGCAGCGCCCCGGCCGTGACCGACCTGATCGGCGGCCAGGTGCAGTTCATGTTCGACAACATGCCTTCGGCTTGGCCGCATGTGCAGTCGGGCAAGCTGCGGGCCCTGGCTGTGACCACCACGGAACGCTCCAAGAGCGCGCCTGACGTGCCGACCATGAAGGAATCCGGTTTCGCCAACTTCGACGTGTCCTCGTGGTTCGGCCTGATCGCGCCCGCCGGCACGCCGCCGGACGTCGTGAACAAGCTCAACGCGGCCATGGTCAAGGCGCTGGACAAGCCCGAAGTGCAGCTCAGCTTCGAGAAGCTGGGCGCCGTGGGCGTGAAGACGACGCCGGCCGAATTCGGCCAGTTCATCAAGTCGGAAGTGGAAGGCTGGGCCCCGGTGGTCAAGGCCTCGGGCGCCAAGGTGGACTGATTTTGGATTTCCGGGCGGCGAGCCGCCCGGCAAACCTTGCTGGGGGACAGGCGCAAGCCTGCGCCCCTATTTTTTTGCGTCGCCGTTGCGGCGCGCCGTGGCCAGCATGGCGGTGCAGACCCCGCGCATCATGTCCACCTCGTCGCGGCTCAGCGCGAGGCGGGAGTACAGGTGCCGCATGCGCGGCATCAGCTTCTTGGGATGGGCCGGATCCAGGAACTGCACGCCGACCAGCGCTTCTTCCCAGTGCGCCAGGAAGGCCTGCACCGCCTCGCTGGAAGCCGGCGCGGCGCCTCGCGGCGCCTCTTGCGCGGTGGAGGCCGGCAACAGCGCCGCGCCCTGGTCCACCAGCAGCGCGTAGCGCAGCTCCCAGGCGGCCAATTGCAGGGCCTGGGCCACGTTCAGCGAGCTGTACTCGGGGTTGGCCGGAATGTGGCAGATGCGCTGGCACAACGCGATCTGGGCGTTGGTGAGCCCGGCGCGTTCGGTGCCCAGCACCACGGCCGCGACGCCCTCGGCCGTCTCGCCCAGATGGCCGCGGGCGAGTTCGGCCGCCTGGCGGATGTCGCAGGGCGGGGGGCCCAGGTCGCGCACCCGCGCGGTCAGCGCGAACGCCATGGTGACCGGGGCCAGCGCTTCTTCCAGGGACCCGTAGATGCGGGCATTTTCCAGCACGTCCAGCGCGCCGCTGGCGAGCGCCACCGCCTCCGGCTGGCTTGTTACATCTGGAAATTTAGGCTCGACCAGGACCAGTTCGGAGAAGCCCATCGTCTTGATGGCGCGGGCCGCCGAACCCACGTTTCCGGGGTGGCTGGGGTTCACCATAACGAAGCGAACACGTGAAAATGCTTGAGTCATTTAAAATGGCACGTTTGGCTTAGTGCCTTCCTGGTTTTTTGGGTCGATTTCCCCCTGTCGGGGAACGGCGGACCGGGGGGCGGCAAGCGGCCTATCATCAAGCCAACTCATCGCATTCGTACGGAATTTTATGCACCCGATGCTCAACATCGCCATCAAGGCGGCCCGGCGTGCCGGCACCATTATCAACCGTGCCAGCATGGATTTGGAACGACTCAGCGTGGCTCGCAAGGGGCCGCGGGATTATGTCACGGAAGTCGATCGCGCCGCCGAGGAGTCCATCGTCGAGACGCTGCGCGCGGCTTACCCGGACCACGCCGTCCTGGGCGAGGAATTCGGCCTGCAGGGTCCCGACCAGGCTGAATTCCAGTGGATCATCGATCCCTTGGACGGTACCACCAACTTCATCCACGGCCTGCCCAACTACGCCGTGTCGATCGCGCTGACGCAGCGCGGCCAGGTCACGCAGGCGGTCATCTATGACCCGACCCGCAATGAACTGTTCACGGCCAGCCGTGGCAGCGGCACCTTCCTGAACGACCGCCGCGTGCGCGTGTCGGGCCGCACCCGCTACCACGAGGCCCTGCTGGGCGCGCACTGGCCCAACTCGGGCGATCCGGAACAAGGCTCCGCGCGCTTCCGTCAGATGGCCGAAGGCAGCACCGGCGTGCGCCGCCTCGGCTCCACCGTGCTGGACCTGGCCTACGTGGCCTGCGGCCGCCTGGACGGCTTCTGCGGCGTGGGCCTGAAGGCCTGGGACCTGGCCGCGGGCAGCCTGATGGTGCTGGAAGCCGGCGGCCTGGTCGCCGACTTCGACGGCGAACAAGGCTGGATGGACAGCGGCAATGTGCTGGCCGCCAGCCCCAAGATCTTCACGCAGATGCTCTCTTCGCTGAATCCGCCTTCGGCGGCTTGAGGCAGGGCCTGCCATAGCGGCTCCCAAGGCCTGGATTCAAGCCAGGCCGCGGGAGCGCCGCAACGTTTTACGCTGCCCGTGACTCGAGGCAGTTGGCCGGGGCAAGCATCCGCTTCGTGGGCGGCAAGGCTGCCGCCCGCGCTACAGCCAGACTGACTCCGGCGTGTCGATCAGTCCCGCCAATTTGGTCAAGACAAATCGCATGCGCTCGCGCGTGGACGCCATCAGCGTGATGCGGACATGTTGCCGGCCTTCGTCATCCCGATTGACGGCGAAGGAATCTCCTCCAGCGATCAACAGCCGGTGACTGCGCGCCAGGGCCGAAAAGTGTTCGCCGCTGGACCACCGCGGCGGCAGTTTCAGCCAGATATGAAACGCCGTCGGCTGAGACAAGAACTCGTGCTGGCCGAGTATCTCGCGCGCCATGGCTTGTCGGTGGCGTGCTTCCTCTTTTTGCTTGCCGGCCATGATTGCCGCAGTGCCATTGCCAATGAGCGTGGTGGCAATCTGCGCGGCCAATGGCGAGACCATCCAGATGCTGGTCCGCACATTGCTTGTCATCCGCGGCAGCCATTCCGGCGGGCAGTGCATGTAGCCCAGCCGGATGGTCGATGCGACGGATTTCGACAGGCTGGTCAGATATACCGTGCGTTCCGGCGCGAATGTGGCCAAGGGTGGAACGGAGGAGGGGGCCAGGAAGCCATACAGATCGTCATCGAGCAAAGCGATGTCGAAGTCCCGGGCAATCTGCGCAATTTCCTTGCGCCGCCCGACGGACATGATCGCCGTGGTCGGGTTCTGACAGGTGGCGATGCAGATCACCAAGGCAGGACGTTCCCGCTGGCATAGCTCGCGCAAGTGGTCAGGGCGCATTCCTTCGGCATCCATGTGCACGCCGGCTATGCGCCTGCCCAGGCTCTGGATGACCGAGGCCACGCCGGGATAGCAAAGCGATTCGCATAGGACCAGGTCGCCGGGGTTGCTGAGAGCATTCACCGCGACCCACAAACCGTGCTGGGCGCCTGCGGTGAGGACGACCTGCTCCGCGTTGGCGGGGACGCCTCCCAACTCCATCCAGGTTGCGCCCGCCTGGCGATGCAGCAGGTGGCCGCCGTCAGGCGTGTAGTCCAGCATGTCCGTCAGGATTTGCGAACGCGCCAGTTCGCCCAGAGTGGCGCGCACATAGGGTTCCTGTATTTCCAGATTCGGTTTGACGATGGACAGATCGATGACGTCGCTCGTCGCGACAGGAACCGGGACGTCCGCCGCGGCCGGCTCGGCTGGAACCGGCGCGCCCAGCACGAACGTTCCCCGCCCGACCTCACCTTCGACCAGGCCGCGCCTTTGCGCGAGCTCATAGGCGCGATTGACCGTGCCAGGAGTCACTCCGACCGTGGCGGCAAGCTCCTTCAAAGTGGGCAAGCGCGTCCCGGGCAACAGGCGTTCCGCGCGGATATCGCTTTCGAGCGCGTCGGCGATCCGTGCATAGATCGCGCCTTCATATTTATCAAGGTCGGGTGACCACATAGGGCGCGTATCTCCTTGCACCGATGCAATGTTGGCTAACGGCCAGTTTAGTTGATCTTCTTCCGTGCATTGCTCCGGGCCAGCGCTTCCGGGGGCCATCGGCTTGGACTTCGGTCGATGCCATACCTATCATATTGAATCGGTGTAATTGATTCATTTTAAGTCAAAATACATTGACGTAATTTATTTGAATAGTTAGATTGATTGCGAAGTTGATCGATTCAATATGTCTAATGCAGCTAAGGAGATGCCATGTTCGATGCTCGACAGGGGGCGCTGGAGAAAGAGGATCCTGCGATGCGGGATGTGATCAGGCGGGAGTGCTGCCGCCAGGAAGAGCACATCGAACCGATAGCGTCGGCAAATCACACCTTGCCCCGAGGTATCCAATGATGCGAACCCTCCGTCAATGGCGCCAGGATGCATCGCTGTCCGCACTGGTGGCGGGCTTCCTGGCAGTACTGATTTCCTATGCCGGGCCTCTGGTGGTGGTGTTTCAGGCAGCCAGCCAGGCACATCTTTCGACGGCGCAGACATCCTCCTGGATCTGGGCGATTTCGATAGGCAGCGGCGTCTCCGGCTTAATCTTGAGCTGGCGCCTGCGTGTGCCGATCATCACCGCGTGGTCTACACCCGGCGCGGCCCTGTTGGTCGGCATGTTGCCCGGGATTCCCTGGTCCGAAGCGGTCGGAGCATATCTGCTGAGTGCATTGCTCGTTACGCTGATCGGCGTGTCAGGCGTCTTCGACCGATTCATCGAGCGAATTCCCAAGGGTATTGCGGCAGCCATGCTGGCTGGCATCCTGCTGCATTTCGGCATGCAGGTATTCGCTTCGATCAAGGTCGATCCGCTGCTTGTGCTGGCAATGATCCTGACCTTTCTGATCGTCAAGCGCATCTGGCCGCGTTACGCGATTGCGGCGGTCATGGCAGTGGGCATCGCGATTGCGATGGCGTCAGGGAATACACACTTGTCGCAATTGCGGTTCACACCCGTAGTGCCCGAGTTCGTGGCGCCCGCATGGTCGTGGCATGCGTTGTTGAGCCTGGGCCTGCCGCTGGCCCTGGTCACGCTCACAGGGCAGTATGTTCCGGGCATGGCGGTGTTGCGCGCTTCTGGCTATCGAGTGCCGGCGAGCGGGATCATCAGCGTGACAGGATTCACTTCGCTGCTGTTGGCGCCTTTCGGTTCGCACGGGGTCAATCTGGCGGCGATTACGGCGGCGATCTGCACCGGCAAGGAAGCGCATGAGGATGCCGGGCGCCGCTACATCGCCGGCATCGCATGCGGCCTGCTCTATATCGGCATTGGAATTTTTGGCGGAACGTTGGCGCTGCTGTTCCAGGCTCTGCCCGCGGAACTCATCGCGGCGCTGGCGGGCCTGGCGTTGCTGGGCGCCATCGCTACCGGTCTGGTAGGCCTGGCCCAGGACGAAAAGCACCGCGACGCGAGCGTGATCACTTTCCTGGCGACGGCATCCGGAATGAGCTTTCTCGGGCTGGGATCCGCATTCTGGGGCTTGGTCATCGGCGGCGTTTCGTACCTCGTGCTGCACCGGCCGTGGCAAATACGTGGTTCGCGTCAGTCCGCGATGGATCAGGCCTGACCCTGTTGCGACACCAAGCGCCCATCCGCCAGCACAAACCACGCGCGCAGCCCCAGTTCCCGCACCACCGCCTGGGTCGCCTCCAGCGGCATGTGCGAGAAAGCCGTGGACAGCGCGTCGGCCATGGTGGCGGACGGCGCCATGACGGACACGCTCAGGTACCGCGGCCGTGCGAGCCCGGTGCGCGGATCGAACAGATGCGTGTACCGGCCCGCGGGGTCTAGGGCGGTGCCATAGCCGCCGGAAGTCGCCAGGGCCTGGTTCGTCATGCTGGCGCTGGCGAGCAGGCGCGTCGGGTCTTGCGGGTCGGCGATGCCGACCTTCCAGGGCTGGGGCGCGCTCCGGCTGTCCAGCCCTTGTATTTCACCCATGTCCACCAGTGCGCGTTCCAGGCCGCCGCGCTTGAGCAGGTCGGTGATGCGGTCGGTGATGTAGCCCTGGGCGATGCCGTTGAGCGTGATGCCCATGCCGGGGCGCAGCAGTTCGATGCGGCTGCCGTCCAGCTTCACGTCTACATGGGACACGCGCGACAGCGCTTGCGCGATGGCCTGCGGCGGCGGACCGTCAGCGGCAGCGCCGGCCTGCGAGAAGTGCTCGGCATACAGCTGCCACAAGGGCTGCACGGTGGGATCGAACATGCCCGAGGTCAGCTCGCTGTAGCGGCGGCTTTCGCTCAGGAGCCGCAGCAGGTCGGCCGGCGGATGGTCCAGGAAGCCCTGGCGATTCAAGATCGAGAGGGCGCTGTCGTCGCGATACAGGCTGAAGATGGCTTCCAGCCGCCGCAGTTCCTGCAAGGACTGGGCGATCAGGCGCTGGGCCGCGCCGGTGTCGGGGTGGTAGATGCGCAGCTCGGCGTCGGCCCCCAGCGCCGTGCCTTGCCAGGTGGTGGGCGCGATCGAGGCGGCGGCGCGGCGCGCGGCGGCGGGAGCGAGCGCGAGCGCGCTGGCAGCGGCGGCGATGCCGATGAAACGGCGGCGGGTAGGGTTCATGGCGATAGGCCTGTAGAGGCGCGGACTATTGGGCGAAGACATAGCTTTCCGGCACATCGGCGAAGGTGACGACGCGGCCGCCGTGGGTGTCGGCGAAAGCCTGCGCATGGTCGCGGCGGGAGAAGGGGATCGCGTCTTCGGCGCCCATGCCGCCGATGTAGCGGCCTTCGATGACGTAGTACGCCTGCCGCGCGTCGGTCCAGGCGGACGGGTCCGGCGCGCCGCCGGCGATGGCGGTAGATATGTCGTTGACGTAGATGGCGCTGACGCCCTTGGGCTCTTCGGGCAGCAGGGTGTAGGCAAAGACCTGCTTGATCGAGGAGAACCAAACCGGCGCCGCCTGTCCCTTGAGGAATATCTGTCCCTTGGGGCCGTTGTGCTCGTTGAGCGCCATGCCGCAGTAATGGCCGACAGACTCCGCCGTCACGGCCTGGGGCGGGGGCGCGGATTCGGGCGCGGCGCCGCTGCCGCAGCCCGCGGCCAGCAGCAAGGTGGAGGCGGCCAGGAGGAGTCGCAGGCGTTTCATAGTGGCTTGTTCCTGAAAGCCGCGGTCGCCAGCAGGAACGGCACGGCGATCCACAGCAGCAGCGCCGCGATCAGCGCGGCGATGGGCAGGCTGGCCTGGTCGCTCACGCCCGCCATGCCTGCATACAGCGAAATGTTCTCGAAGCCCGTCAGGTTGAGCAGGCGATAGACGTCGGACGGGTTGAGCAGCAGCAACGCATTGAGCAGGCCGGGGCTGACGTGGCGGCCCTGGTCGGCCGCCAGCACGCCCAGCAGCGCCATGTCGTAGATCACCACGAAGAACAGCCAGACGCCGACGGCGATGCCGGCCGCGGTGGCGCGCTCGCGCACCAGCGAGCTGATCAGGTAGCCCATGGCGAGAAAACTGGCGCCCAGCAGCACGCTGGCGCCGATCAAGAGGGCGAATGGCTGCCAGGCGCTGATGTCCAGGCCGCCATAGGCCCATTGCAGCGCCAGCCCCGCGGAACCATAGCCCGCGCCCGTGGCCAGCGCCAGGATGGCCAGGTGGCCGATGAACTTGCCGATCAGCACCTGCCCGCGCGAAACCGGATAGCTGAGCAGCAGCGCCATGGTGCCCCGGTCGACTTCGCCGACCACGGCGTCATAGGCCAGCAGCATGGCGATGAGCGGCACCAGGAAAATGGACAGACTGGACAGGCTGACCACCGTGACGGTCAGCGGTTCGGCCTTGACCGTGCCCGTGGGCGAGCTGCCCAAAAGGCCCAGCGCCAACGCCAGCGCGGCCAGCAGCAGGGCGGTCGCCAGCACCCAGCGGTTGCGCAGACCGTCGCGGATTTCCTTGCCGATGATGGTGCATACCGCGTTCATACGTCTTCCCGTTCAAGCAGATGTGCGTAGATGTCGTCCAGGCCCGGGACCTGGATGTCGAGGTCGGCGATGGCCGAGGACAGCGTGCCGATGCTGCGGATCGCTTCGACTTTGCCGCTCTCGGGGCAGGCCAGTTCAAAGCGTCCGGCGTCGATGCGGCGCCAGTCGCCGCCGGGGGGCGGCGCGCCGGCGTCGGCCAAGGTCAGGCGGATGCGGATGGGCAGGCCGGTGGAGCGCCGCAGCGCCGACATTGCGCCGTCGGCGATCTTTTTCCCGGCCTTCATCACGACGATGCGGTCCGCGTGGCCAGCCAGTTCGGACAGGGCGTGCGTGCTCAGCAGTATCGTGGCGCCGGCCGCGCGCAGTTCATGGACGATGTCGTAGAACATCAGGCGCGAGGCAGGGTCCAGGCCGGTGGTGGGTTCGTCGAACAGCAGCACGCGGGGCTGGCCCAGCAGCGCCTGGGCCAGCGCCAGGCGCTGCCGCATGCCCTTGGAGTAGCCGCCCACGCGGCGGCGCGCGGCGCCGGCGATGCCGACCTTCTCCAGCAGCGCGGCGTTGCCCGACAGCGGCTGGCGCTTGAGCCTGGCGTAGAACGCCAGGGTTTCCTCGCCGGTCATCGACGGATGCAGCGCCACGGTTTCGGGCAGATAGCCGATCCGGCCGCGCAGGCGTGCCGCGGCCGGGCTATGGGCATCCTGGCCGAAGATCGTGACGCGGCCGCGGGTGGGGCGTATCAGACCGAGGATGAGCTTGATCATCGTGCTCTTGCCGGCGCCGTTGTGTCCGGCGAGCGCGACGCATTCGCCCTCGCGCAGTTGCAGGTCCAGGCCGTCGATGGCCTGGTGCGCGCCATAGTGCTTGCTGGCGCCGGTCAGCGCCACCAGGTCGGTGCTCATGGTGATTCCTTGGTGCTTGCGGTGGGCGGAGGCTGCATGAGCGGGGCGCTGTCGATCACGCCGCCAGGCAGGATGGCGGGAAACTGCGACTGCGCCCAGCGCACGATGGAAATCGACGGACTGTTCAGCAGGATGCGGGCCGCCGGCGCGCGCCACAGCAGCTGGTCGACCACGTCGTTGGGCCGGTACGCGGTGTCGGCGATGCCGTCGCCGTCCAGGTCGAAAGCGGTGTTGTCGCTCCAGTAGTTGCCGCGGCCGTCGACCGACCAGTCCAGCGTCCGGGTGCCCACGTACTTGACCTGGTTGCGGTTGTTGACGAAGGCGTTGCCGGAGATCTGGTTGCCTTCCGACCCGGCGGTGAAATGCACGCCGATGTCGCAGTTGGAAAAATGGTTGTCCAGGAAGGTGTTGCGGTTGGCGTTGTAGATGAACACGCATTTCCCGGCGCGGTCCACCGTGTTGTTGGCAATGGTGGAATGGTTGGCGTAGTTCAGCATCAGGCCCTGCTCATGGCTGTCGAGCGCGACGTTGTCGCGCACCACCAGCCGGTGCGAATACATGATGGCGTAGGCGATGTCGGTGCCGGTCGAAACGTTGCCGCTGATCTCGCTGTCGTTGGTGTACATGTAGTGCACCGCGTAGCGCAGGTCGTGGAAGCGGTTGCCGCTGAACGTGTTGAGCTTGCTGGTGTTGACGAAGATGCCGTCGCGGCCGGCGGATATGTCGTTGTCCAGCACGCGCGTGCCAGGGGTGTTCCAGAGCGTCACGCCGTTGCCTCTTTCGGCGACGCGCAGCTCCTTGTTGCCCACGATGCGGTTGCCGCGGACGGTCGCGTCCGCGGGCCCCCAGACGTGCACGCCCACAAGGTTGTCCAGAATGTCGTTGCGCTCCACCAGCGCGCGGTGCGCCTCGCGGTCCAGGAAAATGCCTGCATCCATGTCGGACAGGCTCAAGCCGGAGCGCGTGACGGTCAGATTGCGCAGGGAGACGTCGGCCGCCTGGATCCAGAGGGTGCGTCCCTGGCGCGTGCCGGCGATGACGGCGGAGCGGTCCGGCGGGCCTTCCAGCGTCAGCGGTTTGTCGATGACGATGCCGCCGGCATAGGAGCCCGGCGCCAGCTTCAGGACGTCGCCAGCCTGGGCGGCGGCGATCGCCGCCGCCAGGTCCGCGCCGGGAGCGAGCTCCAGGGTCGCCGCGGCCGCCGCGCCCGGCAGCGCCAACCCGGCAGCCGCCAGCAGCATGGCGCTGGCAGCTTTGCCTGCGCGCATCGTCAGGATTGCGGCGAGCTTCATAAGCGCTACGCGGTCTTCTTGGGATGAACGACCATCTGGCCGGACATCTCCATGTGCAGCGCGTGGCAGAACCACTGGCAGTAGTACCAGTACACGCCCGGCCGGTCCGCCGTGAAAGTGACCGAGGACGTGGCTTGAGGCCCGACTTCCATGGCGATGCCGTGGCCTTCCAGCGTGAAGCCGTGCGTCAGGTCCTCGATCACCTCCATGTTCGTGACCACCACGGTGACCTCGTCGCCCTGGTTGACCTCGAACTTCTTGAGGCTGAACATGGGCGCGACCGCCATCATATAAACGCGCACCTTGTTGCCGTCGCGCACGACCTTGGCCGCATCGTCCAGCGAAACGCCGTCCTTCTTGGCCATCTGCCGGGCATCCTCCCACATCGGGTCGTCGCGCTTCCAGACGCTGACGGGATGGATCTTGGAACGGTGCACCAGGCACATATCGTGCGGCTCGGCGAAGCTGGGGCCGTCATGCACCAGCTTCATTTCGTCGCCGGAGATGTCGATCAACTGGTCGTTCTCGGGCTTGAGCGGGCCGACGTTGAGGAAGCGGTCCTTGGAGAACTTGTTCAGCGACACCAACCATTTGCCGTCGGCCTCGCGGGTTTCGCCCATTGTCGAATGGTTGTGGCCGGGCTGGTAGTGCACGTCCAGCTTCTGGATGATCGGGTCGACCTTCTCGCCCTTGTAGGCGCGCTTGGCCTTATCGATGTTCCACTTGACCATCTGGCTGTCGATGAACAGCGTGGTGTAGGCATTGCCGCGGCCGTCGAAGGCCGTGTGCAGCGGTCCCAGGCCCAGCTGGGGTTCGGCCACCACGCAGTCGCGCGGCTTGATCTTGTCGTCGAACAGATCGTCCAGCGTACGCACGTCCAGCACCGTGACGGTGGGCGACAGCTTGCCGTTGAGCACCAGGTGGATGCCGTCGGGCGCGGCATTGCAGCCGTGCGGCGAGTTCGGCACCGGAATGTAGCGGGTGTACTTGGACCCGTGGCGCCCGTCGATCACCGGCACGCCGCCCATCATCTTGAAGTCGCCGTTCTTGACGGCTTCCTCGATGCGCTTGATGTTGAACACCACGACCCAGTCCTGCTCGTTGGCCGAGGCTTCCTCCACCGTGACGCCTTTCTCCGAGTTGTAGCAGGTGGAGAACGAGTACTTGCCCTGGTAGTCGGCGTCGCCGTTGTCCAGGTTGCCGTCGACCAGCACCTGCCAGGCGACCTTCATGGTGTCGCCGTCCAGGGCGGTGTAGATGGCGAAGAAGTTCTTCTTGGGATCATCCGTCACCTTGCCGTCGTTGGGCAGCGGGATGATGTGTTCGCCGTTGGCGAAGACATAGCCGGTACGCGGATAGCGCTGCGGCCGCAGGCCGTGCACGCCGGAGACGTTGGGCAGTTCGGTGATTTTGTCTGTCTTCATCACATCCAGGCGGATGCGGGCGACGCGGTTGTTGGCCTTGTCGTTGATGAACAGGTAGCGGCCGTCGTAGGTGCGGTCGGTGAACGAGAGGTGCGGGTGGTGGGCGTCGCCATTGATGAAGACGCCGCCCTTGTCCTTCAGGTATTCGCGGGTTTCGGGCGTGAGGCCTTCGGTCAGGATCTTGCGGCTTTCATTGGTGCGGCCCCAGCCGGTGGCGCTGCAATGGTTGAAGACGGGAATGCGCACCAGTTCGCGCATGGAGGGCAGCCCCAGCACGCGCACTTCGCCGGATTGGCCGCTGGAGTTGAAGGCATAGTATTCGTCCAGTTCGCCGGGCGCGACGTGGCCCAGCACGCCGTTGGCGCCGCCCTTGGCGTCCTTGCCGTGGGCGGTGGAGATCTGCGCGCCTGCCACCAGGCCTGCGGCGCCCGTGATGGCTGCGGTGCCGAGGAAGCTGCGGCGGGTGAGGCCGGCCTTGTCGGGATTCTTGTCGGACATGGATAACTCCTTGGTAGGGTCGGCGCCGGGCGCCGCTGTGCGGAAAGTGGGATCAGGCGCCGGGTTCGCTATTCGGATTCGGCGCGCGGTGCATGACGATGACCTGCTCGGCGGGTTCGGCCTCCGGTGCGCGGCGGCGCTCCCGCTTGGCCTTCTTCTGGATCAGGTGCGGACATTTCTGCTCGTGGTGGTAGAGCATCTGGCAGTGCAGGCACTGGATGCACTCGTTCGGATTGATCTCGCCGGTGGGATCGATCGCCTGCACCGGGCATTCGAGGTTGCAGCGCTGACAGGGGTTGCCGCAGTCGCGGTAGCGGCGCAGCCAGTTGAAGATGCGCAGGCGAGCGGGGATGGCCAGTGCGGCTCCCAGCGGGCAGAGGTAGCGGCAGAAGAAGCGCTCCACGAACAGGCCGGCGGCCAGCAGCGCCACAGCGAACGCGACGAAGGGCCAGTAGCGCATGAAGCGCAGGATGATCGCGGTCTTGAAGGGTTCGACCTCGGACAGTTGCTCGGCCAGCGCCAGGTCGTACAGGGAAAAGCCGAACAGCAGCAGGAAGATCACGTACTTCAGCGTCGACAGGCGCTGGTTCACGCCATGGCTGATCTTGAGCTGGCGCACCCCCAGGCGGCGGGCGACGCGGTTGCTGAGTTCCTGCAGGGCGCCGAAGGGACACAGCCAGCCGCAGAAGGCGCCGCGGTTCCAGAACACCATGGAGATGGCCGTGGCGCACCACAGGATGAACACCAGCGGGTCCATCAGGAAGTATTCCCAGCGGAAGTCGCTGCGCATCGCCGAGAAGAAGGTCAGCACGTTCACGATGGACAATTGGGCCTGGCCGTACCAGCCGATCCAGAACAGCGCGAACGCCAGGAAGGCCAGACGCAGACGGTCGTGCAGCAGGGGGCGGCTGGTCAGCTGGTCCTGGAAGAAGAAAATGCCCACCAACACCACCAGGGCCACGGTCAGGACCGCGACTTGTCCGGCCTTGCCGCGCCATATCTGTTTCCAGAGCGCCGGCGCGGGCTCTTCCGCCGGAGCGGCCTGCGCCGCGGCGGCTTCGGCGGACGGGGGCGACGTTGCCGCGGGCGTCTGCGCGCCAGCCACCGGGCGGGTGTAGGCCGCCGGCAGTTCATAGCTCAGGTCAAAGGTCACGAAGGCCTTGTCGCTGACGCTGAGCACGCGCTGCACCATGAGCTGCAGGCGCCAGGGCGCGACCGGATCCAGCGCGGCGTCCTCGGGCACGACGAACAGCGCCACTTCGCGGAATGCCGGCGCGCCCTGCGCGGCCACGTCGGCCAGGCGCTGGTGGTTGCGGTCGCGGAAGCGGAAGCTGCTTTCGTCCTGGATGATCTCGATGCGGTCGAAAATGCCGCCGCGCACATAGCCCGAACCCTTGAACGAGTAGGCGCCGTTGCCGGCCACCAGCACGGCCTGCTGGCCGGGCTTGAGCCTTTCCTTCAGGCGCTGCCATTCCGTGTCGCCCAGCAGGCTGCGGCCGATCGCGGGCACGCTGACGAGCGCGGCGTACAGGTCGATGAAGCCGTCGGCGTCCGAGCTGCCCTCCGCGCTGGCCGCCGCGTCGTTTCTGCCGGATTCGCGGAACGTCCGGTTCACGTCTTCAGACGTCAGCCGCAAGTTGCGCACCGCGCCGGCATCCAGCAAGGCCTGCCAGGGCTGGACGGCGTCGCGCGTTTCGTCCACGACGCGGGCGGCGGCGGGCGCGGCCTGCCGGGCCTGTCCGGCGCTCTTGTCGATGCCATGGGCGCGGGCCACGGCAATGGCCGAGCGCGTGATGCTGTCGCCGATCACCATCAGCGTGACGGTCGCGCCGCTGATGATGTCCACGGGCGGCGGGGCGCCATGGCGGGGAGGGGAGTCCACGAAGTTCAGCCCGACATAGCCGCTGATGAAGTGGTCGACCTTGGACTGCGGAATGCCGATGAGCACGATGGGCTCGTGGTGCTCCACGAGGCGCGCGCCGACGACGCGGCCATCGTTCGCCAGGCCGACCAGCACGTCGATGGGCTTGCTGGAGTAGCCGCGGGTGTTGACGACGTCGGAAGTCAGATAGACCACGCCCAATTGGCGCGCGCCCGCATAGACCTTGGCAACCATGGGCTTGCCGGCGGGCGGGTCGGCGCGGTCCGCGCCAGGGAAGATCTGTCCTATCGGGACACTGCCCAGGAAGTCCGGCAAGCGCTGGGCCTGCGCGGTGCTGGCCGTCTGCGCACAGAACAGCAGCAAGGCAATAACAACCGCATGTATGAACCAGGTGTACCGATTGAACCCACGCCCCGCCGCTGTGCTGCCTTGCATCTTCGGACTCTGCTGTTTGTGCTTGTTTGCAGGCATCCTAAG
This sequence comes from Achromobacter pestifer, assembly GCF_013267355.1. Taxonomy (NCBI): domain Bacteria; kingdom Pseudomonadati; phylum Pseudomonadota; class Betaproteobacteria; order Burkholderiales; family Alcaligenaceae; genus Achromobacter; species Achromobacter pestifer. Next base: position 4,856,324 of record NZ_CP053985.1, read on the forward strand.
AACACGCGGCATCCGTCGCATTGCGGTTTGTCAATCGCCGTGCGCGCGGAGCCCGCGCAGCGGCAATACCCTCATGCGGCGTAGGGGATATCCCCGTTTTGGAGGGGTTGAACGAGGCGCTATTGATGTCCGTCAATGGTGCGCTTTGGAGGCCACCTTAGACTTGTGCGTGGCGGCAGCGACGCTAGGCATGTGCCTCGCGCGTGTCGGAAAGGCCGCCAACGTTTACGGAGAATCTCCATGCTGGCAAAAGCCACCCTAGCCCTCGTTCTGTCCGCAGTCAGCCTGCCGGTGTTGGCCGCTCAGTGCGAAGCAACCATAGAAAGCAACGACGCCATGCAGTACAACCTGAAGGAAATGGTCGTCGACAAAAGCTGCAAGCAATTCACCGTGCATCTCAAGCATGTCGGCAAAATGCCCAAGGTCGCCATGGGCCACAACTGGGTGCTGACCAAGGAGGCCGACAAGACCGCCGTGGCCACCGACGGCATGAACGCCGGCCTGCCGCAGGAGTACGTCAAGGCGGGCGACACCCGCGTCATCGCGCATACCAAGGTCATCGGCGGCGGCGAGTCGGATTCAGTTACGTTTGACGTCTCCAAGCTGACCCCCGGCGAGGCCTATGCCTACTTCTGCTCCTTCCCCGGCCACTGGGCCATGATGAAGGGCACGCTCAAGCTCGGCAGCTGATCGGCTCTCCAAGGTGCGTAAACCGGCTTGAAGCCGGTTTTTTTTTGGGGGCTTTCCGGAGTGGGGCCAGGCCTCGAATGCCCTGGTTCGCTAGGCCTAAACCGCGTGCGCCTCAGGCATAAGGACGGGGCTCGTCACCGGCGTGTCACGGATTTTCCATGTACGATTACCGGTCGTGTAACTTTTGGAGCTCCTGATGGAGTGGCTGCTGGACCCCACTGCGTGGGTCGGCTTGCTTACCCTGGTCGTTCTTGAGATCGTCCTGGGGATCGATAACCTGATTTTCATCGCCATCCTGGCGGACAAGCTGCCCCCGGCGCAACGCGATCGCGCGCGCATCATGGGCCTGAGCCTGGCGCTCATCATGCGTCTTGGCCTCTTGTCGGTCATGTCATGGCTGGTCACGCTGACCGCCCCCCTGTTTTCCATCGGCCCGCTGTCGTTCTCGGGCCGCGACCTGATCCTGATGATCGGCGGCCTGTTCCTGCTGTTCAAAGGCACCATGGAACTGCACGAGCGCCTGGAGGGCTCTCAGCATGCCGGCTCGTCCGGGCCGCGCGTGTACGCCAGCTTCTGGGTGATCGTGACGCAGATCGTGGTGCTGGACGCGGTGTTCTCGCTGGACTCGGTCATCACCGCGGTCGGCATGGTGGACCATCTGGCCATCATGATGATCGCCGTCATCATCGCCATCGGCATCATGCTGCTGGCGTCCAAGCCGTTGACGCGTTTCGTCAACGCCCACCCCACGGTGGTGGTGCTGTGCCTGGGCTTCCTGCTCATGATCGGTTTCTCGCTGCTGGCCGAGGCCTTCGGCTTCAAGGTGCCCAAGGGCTATCTGTATGCCGCCATCGGCTTCTCGGTCGCGATCGAGGCCTTGAACCAGGTGGCGCGCCGCAACCTGCTCAAGCTGGACGCGCGCCGCCCGATGCGCGAGCGCACGGCTTCCGCCGTGCTGCGCATGCTGGGCAAGCGGCCACCCGCCGACGAACCTGATCTGCCCCGCGCGGACGGTCCCGCCATCCCCGCGTTCGGGGTCGAGGAACGCAACATGGTCAGCGGCGTGCTGACGCTGGCCGAGCGCTCGATCCGCTCGATCATGACGCCGCGCACGGATGTGTCCTGGATCAACATCGATGACGATCCGGAAACCATCCGCCGCCAGCTGACCGAGGCGCCGCACAGTTTCTTCCCGGTTTGCCGCGGTTCGCTGGACGAGGTGCTGGGCATCGCGCGCGCCAAGGATCTGGTGGCCGACCTGATCACCGAGGGCCGGGTGCGCCGCAACCGCCTGCGCGACCCCATCATCGTGCACGAGTCCATCGGCATCCTGCGCCTGATGGACACGCTCAAGCGTTCGCGCGGCCAGCTGGTGCTGGTGGCCGACGAGTTCGGCGCCATCGAGGGCCTGGTGACGCCGATCGACGTCTTCGAGGCGATCGCCGGCGAATTCCCCGATGAGGACGAACTGCCCGACATCGTCGCCGACGGCGAGAACACCTGGAAAATCGACGGCGCAGCCGACCTGCACCATGTCGAGCAAGTGCTGGAAACCGAAGGCCTGGTCGATGATGCCCAGGATTTTTCAACCCTGGCGGGGTACCTCCTGTCGCGCTTCGGGCACCTGCCCAAGCCGGGCGACGTCTGCGAATACGAAATCCACCACGAGCATTTCCGCTTTGAAGTCCTGGAAATGGACGGACGCCGCATTGCGCTGGTGCGCGTCGAGAAGCGACCGCAGGAAATGCTTGCGGACGACGAATCCCTAGCCAACGATTAACTGAAACCGACCTCACACCGTGACCGAGAACACCCTATACCTGATCAAAGCTTTCGTCCTGGGCATCATCGAGGGCCTGACGGAATTCATACCCGTGTCCAGTACCGGCCACCTCATCCTGGTGGGCGACTGGATCAATTTCGAATCCAGCCAGGGCAAGGTGTTCGAGGTGGTGATCCAGCTGGGCTCCATCCTGGCGGTGATGTGGGTGTTCCGCGCGCGCCTGTTGACGCTGATCCGCGGCACGCTGACCGGGGTGCCCACCGAGGTGGCCTTCACCCGCAACCTGATCATCGCCTTCCTGCCGGCCGCCGTCATCGGCGCGATCTTCATCAAGTCCATCAAGAGCATCTTCTATCACCCGGCCGTGGTGGTCGTGACCCTGGTGCTGGGCGGCCTGATCATGCTGTACGTGGAGCGCAAGACGCACCACACGCCGGGCGACATGCCGGGCGCGGCCGACGATACCGCTTCGGATGAGCGCGCCACGGCCCGCACGCTGGAGCAGATCTCCTGGAAGCAGGCCCTGGGCGTGGGCGTGGCGCAATGCCTGGCCATGATCCCGGGCACCTCGCGTTCGGGCGCCACCATCATCGGCGGCATGATCGCCGGCATCCAGCGCAAGACGGCCACCGAGTTTTCGTTCTTCCTGGCCATGCCCACGATGCTGGGCGCGGCGGTCTACGACCTGTACAAGAACATGGAACTGCTCACCCAGCATGACCTGACGGGCATCGCAGTGGGCTTCGTGGCCGCGTTCCTGAGCGCGATGGTGGTGGTGCGCGCCGTGCTGCGCTTTGTCGCCAACCACACCTACCGGGTGTTCGCGTGGTACCGGATCATCTTTGGCGGCATCGTCGCGGCCTGGATCTTCACGCGCTGATGGCACGGCCGGCGCGCCGCCGGCAGCATCAATGACAAGGGCCGCTCGCGCGGCCCTTGCTGTTTTCCGTCACGGCGCGGTGCACCGCCGGGCTACGCTTCCGTTTCCAGGTCGTAGAACTGCAATCCGTCCTGGTCGATGACCAGCCAGCCGCCGCGGGCGGGCGACACATGGTCGCAGTCCCAGTCGGGCAGGACCCAGCGCTCGCGCTTCTTGCCGTCGACTTCCAGCACGTGGCGGGCCGGGCGATGGGTATGGCCATGCACCAGCACGCGTACCCCCGTCTGGCGGAAGGTTGCCTCAATGGCGGCCGCGTTGACGTCCATGATCTCCATGGACTTCATTTGGTTGGCGGCCTGGCTTTCGCCGCGGGCCTGCTGCGCCATCGCCAGGCGTTCGGGGATGGTCTTGGCCAGGAACTCGGCCTGCCAGCGCGGATCGCGGACCATCTTGCGGAACTGCTGGTAGGCGGCATCGTCCGTACAGAACTCGTCGCCATGGGTCAGCAGGATCTGGCCGTAATCCGTTTCCAGCAGCGCCGGCTCGGGCAGCAGCTTGGCGCCCAGGGCCTGGGCCAGTTCTTCGCCGATGAGGAAGTCGCGGTTGCCGCGGCCCAGCCAGACCGGAATCCGGCCGGCGGTGTCGCGCAGCGCCGTCAGCGCCGTGGCCAGCCACGGCGGCGCGGCGCGGATCACGTCGTCGCCGATCCACGCATCGAAGATGTCGCCCGGCAGCAGCAGGGCGCCGGCTTCCTCCCGCGCGGCCTCCAGGAAGGCCAGGAAGGCCTCCGAGGTGGCCGGCGTGGCCGGTCCCAGATGCAGGTCGGACGCCAGCCAGATGGGGCCGGACAGCACGATCTTATTCAAGAACTTCGGCCTTCTCGATGATCACGTCTTCGTTCGGCACGTTCTGGTGGAAGCCTTTGTTGCCGGTCTTCACGCCCTTGATCTTGTCGACCACGTCGGTGCCTTCGGTCACGGTGCCGAACACGGCATAGCCCCAGCCGTTGGGCGTGGGCGCGGTGAAGTTCAGGAAGTCGTTGTTGGACACGTTGATGAAGAACTGCGCCGTGGCCGAGTGCGGATCGCTGGTGCGCGCCATGGCCAGGGTGTACTTGTCGTTCTTCAGGCCGTTGTTGGCCTCGTTTTCGATGGGGGCATGGGTCTGCTTCTGCTTCATGCCAGGCTCAAAGCCGCCGCCCTGAACCATGAAGCCATCGATCACGCGATGGAACACCGTGCCGTTGTAGAAACCTTCCTTGACGTAGGTCAGGAAGTTTTCGACGGTCTTGGGCGCCTTGGCGGCGTCCAGGGTGATGACCATGTCGCCTTGGTTCGTTTGGAGCTTGACGCGGGGGTTGGTGCTCATGGCTTTTGTGCCTTCAGTGGAGGAGGTGGAGGAATTGGCCGCGGGGGCGGCGCTGACGAGCGCTGGGGCGAATGCGGCCAGCGCGAACGAGCACGCCGTCAGGCGCAGCAGGTGTAGGGGGGAGTAGCGGGACATCATTTGCCGTGTTTATCCTTCAGCATGGTTTCGACTTCGCGGACCTTTTCCTGCATGCCGGGCACGCCGTCGCTGGCGGCCTTCTTGTAGGTGCTCAAGGCCTGCAGAAGCTGCAGATCGCCCATATTGGCACGGGCGGCGGCGTAGTTGGGGTCGGCGCGCAGGGCCATCGACAGGGCGTCCTGCGCCCGGTCGAGTTCGCCGCGTCCAGCATATAGAGCCGCCAGGTTGTTCCAAGGTTCCGGGAGTTCCGGAAAGCGGTTGGTCATCTCGGTGTAAATGTCGATGGCCTCATCGGTGCGGTTCAGGGCCGCCAGCGCGCGGGCGTGCTGGAACATCAGCTGCACATCGGTGCCGCGCTGATCCTTGATCTGCTCCTGGCGCTTTTCGATCATGGCAAGCGCTTCTTCATTGTCGCCGTGGCTCAGCAGGCGCTCGATGTACGTGGTGATCTGCGAGGGCGAGGGCGTCAGGCGCGTGTCGACGCCTGGCTTGGCGGCTTCCAGCAGCTTGGCCAGGCTGTCCCAGCCGCCCTCGGGCGGGACGGGATCCAGGGTGGTGAGGCTGGCGTTGGGGTTGCTTCCCCCGCCGCCGGCCATCGACTGGGCCAGAGAGGCTCCAACCGGCGCGCCCGCAAGGGCCAGGGCGAGCAGGGCGACGCGAAAGCGCGGCTTGATAGTCACTTGGGCATCCGTTAAAAGTCTTGGCAGGCCGACGCTTACGCGCGCGACCGGGCCGCTTGCTATACTTGACGACCGCCATTTTAGCCCCGGTTGAGTTTTGATTCGACATCGGGGACGAAGCCCCGGGATATCGTTGATGGAATGCGCGTTGATGGAACGCGGGCTCGGAATGGTCGGCGCCAGTGGGATTATGGCCCTGGGGCCGAGATCTGGATCGAAATCGGCGGGATCGAAATCCGACCCGGCGGCACGCGCCGAAGGTATTTTCCTTCGGCAGCAACTTTCCGCAACCGCCACGGAAAACTTAGATAAAGCCTATAAGCGCCATGCTGCAAATCTACAACACGTTGTCGCGTACCAAAGAACCGTTCAAGCCGGCCCAGGCTGGTCAGGTGCGCATGTACGTGTGTGGCATGACCGTGTATGACTTCTGCCACCTGGGCCATGCCCGCATGCTGGTGTCGTTCGACGTCGTGCAGCGCTGGCTGCGCGCCAGCGGGCTGGCGGTCGACTATGTGCGCAACATCACGGATATCGACGACAAGATCATCCGCCGCGCCGTCGAGACCGGCCGCCGCATCGGCGAAGTCACCGAGTTCTACATCGACGCCATGCACGCCGACGAGCGTGCGCTGGGCGTCCAGACGCCTGACCGCGAACCGCGCGCGACCGAGTATGTCGGCGAGATGCTGGACATCATCGGCAAGCTCGAGCAGAACGGCCTGGCCTACCAGGCCGACGACGGCGACGTGAACTACGCCGTGCGCGGCTTTCCGGGCTACGGCAAGCTGTCCGGCAAGACGCTGGACGACCTGCGCGCCGGCGAGCGCGTGGCCGTGGGTTCGGCCAAGCGCGATCCGCTGGATTTCGTGCTGTGGAAGTCCGCCAAGGCGGACGAGCCGCCCGAGACCAAGTGGGAATCGCCCTATGGCCTGGGCCGTCCGGGCTGGCACATCGAGTGCTCGGCCATGAGCAAATCGCTGCTGGGCCTGCCGCTGGACATCCACGGCGGCGGTCCGGACCTGAAATTTCCGCACCATGAAAACGAGATCGCCCAGACCGAGGGCGCCTTCGGCGGCGCGCTGGCCAACATCTGGATGCACTGCGGCCCGCTCATGGTCGACTCGGACAAGATGTCCAAGTCCCTGGGCAATTTCCGCACCATCCGCCAGACCATCGCCCGGCAAGAGCCGGCGGCCGACCAGGCCGTCTATGACGTCAACCCGCGCGAAGCGGAAATGGTGCGTTTCTTCATCGTGCGCAACCACTACCGCAGCCCGCAGAACTACACGCCGGACAACCTGATCGACGCGCAGAACGCGCTCGACCGCTTGTATCAGGCGTTGCAGAACGTGCCGGCCGACACGCAGGGCATCGACTGGAACGAGCCGCAGGCCCAGGCCTTCAAGGCGGCCATGGACGACGACTTCAACAGCTCGGGCGCGATCGCGGCCTTGTTCGAGCTGGCCTCCGAGGCCAACCGCGGCAAGAGCGCGCGCAGCGCCGGCCAGCTGAAGGCGCTGGCTTGCCTGCTGGGCCTGCTGCAGCAGGATCCGGCGGCGTATTTCCAGTCGCCCACTCGTTATTCGGCGGCCGCCATGGAGCAGGGCGAGCGCCGTGCGCTGGACCCCGCGGCCATCCAGTCCCTAATCGACGCGCGCGCGGCCGCCAAGACGGCGCGCAACTTCGCCGAAGCCGACCGCATCCGCGTGGAGCTGCGCGAGGCCGGCATCGAACTCGACGACAAGCCGGGCGGCCTGACGCAATGGCGTCGAGCTTGAGCCCGCAGGATCCGACCGCCATGTCCACCGCCGACCTCGAGATTCCCAAGCCCGAGTATTGGGAAGCCGCCGTTGCCCATCTGATGCGGCGCGACCGCATCCTGAAAAAGATCATCCCCCAGCATCCCGAGGTCTGGCTGACTTCGCGCGGCACGCCTTTCGTGACGCTGGCGCGGGCGATCATCGGGCAGCAGGTGTCCAGCAAGGCGGCCGACACCGTCTGGACCCAATTCATCGAGGCCGTGGGCAAGCGCCCCACGCCCGTCGCGGTGCTGCGCGTCGGGCTGGAAGGCCTGCGCGCGGCAGGCTTGTCGCAGCGCAAGGCCGAATATGTGCTGGACTTGGCCGTGCACTTCGGTGAGCGCCGTGTTCATCCCGAGAAATGGGCGGCAATGGACGACGAAGCCGTCATTTCCGAGCTGACCGCCATCCGGGGCATTGGCCGCTGGACGGCGGAGATGTTTTTGATTTTCAATCTGCAGCGGCCTGATGTTCTGCCGCTGGATGATCCTGGGTTGCTCAAGGCAATCTCGCTACACTATTTCAGCGGCGAGCCTGTTTCTCGCTTCGAGGCTCGCGAAGTCTCGTTGGCGTGGCAACCCTGGCGTACCGTGGCGACCTGGTATCTGTGGCGCAGTCTGGAACCGACTCCGGTCCAATACTGACGCAAGCCAGGCAGCCCATCTACGGAACCACACTACATGCGCAATACATTTCTGGAATTCGAACAACCGCTCGCCGAGCTTGAGAACAAGATCGAGCAGCTGCGCTACGTGCAGGCCGATTCGGCCGTAGACATCTCCGACGAGATCGGACGTCTGCAGCAGAAGAGCCAGACCTTGGCCAAGGAAATCTACGCCAAGCTCACGCCCTGGCAGACGGCCCTGGTCGCCCGCCATCCCCAGCGCCCCTACACGCTGGACTACGTGCGCGAAATGTTCACCGACTTCCATGAGCTGCACGGCGACCGCATGTACGCCGACGACCAGTCCATCATCGGCGGCCTGGCGCGCTTTAACGGCACGCCCTGCATGGTCATCGGCCACCAGAAGGGGCGCGACACCAAGGAGCGCGCCGCGCGCAATTTCGGCATGCCGCGTCCGGAAGGCTATCGCAAGGCCTTGCGCCTGATGCGCCTGGCCGAAAAGTTCGGCATTCCCGTGTTCACGTTCGTGGACACCCCGGGCGCCTATCCCGGCATCGGCGCCGAAGAGCGCGGCCAGTCCGAAGCCATCGGCCACAACCTCTATGCCATGGCCGAGCTGAAGGTCCCCGTGATCTGCACCATCATCGGCGAAGGCGGTTCGGGCGGCGCCCTGGCCATCGCCGTGGGCAACGCCGTGCTGATGCTGCAGTACGCGACCTACGCCGTGATTTCGCCGGAAGGCTGCGCCTCGATCCTGTGGCGCAGCGCCGAGAAGGCGCCCGACGCCGCCGAGGCGCTGGCCATCATCGCGCCGCGCCTGAAGGATCTGGGCCTGGTCGACCGCGTGGTCAACGAACCGGTGGGCGGCGCCCACCGCGACCCCCGCGTCATGGCCCGTCTGCTGCGCCGCGCGCTGGGCGATGCCCTGCGCCAGCTCCAGGGCATGACGCCCGAGCAGCTCGTGGAGCAGCGCGTCCAGCGCCTGCTGTCCTACGGCGCTTACCAGGAAGTGCGCGCCTGAAGCAGGCAGGGCGCCGGCGTGCTTGCCGGCGCCGCGGCCCAGCGCCACGCGCCATTCCGCCATGAACGCCCGCCCAGCGTCCGATACTCCGCATCGGGCCGCGGCGGGCGTTGCTCATCCGCTTCCCGTGGCGGCCGATCTGGCCGCTGCGCTGCGCCGCGCCTTGCAAGCCTTGCCCGAGCGCCCGCCGCGTATTGCCGTGGCGCTCAGCGGCGGCGCTGATTCGGCCATGCTGGCCGTGCACGCGGCAGCCGTGGCGCGCGAGCTGGGCATGGACCTGGCGCTGTTCCATGTGCATCACGGCTTGCAAGACGCCGCCGACGCCTGGACGCAGCATGCGCGCGCGCTGGCGGACCTGCTCGCGTTGCCGCTGTCCGTGGCCCGCGTGGAGGTGGCGCAGGCCGCGGGCAAGGGCATCGAGGCGGCGGCGCGCGACGCCCGTTACGCCGCGCTGGCGCAACTGGCGCGCGAGCAGGGCGTGACGCACATCCTGTTGGCCCATCATCGCAACGACCAGGCGGAAACCGTTCTGCTGCGCCTCTTGCGCGGCACCGGACTTGCCGGCATGGCGGCGATGGCGCCGCTCTCCAGGCGCGATGGCCTGGTTTACCTGCGCCCCTGGCTGGACATCGGCCGCGAGGCGATCCTGCAGGCGGCGGACGCGGTGGCGGCGGCCAGCGGCTGGAGTCCGGTGCAGGATCCCACCAATACCGACCCTCACTACACCCGCGCCGCCCTGCGTGAGTTGCTGGCCCCGGTGCTGGACGCCCGCTGGCCGGGGTGGCGCGCCATCGTCGCGCGCCATGCGCGGCACATGGGCGAAGCGGCCGAGATCCTGGACGAGGTGGCGCGGGATGACTTCGCCGCGCTCGATCCTTCCGCGGACGGCGCCAGCTTTTCCCTGCAGGCGTGGCGCACCTTGTCCTCGGCGCGGCAGGCGCACGTGCTGCGGCATTGGCTGGAACGCAACGGCGCCCGCATGCCGACCGACGCCAGGATGCGCGACCTGCTGCGCCAGCTGCGCGGGCTGCACAGCCTGGGCCATGACCGCCAGTTGCGGGTGGAGCAGGCCGGCCATGTCATCCGTTGCCACCGGGGCAGGGTCTGGGTCGAACCCAGGGAATAAGCAGGCGCGGCCACGCCCGGCGTCCCCAAATAATCGCGGCGTGGACAGAATTTTGCACGGGCTGCGCAAATTTTTACCGCCGCGCTAGAATATACGGCTTTGCCCGTCAACCTTTTGCGGCGGGTTCCCAGCCAGAGTACGAGATGTCCCTGATCGTTCACAAATATGGCGGTACTTCGATGGGCTCGGTCGAGCGCATCAAGAACGTGGCGCGTCGCGTCGCGAAGTGGCACGCTGCCGGCCACCAGGTTGTCGTTGTTCCGTCGGCGATGGCAGGCGAGACTAATCGCCTGCTCGGCCTGGCGCGCGAAATTACGCCGCAGCCCGACAGCCGCGAGCTCGACATGATTGCCGCCACCGGCGAACAGGCCAGCAGCGGCCTGCTGGCCATCGCTCTGCAGGCCGAAGGCGTGCCGGCGCGCAGCTATGCCGGTTGGCAAGTGCCCGTGCGCACCGATTCGTCCTTCACCAAGGCGCGCATCTCGTCGATCGACGACGAGCGCATCCGCGCCGATCTGGACGCCGGCCGCGTGGTCATCGTCACGGGCTTCCAGGGTGTCGACCCGGAAGGCCACATCACCACGCTGGGCCGCGGCGGCTCCGACACCTCGGCCGTGGCCGTGGCGGCCGCCATCAAGGCCGACGAGTGCCTGATCTACACCGACGTGGACGGCGTCTACACGACCGATCCGCGGGTGGTGCCGGAAGCGCGCCGCATGGCCGTCGTTTCCTTCGAGGAAATGCTGGAAATGGCGTCGCTGGGCTCCAAGGTCCTGCAGATCCGTTCGGTTGAATTCGCCGGCAAATACCGTGTGCCGGTCCGGGTCCTGTCCTCGCTGACCGACCCGCTTATCCCGCTCGCAGAAGAAATGGTCTCGGGCACGCTGATTACTTTTGAGGAAGACGAAAAAATGGAAGCCGCCGTTGTCTCCGGCATCGCCTTCAGCCGCGACGAAGCCAAAATCACCTTGCTGGCCGTTCCGGACAAGCCCGGCATCGCCTTCTCCATCCTGGGCCCGGTCGCCGCCGCCAATATTGACGTCGACATGATCGTGCAGAACCAGTCCGTGGCTGGCACGACCGACTTCTCGTTCACGGTCAACCGCAACGAGTTTGCCCGCGCCGTCGATTTGCTCAAGCGCGAAGTCATTCCCGCCGTGGGCGCGCGTGAACTGTCCACCGACGAGAAGGTCGCCAAGGTCTCCATCGTCGGCATCGGCATGCGCTCGCACGTGGGCGTGGCCAGCCTGATGTTCCAGACGCTTTCGCAAGAAGGCATCAACATCCAGATGATCAGCACCAGCGAGATCAAGACCTCGGTGATCATCGACGACAAGTACATGGAACTGGGCGTGCGCGCGCTGCACAAGGCCTTCGGCCTGGACCAGGCCCCCGGCGAAAAGGCCTGATATAAGACTCCGGCACGATTTTTTTTACGATGTATGCCCGATAGCGGGCAAGAGTGAAAAAAGTCGTGCTAGAATCTCGTTCTCTTCGGAGATGTGCCCGAGAGGCTGAAGGGGCTCCCCTGCTAAGGGAGTATGTGGCTAAAAACTGCATCGTGGGTTCGAATCCCACCATCTCCGCCAAATACCGATACCGCGTTGAATCGCGATGTCTCAAAACCCGCAGCAGCTAACGCTCTGCGGGTTTTTTTATTGTCCACGTTGGATCACGTTGGATCTAGATTTCGCAGCGCATTCGTAGGTACCTTTGCGGGTACATGAGGGGAATCGCCCCCAGAACAAGAAAAGTACCCGCATATGACTCTCAAGGCGCTGGAAAAACTCTCAGACATGAGGGTGCGTTCGGCCAAGCTCGGACCAAAGAACTACAAGCTCGCCGATGGTGGCGGCCTCTATCTGCTGGTCAAGACCGACGGCGGCAAGTATTGGCGCTTCGATTACCGGTTCCACGACCGCGCGCGCACGATGGCGCAGGGTGTCTATCCGGACGTCCCGATGAAAGCCGCGCGCGATAAGCACGAGGCCGCGCGCCAGTTGCTGGCGGCCGGCGAGGATCCAATGGCGAAGCGGAAAGCCGACAAGCTCGACGCACGCGCCGATGCACATCTTGACTTCGAGGCCGTGGCCCGCGAAATGTGGGCCAAGAAGTTGGCGGCCGGTCGCTCGCCTACCTACGTTCATTCGATCCAGGCCAAGTTGGAGAAAGACGTGTTTCCTTGGGTCGGAAGCCGCACACCGCGCGACCTCGAGCACGAAGAACCTACTCTGCTTGCGATCCTCAACCGCGTAGAGCGGCGCGCGCCAGAGACTGCGCGGCGCCTGCGCGGCATTATGGGCGACGTGTTCCGCTACGCGATGGTGACGAGCCGTGCACGCCGCGATCCTACGCAGACATTGAAGGGCGCGGTTATCACCCCGAAGGCGGGCCACTTCGCCGCGATCACCTCGCCTGACCGCTTTCGCGACCTGCTGCGCGGCCTGCACAGCTACAGCGGAGAGAGGGTGACGCAATGCCCCTGCAGCTGTCCCCTCTGGTGTTCCAGCGGCCCACTGAGCTGCGACTGGCTTTGTGGGATGAGTTCGACCTGACGGGCAAGAACTGGGGCGCGCCGATGTGGGAAATCCCGGCAGGGCGGGCAGAGGCTGAGGGCGATACGAAGATCACCCGCACGGGCTGGGAGTCGCATCTTGTGCCGCTGTCGCGCCAGGCCGTCTCCATCCTGCAAGCGCTGTATCCCCTGACCGGCCACATGGGGATGGTGTTCGCCTCGCAGCGCAAGCCTGGACAGTCCCTGTCGAATAGCACGGTACGCGCGGCGCTGTTGCGCCTGGGCTTCGGTGGTGAAATGACCGCCCATGGCTTCCGGGCTTCGGCGCGAACTCTTGCGGCCGAGCGATTGGGCACGCGCGCGGAAGTGCTGGAGCTACAGATTTCCCACAAGGTGGCGGACGCGCTGGGCCGGGCCTACAACCGCACGTCCTTTCTGCAAGAGCGCGTCAGTTGTCGAATGCCATTCAATTTGGAATTTGTGTCACTCAAGGTGGAACTGACGGCGTCGTTACATCTTTTCGTGGAATGCCTTGGACCGCCCTGTCACTGAGGTCGAATTTCATTCAACTTGAGATTTGGTTCAGTGAAGATGCGGCTAGGCTCCTCCGGGAGGGGTAGCCTCTATGGTCGATGCAGTTCTTCGTTCAACATTCTCCGCCCGCTGCCAACGGGACGCGCTTCTAAGCGGCTCGTGAGCGAGCGAAGCTAGAAAAGCTTCATAAGATATTGTCGACCATAAGCCTGCCCGATCGACCCTCGTACGTTGTTCGAACTGCTCAGCGGCTAATTTGCCGATGTAACGATTGCCCCAAGGACATCGCCTGGACGGCTGGGGGGAAATCTCTGATTGAAGGGGAGGACCTGCCGTCCAACCACGGTCGCGGTGGGGGCAGGCGCAACGATACAGGTATCGCAAAAGCCACCCCCCCCCGCGTATAAACTGAGACCGAATTTGGAACGAGGTTCGGGCAACGTCGAGATTGATTTCAGCTTCATACTGAATACCAACAATCTTTTCCGTTGATTCCACGTGGTAAGGCAACATGTCCTGAAAGGGGAGATAAATGCCGAGTCAAAACGTGCGGTGCCGCTTTCTCATTTCCACATCAACAGTGATTGCGGCGTTGGTAGCGATCATTCTGCCTGCTGCGGCACAAGCGCAAGCACCAACGCCAGTGCAGGTAAAGAAGCCCAACATCCTCGTCATCATGGGCGACGACATCGGCTGGTTCAATCCGAGCATCTACAACCGCGGCATGATGGGCTATCAGACGCCCAATATCGACCGGATCGGACAGGAAGGCGCAATGTTCACGACCTGGTACGGCCAGCAGAGTTGCACGGCGGGTCGCGCAGCCTTCGTCACCGGCCAGTCGCCCATCCGCACCGGGCTAACCAAGGTTGGCCTGCCTGGTGCAGACATCGGCCTGCAGGCGGCCGACCTCAGCATCGCCGAAGTCATGAAAACGCTCGGCTATGCCACAGGCCAGTTCGGCAAGAACCACCTTGGAGACAAGGACGAGTTCCTGCCGACCAATCATGGCTTCGATGCGTTCTTCGGCAATCTTTATCACCTGAATGCCGAGGAAGAACCGGAAAACGTCGACTATCCGAAAGACCCTGCATTTCATAAGCGGTTCGGTCCGCGCGGAGTCATCCGCGCCTATGCCGATGGAAAAATTGAGGACACCGGCGCTCTGACTAAAAAGCGCATGGAGACCGTCGACCAGGAGTTCCTGACTGCCGCTCTCGGCTTTATCGAAAAGAATGCCAAGGCCGGCAAGCCCTGGTTCACCTACTTCAACAGCACACGCATGCACGTCAACACGCATTTGAGCAAGGAGGCGGAAGGCAAAACTGGGTTAGGTGTATACCCGGACGGCATGGTCGAACATGACGGGCATGTCGGTCAACTGCTCAAAAAGCTGGATGAGCTTGGCATCGCAGACAATACGATCGTGGTTTATACGACCGACAACGGGGCGGAAGTCTTTACTTGGCCGGATGGCGGAGCCACGCCATTCAGGGGGGAAAAAGCCACCAACTGGGAAGGTGGCTTCCGCGTGCCAACCTTGATTCGCTGGCCAGGTGTCATCAAGTCAAATACGGTTTACAACGAAATTTTTGCACACGAAGATTTCCTACCCACCTTCGCTGCAGCAGGCGGCGATCCGGATGTGGTGGCCAATTGCATGAAGGGCTGCCAAATGACAGGAAAGAACTTCAAGGTTCACCTCGATGGCTACAACCTGCTGCCTTTCTTCGAAGGCAAAGTCAAGGAGGCGCCTCGCAAGGAATTTCTGTACTGGAGCGATGACGGCGATCTAATGGCAATCCGAATTCGCGACTGGAAAATTTCCTTTTATGAACAGAACGGAGAGGTGAGCACGACCACTCCACTAGGGGTCTGGCAGTCGCAATTCACCAAACTAAGGGTTCCCAACCTCTACAACTTGCGCACAGATCCGTTCGAAAGAGGGCCCGAATCCATCAATTATGCGAGCTGGCAGACAGCGCGCACATTCCTAGTCGTCCCCTCGCAGGCAGTGGTTGCCCAATGGCTCCAAAGCTTCAAGGAATTTCCGATCCGACAGAAGCCCGCTAGCTTCAACTTGGATGAAGTCATGACCAAGCTGACACCTGGGCAATAATTGCTCTCATGTACGGAAAGGCATGCCCGTCTCTTGGGCTTCCGGTTTACGAGTACGACTCCGCGCCCATGTCGCTGTACTGGTACGCCAGGAGCTCGGTTGGGATGCCATTGTTACTGTTTCTAGCGTACTGCCAAGTCATTGAGTACTACCTTACGGGGGAAAGGACGGGTGCATGAGCAGGACTCTTGCTCCCTTTTTTGGATGGTATTTTTGCGGGTATTTTTTTACGTACTTTGTAGATCGTTATTTCATGCGGGTTGTAAGGTGATCGGCTGGTGTCACCATCTCCGCCAGATTCTCTCCGATCTGGCTTCTGCTAGCACCGGAGATAAAAAACCCGCAATCACGCAAGTGATTGCGGGTTTTTTCATGGGCGCGGCGGCAAGCCTGCCCCGCATGAGAAAATCGCCGATTCCCTTCCAGGCGCGGATCCCTTGAAACACCTGCTCGCCACGCTCGACCGGCTGAACGACTTCGATGAAGTCATCGATGTGCGCACGCCGCTCGAATTCGCCGATGACCATATTCCCGGCGCGATCAATGCGCCCGTGCTGAGCAATGAAGAGCGCGTGGTGGTGGGCACGTTGTACAAGCAGGTCTCGCCCTTCGAGGCCTCGCGCGTCGGCGCGGCGCTGGTGGCGCGCAATATCGCCGCGCATCTGGACACCACCTTCGCCGACCGGCGCCAGGGCTGGCGCCCGTTGATCTATTGCTGGCGCGGCGGCACGCGCTCCGGCTCCATGACGACGATGTTCAACATGATAGGGTGGCGCGCGCGGCAGCTCGACGGTGGCTACAAGACTTATCGCCAGGCCACGCTGGACGCGCTGGATAGCTTGCCCGCGGGCTTGCGCTACATCGTGCTGGCCGGGCCCACCGGCAGTGGCAAGACGCGCTTGCTGAACGCATTGGAGCAGGCCGGCGCGCAGGCGCTGGACCTGGAGCGCCTGGCCTCGCACCGCGGGTCATTGCTGGGCGCCTGGGCGGGTGTCGCGCAGCCCTCGCAAAAGGGCTTCGATACGCGGCTTGCGCAGAGCCTGCGCGCGTTCGATGCCTCGCGGCCGGTATTCGTCGAAGCGGAAAGCCGCAAGATCGGCGCGGTTGCCTTGCCTGCCGCATTGTTGGCGGCGGTGCATGCGAGCCCCTGCATCGAGGTCCGCTCCAGCCGCGAGGACCGCGCGGCCTTTCTGCTGCAGGACTACGCCCATCTGTTCGACGATCCCGCGGCGCTCAAGGCGCAGCTTCAACGCATGATCGGCCTGCACAGCCGCGAGCGCGTGAGCGGCTGGCTGGCCATGGTCGACAGCGGCGCGCGCGCCGAGCTGGCGCAGGAGTTGATAGACCGGCACTACGATCCGGCCTATGCGCGCAGCTGTCATGCCCACTTCACGCTATTGCCGCAAGCGCTGCAGCTTGAGTTCCGGCCCAATGATGGCGACGTGGTGGAGCAGGCGCGGGCGCTGCTGGCAAGGCTGGATGGGGCGGGCGGTGCCTGAGCCGCGTTCAATCGATGCGGACTCCGGTCATGTCGACCAGCTTGCGCCAGTTCTTCACTTCGTCTTCCTGGTAGGTCTTGAGATCCGCGGGGCTGCCTCCCGCTGGCGTCATTCCGATCTGAGAGGAGAGCTGGCGCAGTTCGGGGGTGGCAAGCACCTGATTGACCTCGGCATTGATGCGCTCGACGACGGGAGCGGGCGTGCCTTGCGGTGCGAACATCGCAAACCACACCACCAGCTCATGCCGGTCCAGGCCGCTCTCGGCCACCGTCGGAATGTCGGCGGCGAAGGGGGCGCGTTGCGGCGTGGTGACGGCCAGGGCGCGGACTTTGCCTGCGGCGACCTGCGGCAATGAGGGGCCGACGTTCTCGAAGGCATAGGAGATGCGTCCGCTCATGAGGTCGGTCATCATGCCGCCGACATTGCTGTAAAGCACGGTCGTCACGTCGATGTCCGCCATGCGCTTGAGCAGTTCCACCCAGACTCGCGCCGTGGTGTTGCTGGCGCCGAAATTGATCGCGCCCGGCTGCGCCTTGGCTGCGGCGACCAGTTCCGGAAGCGTCTTTGCCTGTGCGCCGTTGTTGCCGATCAGGATCATGGGCAGGCGGCCCATCAACGCGACGGGCGCGAAATCCTTGACGGGGTCATAGGGCAAATGCTGGTAGAGGCTGGCGTTGGCCGCCATCGGACCATTGGTGCCCATCAGCAGCGTATAGCCGTCGGGCGCACTGCGGGCCACATACGCGGCGCCTATGCCGCCGCCGGCGCCGGGCTTGTTTTCCACCGTGACGGGTTGGCCCAGCCTTTCGCTCAGGCCTTTGGCGACGCCGCGCGCCAGCGTGTCGGTTGCCGATCCGGCGCCGAATGGAACCACCATATTTATCGGCTTGTCGGGGAATGCGGCGCTGGCGTTCAAACAGGCGGCCGCCATGGCGAACGCCGCGGCCAGTTGCTTCATCGTGTTGGACATTTGAGGATCTCGATGGTGTGAGTTCAGGCGACGGTCGGGCCGATGTCCTGCACCGTTGCGCGGCGCATCGAGCGGCGGTATTTCTCATCGAAGCCGGCGCCGCGGTGCATGGTGCAGCGGTTGTCCCAAAGAACCAGGTCGTTGGCGCGCCAGCGATGCCGGTAGACGAACTGCGGCTGGGTGGCGAAGGCCATGAGCTCGTCGACCAGTTCGCGGCTGGCGTCGTCGTCCATGCCTTCTATGCCGCTGATATGCGATGCGATGTACAGGGAGCGACGACCGGTGGCGACGTGCTGGCGCACCAATACCTGCCGCACCGGCGGCTGGAGTTCGCGCCAGGCGGGCGGCACGGATCCCACGTCGAAGTCGGTCAGGCCGCGAGAGTGAAAGTAGTCGTGCACCGCAATCAGCGGGGCCAGGCGTTGCTGTCGTGGTTCGTCCAGGGCATCCCAGGCCGCTCGCATGTCGGCGAATTCGGTGGCGCCGCCGACGGGCGGAATTTCCTGGGCGGACAGCAGCGACACGCTGGCGGGTGTGCGCTTGAAGGAGCTGTCGGTATGCCAGAGCTGGTTGCTCAGGTTGATCAGGCGGCGGATGTCGCCCTGGTCGAGAATGCCGCCGCGTTCATCCAGGTTGGAGATGTCGGAGAGTTCGGCATGGTTCAGTCTGCGGGGGCGATGGGCGTTGTAAACCGATGCGCCTACCGAGGTTTCCAGGGGGCCGAAATGGCGCGCGATGGCCATCTGCCCGGCTTCGTCGAGCTGCTGGTCTGGCACGACGAGCACTGCAAATCGATCCAGGGCGTCGCGCAAGGCCTCGACGTCGTCTGCCGGCAACGTCGCCCGCAAGTCGATGTTGGCCACTTCGGCGACAAAGCCCGCGTGGACGGGGGTGAGTTCTATCATTCGATTCCTCCGATGGCATGCCAGCGATGCAAATGCACTGACTGGTGTGCTATTATTTTTCGACTATCGAAAAATATTTCTTATGTCGAAATAATCATGCCCAATAATCCGAGTGAACGAACCTGGGGTTTACCCAAGGGCAGCGATCAGTTCGTCGAGGCCTTCGCGCGCGGCCTGGCCGTCATCAGAGCGTTCGGACCCGGCCATCAGGCGCTGACGTTGAGCGAAGTGGCGGAACGCGCGAACCTGACGCCGGCGGGGGCCAGGCGGCTGCTGTACACGCTGGTGACGCTTGGCTATGCGCGCAACGATGAGCGCAAATTCAGCCTGGCGCCGGCGGTGCTCGAACTGGGCTACGCCTACCTGTCGTCGCTGTCCTGGCGCGATATCGCGCGCCATGCGGTCGAGGAGTTCATGCGCGAGACTGGCGAAATCTGCACGGTGTCGGTGATGGACGGCGTAGACGTGGTCTACGTGGCTCGCGCGGAAATGCCGAGTCCGCTTTCACGGCGCCTGGGCGTGGGCGAACGTCTGCCCACGCATGCCACGTCGAGCGGACATGTGCTGCTGGCGGGGGCAAGCGTTGAGGAGCGCGAAGCCTTCATCGCCAAGGCCCCATTCGCGCGGCATACGCAACATACCTTGATCGAGGCTGCGTCTTTGCGTAGGGCTGTCGATGACGCGGCAAGGACGGGATACGCGCTGGCCAGCGAGCATCTGGAATTGGGCATTTGCGGACTGGCTGTGCCGATCGAGGACGAGAGGGGGCGGGTGGTGGCCGCGTTGACGACCAGTCTGAATCTGGCCAAGCACGAGCGTGATGAGATTGTCGGCAAGTTCCTGCAGAAACTGCGTGACACGGCGGATCAGATCAGCAAGGCCCTGGCCTGAAGCTTTGTGCTTGGGGTAGGCGCCTGACTTGCGCGCTTCGCGAAATAACGCTATTATTCAAGGCTTGCTTTCAAACGCAAAGCGCCCGTAGCTCAGCTGGATAGAGTACCTGGCTACGAACCAGGGGGTCGTAGGTTCGAATCCTGCCGGGCGCACCAAGTTTGAAGTAAACCCGAAGTATTTGAAGTAAACCCGCAGTAAAGAAAGATGCAGTAAAAAACGGCAAGATTTTTCTGATATAATTTTGCCTCTTTGCCGGAGCGCCCGTAGCTCAGCTGGATAGAGTACCTGGCTACGAACCAGGGGGTCGTAGGTTCGAATCCTGCCGGGCGCACCAAGTTCACTTGGTCAATACAGCAAAGAAAATGGAAAGGCCTTTGATCTAGTATCGAAGGCCTTTTTGTTTTGCGCCGCGCTTCTAGAAGCGGATCGTCAAGCCGGCCATCGGCCCTTGCAGCACGGCATCGAACTTGAAGCCGCCGCTGCTGTAGTCCACGCCCACCGCACGATAGCCTATCGCCGCCGAGACGTTCTTGCTGATGTTGTAGCCGATGCCCAGGCCCACATCCCAATCCGCCTCCGCGCCGCCCGCGCCGATCAGGCCCCAGCCTGTGATGTAGTACTTCGAGCTCAGTACATAGTTTCCGCGCACGCCCACCAGGCCGTCGACCCAGGTGGCGCCGTCGCTGCGCGTTCCGCCGTTGAGATGCGCACCCTTGAGCGTGATGTCGGTGTCGACCGACCAGACACGCAGGCCTGCGACGACGTCCAACTGGTGCGGCGAATTCTCCAGCACGGAATAGCCGACCCCAAGCAGTCCCGCGAAGGTCGAAGCCTTTACATCCGCGCTGGTGGCCAGGATGCCGCGCGGCGTATCTCCCTGCGTGCCGATCTTGGTGTAGATCAGGTCGCCGAATACGCTGTAGCGTCCTTTGCGCGCATCGCCTATCAGCATGGCGCCGAATTCGAGGTTGTCGAACAGTTTGTCGAAGCCCGCGTGGATATCGATGACGGGCGAACGCGATTGGGATATCTTGCCGGACAGCCCGGCAGCCCAGAAATAGGGCGTGACTGCAAACCGCCATTCGTCCGCAGGCAGGGAACCCGCGCTGGGCGCCGGGTCCGCTTCGGCGCCCAGCGCGGCCCCGGCTTGCAGCAACCCGCAAGCCAGGCAGGCCGTGATTTTGTTTTTCATCGTAAATCCTCCCGAAACGGCAGGCGTGATGACGCGTGTCCATCACGCCTGCCGTGAGCGCAAAAGCTGTCCAAGGTGGTTGCGGCGTCAGGTGACCCGCCGCACGGGAGGTATGGTCCAGGAGCCGTCGATGATCGACGGGTTGCTTTCGTTGGGCCAGTAAAGACGCATCATCAGGATGAATGCGCCCTTGGGCGCCGGCAGCCAGTTCGACGCCATGTCGGGCCCGGGCGATTCATGCTGTATGAGCAGGTCGATCGAGCCGTCGGGCTTCGTCTTCAGGGGCTGGCGCGCGCTGATCGAGTAGCGGTTCAGCGGGTTGTCGACGAAGAAGTAGTTCGCGTCGTACATCGTCAGCGACCAGAAGCCGGAGACGGGCGGCGTAAGCCCCTTCTTGAAGGTCAGCACGTACTTCTCCGAGCCGTTGTAGATGCGCCGGATGGCGCCGGTATCTGACTTCAGGGAAGTGGGATAGATGGCGTCTTGCGGGCGGTTGGCGCCCAGGCCGATCGCGGTGATCAAGGCGCGCTGAACATAGTTGGTGCCGTATATGCCCGTCTTGGTGGTGAAGCCCCAGCCATCGACGTCCTGGATGTCGCCGCCGCTGGACTTGAAGTGCGTCATGATGCGTCCGAACCCCACCTGCGGAACGCGCTTGGCAATGGCCGGGTCGAGCAGGCTCTTGTCAAAGTCCTTTCCGGGAACGATGCCTATCGTGGCCATCTTCGCGACGATGGGCGCGTCGGCGGCGCTGGGCGGGTTGCGTTTGAGCAACTGGGAAAACAAGGTGAAGTACTCGACCGCGTCCATGCTGTTGACCTGTTCGCGCACCGAGGTTTTCATGTCTATTGCAGGGTCGACCTTGCCCGCGGGCGGAGTCCAGTCCTTGCCCCATGCGCTCAAGGGACAGAGTTTCACTTCGTCCTGCAGCTTGTGGACTTGCGCATAGTCTTCCGGCGTGCCGGTGCAGTAGATGCGGCCCAGCAGCCAGACGATGCTGGTGGGGGATTTGTACTGCGCCATGCCTTGCGGAATCGAGCCCTCCCATCCGGGGCCGCTGACCACGAAGGTTTGCGCGCCCGTGCCCGTGGTGCGCTTGCCGGGCACGTCGAACACCGTGGTCCAGCCATCCAGCATCGGAAACAGCGCATAGCGCCCGTTCATGTCCGGCAGGCTGACGACCCAGGGTTCGTCGCCGACGTCGAAGAAGGACGTGGTGTAGAGGGTATCGGCGTTCGGCGCGGTCACGTCCCGGAACTTGGCATCCGGGTATTGGCGCAGCTTGATGAGCTGCCCCATCGGCGCCCGCGTGCCCTTGGGTTCCGCGACGTTGGTGATGACTCTTCTGGTCATTTCCATCGTCACCAGGGGATAGGCGTAGATGTAGGCATCGGTGGCCAGTCCGAATTGCTCATTGCCTTCGGGCAGATCTGCGATCAGGCCATCGGCGGCCCGGGCGGCCGCGCCCAGGGCGCTGGTCGCGAGCAGAGCAAGACCACCTGCGTTCAGTGTGCGGCGTGTTAGCTTCATAGAATCGCTCCAACGGAATCATGGGTTGAAAATCACGAAGTGCCGCGGCACAGGAACAGGCCGTGCCGCGAGATGCCTTGCTCTACCGTTGCCGGACGTACTTCCCGATTTCGCGGGCCGCGCCCGTGCTCCATTCATCGATCAGCGGTTGCAGCTTGGACAGACGGACGCCGCCTGCGCCCTGGGTGGCGTTGGCGACCTTCTCGCCCGTGCCGCCCCGCACCGACGCATACAGCAATTCGTCCGACATGCTGTCCGTGACCCGCGACTCGATGGCCACGCTCGCGTTGCGCGCCATGCCTCCTTCCATGGCGGCCCGGGCTTCGGTCATGACCAAAGCGACAGGGATGTACTGGTAGGCCCGCAGCGCCTGCTCCGAGGTTCCCACCGCGGTGATGGCGATGCGTATATGGGCGACGCCAGGTCCGGCGCGATCGACCAGCCTCACCTGATCGCCGATCTTGCGCCGCAGCGTTTCGTTGACCGCATTGCGGATTTCCGTGAGGGTTTCCATGGAGACGTCGGCGGAAGGCTGGGGTTCCGGGTAATACACGACGGGATCGAGCCAGACCGCGCTGTAGCGCGAGGCGTTGAAGTTGGGGTTCAGGTAAACCAGGCGGGTTCCGCCGTCGGGCGCGGGGGCTTGGTGCAGTAGCGAGTAATCCGGCAAGAACCCCGATTCCGTCGTCTTCGGAGCGGTGGAGCAGCCGCTAGCCAGGATGGCGGCGGCGAGGCCCAGAACAAGCGCGCCCGAGGAATTCTTGATGTTCATGCAAGTTCCTTCTGACAGATATGGGGCAGAAGAGCCCCGACTGCAGGCGTCGGCGAGAGGTC
The DNA here is from genome assembly GCF_013267355.1 of Achromobacter pestifer. NCBI lineage: Bacteria > Pseudomonadati > Pseudomonadota > Betaproteobacteria > Burkholderiales > Alcaligenaceae > Achromobacter > Achromobacter pestifer. Next base: position 4,879,429 of record NZ_CP053985.1, read on the forward strand.
CCGTGCAAAAGCTGCTTTCCGCTCGTGGGCGCATGTTTTGACCTATATGCACAGGAAACCAATTATTTTTCCAAGCTTGAAATTTCGCAACGCAGTCGGGTGAACCAGGTTTTCTGAACTATTTCCTTTGCGCGCGTTTTGTGGAAGGAATTGCGCCGACGAGGCTGGCCCCGAGTCGCGGGATCGCGGTTTGGGAGCGGCTCGGACGCGGGCTTGGGTCCGCCCAATTTGCGCGCCCTTTATTTTTCATGGTATAAACACGCCTCTTTCGGAGCGCCCGTAGCTCAGCTGGATAGAGTACCTGGCTACGAACCAGGGGGTCGTAGGTTCGAATCCTGCCGGGCGCACCAAGCTTCTTGCTTGGACTACATGGAAAGAAAATGGAAAGGCCTTTGATCTTGTATCGAAGGCCTTTTTGTTTTGCGTGCGCAGATTGCGCCAGCGAGCCGCGCGTCAGTGCGTCGGGGGCGGCTGCGCGATTTGGGTTTGGCCCCGGGCCTTGTCATCCTCTTCGTCGAAACCCCAGTCTCCGACCGTGTACCAATCGTCTCCCAGCGTCTCCGCGGGATGCATGGTGCGGCCGGAGCCGTTGCCGCAGGCCATCGAATCGGTAGGGCAATAGCGGTCGCAGCCCCAGCAGATGCGTTCGGGGTGCTTGGGGTGCAAGGGAAACTTCTTGGCCATGCCGGATGCCTGCTGACTGAGGGCGCCGCGGCTGCGGCGCCGATCTATCGATGTATGCATCCAGCGTACTGCCGGGAGCCCAAGGAATTCCTTGATCTGGCGCAAGCGCGAGCGCCCCGCGCGGTGGTGCGCGGGGCTGCGGCGTTGGAGAATTGGGGAGGGGCGCTCACCGCATGCGCGGCGGCGGCCCCATGCGCCTAGTGGCGTCGTCGGTCCACCGCCGTGAGGGAGGTGCCGCTCTTTATCAGCCGGTAGGTCTGTCCGCCCAGCCACGAGACTTTTTCGCCCGTGCTGGTGCGGCATATGCAATGCGTCTTGGGATCGAAGCGCGAGGTGCCCAGCGCGGAATACGCGTCAGGGTCCGAGACGAATCGTTCAATGCGGTAGAGCGTGCCGTCCGGCGCGGTGGCGAGGACGTCGGTCAATCGTCTTGCGGTGCCGAGCATATGCGATACCTCCATGCGCGGGCCATTGGATATACGGCGCCAAAGTCGTTCGGGCATTTCAGTGCGCCAGGACGGGAAGATTGATGTTCCCGTGGCAGGCGTCAGTGAACGTGCCCTCCAAACAATGAATCGTCGAGCTGGTCGGGAGTGACGCCCAGGGCTTCGGATACGCGGTCCAGGATAACCTGCCTGGGCCGCGGGCGCGGCCTTTCCAGTTCGATATAGATGGAGTGGTCCACGCCCAGGCGCGCAGCCATATCAGCGGTGCTGATATTGAGGTGCTCGCGCCAGGCGCGTATCAGGCTCCAGTCGTTGCCGGTTTTTAGATTGACGACAGCTAATGGTAAATGACTCTGCCCCTGCCCGGGTGTTTTGCGCGGGACGGATTTTCTGCGGGGATCGCGCAGGCTGCTCTTGGCGGCAGGGCTTTTGCGGGAATCGCCGCGCGGGGTGGTGGTGGCGGTTTCGGCGGTGAAAATGGTGCCGCCGTTCAATTGGCGATATTGGTTGTCGCCGATCCAGTGCAGGGTTTCGCCGTTGTCGAGCATGCATTCGCAGTCCAGGTGATAGTTGCTGGGCATGCTCTCGAGTTGGGCGATGGTTTCCGCGGTCGTGGCGTGGCGGACCACACGGTGCAAGACACCGTCCGGCGAGCGCACAAACACGTCGGGAAGTCTCCAGGAAAACGGAATGATAATCTCCACGGCCAAGCCTATGCCGCCACTGTATCCCGCGGGGCGGATGGCGGGATTTGGGGTTTCCCCTCGCCAGGCTCGAGTCGATGATTGTGCGCTACATCAGCCCTCAACATCTTCACAAATCTTCACTGCGCCCAGGGCTATCATCGCCGCGTTGCCCGGTGTCTGGGGCGTACTGTCCGAGTGTTGCCGATGTCTCTGGTCGCGACAGGAATCGTGGATGCGCGGCCGCGCGCGAGGAGGGCGGCCTGGTGGGCCGTGCTGACGTCGTGCGCGCTGCATGCGATGGTGGCGGGACTGTGGTGGCGTGAACGGATCGAGCCTGCGGGCATGCGCGCCGCGCACGCGCCGGAAGCGCCGTTCTTCGTGGATCTGTTGGCCGCCAAGGCGCCGCCCGCACTGCCAGAACAAAAGCTGGAGGACCTGCCCGCGTCCGGATCCGGGCCTGCTCAGCCCGGCCGCGCCGACACGCCGCCGGCGCCGGCCGTGACGCCGCGGCAACGATCCGGCGCGCACAGGGCGCCCGCGCCATCCACTGCGCAGGACAGGACGCCCGCGCCATCGTCGGGCGTTCCGGCTCCCGCCCGCGATTTCGGTTGGCGCCCCGAAGATGCGCAAGCGACGGGCATGCGGCAAGCCCGAGGCACGCCGGTCGTGCGGCTCGGCCCCAAGGCGCCGGTCGAACAATCGGAGATTGCGCGCGGCATCGCCAAGAGCGCGCGGCCGCCGTGCAAGAACGCCCATGCGGACATGGGCTTGCTGGCCTTGCCGTTTCTGCTGGCCGATACCGTTACGGATCGGGGCTGCAAGTGGTGAGGCCGAAGCCTGCGCCGGCGGGCAGCCTGCGCCTGCCAAGAAAAGTTTGACGCGATTACCTGGGCGGCGGCAGGGGCAAGGCTGCGGATATTTCCTGAATCGTGGATACTGGTTTTTCAATCTGGGATTTCCAGAATTCACGGAGAGACGCAATGCCCGAATCCCAAGGCGGCCTGGACAGGCTGCGCCGCTTCATCGCCACCGCGACCGGCATGGCCACGCCGTCCGGACTGGCGCAGACGCCGGAACTGCAGGCCGCGTTCGCCGATCTGGTGCGCCATGACGACTGGCTGCCCGAGGCCTGTACCGCGCCCCATCCGCAGTACTACCAGCAGTACCTGCTGCATTGCGATCCGCTGGAGCGGTTTTCGCTGGTGAGTTTCGTATGGGGGCCAGGCCAGTTCACGCCGGTGCATGATCACGAGGTCTGGGGCTACGTCGGCATGCTGCGCGGGGCCGAAGTCAACCAGCGTTATGTCCGCGGCGAAGACGGCCGCGTCGCGCCCGCGGGCGCCGCGACCACTTTGCAGCCAGGCGACGTGGAGCGGCTGTCGCCCGCCGAAGGCGATATCCACCGCGTCTCCAACGCCCATGCGGATCGCGTATCCATCAGCGTGCATCTCTACGGCGGCAACATCGGCGCCGTGTCGCGCCATGTGTACGATCCGGCGACCGGGCAGGCCAAGCCTTTCGTGTCCGGGTATTCATCGGCCAGCCTGCCGAACCTGTGGGACCGTTCGGAAGCCGTGCGCGCCGCCATTGCCGGGGGCGCACGCTAGGGCCTGTTCGCGCGCGGCGTCCCATGCTATTTTCTTGTCCTAAATATTAGGAAAATAAACAATGGACAAGACGCTGCTCAAAGGTCTGATGGTGTTGGAGGCGGTGACCGACGTGGACAATCCGCCGCGCACCATCGATGCGCTGGCCGCTCGGGTCGGGCTGACCCGCAGCAATACGCACCGCACCTTGCAGACGCTGATACATGCAGGCTACGTGATCAAGGACGATGACGGCGGCGGCTATCGCGGCGCGGTGCGGCTGTTCGAGCTGGCGGCGCGCCAGCTGGCCCAGCTCGACGTGCGCAAGCTGGCCGCGCCGCACATGCGCACGCTGGCCGACCAGACCGGCGAAACCGTGCACCTGTCCGTGCTCGACGGTTTCGACGTGGTCTATGTGGACAAGATCGACAGCCCCCAGCCGATACGCGCCTACTCGATGGTGGGCGGACGCGCGCCGGCCTATGCCGTCGCGACCGGCAAGGCGCTGCTGGCCTACCAGGCGGAAGGCTACGTCGAGCGCTATGCCGACAAGCTCGTGCGCCACACGCCCTCGACCATCGTGTCGATGCCGCTCTTGAAGGACGAACTGCGCAAGATCGCCCGCACCGGCTACGCGGTCAACCGGGGCGAATGGCGCGAAGGCGTGGGCGGGCTGGCCGTGACCTTGTTCAACAGCCTGGACCAGCCCGTGGCCGCGATAGGGATCTCCGGTCCGCTGGACCGCCTGAGCGCCGCTAGGATGAAGCAGCTGGCGCCGGACGTGGCTGCCTGTGCCCAGTCCATCTCGCAAGGGATGGGCTATCGCCGGGGCTATCTGGACCAGTAGCGGGCCGCGCCAGCGCCGCGCCGAGGCGCTGCGCTTGGGCACGCGCCAGACGCGCATTGACGTCCATGGACGTGGTCCAGAAGTACGTGCCCCCCGCCAGGCTGCCCAGCACCGAGATATCCGGCTCGATCCCGCCTGCGGCGTTCTTGAGGCATCCCGTGGCATAGTCCAGCGCCAGGCCGCCGTGGGGATCGGGCTGCGCGTGGCCCTCGCGCAATAGCGCGGACACCAGCGGATCCCGCGTGCGCGGCGTGTCCACCGAGAAGCTGGTGGCATTGATCAGATAGCGGCTGGCGTGCGTGCAGACGACGCCCGCCGCGTCGCGCAAGCGCGTGTGGAACAGGCCGCTGGCGCTGTCGTGGCGGCTGTCCAGATAACCGCCGCCGACCTGCAGCTGGCCGTTCTGGAACAAGGCTTGCAGCTTCAGCGCGTTGCGCATCGGAAAGGTGGCGCGCCGCGCCATCCACAGCGAACGCCATTGCGACTGGAAGCGGCCCCGCTCGGCCTGCGGCAGGAGGTGCCAGATGAGGTCGACGGCCGCATTGGTCGCGGCCGCTACCGTCTGCCATGGGCGCGCGGCCTGCCCGGACCGCCGTATCTCTTCGTCCAGCGCGGCGCGGGCCTCGCCCTCCATGCCGAATATGTCCGCAGCTTCCAGGCTGCCACCCAGCGCCAGCACTTCTTCCCGCAGCGCCGTGGCGATGATGTCGAGTGACAGTGCGCCGCCATGCCTGGCGGCAAGGCGCGGTACGCCCTCCGGGCTGAGCTGCCGCAGCGTGTCTGGCGCGCGGTTGTCGGGGCTGCGCACGGAAGGCAGGCGGCCATTGCGCGATACGCACAGGATGGGGCCGCGATGGGCCGCTTGCCGCAAGGCAGCGATGGCGTCCACGGCGCTCAGGCTGGTGCCGATGATGCAGACCGGGGCATCGGCGGCGATGCCGCGGGTCAGCGCCTGGACCGGGTAGGGACTGTTGAAGTAGCCGGGCGCATCGCGCAATTCCGGAAACGCCTGCGAGGGCAGATTGCCGTTGCACAGCACGGCGTAACGCGCCAGGCAGGGCGAACCCGGTTCCGCTTCGACCCGCACGCCGCCGCCAGGCAGCGGCGCCACGCGGCGGACCCGGCTGCGCACGTGCGTGAGCGTGATGCCCCGCGCACGGGCGAACTCGCAAGCCCGTCCATAGACTGCGCGCATGTAGGCGCCGAACAGCGGACGCGGCAGGAAGTCCGCCGGCGCTATCGAGTCCGCGCCCTGCGCGCGCAGCCAGGTGGGATCCTGGGCGCGCAGCCAGTCCACGAAATCCATCCTGTGGTCGGCCCGCGCCGACATGTTTCCGGCGGGAATGTTGAGCAGGTTGCTGGGCAGATCTTCCTGGTAGGCCTCGCCCGCGCCCGGTTCGGCCTGCGGCTCGAACAGCGCGATCGTCGGCGCCCGCCCAACGGCCGGTTCCAGCGAGAGCAGGAATTGATAGAGGAAGCTGACGGCCACCGAGCCGCCGCCGATGATGGCCAGGTCTGCCGCGGGCGGGGTTGGTGTCATGCCGGGCGTCATTATTTGGCCGCCGACAAGCGCACCACATCGGCCCAGCGGGCGACTTCCTGCTTGAGCACGCGGCTGGTGTCGGCGGGCGTGGTGGCCACGGCGTCGGCGCCCAGCTTCTGCGCGGCCTGCTGCACGGAAGCCATGGCCGCCGCCTTCTGCATGCCGGCCGAAAGCTTGTCCACCACCGCTGGCGGCGTGCCCGCGGGAGCCAGCAGCGCGTAGGTGGTCGCGACCGCGTAGTCCTTTACGCCCTGCTCCGTGAGCGTGGGCAGGTCCGGTAGCGCGGTGGCGCGCGTGGCGGTGGTGACGCCGAGCAGGCGGATCTTGCCGGTCGCGACCTGCGGCAGCAGCGCCGGCAGCGTTTCGATCACCATGTCGATCTGCCCGCCCAGCAGGTCGGTGATGGCGGGGCCGCTGCCGCGGTACGGCACGTGCATGAGCCGGGTGCCGGTCACGACCTGGAAAAGTTCGCCCGCCATGTGCTGGGACGTGCCGGGGCCGGCCGAACCGAAGGTGATGGTGCCGGGCTTGCTCTTGGCCAGGGCGATCAGCTCCTGCACATTCTTCGCGGGGATCTTGCTGCTGTTCACCGCCACGGCCATGGGCATGCTGGTGGCCATCGACACGCCGACGAAGGCGGTGCCGAAGTCATAACCGGGCTTGTCCGGCATGGCCGCGTGGATGGAGTGGCTGCCCACGGCGCCCATCAGCAGGGTGTAGCCGTCGGCGGCCGACTTGGCCACGTACTCCGCGCCGATCTCGCCGCCCGCGCCCGCCTTGTTTTCCACCACCACGCTCTGCCCCAGATAGTCGCCCAGGTGCTGCGCATAGATGCGCGCGGCGGCGTCGGTCGCGCCGCCGGGCGGGAAGGGGACCACCATGCGCACGGGCTTCGTCGGCCAGTTGTCGGCCGCGGCTGCGCCGCCTGCCAAAGCCAGCACCATGCCTGTCAGGGCGATGCGCCACATTTTCTTCATGGAAGTCTCCTTGGTGTCGGTGCGGGCCGTCACATGCAATGTCGTGCGGCCCTTTATTTAAATCCTAAAATATAGGACTCATGTATCAACAAATGGTTTACTTAGAATTCCACACGGTGCTATGCTGGTCAACAATTAAGCACGCCACCTAGGGAATTCACTAGGATTAACGGCAAAATTCACCGTCCTTCGCCAGATATGCGCTGGATGATGCCAGTCTTGAAGGCCTGCTCTTATAATGTTTTATTTGTCCCAAATATTGAATTTTCATAACGAGAGGTCAGACATGACACCCAGTTCGGCGCTGGCCGGCATCACGGTGCTGGAGATTTGCAATGTCGCGGCGGGGCCTTTTTGCGGCATGTTGTTGGCGGACATGGGCGCCGACGTGATCAAGATCGAGAACCCCGACGGCGGCGACACGCTGCGCAGCTGGCCGCCCATTTCCGACGGCTACAGCGAGAACTTCGCATCGCTCAACCGCAACAAGCGTTCGGTGACGCTGAACCTGAAGGACCCCGCCGATCTCGCCCTGGCGCGCGAGTTGGCGCTGTCCGCCGACGTGTTGATCGAGAACAACCGGCCGGGCGTGATGGACCGCCTGGGCCTGGGCTATGCGCAGCTGCGCGAGGCCAATCCCAGACTGGTCTATTGCTCGATCTCGGCCTACGGCCAGTCGGGGCCCCGTTCGCAGGAAGGCGGCTTCGATCTGACCATCCAGGCCATGAGCGGCATCATGAGCGTGACCGGCGAAGCCGGCGGCGAACCGGTGAAGTGCGGCGTGCCCGTGGCGGACTTTTCGGCCGGCCTGTACGGCGCCTTCGCCATCGCGTCGGCCTTGCGCGCGGCCCAGGCCAGCGGGCAGGGCACGCATATCGACGTGCCCATGCTGGGCGCCACCTTGGGCATCGCGGCCCTGCAGACTTCGGAGTTCTTCGGCAGCGGCCGCGATCCGGTCAAGCTGGGCTCGGCCCATCCGCGCAACGCGCCGTACCAGGCTTTCCGCTGCAAGGGTGGCTACTTCGGCATGGCGGCGGGCAATCAGGCCTTGTGGAAGGGCGTCTGCGCAACGGTAGGCCGCGAGGACCTGCTGGCCGATCCGCGCTTTACCGACACCAGCGCCCGCGCGCACAACCAGACGGCGCTGCGCGAGATCCTGGAAGCGATCTTCGAGGCCGAGGACGCGCCGACCTGGCTGGCGCGCTTCCGCGCGGCGGGCGTGCCTTGCGCGCCCATCAACACCTATTCCGAGGTGCTGGCCGACCCGCAGGTGGAGCACATGGGCTGGGTGCAGCCCGTGGATCTGCCCAACGGCGTGCGCACGCGCACCTTCGGCCTGCCGGTGCGCTTCGACGGCCAGACCACGGCCCTGCGCCGCCGCCCGCCGGCCCTGGGCGAACACAACGATGAAGTGCTGGGCGCGCTGCGCGCCGGCAAGCAGGAGACGGCGGCATGAGCGAGGTCCTGCGCATCGACAAGCAAGGCGCGGCGCACGTGCTGACGCTGGCGCGGCCCGACAAGATGAATGCCCTGTCGGCCGCACTGGTGGAAGCGCTGATCGCCGCGCTGGACCAGGCCGAGACCGGGGGCGCCAAGCTTATCGTCCTGAAGGGCGAGGGCAAGAACTTCAGCGCGGGCTTCGACTTCGGCGATTGGCAAGAACAGAGCGAAGGCGATCTGCTGCTGCGCTTCGTGCGTATCGAGACGCTGCTGCAGCGGCTGGCGGCGTCGCCGTGCCTGACGCTGGGGCTGGCGCACGGCCGCAACTTCGGCGCGGGCGTGGACCTGTTCGGCGCCTGCAAGTGGCGCATCAGCGCGCCGGACGCCACGTTCCGCATGCCCGGGTTGAAGTTCGGCCTGGTGCTGGGCACGCGCCGTTACGCCGCGCTGGTGGGCGCGGAGCGGGCGCGCGCGGTGCTGGAGCAGGCGGCCACGTTCAATGCGGAAGAGGCCTTGCGCGACGGCTTCGCCAGCCGCCTCGCTGTCGCGGGGGACTGGCCGGACATCGAGCGCGAGGCGCAGAACGCCGCGTCCGCGCTGACGGGCGCCAGCCGCGTCCAGCTGTACGCGGCGCTGTCGACGGAAACGCCAGACATTGATCTTGCCCGCCTGGTGCGCTCGGCCGCCGAGCCGGGCCTGAAGGATCGGGTGGCCGCGTATCTGCAGGCGCGCTGACCGCAACAAGAACAGGCAGGGAAGGAGACATCATGGCATCGGGTTTCAATCAGAAGAACAAGCAGTGCACGCTGGCCGAACTGGCGGCGCTGGTGCCCAACGGCGCATCGATCGCATTGGGCGGCAGCTTCCTGCACCGAGGGCCGTTCGCCTTCGTGCGCGAGCTGATCCGCCAGGGACGGCGCGACCTGGAACTGGTCAAGCAGTCGCCGGGCTACGACGTGGACATCCTGTGCCGCGCGGGCGCGCTGCGCCGCGTGCGCGCGGGCATTGTCGCCATGGAAGGGAACTTCGGCCTGGCGCCCTGGTACCGCAAGGCGGTGGAGCGGCGCGAGATCGAACTGGAAGAACACGCCTGCGCCAGCCTTACGGCCGGCCTGCGCGCGGCGGCCTTCGGCGTGCCGTTCCAGCCTTGCGGCGGCTTGCACGGCAGCGGCCTGCCCGAACTCAATGGCTGGAAGTGCCTGGACGATCCCTACGGCAGCGGGCAGAAGACCTGGGTGGTGCCGGCGATCCGGCCGGACTTCGCCGTGATCCATGCTTCGGAGGTGGACGCGCTGGGCAATGTGCGAGTGCATGGCACCGCGCATTGGGACCGCATCATGTCGCGCGCCGCGGGCAGCGTGCTGGTGGTGGCCGAGAAGGTGGTCGACAGCGCGGTGTTCGAAGCCAGCCCGGAATCCACGCTGGTGCCGTTCTTCATGGTGCAGGCCTATGCCGTGGCGCCGCAGGGCGCATGGCCGGGATCCTGCTGGCCGGACTACGCCATCGACTATCCGGCGGTGGAGGCATACATGGACAAACACAGCGATCTGCAGGCGCACATGGCTGCGGCGCCCGAAGCGCGGGAGGTGCAGCATGGCTGAGCAATGGTCGGGTTTTTCCTACATCGTCACCAATCTGGCGCGTTTCATCCGGCCGGACGAGATCACCTTCAGCGGCGTGAATTCCACCATGCCCATGCTGGCATGCCTGCTGGCCAAGCGCGCCTACGATTGGGACTTCGTGTACATCAACGTGGCCGGCGGCGTGAATCCGCGGCCCTCGCATGTGCCGATCTCCAGTTCCGATCCGGTGCTGGCCGAGCACACCGCGTCGATCTTCTCCAACGAAGACTTCTACGACCTGTGCACGCGTGGCCGCATGGACCTGACCTTCCTGGGCGCGGCGCAGATCGACGGCGCGGGCTGCGCCAACAACTCCTGCATCGGCGACTGGCATGAACCCAAGGTGCGCCTGCCGGGCGGCGGGGGCGGCGCGGTGATGCTGCCCACGGCCCGGCGCGCTTGCACCTGGCGTACCGAACACTCGCGGCGCACCTTCGTGTCCAAGCTGGATTTCATGACCTCCTGGGGCGGATTCCACGGCGTGGTCACGCCGATCGCCGTGTTCATCAAGCGCGACGGCCGGCTGGCCTTGCAGTCCTGGCATCCGGAAGCCAGCCTGTCCGAGGTGCGCGAGCGCACCGGCTTCGAATTCGACGCCACGGGCGCCGAGCCCTCCGCGCTGCCTACCGCGGCCGAGGTGCGCGCCTTGCGCGAGCTGGACTCCGACGGCCAGTTCGAACGCGACGCCGCCGTCGCGCTGCGCTAGGAGGCCGCCATGACGATCGCCGATGCCACGCTGGTGGCCGCGTTCGCGCGCCTGTGGAGCCAGCCGCAATGGGCCGGGCGGCCCGCCATCGTGACCGCGGACGGCGCCTTGACCTATGCCGGCCTGCAGCGCGAGGTCGGGCGCATCGCGGGCGGATTGCGCGCCGCCGGCGTGGCGCGCGGCAGCCTGGTGGCGATCGCGATGGAGCGGTCGCAGGCGCAGGTGCTGGCGATCCTGGGCGTGATGGCGGCGGGCGCCTGCCCGTGTCCCTTGGAGCCGCGCCTGTCGGAGGCCGAGACCGCCAGGCGCGTGGCGGCGGTGGGCCTGGGCTGGATGCTGCACGACGCGGCCAACGCGGCCACGGCCCGGGCCAGCGGCCTGGCGCCGCAACGCCTGCTGGACGCCGCCGCCGTGGCGCAAGGCCCGCTGGACTGGACGGGCAGCGGCGAGGCCGCGTCCGGTGATGCGGGCCTGTTGCTGTTCACATCCGGTAGCACCGGCAATCCCAAAGGCGTGCTGTTGAGCCACCGCGGGCTGGCGAACAATGCGCGCGGGGTGCTGGCGCACACCGGCTTGACGCCGGAAGACCGGCTCTTGCACGTGATGCCGCTGCATCACACCAACGCGCTCAACAACCAGATCTTCGCGCCGCTGCTGGCGGGCGCCTGCGTGGCGCTGGCTGGGCGCTTCCGGGCCGAAGACATGCCGGGCTTGCTGCGCGCGTTCCGGCCCACCCTCATCACCGGCGTGCCCACCATGTACGCGCGCATGCTGGAACTGGAGTTCGACCCCGCAAGCCTGGCCGCGTTGCGCTTTGCGCGCTGCGGTTCGGCGCCCATCACCGAAGCGCTGCACCGGCGCATTGAAGCCTTTCTGGGTTGCCCGCTGGTGGTCTCCTACGGCCTGTCGGAAGCCACCTGCACCTCGACCATGAACCCGCCCGCCGCGCGCCGCGTGGGGTCGGTGGGAACGGTGCTGGCCGGCCAGAGAGTGACCTTGCGCCTGCCGGACGGCAGCGAGGCCGCGCCGGGTGGCGAAGGCGAGATCTGCATCGCGGGCGACAGCCTGATGCTGGGCTATGTGGGCGTGGACAGCGCCGACGCCGGCGCGCCGCAACAGCTGCGCACGGGCGACCTGGGGCGTTTCGACGAGCAGGGCTATCTGAGCATCACCGGCCGCATCAAGGACGTGATCATCCGCGGCGGCGAGAACATCTCGCCGGCGCTGATCGAGGGCGTGGTGACGGGCCTGCCGGGCGTGGCCGCCTGCTGCGTGGTGGGCGCGCCCGACGAGGACCTGGGCGAAGTGCCCGTGATCTTCGTGCAGCGCGCGGGCGAAGCCGCGCCCGATGCGCCGGGCATACAGGCCGAGGTGCTGGCGCGGCTGGGCCGCATCTACGTGCCGCGCGAAGTGCTGTGGATCGAGCGCCTGCCTGAGAACGCGGTGGGCAAGGTCGACCGCAAGGCGCTGGCGCGACAGCTTGCGCCCGCCAGCCTGCGTTCATGAACCGGCGGGACGCTCCGGGATCCAGGGCGTCCCGTTACGCTATTCGACCTTGCCGATCCGGTTGACCGCGACCTCCAGCGAGGCCGAGTCCTTCTTCCAGTACTCGTCGAATGCCGGCGCGTCCAGGTATTGCACGGGACTGCCGGTGCCAGCGATACGGGCCTGGACCTCGGGGTTGTTGGCGATCTCCTTGACCGTCTGGCGCAGCTTTTCGATGACGGCCGGCGGCGTGCCGGCCAGGGCGAACACGCCCGACCATTGCACGAAGCTGATGTCATAGCCCTGCGACCTGAAGGACGGCACGTCCGGCAGGCTGTCGAGCTTGCCGTCGCCCCAATGCGCCAGCGCCTTGACGCGCCCCGCCTGGATCAGCTGCATGACGCTGGACGGGCCGGTGGCCAGGGCATCGACCTGGCCGCCCACCAGCGCCTGCACCGCGGGGCCAGCGCCGGTGAAGGGCACGTGCATCATCTTGATGCCGGCCGCGTTCTGCAGCATTTCCATCGGCACGTGCATGGTGCCGTAGATGCCGGAAGAGCCATAGCTGAACTTGCCCGACTGCTTCTTCGCCGCGTCGACGAATTCCTGCAGCGTCTTGTACGGTGCGTCCGCGCGCACCACCAGCACCGTGGGATCGGCGGTGATGCGGGCGATGGGCACGAACTGGTCCAGCTGATAGGCCGGCTTGCGTTCCAGCAGGCGGTCGGCCGCGGGCAGTATGGAAATCGACGACAGGCTCATCAACAGCGTGTAGCCGTCGGGCTTGGCGCGGCCGGCCTGGCCGATGCCGATGGCGCCGCCCGCACCGCCCTTGTTCTCGATGACCACGGTCTGGCCCAGCTTGTCGCCCATGGCCTGGGCCAGCGGCCGCGCGATGGTGTCGGCGACGCCACCGGGCGGGAAGGGCACCACCATGGTCACGGGGCGTTCAGGGTAGCCGGCAGCCAGCGCGTTCGCGGCTCCCAGCCACAGCAAGGCGGCCGCTGCCGCCCGGGTGCAACGCAGAATCATGTCTCACTCCTTGTGCTTCTTGCTGCCGAGCCGCCCCGTGTTCATTCCGGGGCTTGTACTCAGACGAAGCGGTTTTCGATATGTCCGATGCCGTCGATTTCCACCCGCACCACGTCGCCGTGCTTGAGGAACCGCGGCGGGTTCAGGCCCTGGCCGACGCCGGCCGGCGTGCCCGTGGCGATGACGTCGCCCGGATACAGGGTGATGCCGCGCGAGCAGGTTTCGATCAGTGTGGGGATGTCGAAGATCAGGTCTTCGGTGTTGCCGTCCTGGCGCAGTTCGCCGTTGACCCAGCAGCGCACGCGGGTCTGCCGGCCGTCCAGTTCGTCGGCCGTCACCAGCCAGGGGCCCATGGGGCAGAAGGTGTCGAAGGACTTGCCCAGATCCCATTGCTGATGGCGCATCTGCACGTCGCGCGCGGTGACGTCGTTGACCACCGTGTAGCCGATCACGTGGCTCATGGCCTCGGCGCGGGAAATGTTGCGGCCGCCCTTGCCGATCACCACCGCCAGCTCGGCTTCGTAGTCGATCTTGTCCGAGACGCCCACGGGCAGTTGCACGTCGGCCCAGGGGCCGACCACGGTCTGCGGCACCTTGGTGAACACGATGGGCCAGGATTCGGGATTGGCGTCGTTGTCCTTGAAGACGGAGTCACGCAGTTCCTTGGCGTGGGCGTGGTAGTTGCGTCCGACGCAGAACAGGTTGCGCCGCTGCGCCGGCAAGGGCGCTTCATGCTCCACCTGGTCCCAGCGGTAGGACGAGCCGGTCTGGCCCGGCAAGGCACGGCCCTCGGCCAGCCATTCCACGGCGGTCAGCGCGCCGGCGGCCGCGAGTTCGCGCGGGAAGTCCAGGGCGGTCACGCTGCCGCCGTCGTCGGACACCACGCCGATGCGGCGCTCGCCCTGGATCCGGAATACTGCAATCTTCATGCTTGCTCCCTGAGCGGTCCGGCCGCCCTTGTTTAATACCAAAAAGTACCAATTGGGCGAATATTCCGGCCCAATTTCGGGAGAGGATATACCAAATAAACCAACTTTCCTAACAGAATTGCCAGGTTTTTGGCGGCTTATTGGTCTGTTTTGGTATCATCTGTCCGCTAGACATTCTGGGACAGTCCATGGACAAAGCCTCCGCCTTGCGCGCGGTCATCATCGAAAATCTGCAATCCGGCGCCTGGCCCGCCGGCCATCGCCTGCCCACGGAACGTGCCTTGAGCGTACAGTTCGGCATCAGCCGCTCGACGGTGCGCCGCACCCTGGCCGAATTGAAGGACGAAGGCCTGATCCTGCAACGCGTGGGCAGCGGCACCTACGCCAATCCGCAGATGCCGCTGGCGCAGGCCGAAGGGCTGCTGCGCGCCGAAGTGCTGTCCACCAGCCCGGCAGAACTGATGGCGGCGCGGCTGGTGCTGGAACCGGCCATCGCGGCGCTGGTGGTGCAGCATGGCAGCCCGGCCGATTTCGCCGCCATGCAGGATGCCTGCGCAAAGGCCGAGGCCGCCGACAGCTTCGAAGCGTTCGAGATCTGGGACGCCAAATTGCACGAATTGATGGCCACGGCCACGCACAATCTCTTCATCGAAAAAGTGTTCGCGCTGATGACGGCGGCGCGCTCGCAAGCGACCTGGGGCGCATTGAAGCGCAAGAGCCTGACGCCCGAGCGGCGTCAGGCCTATCAGGTGGAGCATCGCGAGATCGTCGACGCGCTGCATGACCGCGACGCCGAACGGGCCATGGAGGCCGTGCGGCGGCATCTGCTGCACGTCAGGGACAACTTGTTGGGCTAGCCGCGCCGGCTGGGTGCGGAGATCGCGGCGCGGCCGGGGCAAGGCCGGCCGCCGCGGAACAAGCGCCTCAGGGCTGCCCGCGCAGCCGGGCCAGTTCGGCGGAAAGTTCGGCCACCAGGGCCTGGGCGCGCGCCAGCGGGTCGTGTCCCTCGGGCGAGGGTTCGGCGGGCGCATCGGGCGTCTGCAGCCGGGGCTGCACGCTTTCATGGCCCATGCTGACGTCCACGTCGAACACCAGCTGTTCCGCGCGGTGCCAGGTCGTGAACCACTCCAGAGGGCGGCCATGTTGGTCCATGCCCTGGCCTTGCAGCATCAGCAGCGGCGTGCCGGCTTGCGTGCCCAGCAGTTGCGCCAGCGGCTTGTCGGCGGCCACGGCGCGGATCTGGTTGCGCCCGGCGCCGGGACGCAGGCCAAAGCGCCGCGTCAGCACGCCGTGCAGGGAGGCGTCGGCGAGGTCTTCGGCGCGCAGGCCGGGCACCGCGTCGGCGGGCAGCCAGGTGCGCACGTAGGCGAGCGGCGCGTCGGCCACATGGCGCAGGCGCTCCAGCATGAGCAACTGCGTGGTGCCGAAGAAGGCGGCGACGTCGGCGGGCGGTTCGGCGCGCTCGAAAGCCAGCACGCGGGTTTGCAAGGCCACGCCGGATTGCGCGAATTGCTCGTACAGGCCGGTGGAGCGCTGCACCAGCCGGCGGTGTTCCTGGGGCGCCGCCACGCTGGCGGGACGCCCGGTTTCGCGCTGGATCAGGCCTTCGGTGGCCAGGGCCGCCAGCGCCTGGCGCACCACGCTGCGCGCCACGCCGAAGCGCTCGCACAGCGCCGCCTCGCTGGGCAGCACGGCGCCGGCCGCGAGCTTGTTCGTGCGGATGTATCCGCGCAGCAGGGTCGCCACCTGGGCGTGCAGCGGGATATCGCCGGAGCGGTCAAGTGCGGGCAATGCGTCATGCGTGGCGGGCGCCATGGGAATCAACCTCCGGTTTGTGCCCGCGCAGTTTCCCACACATGCGTCCAGCCCGGCGCCAGATGCGCGGCGCGCTCGGCGGCCAGGATCAGGCTGTCCTCGCGGGCGATGCCCTTTCCAGCGATGTCGAAGGCGGTGCCGTGGTCCACCGACACGCGCACGACAGGCAGGCCTACCGTGATGTTTACGCCGTCGTCGCCGTAGACCGCCTTGAAGGGCGCGTGGCCCTGGTCGTGGTAACAGGCGATCACGAATTTCCACTTGCCGCGCACGGCTTGCGGGAACAGCGCGTCGGCCGGGATCGGGCCGGCGGCCAGGATGCCCGCGGCATTGGCTTCGGCCACGGCGGGGGCCAGGATGTCGGCGTCTTCGGTGCCGAAGATGCCGTTTTCTCCGGCATGCGGATTCAGGCCCGACACCGCCACCGGCTGGTCGCCGCGGCCCAGCGCCTTGGCGAACGAGCCGGCCAGGCGCAGCACCGCGCGCATGCGCGCCGGGGTCAGGTCTTCGATGGCCTGGCGCAGCGATACATGGGTGGTGGCGTGGAAAATGTAAAGGTCGCCGGCCGACAGCACCAGCGAGAAGGTCTTGACGCCGAATTCGTGCGCCAGCAGTTCGGTGTGGCCGGGCCACTTGTGGCCAGCCGCGTGCATGGCGGCCTTGTTCAGCGGCGCGGTGACGATGCCGTCGACCTCGCCGGCGCGCGCCAGGGCGCAGGCCGTGGTGACGAAGCGCACCGAGCCGTCGCCCGCATCCGCGCTGATCTCGCCCAGCTTGACGTGGGCCAGCGACGGGCCGGCCTGCAGCACTTCAATGGTGCCGGGGGTGTTGGCGCAGTCGGCCGCGCGCTCCAGCTTGCGCACGATGGCGGGGTCGCCGCCCAGGCTGCGCACGGCGTTGGTCATCACGTCCACGTCGCCGACCACCAGCAGGCGGGCCTTCTGGCGCAGTTCGTCATGGCCCATCAGCATCTTGGCCGTGATTTCCGGCCCGATACCTGCCACGTCGCCCAGGGTTACGGCCAGCAGGGGCAGCTTGCCCGGTTGGGATTGTGTCATCGCTTGAATCTCCTGTCGCGGATCGCGCGCACCGCGCGAACCAGTACATCTTCGGTGCCAAAGCCGCCGGCCTTGGTCACCACGGGCAGGCCGGCGGCCGTGCCTCCGGTCAGCGTGCCCAGGGGCACGCCGCCCATCACTTCATCCACCAGCGCAATGCCGCGGGCGCCCAGCGCCACCAGCACGCTGCGCGCGCCGTCGCCGCCGGTGGCGACCACGCCGGCGGCGTTCGCGCTGGCGATCAATTGCGCGGCCAGGCTGCCCAAGCGCTCGGCGACGGTCTCGGAATCCAGGCCGTCCAGCTGGCCTTCGGGCGCCAGCAGCAGCACCGTGCCGGCCTGCGCCGGGGCCTGCGCGTGCGCCTGCAGCAGCGGCTGGCTCCAGGCCTGCCATGCCGCATCGTCGGCCAGTTGGGCCAGCGTGGGCGTCCAGGTGTCGGCGCCCGAGGCTTGCAGGGCGGCGGCTTGCGTGCGCGCCGCGCTGTGCTGCGAGGTCACCACCACCACGACCGGCGCGGTCTGGTCGGCGCCGGCCCAGACCCGGGCCAGCGGCACGGCCAGGCCGCCCGCTCCCACGGGCAGGGCATGTACGCCCAGCAGGCCGATGGCGCGCGCCAGGCGCTCCAGGTCGGCCTCGGTGGCGGCGTCGACCACCACGGTGTTGCCCGCCAGGCGGATGCGGGCCGCCAGCGCTTGCGGCGTCTCGCCTTCCTGCGCCGCCACATGGGCGCAACCCAGCAGAGTGGGGATATGGCTTTCGGTCACGGGCGTGACCGGATCGGTGGCCGCCGATGTCTCTGTGACCGGCTTGCCGTTGACGTAGAGCACGCCTTGTTCGATGGTGCGGCCGGTGGCCGGGAAGGCCGGGCAGATCACCGCGATGGTGTCCGGGCCCCAGGCCTCGCGCGCCGCGTCGATCTCGGCCTTGAAGGCGCCGCGCAAGGTGGAGTCCACCTTCTTGTACAGGCGCGTGACGCCGGCCGCGCGCAGGCGCCGCACGTTCTGCCAGACGGTCTCGGCCGCGTCGGCGGCGGACAGCGCGCGGCTGTTGGTCGTGACCGCCAGCACTTCCACGCCGGCGGCGCCCGGACCCGACAGCGCCTCGTCGGCGCCGCCGATGGACAGGTGCGTGCTCCAGCCGGCGCGCACGAACTGCACCGCCGTGTCGCCCGACCCGGTCAGGTCATCGGCGACGATGGCGATGGCGGGATTCAAAGCGCTTCTCCGCGCGCTTCACGCAGGGCGGGCGCGACCGTGGGATCGGCGTCCTCGGACTTGAGCTCGCCGGCGCGCTTGAGGAAGTACGAGGCCAGCATCGGCGCCAGGATCGAGCTGATCAGCACGCAGGCGGCGACCTGCGCGGTGGCGGTCGACACGTACTGCTGGAAGTTGGGGTCGGCTGCCGCCACGACCGCGGGGGTGGCGATGGCGTTGCCGGCGGTGGTGCCGGCCGCGAAGCCCAGGCCGCTCTTGCCGCCGCGCTTCAGGATCAGGCGATAGCCCAGGTAGACCAGGCCGCCGGTGATGGGGCTGATGATCAGGCCCAGGATCAATCCGCTGATGCCGCCGGAAACCACGGCGCCCAGGTTGATGCCGGTGCCCAGCGCGAAGGCGAAGAAGGGGATGACGATGTTGGGCACGGGCTTGAGCACGTCGCGCCACTTGGGGTCCAGGTTGCCGACCACCACGCCCAGCAGGAACGGCACCAGCGCCGCCACCAGGGCGATCATGGGGATGTCGGCCAGGCCCGAGGCGCCCAGGAACAGCAGGCTGAAGAAGGGGCCGTCGTTGACCGCGCTGGCGACATAGGCGCCGCGGTCGCGGGCGTCGCCGTATTGGCCGGTATAGGCCAGCCACAGGCCGCCGTTGCTGTTGTCGAAGGCGGCCAGCATCGCCAGGATGGAGACGCCCAGCACGCCGTCCAGGCCGACGTAGCTGCCCAGGATGATGATGAGGGTGGCGGGCACCAGGGTCTTCATCAGCAGGATGGTGCCGGCGGTGGCCAGGATGGGGCCGCCGGTGCGCGTGTTGACCTGGGTGCCGGTCGCGAAGATCAGCAGCGCGATCAGGGGCAGGGCGCTGTTCTTGAACAGGGCGGTGGTGAAGCCGCCGATCGCCAGGGCGTCGGGAGCGAAGGTGCCGATCAGTGAACCCAGGATCAGCGGCACCAGCATCAATCCACCGGGGATTTTCTGCATCGTGCCAAAAAAGGGCGAGCGGGAAGTTTCGGTCGACACTATCGGAGTCTCCAGGACGGTTTTTCTAGGTTGCAGACGTTCGAGCGCGCGTCTGTCAGACGGTTGATCAAGGACGAAAAACCGTAGTGTACACCTGTACGTACAGCATGTACGTACAGGTGTACCAACCCGGAGGCAGTTCCGATTTTAAAAGCGGTAGGCGCCGCTCAGCATGACGGTGCGGCGCGCGCCGTAGAAGCAGTCGCCGCGGTCCAGGCAGACCACTTCATACGTGCGGTCCGCGATGTTGTTCAGGTTCAGCGCATAGCGCCAAGGACCGTTGTCGTAGCTGAGCATGGCGTCGAACAGCGTGACCGCCGGCGTTTCCGGGGCGCCGCCGTCGCGGAATGCCGACAGATAGCGCACGCCCGCGCCCACCGCGAAACCAGGCTGGCCGGCCAGCGCGAAGCGGTACTTGCCCCACATGGAAGCCATGTGCTTGGGCTGCGCTTCCAGCTGCGGATCCAGGTCGGTGTAGATGTAGTTGGCGATCACGTCCACATCCTTGGTGACGCGGCCGCGCAGCTCCAGCTCCACCCCGCGCGTGCGGGTCTTGCCGGCCTGGATCTGGTTGTTGGGGTTGTTCGGATCGTTGGTCTGGCGGTTCTTTTCGCGCAGGTCGTAGGCGGCGGCCGTGAATTCGATGTCGGCGTCCTTCGGCATGTATTTGATACCGGCCTCCACCTGCTTGCCGCGCATGGGCTTCCAGCGCTGGTTGTAGAAGTCGGCGCCGGCGATGGGCGTGAACGACTCGCTGTAGCTGAGATACGGCGACCAACCGTTGTCCGCGGCGTACATCAGGCCGAAGCGCTTGGTGGTGGCCATGTCGGTTTCGCGGTCCTGGCCTTGGGTGGTGCTGTCGGCGCGGTCGCGGCGGATGCCGGCCAGGAAGATCCAGTTCTTGTCGAACTTGATCTGGTCCTGGGCGTAGAAGCCGATCTGCTGTTGGTTGATCTTGGGAGTGTCCGACAGTTCATACTCGGGCGCGTTGCCGTACACCGGGTGGTACAGGTTCAACGGCGAGCCCGCGCCGCTGGCCGTCTGGCTGGTCTCGCGGTAGCGCGAATAATCCATGCCGAAGAGCACCGTGTGTTCCGTGCGGCCCCAGTTCAGCTTGCCTTCCAGGTTCTGGTCGGCCAGCAGCGTGCGCATGCGCGGCTTGTTGACGTAGAAAATGCGGTCGACGGTGGTCTGTTCCGGATCGATGTACGAATCGCCGCGGCGCGCGCCGTAGACGTTGGGATAGAGCGTCTTGTAGTCGACGCTGCTGACCGTGTTGCGGAAGTTCTGCCGCACTTTCCAGGTGTCGTTGAACTGATGCTCGAACAGCCAGCCCACGCTGAACTGCTCGGTGTCGTAGGCGTCGAAACCGGGCTCGCTGGCGAAGCGCCGGGTCGGGATGCGGCCGTTGGGATTTTCCTGCACCGAGCCGCTCCACGGCAGGAAGGACTGCGTGGTGCCCGCGCGATCCTTCTGCCAGGTGGCCTGCAGCGTCAGCGAGGTGGCCGCGCTGGGGCGCCAGGTGAGGGACGGCGCCAGCATCAGACGGTCGTCGGGCGCGTACTGGACCTGGGTATCGCTGTCGCGTCCCACGGCGATCACGCGGTACAACCATTGGCCGTCCTCGCTGGCCGGACCCGTGAGGTCGGCCTGGATCTCGCGGCGGTTGTGGTTGCCCAGCACCACGCCGATCTCGCGCTGCGTTTCCGCCAGCGGCCGCTTGCTGACCAGGTTGACGATGCCGCCGGTGCTGCCCTGTCCATACAGCATGGAGGAGGGGCCGCGCAGCACTTCGACCCGCTCCATCGCATAGACCTCGGTGCGCGGGTTGTTGAAGCTGAAATACTGGCGCAGGCCGTCCAGGTACTGCACCGGCTCCACGCCGCGGATGCGCACGTAGTCGGCGCGGTTGTCCACGCCATAGGCGTTGGGGCGCACGCCGGCCGCGTAGTTCATGGTGTCCTGGATGTTCTGCGCGCCCTGGTCCACGATCTGCTCGCGCGGGATCACGGTGATGGCTTGCGGCGTTTCCGACAAGGGCGTGTCGGTCTTGGTGGCGGTGGCGCTGCGCGTGGCGACGTAGCCGTCGACCGGGCTGGTCGCTGTCTCGCCGGTTCCCGTGACCTGCACGGCGGGCAGGAGGGTGGCGGGTTCACCCGACTGCGCGGGTTGAGCATGCGCCGCGGCGCCGAGGCAGGCGGTCAGCGCGGCGGCGATGGGCAGCAAGGCCTGCGGCCGCGCACGGCGGGCGGCCGGATGAAGATGGCGTATCAAGAGATTTCCCCAGCGGCCGAAGAGCGGCCTATTACTTATAGAAATGACAACGATAACTATTATCAATTCATGCCAAATGAGAGGCCAGGAAACGGCGGGACTCAGATGTAAAAAAGCGCTGCAATTTTCGTTTGCAGGTTAAGGGAAACTGGGAAAGTGTCGTGCTATCAGCGTCTTGCGGCGGTTTTCGGCAGCGACGCGCAAATCGCGAGGCTGTTGGAGAGGCGCGACAAATCGCGGTTCAGGCCTACCGCGGCCGTAGAGGGCGATGCCTTCGGCCGTGGCTTCCACGCGCACCACGCCGCGGTCGGCGCTGTCGTGCAAGTGGCGCAGCCAGCCTTCTTCGCACAGCGCACCCAAGGTGCGCGAGGTCCGCGCCAGGTACAGGTTCCCTGGCCCGGAGGCAGTTCCGATTTTAGAAGCGATAGGCGCCGCTCAGCATGACGGTGCGGCGCGCGCCGTAGTAGCAGTCGCCGCGGTCCATGCAGATCGCTTCATAAGTGCGGTCCGCGATGTTGTTCACGTTCAGCGCATAGCGCCAGAGGCCGTTGTCGTAGCTGAGCATGGCGTCGAACAGCGTGACCGCCGGCGTTTCCGGGGCGCCGCCGTCGCGGAACGCCGACAGATAGCGCACGCCCGCGCCCACCGCGAAGCCGGGCTGGCCGGCCAGCGCGAAGCGGTACTTGCCCCACGTGGAAGCCATGTGCTTGGGCTGCGCGTCGAGCTGCGGATCCAGGTCGGTGTAGATGTAATTGGCGATCACGTCCACGTCCCTGGTGATGCGGCCGCGCAGCTCCAGCTCCACCCCGCGCGTGCGGGTCTTGCCGGCCTGGATCTGGTTGTTGGGGTTGTTCGGATCGTTGGTCTGGCGGTTCTTTTCGCGCAGGTCGTAGGCGGCGGCCGTGAATTCGATGTCGGCGTCCTTCGGCATGTATTTGATGCCGGCCTCCACCTGCTTGCCGCGCATGGGCTTCCAGCGCTGGTTGTAGAAGTCGGCGCCGGCGATGGGCGTGAACGATTCGCTGTAGCTGAGGTAGGGCGACCAGCCGTTGTCCGCGGCGTACATCAGACCGAAGCGCTTGGTGGTGGCCATGTCGGTTTCGCGGTCCTGGCCTTGGGTGGTGCTGTCGGCGCGGTCACGGCGGATGCCGGCCAGGAAGATCCAGTTCTTGTCGAATTTGATCTGGTCCTGCGCATAGAAGCCGATCTGCTGCTGATTGATCTTGGGGCTGTCCGACAGTTCGTACTCGGGCGCGTTGCCGTACACGGGGTGGTACAGGTTCAGCGGCGAGCCCGCGCCGCCGGCGGTCTGGGTGGTCTCGCGGTAGCGCGAATAGTCCATGCCGAAGATCACCGTGTGTTCCGTGCGGCCCCAGTTCAGCTTGCCTTCCAGGTTCTGGTCGAGCTGTAGGGTGCGCTTGCGCGGCTTGTCGACATAGAAACCGCGGCCGACGGTGGTCTGTTCCGGATCGATGTACGCATCGCCGCGGCGCGCGCCGTAGACGCTGGGGTAGACCGCCTTGTAGTCGACACTGCTGACCGTGTTGCGGAAGTTCTGCCGCACTTTCCAGGTCTCGTTGAACTGATGCTCGAACAGCCAGCCCACCCTGAACAGCTCGGTGTCGTAGGCGTCGAAGCCGGGCTCGCTGCCGAAGCGCCGGGTCGGGATGCGGCCGTTGGGATTTTCCTGCACCGTACCGTTCCACGGCAGGGTGGCTTGTGTGGTGCCCGAGCGTTCCTTCTGCCAGGTGGCCTGCAGCGTCAGCGAGGTGGCCGCGCTGGGGCGCCAGGTGAGGGACGGCGCCAGCATCAGGCGGTCGTCGGGCGCGTACTGCGTCTGGCTGTCGCTGTCGAGTCCGACCGCGATGACGCGGTACAGCCATTGGCCGTCCTCGCTGGCCGGACCCGTGAGGTCGGCCTGGATCTCGCGGCGGTTGTGGTTGCCCAGCACCACGCCGATCTCGCGCTGCGTTTCCGCCAGCGGCCGCTTGCTGACCAGGTTGACGATGCCGCCGGTGCTGCCCTGTCCATACAGCATGGAGGAGGGGCCGCGCAGCACTTCGACCCGCTCCATCGCATAGACCTCGGTGCGCGGATTGTTGGGGCTGAAATACTGGCGCAGCCCGTCCAGGTACTGCACCGGCTCCACGCCACGGATGCGCACGTAATCGCCGCTGTTTTCCACGCCGTACGCATTGGGGCGCACGCCGGCCGCGTAGTTCATGGTGTCCTGGATGTTCTGCGCGCCCTGGTCCACGATCTGCTCGCGCGGGATCACGGTGATGGCTTGCGGCGTCTCCGACAAGGGCGTGTCGGTCTTGGTGGCGGTGGCGCTGTGCGTGGCGACGTAGCCGTCGACCGGGCTGGTTGCGGTTTCACCGGTGCCGGTGACCTGCACAGCGGGCAGGAGGGTGGCGGGCTCACCCGACTGCGCGGGTTGGGCATGCGCCGCGGCGCCGAGGCAGGCGGTCAGCGCGGCGGCGATGGGCAGCAACGTGTGCGGCCGCGCACGGCGGGCGGCCGGATGAAGATGGCGTTTCAATGGATTTCCCCTGCGGTTTGCAAACAAACCAATAAATATGAAAGTGATAATGAGAACGATAATGATCAATAATGCTGATCAACCGTGTTAAGGCTATCGGGAAATGGTCGGGCCGTGAATGTGATGAAGGCCTACCAAATTTGCCAGGGGGGGAGGTGGCAAGAGAGGGGAAAGTGCCGTGCTATCAGCGGCTTACGGAAAATTCCGGCGGCGCGGCTTGATCAACGCGCCTGTTGGCTGGGAGCGACAGATCGGGTGAGGCCTACCGCGGCCGGCGCGTGCCGCCGTCGCGCCGGCTGGCCTTCTCCGAGACGATGTTGTCCTCGGCCATGCGGCGGCCGCGCTGTTCGATGCGGCCCAGGAAGTCGCGCAGCAAGGCGACCTCGTCGTCGCTCAGGTCCTGCACCAGCAGGTCGTTCAGGTGCGAGACCTCGGGCAGCAAAGCGTCGTAGAGGGCGATGCCTTCATCCGTGGCTTCCACCCGCACCATGCGCCGATCGGCGCCGTCGTGCAGACGCCGTAGCCAGCCTTTCTCGCACAGCGTACCCAGGGTACGAGAAGTGCGAACAGGATCAAGTTTGGCGGCGGCGGCCAGTTCGGCCGAATTCATGATGCCGCCTTCGACGGCGCTGGCCAGCACACGCCATTCGCGGCGCGTGATGCCGAAGCGGCCTTCGCACAGGCGCAGGAATACCGGATTCGATTGCGACCACGCCTGGTACAGCCGATACATCAGCATGTCCGAAAGCTGGCGGTGGCCGGACGCGGGATCGGTCGGCATGGCGTTTCCTCCTGGTGGCGTTGCAGTTCGCGCTGCATATCGTTATTGGAAGTCCTGGATTAGATCAACAAATGCCCGCGTTGCTAAAGTCAATTTTCCTATTTGGGTATCGGCCAGGCAGTGAAAACCATAATCGACAGCGGGCCGCTGTCTCCAGGAGAAGACGATGCGTAATTGGATTGCAGGCGCCGCGGTGGCGACGATACTGGCGGGCGCGGCCCCGCTGGCGTGCGCGCAGCAGGCCCCGCTGGACGGGACGCTGACGGTGGTGGTGGGCTACCCGCCGGGCGGCAGTTCGGACCGCATCGCGCGGCTGGTCGCGGACCGGCTCAAGGAACGGGTCGGCGTGGCCGTGGTGGTCGAGAACAAGACGGGAGCGGGCGGCCGCATCGCGGCGCAAGGCCTGCACGCGGCGCCAGCCAGCCAGAACGTGCTGATGCTGGCGAATCCGGCCGTGATGGTGGTGGCGCCGCTGGTCTACTCCCAGCCCGGCTACGATGCGCAACGCGACTTCAAGCCGGTGTCGCTGGTCAGCCGCTACAAGTTCGCGCTGGCGGTGGCGGCGAATTCGCCGATCCAGGACCTGGCCGGCCTGCGGCAGTGGCTGAAGGCGAACCCCAAGCAGTTCGCGGTGGGCGTGCCGGCCACCGGCAGCTTGCCGCATTTCTTCGCCCTGATGCTGGGCCGTGAACTGGGCCAGGAGCCGGAAGTGGTCGGCTACCGCGGATCGGGCCCGCTGATTTCCGAACTGATAGGCGGCATCCTGCCACAAGGCATAGACACGCTGGACACCTTGCTGCCGCAGCATCGCGCCGGCAAGATCCGCATCCTCGCCATCTCCGGCGATGCGCGCGACGCCGAGCTCAAGGACGTGCCTACTTTCAAGGAAGGCGGGGTGAACCTCGCGGCCGACGGCTGGAACGCCTTCTTTGCGCCGGCGGCCATGCCGCAGGCCAAGGCCGACAGGCTGGGTGCGGACATCGCGGCGGTGCTGCGCGAGCCCGCCATGCAGGAGGCCGTGCACGCCGCCTATCTTGAGCCGGTGTCGCTGGACGCGAGCGGCACGGCTGACGCATTGGCGGCCTACCGCAAGCAATGGGAGCCTGTGGTGCGGGACTCCGGCTTCAAGGCCGAGCAATAGGAGGGGCGGCAATGAGCGAGGTGCAGAATGTGTTGTTCATCATGGCGGACCAGCTGCGGGCCGATCACCTGAGCTGTTATGGCCATCCCTATTTGCAGACGCCCAGCCTGGATGCGTTGGCGGCGCGCGGCACGCGCTTTGACCGCGCCTTCGCGAATTCGGGGGTGTGCGGTCCGTCGCGCATGAGTTACTACACAGGCCGTTATCCCTCGCGCCACGGCGCCACCTGGAACCGCGTGCCGCTATCGGTCAATGAGATCACGTTGGGAGAATACCTGGCGGGGCAGGGCCGCGAACTGGCGCTGGCCGGCAAGACCCACATCATTCCCGACAAGGCCGGCATGGAGCGGCTGGCGATCGATGGCGCCTCCGAACTGGGTATCCTGCTCGGCCGTGGCGGCTTCACCGAATTGGACCGCTACGACGGCCACCATGCGCCGGGCGACGAAAGCGGCTATCCCGCCTTTCTGCGGCGCCACGGCTACGACAGCGCGGACCCGTGGACCGATTATGTGATCGCCGCGGTGGATGCGGGCGGCCAGGTGGTCAGCGGCTGGAACATGCGCAACGCGCATCTGCCCGCGCGCGTGGCCGAGCCGCATTCCGAGACCGCCTATATGACGGACCAGGCGCTGGACTTCATGAAGCGGCGCGGCAGCCAGCCCTGGGTGCTGCACCTGAGCTACGTGAAGCCGCATTGGCCCTACATGGCGCCGGATCCGTACCACAAGCTCTACACGCCGGACCAATGCCTGCCGGTGCTGCGCAACCGGGAAGAACTGGAGAACGCGCATCCGGTGGTGGCGGCCTACCGGCAGCAGGAAGAGAGCGTCAGCTTTGCCACCGACGAATGCGTGCGCGTGGTGCGTCCGGCCTACCAGGGCCTGATCCGGCAGCTGGACGACCATCTGGGCCGTCTGTTCGACTACATGGAAGGCGCGGGCCTGATGAAGAACACGCTCATCGTGTTCACCGCGGACCACGGCGATTTCCTCGGTGACCACTGGCTGGGCGAAAAAGAGCTGTTCTACGACACCGTGCAGCGCGTGCCCTTCATCGTCATGGATCCATCGGCCGCGGCTGACGCCACGCGCGGCCGCGCCTTGGACGACATGGTGGAAAGCGTGGACCTGGTGCCGACGGTGCTGCGCGCGCTGGGAAAACCTGGCCCCGGGCACCGGTTGGAGGGCCGCGAACTGCAGGCCTTGCTACACGGCCGCGATGCCGCCACGCCCTGGCGCGACTGCGTCTACTCGGAGCTGGACTACAGCTTCCGCCAGGCCCGCGTGTTGTGTGGCAAGACGCCGCAGAACGCCCGCGCCTGGTCGGTGCGCACGGACCGCTGGCGTTACGTGTACTGGCTGGACGAGCGCGAACAGCTCTTCGACCTGCAAGCCGATCCGGACGAGTTCCAGGACTTGGGCGCGAGCAGCGCGCATGCGCAAACGCGCCTCGCGCTGCGCGAGCGCCTGCTGGAATGGATGCTGCGCGGCAAGCGCCGCACCACCATCAGCGACGAGGCCGTGGAGAAGGGGACCAACGCCCACAAGCGGGCAGGGGTGTACTTCGGGCAGTGGTAGTCCGGGCCAGCGGCAGGCGCCGGCCCGCGTTGGCCGCGAGCCGGCGGTCTTCAGGCCCGGCTCGGCTGCCGATTCTGCGACTGCGCGGCTTCCTGCGCCGCGGGCTTCAACTCGCGGCGCAGGATCTTGCCGACGTTGGTGCGCGGCAGGTCATCGCGGAACTCGATGTAGCGCGGCACCTTGTAGCCCGTCAGCTGCTTGCGGCAGTGCGCGATCAGCGTCTCGGCGTCCAGCGTGGGGTCCTTGCGGATCACGTATAGCTTGACGGCCTCGCCCGACCGCTCGTCGGGCACGCCCACCGCCGCCACCTCGCGCACGCCGGGATGCAGGGCGGCCACGTCCTCGACCTCGTTCGGGTAGACGTTGAAGCCGGACACCAGGATCATGTCCTTCTTGCGGTCCACCAGGAACACGTAGCCTTTCTCGTCCACATAGCCGACGTCGCCGGTACGCAGGAATCCGTCCGCGTACAGGACCAGCGCGGTTTCGTCGGGCCGTTGCCAATAGCCCTGCGTGACCTGGGGACCGCGCACGCAGATTTCACCGGTTTCGCCTATGCCCAGTTCCGTGCCGGCGTCATCGCGGATGGATATCTCGGTGGATGGCACGGGCAGGCCGATGGAGCCGGTGAATTCCTTCACGTCCAGCGGATTGATCGTGACCGCGGGCGAGGTTTCGGTCAGGCCATAGGCCTGAGCCAACGAACGGCCGGTGACGGCGCGCCAGCGGTCGGCCACGGCGCGCTGCACCGCCATGCCGCCGCCCATCGTCAGGCGCAATCGCGAGAAATCCAGGCGCGCGAAATCCGGATTGTTGAGCAGGGCGTTGAACAGCGTGTTCACGCCCGTGAAGGCCGAAAACGGCACCTTGCGCATTTCCTTGACCAGCCCGGGGATGTCGCGCGGGTTGATGATGAGCAGGTTGCTGGCGCCCATCTTCATGAAGGTCAGGCAGTTCGCCGTCAGCGCGAAGATGTGATACAGCGGCAAGGCGGTCACGATGCACTCTTCGCCTTCGGTCACCAGCGGCCGGACCCAGGCGTAAGCCTGGCTCAGGTTGGCCACCAGGTTGCCGTGGGTGAGCATGGCCGCCTTGGCCACGCCGGTGGTGCCGCCGGTGTATTGCAGGCAGGCCAGGTCGCGCTGGTCCAGCTGCACTTCGTCAAAGGGCGCGCTGCTCCCGGCGCGCAGTGCATCGCCCAGCCGGACGGCGCCGGGCAGGGACCACGCGGGCACCATGCGCTTGACGCGGCGGACCACGAAATCCACCAGGCGGCCCTTGAGCGGCCCCAGCAGCTCGCCGATGGACGTCACCACCACGCGTTCTATCGCCGTTCCGTCCAGGGCCTTCTGCACGGTGGCGGCGAAGTTGTCCGCGACCACGATGACGCGGGCGCCCGAGTCGGCCAACTGGTGCTGGAGTTCGTGCGGGGTATAGAGCGGGTTGCAGTTGACCACCACGCAGCCGGCGCGCAAGGCGCCGAACAGGCACACGGGGTATTGCAGCAGGTTGGGCATCATGAGCGCGACGCGGTCGCCGCGGCCCAGGCCGTTGGCGTGCAGCCAGGCCGCGAATTCGCGCGTCAGCCGGTCGAGTTCGGCATAGCTGAGCGATTTGCCCATGCTGATGTACGAGGTCTTGCCGGCGTAGCGCCGGCAGCTCTCGCGCACCACCGACACCAGCGTCGTCACGCCGTCCATCTCGATCTCCGCGGGCACGCCCGCGGGATAGCTTTTCTGCCAGATTCGTTCCATTTGCCGGATTTCCGTGTGGGGCCTGTACAGCAAGAAGAGCCTGGGGGCCTAGCCGCCCAGCAGGGCTTTTTTCAGGGAGGCTTGCGCGGGTTTTTCGCCTAGCCAGACCCGCAGCAGGGCGCGCGCGAACGTGGGGCTGTCGATGCGGCCGCGCAGTTTGCCGTTGTCGGTGACCGCGACGCCGCGGGCGTCGAAATCCAGGTCGACCACGTCGCCTTCGCGCACCGCGCCGATTTCCGCCATCAGGGCGGACAGGCGGGCGGCCGGCGCCTTCAGCTCGGCCAGCTCCTGCGCCGACGTATTGTCGCGCAGTCCGTCCTGCAGGGCGCCGTCCAGGCTTTTGCTGTCGACGTCGCGCAGCAGCAAGAGGCGCATGCGGCGCGGCTCCTCGCTGTTGACCAGCGCGGCCGCGTCGCTGCTTTTCGCGGTGGCGTACAGTGCGGCCACGTAGACCTTGACGACGAACTTGGTACGCACGCCGGCGCCGTTCAGCACCAACGCGCGGCCGCCTTCCGACAGGCTGTCCGGCACGCGCACGCCGGCGACTTCCACGTCGGCGGACTGCGCGGGGGCGCCGGCCAGGCAGGCGGCAAGCATGAGGCTCAGGGCGGCGGTTCGCCCTCCGGGGATGCGACGCATGGTTCTCCTCCAGTGTTCTTCTGCTTGTAGAACTTCTTGTCTGCGATATAGATCGTGCGTTCCACCACGGCGTAGACGACGCCGTCGCGGTCCTTGAGCTCCACCGTATAGGTCCGGGTGGTTTCATGGTCGCGCGCCAGGAGCTTGCGGATTTCCGCGATCTCGCCCGGCGCCAGCCGGAAGTCGGCGTACAGCGTGACGTAGGCCGGCTTGCGGTAGCGGATGGTGGCCGCCTTGTCCCACACGATGTGGTCCGCGCCCAGCGCGGACATCAGCATCGTGGGGTGGGCGCCGTCGGTCACGGCGAACAGCGAGCCGCCGTACATCGAGCCGACGATGTTGCGGGTGCGCCGCAGCAGCGGCAGCTTGATGCGGATATGGTGGAAGTCCGCGGACACATGCACCACTTTGCCGCCGGTGGCGCGGAACGCCGGATGCAGGTTGAAGCCCACCCGCATCAGGCGCGCCCGCCATGTCGGCGACAGGTTCTTGAACCAATAGGGCTTCATGTTCCGCGCCGCTCCGCCTACATCGCCTCGAACAGCCCCGCCGCGCCCATGCCGGTGCCGATGCACATGGTCACCAGCCCGTACTTGCCGCCGGTGCGGCGCAGGCCGTGGGTCAGGGTAGCCGTGCGGATCGCGCCGGTGGCGCCCAGCGGGTGGCCCAGCGCGATCGCGCCGCCCAGCGGATTCACCTTGGCCGGGTCCAGCTTCAGTTCGCGGATGACGGCCAGCGATTGGGCGGCGAAGGCCTCGTTCAGTTCGATCCAGTCCAGCGCGTCCTGGCCGATGCCGGCGCGTTGCAGCACCTTGGGGATGGCCGCGACCGGACCGATGCCCATGACTTCGGGCGGCACGCCGGCCACGGCGAAGCCGGCAAAGCGCGCCAGCGGGCTCAGATTGAGTTCACGCAGGATGCGGTCGGACACCAGGATCACGGCGGCGGCGCCGTCGGACATCTGCGAGCTGTTGCCGGCGGTGACGCTGCCACGCGCGGCGAACACGGGCTTCAAGCGCGCCAGCGCCTCTGCGCTGCTGTCCGGGCGCGGACCCTCGTCCACCTCGACCAGGCGGCGCGTGACGCGTACCGTGCCGCTGGCGTCGCCGGGCTGGCGCGATACCGTTTCATAGGGCGTGATCTCGGCGCGGAAGTGGCCGGCGGCGATGGCTGCGCAGGCCTTCTGGTGCGAGGCCAAGGCGAAGGCGTCCTGGTCTGCGCGCGAGACCTTCCAGCGTTCGGCGACCTTCTCGCCGGTCAGGCCCATGCCGAAGGCCATGCCGATGTTTTCCTGGTGTTCGAAGATGGCCGGGTTCATCGCCACCTTGTTGCCCATGATCTGCGGCATGGCGCTCATGGACTCGGTGCCGGCGCCGATCATGATGTCGGCCTCGCCGGTGCGGATGCGGGCCGCGGCGTCGGCCACCGCCTGCAGGCCCGAGGCGCAGAAGCGGTTCACGGTGACGCCGGCCACGCTTTGCGGCAGGCCGGCGAGCAACAGGCCGATGCGGGCCACGTTCATGCCTTGTTCGGCTTCCGGCATGGCGCAGCCGGCGATGACGTCGTCGATGCGCGCGGCGTCCAGGCCGGGGACCTGGGCCAGCGCGCCATTGAGCGCGGCGGCCAGCATGTCGTCGGGGCGGGTGGTGATGTAGGCGCCGTTGCGCTTGCCCACCGGCAGGCGCGTGGCGGCGACGATGTAGGCGTCTTGAATCTGCTTGCTCATGTCAGTTCCTCAGGGGCTTGCCGGTGTCCAGGGTGTGGCGGATGCGGGCCTGTGTCTCGGGCGTGCGCAGCAGTGCCACGAATTCCTTGCGTTCCACGGCCAGCAGCCATTCCTCGTCCACCTTGGCGCCGGTTTCGACCTCGCCGCCGCACAGGGCGACGGCGGCGCTGCGCGCCACGCGGTAGTCGTGCGCGCTGATCATGCCGCCTTCGCGCATGTTGACCAGCACCATTTCGAAGTTGGCGATGCCGTTGCGGCCTGCGACCGGAATGTCGCGCAGGCGGGCCGGCGGCGTGTAGCCCGCCTCGGCCGCGGCACGCGCCTGGCCGATGGCGACGTACAGCAGCTCGTCCGGGTGGAACACGACGATGTCATGCTCGCGGGCGAAACCCGTGGCGATGGCTTCCAGCGCGCTCTTGGCGACCTGCGCCGTGGCGATGGTCTGGAACACCGGTTGCAGATACGGGAAGACCTCGCCCGGCGTGGCGGTCTTGGCGGCCAGCGCGGCGGCGCGGCCGGCGAACTCCTTGCTGCCGCCGCCGGCCGGGATCAGCCCAACGCCGGCCTCGACCAGGCCGACATAGCTTTCCAGCGCTAGCACCCGGTGCGAGGCGTGCATCAGGAATTCGCAGCCGCCGCCCAGCGCCATGCCCTGCACGGCCGCCACGGTGGGAATTTGCGCGTACTTGAACGACTGCGAGGTGCGCTGGAATTTCTCGACCGTCGCTTCCAGCATGTCCCATAGTCCAGCGGCGCAGGCCTCGGCGACCTGCTGCAGGTTGGCGCCCACGGCGAAGGGCGCGTCATGCCAGATGACCAGCCCGTCGTACTCGCGCTCGGCGCGCGCTACCGCCTGCAGGATGCCTTCGAGCACTTCCGCGCCCAGGGTATGGTTCTTCGAGGTGACCGAAAGGATGGCTACGCCGGCGTCGACCTGCGGCAGGTTCCACAGGCGCACGCCTTCGTTCTGCCAGATCGTGACGCCGCGCTCGCTGGCGCCTTCGCCGACCACGCGCTCGGGGAACAGCTGGCGGCGGTACACCGGCAGCGTCGAGCGCGCGCGCAGCTGGCCGGTACGCGCGGAGTAGGAGCCTTCGGGCGCATGCACGCCGTTGCGGCCGGGTTCCAGCGCCCACGCCGGCAGCGGCGCGTCGCTCATGGCCTGGCCGGCGGCGATGTCCTCGGCCACCGCGGCGGCGATGGCCTGCCAGCCGGCGGCCTGCCAGGTTTCAAACGGACCTTGGGCCCAGCCGAAGCCCCAGCGCATGGCCAGGTCCAGGTCGCGCGCGTTGTCCGCCACGTGTTCGAGCTGCACGGCGCTGTAGTGGAAGATGTCGCGGAACAGGCTCCACAGGAACTGGGCCTGAGGATGGCTGCTGGCGCGCAGCGCGGCGAAGCGCTTGCCCGGGTCGCGTTCCTTGAGCAGGGCGGCGACGTCGTCGGCCAGTTTGCCCGCGCTGGGCACGTAGTCCTGCGCCTTCAGGTCCAGCACCTGGATTTCGCGGCCCTGCTTGCGGTAGACGCCGGCGCCGGTCTTCTGCCCCAATGCGCCCCGGGCGATCAGGGCGGAGAGCCATTCGGGCAGCTTGAAGTAGCGGTGCCAGGGGTCGTCCGGCAGATTCTTTTCCATGGTGCCGACCACATGGGCCAGCGTGTCCAGGCCGACCACGTCTGCGGTGCGGTAGGTGGCGCTCTTGGGTCGGCCGATCTTCGGCCCGGTCAGGGCGTCGACCTCATCGAACGCCAGGCCGAGACGGGCCGTGTGGTGCATGGCCGCCAGGATCGAGAACACGCCGATGCGGTTGGCCACGAAGTTGGGCGTGTCCAGCGCGCGGATGACGCCCTTGCCCAGGGTCGAGGTCAGCCAGGTTTCGAGCTGATCCAGCACGGCGGGCTGGGTGTGCGAGGTGGCGATGATCTCCACCAGCCGCATGTAGCGGGGCGGATTGAAAAAGTGGATGCCGCAGTAGCGGTCGCGCAGGCCCGCGGGCAGGGCGTTGGCCAGCGCGTCGATCGACAGGCCCGAGGTATTGGAGGCGATGATGGCGCCAGGGGCCACGTGCGGCGCGATGCGCTCGTACAGCGCGGTCTTCCAGTCCATGCGTTCGGCGATGGCCTCGATGATCAGGTCGCAGCCGCGCAGGCGCTCCAGGTCGTCGTCGTAGTTGGCGGGCGCGATGTACGCCAGGCGCGCTGAACCGGCCAGGGGCGCGGGTTCCAGCTTCTTCAAGCCGGCGATCGCCTTCTTGACCGTGCCGTTGCGGTCGCCTTCGGGGGCGGCCAGGTCGAATAGCGTGACGGGCACGCCGGCATTGGCCAGATGCGCGGCGATCTGCGCGCCCATGACGCCGGCCCCCAGGACGGCGACGTGTTTGACGACGAACTTGCTCAAGGCAGTCTCCTGAAAAAAAGCGGATGGCGGGGCGGTCCGAACCGGACTGGGCCGCCATCCGGGGCGGGTTAGAAGCGGGACGACAGCTGTATGCCCAGGATGTGGGCATTGCTGTCATAGGTGCCCGCGACGCGGCCCTTGGTCAGCTGGTTGCCGGACGTGGTGTCGATGTCCGTCTTGCGCAGGTAGAGATAGGTGTAACCCACGTCGAGCGTGGTGTCCTTGGTGGCTTGCCACTGCACGCCGGTCGAGAGCCAGTAGCGGTCGTTGTCCGGCAGCGAGGTCGGACGGTCGGCTTCCTTGTACACGGGCGACTGGTCGAAGGCGACGCCGAACTTCCACTTCCAGTTGGGCGCGAACTTGTAGTTGGCGCCCAGGGCGACGCGCCAGCTGTCGCGGAAATTCAGCGGCAGGTTGTCGTCGCGCGCGCCGGGACCCGAGTTGCGGATCAGCAGATTTGGGATGCTGCTCCAACCCGTCCAGGAAACGTCGCCCAGCAGCTCCCAGCGTTCGTTCAACTGGTGCGCCGCGCTCAGGATCAGGGTGTCGGGCAGTGATACGGTCGCCTTGGCGTCGAACGACACCGAGTTGCCGCGCGGATAGATGCTGGTGATGTCAGTGTCGCCCTTGGCCGTGTGCTTGATCTTGGAGCGGTAGGACAGGCCGATGCGGGTGTCTTCCGTCGGTTGCAGCATGAAGCCCACGTTCCAGCCCCAGGCGTCGCCCTTGAGATTCAGGTCGGCGTCGCCGGTGGTGCCCAGCGGCATGCCGGGAACGGGAAGCACGGCCTTCTTTTTGTAATTGGCGTCGATGTGCTGCCAATTCAGGCCGAAGCCCATGGAGAATTTCTCGTTGACCTTGTAGGCGATCGACGGGTTGACGTTGATCGTCTTGATCTCGAATTTGTTGGAGTGGTACTGGCCCACCCAGCCGTCGTCGTACTCGGTCATCAGGCCGAAGGGCGCGCCGACGCCCAGGCCGATGTACCACTGTTCGTTCAATTGCCAGGAGGCGTACATATTGGGCACCACGCCCAGGTTGCCGGCGTCGCCGCCGTTGCCGCCGGTCGGACGCGATCCGCCCAGGCCGGTGCCCGGCAGCCCGGGTATGCTGGGATTGCGGCTGTCGCCGTTGTCGGAAAACTTGAACGACGGCCTGATCAGGTTGACGCCGCCGGACACGTTGAAGCCGGGCAGGTAGGTCATGCCGGCCGGGTTGTAATAGATGATGCTGGCGTTCTCCGGATTCGCCGCAGAGCCCGCGTAGGCGTTGCCCAGGCCGCTGGCGTTCTGCTCCAGGAGCTGAAAGCCGGCCGAGTGCGTTGCCGTGGTTGCGCCCAGGCCGACCACGAGGGCCGACAAGGTGCTCAGGGACAATGAACGTCTGCTCATGGTACTGCCTCCTCGTGATGGATAGATGTCTCTATGGCACTGCCGGTCTTGTCGTTCCGGTTTAGGGTGTACAGGTCCTAATCGGCCTCAGCCGGTCTTATACTTCGCAACGCGTTACTGCTCTGGTAATGCAAGGGGCCGCCCGTGAATGGCGCGAACCCCGTTCCGAAAATCACGCCCGCGTCGGCCAGGTCGGCGTCGGCGACGATGCCCGCATCCACGCGCTGGCGCGTGGCGTCGATCAGCGGTTGGATCAGGCGCTGCGCCAGCCCAGCGGGCGCGCCTGACTGGCTGGCGCCCTTGACCGGCTTGCCGTCGCGCCACGTGTAGAAGCCGCGGCCGCTCTTCTTGCCCAGGTCGCCGCGCGCCAGGCGCTCGGCCAGGCAGCGCGGCGGCTCGGCGCCTGCAGCAAGTTCCGCGCCTGCCGCGCTTGCGATGTCCAACCCCACGGTATCGGCCAGCTCCAGCGGTCCCATCGGCATGCCGAATGCAACCATGGCTGCGTCCACGGCCTCCGGCGCCAGCCCTTCGTCCACGCTGCGCATGGCTTGCAGCATATAGGGCGCCAGCACGGCGTTGACCAGGAAGCCCGGCGCGCTCTTGACCGGCAGCGCCAGCTTGTCGATCTGGCCGACGAAGGCGCAGGCGCGGGCTTGCGCCTCGCCTGCATCGCCTTCGGCGTGCACCACCTCCACCAGCGGCATCTTGGCCACGGGATTGAAGAAGTGGATGCCGACCAGCCGTTGCGGCCGCGCCAGGTCCGCGCGCAAGGTTTCCAGCGGCAGGCTGGAGGTGTTGGTGGCGAGCAGCGCATCGGCCTTCATGCGCGGCTCCAGCGAGCGGTAGAGCGCGCGCTTGGCCTCGGGCTGTTCACTGATGGCTTCGATGACGATATCCGCCAGCGGCACGCCGCCGCCCGCAGGATCCGGAACCAGGCGGTCGAACGCCGCGCGCGCCAGCCGTGGATCCTTCAGGCGGCGCGAGAATAGCTGGGCGGCGCGCTTGATGGCGGGCGCGATGCGCGCCATGTCCTGGTCCTGCAGGGTGACCGTCATGCCCTTGAGCGCGCACCAGGCCGCGATGTCGCCGCCCATCACGCCGGCGCCGACCACGTGCACGTGGCGCGCGGGCGCGATGCCGGGCTGCTTGCCGTTGGCCTTCAACCGTTCCTGCAGGCGGAATACCCGCAGCAGGTTGCGGGCGGTATCGGAGGAAATGATGCGGTCGATGAGCGCGGGCGCCTGCAAGGCGTTGCCGCCGTGCTTTTCCCAGATCTCGACGATGGCGGGCGCGGCGGGATAGTGGCCCAGGGGATCCTTGGCCGCGATCTGCTTGCGGGCGCGGCCGGCGACGATGGCCTTGAGCGGCCAGCGGTCGGCCCAGGCGCCGACGCCGCGCGCACGGCGCGGCGCCTTGCGCGACAGCACCGTCTGGCGCGCGGCGGCCAGCAGCAGGCGGGGCGGCACGCGTGCGTCCGCCAGGCCCAGCGCGGCGGCGCGGCGCGCGTCGGCGCCGCGGCCGGTCAGCATCATGTCCAACGCGGCAGGCGCGCCTATCAGACGCGGCAGGCGCAGCATGCCGCCCCAGCCGGGGAAGATGCCGAGCATGACTTCGGGCAGCGCGAGCGAGGTGCCAGGTTGGTCGGCCACCAGACGGTAGCGGCAGGCCAGCGCCAGCTCCAGGCCGCCGCCCAGGCAGTGGCCCTGGATCAGGGCCAGCGTGGGATAGCGCACCGCGGCCAGGCGGTTGAAGAGATTCCAACCGCGCGCGACCAGCGCGCGCGCCTGTTCGGGCGTGTCCAGGCTGGCGAATTCATTGACGTCGGCGCCCACGATGAAGCCGCTGGTCTTGCCGGAGCGGATGACCAGGCCCGCGGGCGGCGCCGCGTCCAGCGCGT
The DNA here is from genome assembly GCF_013267355.1 of Achromobacter pestifer. Taxonomy (NCBI): domain Bacteria; kingdom Pseudomonadati; phylum Pseudomonadota; class Betaproteobacteria; order Burkholderiales; family Alcaligenaceae; genus Achromobacter; species Achromobacter pestifer. Next base: position 4,916,638 of record NZ_CP053985.1, read on the forward strand.
CCAGCACCACGGCAAGCTCGCCCATGGTGTCGGCGGACAGGGCGTTGACCGCGCTGCCGGCGCGGTCGAAGGTCAGCCAGGCCAGGCCGTCGGCGTCGCGCTCCAGGCGCCAGTGCGCAAGCGTGTCCAGTGTGGTCATGGGCGGTCCTCGTCCAGGGTTTCGACCAGCATCGCGCCGCCTTGGCCGCCGCCGATGCAGATGGCCGCCATGCCGCGCCTGGCGCCGCGGCGCTTCAGGGCCGCCAGCAGGTGCAGCACGATGCGGGCGCCGGAAGCGCCCACGGGATGCCCGATGGCGATCGCGCCGCCATCGACATTGAGCCGGGCCGGGTCCAGGTCGCCCCAGGCTGGCGTGCCGAAGTGCTCCTGGCAATAGGCATCGTCACGCCAGGCCGCGAGGCAGCCTAACACTTGGGCGGCGAAGGCCTCGTTGATTTCCCACAAGTCCAGGTCATTGAGGCCCAGGCCATGGCGCTGCATGATGGGCGTGGCCGCGTGCACCGGGCCCAGGCCCATCTGAGCGGGATCGAGGCCGGCCCATTGGCTGTCGACGATGCGGCCCAGCGGCCGCAGGTTCCATTTGCGGACCGCTTCCTCGGAGGCCAGCACCAGCATGGCGGCGCCGTCGGTCACTTGTGAGCTGTTGCCCGCGGTGATGTTGCCCCAGGGCTTGTCGAAGACGGGTTTGAGCTTGGCGAGTTTCTCGGGCGTGGAGTCGTCGCGCACGCCGTCGTCGTCGGGATACAGCTTGCCCTGCGTGTCGATCAACGGCGAGATCTCGCCCAGCGCGCCCGCCGCGCGGGCCGCCAGCGCGCGCGCATGGCTTTGCGCCGCATAGGCGTCCATCGCGGCGCGGTCGATGCCGAAGCGGGTGGCGACGTTCTCGGCGGTCTGTCCCATGGACAGGCCAACCACCGGGTCCGTCAGGCCTTTGAGCAGGCCGATGACGGGCGCGAGATTGCGCAGCCGGAAGCGGCCTAGCGCCGCGAGCTTGGCGCCCGCGCCGCGGGCGGCGTACCAGCTTGCCAGCCAGCGCACCATCTCGTCCGAATACAGCACCGGCGCGCGCGACAGCGCATCCGTGCCGCCGGCCAGCACCAGTTCGGAGCGGCCGGACTGGATGTTGGCGACCGCGGAGTCCAATGCCTGCATGCCCGATGCGCAGTTGCGCATGACGGTCCATCCTGGCACCTTGTTGCCGCAGCCCAGGCGCAGCGCGATCACGCGGCCGATGTTCACTTCGTCGGGTGAAGGCGCGGCGCAGCCCACGATGACCTCGTCCAGGTCCGTGGGCGCATAGGGCTGGCGCAGCAGCAGGGCGCGGCCCGCCTGCACGGCGAGATCGCCGGCGGAGAAGGGGCCCGGGCCGGTGCGCGCCTTCAGGAAGGGCGTGCGCGCGCCGTCGACGACGTAAACCGGTTTGAATGTCATCGATTCCTCCTTCAGGCGGCCCTGCGTTCGGCCGTGGGGCTGCCCTGGTCCGCGGCGCGCAAGTCAAAGGGGAAATCATCCACTTTGACTACCGTGTCGCGCAAGCGGTTGCGGCGTTTCACCACGGCATATTCCTCGGCGGTGATGCCGCCGATGGCGAAGGCGGCGTCGGCGATGTCGCGCACATTGGCCTGCGGATTGCCGTCGAGCGCGCCGCGCTTTTCAAGCTCGCGGATCTTGGCTTCGATGGGTTCGGCTTCCAGCGTGGCGGCCAGGGCCTGTTCGATCGCGCCCACGGGTTCGGCTTCGGTTGCGGGCAGATGGCAGCCCGCGGTCAGGCGGTCGCGCGTCGCGCTCGGGTTGATCAGGAGCCGCGCCACATCCTGCCCCAGCTGATCCGACGGCAGGGATTGCGTGCGGCCCCAGGGGAAGACCAGACGGCGCAGGCTCCAGGCCACAAAGCGGTTGGGGTAGTTGTCCAGCACGCCTTCGATGGCTTCCTGCAGCTTGAACAGCGCGTCCTGGATGGACCAGTGCGCCAGCGGCGCATCGGCCGCCTGGCGGCCTTCGTCCTCGAAGCGCTTGAGCGTGGCGCTGATCAGGTACATCTGCGACAGCACGTCGCCCAGGCGCGCCGACAGGCGCTCGCGGCGCTTCAGGCTGCCGCCCAGCACCAGCATCGAGGTGTCGGCCAGCAGCGCGAAAGCGGCGCTGTAGCGGCTGAGCAGTTGGTAGTAGCGCTTCATCTCGGGTGCGACATCGGCGTTGACGCCGACCCAGCGCGCGCCGCTGAGCGCCGTGCCCAAGGCGCGCAGCTTGTTCTTCGCGACGAAGCCCACGTGGCCCCAGAAGGCGCGGTCGAAATCGTCCAGGCCCTGCTTCCTGTCGGGCGACTGCGCGGCCTGCATTTCAGCCAGCACATAGGGATGGCAGCGGATCGCGCCCTGGCCGAAGATGATCAGGCTGCGCGTGAGGATGTTGGCGCCTTCGACGGTGATGCCGATCGGAATCTGCTGATAGGCGCGGCCCAGGAAGTTGGACGGGCCCAGGCAGATGCCCTTGCCGCCGATGACGTCCATGCCGTCGTTGACCACCTGGCGCGCGCGCTCGGTCACGTGATATTTGACGATGGCGGACACGACCGAAGGCTTTTCGCCCAGGTCCACCGCGCCCGCGGTCATGCTGCGCGCGGCGTCCATCATGTAGGTATTGCCGCCGATGTGCGCCAGCGCTTCCTCCACGCCCTCGAACTTGCCGACGGGCGTGCGGAACTGGCTGCGCACGCGCGCATAGCCGCCCACCGCCCGCGCCGTCAGCTTGGACATGCCGGTGTTGGAAGACGGCAGCGAGATCGAGCGTCCCGCCGCCAGGCATTCCATCAGCATGCGCCAGCCCTGGCCTGCCATGGCCGGGCCGCCGATGATGAAGTCCAGCGGCATGAACACCTCCGCGCCGCGCGTGGGGCCGTTCATGAACATGGCGTTCAGCGGGAAATGGCGGCGGCCGGTGTCCACGCCCGGATGGTCGTGCGGCACCAGCGCGCAGGTGATGCCCAGGTCTTTCTTGCCGCCCAGAAGGCCGTCCGGATCGTACAGGCGGAACGCCAGGCCCAGCAGGGTGCACACGGGCGCCAGCGTGATGTAGCGCTTGTCCCAGGTGACCTTCATGCCTATCACTTCGCGGCCTTGCCATTCGCCCTTGCAGACGATGCCGCTGTCGGGAATGGCGGCGGCGTCGGAGCCGGCCCAGGGGCTGGTCAGCGCGAAGGCGGGCACTTCCTCGCCGCGCGCCAGGCGCGGCAGGTAGTGGTTCTTCTGTTCATCGGTGCCGTAGTGCAGCAGCAGTTCGGCGGGGCCGAGCGAATTGGGCACCATGACCGACACCGCCAGCGCGGACGAGCGCGTGGACAGCTTGGTCACGATTTCGGAATGGGCATAGGCCGAGAACCCCAGGCCGCCATATTCCTTGGGAATGATCATGCCCAGGAAGCCCTGGGTCTTCAGGTAGCTCCAGACTTCGGCGGGCAGGTCGTGGCTTTCCTGCGTGACGTGCCAGTCGTTGACCATGCGGCAGGCCTCTTCGGCCTGGACGTCGAGGAAACGCTGTTCCTCATCGTTCAGGCGCGGACGAGGATAGGCCAGCAGTCGGCTCCAGTCGGGCCGGCCGCGGAACAGTTCGCCTTCCCACCACACCGTGCCCGCTTCCAGCGCATCGCGCTCGGTGTCCGACATCTGCGGCAGCACCTTGCGGTACAGATTGAAGATCGGCGCCGACAGCAGGGCGCGGCGGATCGGACGCACGCCCAGCACGACCGCCGCCAGGAGCGCGACGATGACCAGAGCGAGGATGACTGCGTTCATTTTCTTGTCTCCGTGGAGGTTCTGTTCCGTCTGCGGGCGCGGGGCGCTCAGGGTACGTGCGGCAGGGGCGCGCGCAGGCCGCCGAGCAGAAAGCTCATCAGTCGCGGCAGCAGCAGGTCGGGGTTATCGGGCTGTTCGGCGTCGTCTATGGTCCAGCCTGTGACCGAGCGCAGCAGGTCCGTGCCGATGATGGCGTAAGAGGTGGCACCCAGCATGAACTGGAAGCGCCACACGATTTCCGCGCGGGGCACGTCGGGCAGGGCCGCGAACAGCGCGTTGCGGTAGCGCTCCAGCACGTCCGCGTACTCCTCGGCGAACAGCGCGCGGATGAAATCCGAGGGGTCGGTCATGGTGCGTTCCAGCAGCGGCAGGAAGGTGCTGCCAGCCTGCGCGGGATCTGCCGCCAGGCGTAGCAGCGTGCCGAAAAAGGCGTCCACGATCTGCGACGGCTTCAAGGGCTTGCCTTCGGCTTGCGCCTCCAGTTCATCCAAAAGTCGCAAGCGCTCGCGGTTCAGCACTTCCAGGCGACGTTTGAGCACCGCCTGCACGAGTGACTCCTTGGAGCCGAAGTGGTAATTCACCGACGCCAGGTTGACGCCGGCGGCCGCGGTGATCTGCCGCATCGAGGTGCCATCGTGTCCCTGCTGGGCGAACAAGGCCTCGGCGGTGTCCAGGATCGATTCACGGGTAGGGGATGGTCTGATTTCTTGCATAAGGTTGAATTCAAACGTTCGTTTAAAAACAATTATGCGTGAGAGATGGCTGAGACGCGAGCCTCGGCTATCCCCAATAGGGTTTACCACTAGCGCCCCGCGCGTCGCACATTCGGGACCGCCCGGATTCTCCTTTGCCTCCGCCAAGCGGATGACAAATCTCATGCGTAGGGAGTAGCAATTTCCTAGTGTATGCGCATGATCCTGCGCCATTCGTCCTCGGACTGCCGACCTAGGTTGTATGTGGTCTGGAAGGGACGCGCAAAACCCCGCAGTATCAGCGCGAAGACTTGAATCTGTCGCGCCCCTGAATACGCAATGGCTAGCCCGTTCGCCGTACCGGACGGAAGGCCGATAAGCCCTGGCACAGGAGCAGGAGAAATGAAAACCTACAGAGTGGGACTGCTGGTTGACGGGTACGAGCAACCCGGCTGGATGCATGAGATGGTGGATTGGCTCAGGCATAGCCAGGATTTTGAAGTCGCTGCTTTGCTGGTGATGAGTGCGGAGGGCGGTGAGAAATCGCCGCGCCTGGGCGCGCGCGCCCTGTTCGGCGCCTTGTCGCGCCTGGAAGCGCGGCTGCTGCCGGCCAAGCACCGGCAAGCGCTGGCCTGCCGCGACATGCGTGAAAGCGTGCCGACGGATACGGCCGCCGTCGTGTCGCTGGCGCCTGGCGTGCCTGCGGTCCAGGCGCAGAGCCAGGTCGCGGCGCTGGGCCTGGACCTGGTCATCACGCTGGGCGCATCACCGGCCACTCGCGAACAAATGGCGGGCTGGGCGCGCCTGGGCGTGTGGCAACTGAGTTATTCCGATATTGCCGTGGCCACGAGCCGCTATGCCGGCTTCTGGGAGGTCTACCAGCGTGAGGATCACACCACGGTGAAACTCTGGCGCGTCGGGCCGCGCGAGGACCAGGACGAACTGTTGGACCAGCGCAGTTTCAACACCGAACTGTTCTGGTTGAAGAATCAGGCGCGCGCGTTCAGCCTGGGAAATTTCATGGTGTACGACGCGCTGCAGGCGCTGGCCCGCGTCAAGCAAGGGGTTGCGCCGCCCGGCATGCAGATCATGAGCGGCATGCGGCGCGAGGATCCGGTGGAATGGGATAGCGCCGCGTACATTGCGCGCCAGGCGTGGTTAATGTCGGATCTGATTGTGCGGCGCGTCATGAAACGCAATGTGCGTTGGCGGATAGGCATGTTTCCTTCCGCCCGGCAGCAGGCGGTGGTGTCCGAGGCCATGGTATTGCAGCCACCCAAGGGTAGATTCTTCGCAGATCCGTTTGTATATACCCAGGATAAAAAGCCGTATATATTTTTTGAGGATTACGATTTTACCTCCCGCAAGGGCACGATCTCGGTCGCGACCTACTCGGACGGGGCTTTCCGCCTGCTGGGCACAGCCCTGAACCTGCCCTACCATCTGTCGTTTCCCTATATATTCGAGCACGAAGGCGTCACCTACATGGTGCCGGAAACCTGCGGAAACCGTAGTATAGAACTCTGGAAATGCACCGATTTTCCACTTAAGTGGGAGCTCGATGTAAATCTGATGACGAATATATCCGCTGTCGATACCATTATTTTCAAGCATGGAGAATACTGGTGGTTATTAACAAATATCGACCGGACCGACGGCCAAAGCCACTGCGACGAATTATTCGCGTTCTTTTCGGATTCGCCGCGATCGACCGAGTGGACGCCGCATGCCTGCAACCCCATCGTGCGCAACCCGATGCGCGCCCGCAACGCCGGAATCGTTGTGTCGCCTGGCGGAGAGGTGATCCGCTGTGCCCAGTATCAGGGCTTCTGCCACTACGGCAAGGGCGTGTCGCTGAACCGGATCGAGGAACTAACGCCGTCCACCTACGTGGAAACGGACGGCGAAATCCACTACGCCAGCTTCCTGAGAAAACGCCATGCTTCGATGCACCATTGGCATCATCAGGGCGGGCATACGGTATTTGACTTCGCCTATATGGAGTAAATCGTGCCGGAAACGCAAAAATAAAAATGTTACCTATATTTCGATTACGAGAAAGACGCACGGGCTTGATGTGTCCACGGAAACATATAGACAGTTATTGCCTAGGTTCCGGAACTCCCAGGCCGCGCCCGGCGGATGCCGCGGCGCGGCTTTTTTACGGCTGTAACATTGGCCTGCCTTAGTCTGGAAGCCGCATCGCTCCTGCCTCTTCCATAGAGAAAGCGCAAGCTGCTCATGGGGAATTCCTGGTGAAAACCCTAGCGCCGGAACGGATGAGATGCGCGTCTCGTCCGTATTTACGAGGATGATTAAGGCTAACGAATGATTTCTGTTTTTGTCGGATTATATCGACCCGAAACGTCTTGATTTTGACAATTTCGAACCATAAGATGACCTCATGCCATCCGTTATGTTGGCTACCAAAGTCTCCCAGCCCAAATGCCCCGGTTCAGCTTCATTAGATATTCCGGGATATTGCGGACTCGCGTCGCGGGGCTGGATAAAAAATAGTCTTCAGCACAGCGAAGATCCCTTCTAGGCCCGTCGAAAAACCGGGAGGACACCATGGCCAAGATGGTCCTGATTGAAGCCCATCCGCTCCTGCGGTTGGGGTTGTGGCAGATTCTGAGCAAGTTGGATGATGTGTGGGAAATCGAGGGGATGGGTTTGGCTGACATCTCCAAGGCGGACGGCGTGCACGCGGGCGCCGATCTGTTGATCTATGGGTTGCCGGTGGATACCGACGAAGCGTGGAGCGCGCTGCATGAAATCCAGCGCGTGCTCACGCCCAAGCGGATCCTGCTGCTGACGGACGTCATGCCTCTGCCCATGCCGGTGCAGGGCCTGCCTGGGGCCAGCGTCTACGGCTGCCTGATGAAGACAGCGTCGGTGGAGATTCTTGAAGCGGCCATCCGCCTGGTCATGGCGGGCGGGCAGTGCTTCCCCAGCGAGCAGGCATTGCAGGCTCCCGCGCAAGCGGTCTGCGCCTTGCCGGCCAGGGACGCCGACGATGTCGCCGCCAACAAGGGTTCCATGCCCGTCAGCGCCGGCGCGCAGCTGCTGCAGATCACGCCGCGCCAATACGAAGTGCTGGTGCTGCTGGCGCGCGGCTATCCGATCAAGACCGTCAGCAGGATGCTGAACATTTCGGTGGCCACGGCCAAGACGCATGCGTGCACGCTCTACCAGCGCTTGCATGTCAAGAACAAGGGCGAAGCCGTATACGCGGCGCTGCAGCGCGGCGCGACCTTGGAATGGCATGAACCCAATGGCAGGGATGTGGACGCCGGGCAGCTCTATGGGCGCAAGCTCGGGTAACCGAGGCTGGTTGCGCTGCCTGCCCGGCAGCCTGGAACGCACGCGTTCCGTTGCTGCCGGGAATGCGCATAGCCATCCTGGCTAATTCATACACAGCAGTATCCGCGGTCGCAGTGCTGCTGCATTCCTCCACCATTCATCCACCTGAACGAGATTCAGCGAACGTAGCCGCTGATAGCATGGGTTGTGTCCGCAAGACTGGATCGAGAAGGCGAACCACTCCGCCTCGCCATCGCGATTCCGTGCCGCGGACGAGATTCCCGTGAGGTCGGTGACGCCAGCAGCCTGCCGTTGCAGCAATGATGCGCCAGCGTCATGGGAACCGTGTATGGGCCATGCGTCACAAGGTTCTCCCCGGGATGACAACCGTACTGATCGAAGACTACGCACTGCTCCGTGTCGCGATCCAGCATGTGCTGGAGCGTGCGCGGAACACCGATGACATTCTGGCCATCTCGCCAGCCCAACTGCTCACCATGTCCAGTTCGATCAACCGCCCAGTGGAGCTGCTGGTGATGGGTTGCAGCGGCCTGGCCGAGCAGGACGTCGGGCTCCTGTCACAGTCGATGGCGTTCTTCATGCCGCGGCTGGTGCTGGTGCTTTATTCGGTGCTGGACCCGGGCGTCATGGCGGCGTGTGCGCGGGCGGGCGTGGCGGGCTATATGCCCAAGGCATCCAGCCCCGATGCGCTGGCGGCCGCGGTCAGCCTGGTGATGGCGGGCGGCGAATGCTATCCCCAGCCGGCGGCCCGACCTCAGGGTGCGTCGCACCCGCCAACCCAGGAGTTGAGGGAACTGACCCAACGGCAGGAAGAGATCCTGCAGTTGCTGGTGCAGGGCAAGACCATGCGGGAGATCGGCCAGCAGGTCGGCATCTCGGTGGCCACGGTGAAGAGCCACGCGCGCACTCTGTATTGGAAGCTGAACGCGCGCAACCAGGCCGAGGCGGCCTATATCGCCGTGCAGATGGGGTTGGTCAGAAGCGGCAACGGCGTGACGCCCGCCAAGCACGATCCCGACGCGTAGGAGGGGGGCGCGTGCGGGAGGCGCCGTGCGAAAGCTCTGTCCTCGAGCGCGCGCGACCCATCAACAACCGCCGCAAGACGATTGAACCTGGCGGATTGTTGAGGGGTACGATCAGGCGCCGGTGTTGGCGTCGGATTGCGCCGGGCGGGCAGCGGGCTTGCCCTTGGCGCCGATGAGGGCCTTGAATTCCTGTTCGGCCGCAGCCAACACGCTGTCCACGTGCAAATGCGCCTGCGCATACTGGCGCGCCGCGGCGCCCAGCGTTTCGCGGATCTGCGCGTTGTAGCTGAGCTTGCGCACGGCTTCGGCCATGGCGGCGCCGTCTTCCGGCGGCGTCAGGAGACCGCAGCGCGCCACCACGCCGGCCAGCTCGGTGCCGGGCGAGGCGCCGCACACCACGGGCCGGCCACTGGCCAGCATGCCGGTCAGCTTGGACGGCATGACCAGGTCGGCCGCGCCGGCGCGTTGAGGCAGCAGATGGATGTCGGCGGTATTCAGCAATTCACCCAGGCGCTCGGCGGGCTGCAGGTCCAGGAACACGACGCGGGCCAGGCCCGCGCATTGCTGTTCCAGCGGTGCGCGCTCGGGCCCCTGGCCGCAGAACACGAACCACAGGCGCGTTTCGCGGCTGAGCCTGCGAGCCACGTCTGCCAGGGTCTGCAAGCCCTGCTTGCCGCCCATATTGCCCGAATACAGTGCAACGATGGCATCGTCCGGTATGCCCAGCTCGGCGCGATACTGTCCGCCGGCGTGCGGCGCGATCGCATCCACGTCGATCCAGTTCGGCAGCAGCACGGCGCGGCCCGGGTCCACGCCCTTGGCCCGCGCCAGGTCCAGCATGCGGTTCGAGATGGTCGACACGCGGTCGAAACGGCGCATCAGCCAGCGTTCGGCCCTGAGCACCATGGCGCGCAGGCCGGCGCCCTTCAGCAGTCCGAGTTCGAACGCGGCGTCCACTTCGTAGTCCTGGATGTGCAGCCAGGCGCGGGCGCCGCAAAGCCGCGCGGCCAGCCAGGCTGCCGGCGCACAGAAGAGCGCGGGCTCCACCACCAGGACGATGTCCGGCCGCCCGGCGGCGGCGCGCAATAGCGAGGGCAGGCTGGACAGGGCGAAGCTGGCCAGGTGGATCAGGCGCTTGAGGCCGCCTGGCCGTCCCGGAACCCAGAGCGGCGCGCGGCGCACGGTGACGCCGCGCAGGACTTCCTTGCGGTAGCGGCCAGCGCGATAGCCCTCGTGCACCTGCCATTGCGGATAGTAGGGCGGGGCCGTCACCACGCTGACTTCATGCCCGCGCGCGGCCAGCCACTCGGCCAGCTCGGCGCTGTACTTGCCGATGCCGGTGAGTTCGGGCGCGTAGTTGATGCCGTAGATGAGGATCTTCATGCCGGGCCAGCCTGGCGTGCGCGGATCGGGCGGCACGGGTTGCCGTGGCATACCATGGCGGGCGGCATGTTGCGGAACACCGAGCTGCGCGCGCCGATCACGGCTTCGCGTCCCACGGTCACGCCCGGGCCGATGAACACGTCCGTCGCCACCCAGGCGCCGTCCTCGATGCGCACGGCGCGTTCGCGCAACGGGAAGTCGGGCTGCCCCGCATCGTGGTCGGCGGCGCACAGGTAGCTGCGCTGCGACACCACGGCGTGGGCGCCAATGTGAATGGGGCCCAGGCTGTAGATGACCGCGTCGTCGCCGATCCAGGCGTAATCGCCGATCTCGACTTTCCACGGATAGGTCACGGTGGCGGTAGGCCGGATCAGCACCTTGCGGCCGACTTGCGCGCCAAAGCAGCGCAACAGCCAGCGGCGAAAGCCGTAGGCCACCTGCGGCGACCAACGGAACAGCGTCGCCTGCACCGTCCACCACAGCTGCACGGTCAGGGCGGAGCGGCCGCGCTGGCCGGGCGCCAGCGCAAAGCGGTCCAGGCGTTGCAGGGCGCTCATTTGGCGGCTCCCGCCACGGCGTCGTCGCGCGCGGCGGCAGCGCTGGCTTGCCGCGCCTTCTTCAGCTCCTCGGTCTTGATCCCGATTTGCCAGTAGTACATGGCGCGCGCCACGGCATAGTCGTAGCCGGCCTTGCCGTCCAGGAAACCCAGGCGAAAGATATAGGAATGCAGGAACGAGACGGGCGCCTTGAACGGCATGGCCTGGAAGATGCGCTTGAGCAGGGCGCGTGCGCCCACGTTGGCCTCGCGCGGATCGTTCATCAGGCCCTTGGTGCGCAGGTTCGCTTCCCAGTCGGAATAGCGGTTGTGCTTGTCGAAATAGTGGAACAGCGAATCATGGTCGTTGTGCACCATGCGCTGGCGCAGGGCGAAGGTTTCGCCTTCCACCTGCGGCTGGTAGTGGCCTTCCACTTCCCACATATGGGCCACGTCCAGGTCGTCGTAGTCCAGGAAGCGCGAGCGGTCGCGCGCCAGCAGGGCCAGCTTGTAGACGCGGTGCCCGTGTTCCAGCTTCTTGCCGCAGAACACGTAATCGAACGGCACGAAGGCGCCGCCCGCGCCCGCCGCGAAGCGCGGCAGGACTTCGCGGATCTCGGCGGCCAGCGCGGGCGTCATCTCTTCGTCCGCGTCCACGTACAGCACCACGGGGTGCGAGAACGGCAGCTGTTCCAGGCACCACTGCTTCTTCTTGGGATACTTGCCGTTCCACTGGAAGTTGGAGACCTTGGCGCCCAGCGCCGTCGCCATCGCGCAGGTCGGGTCGGTGCTGTTGGAGTCCACCACGAACACCTCGTCGAACTCGGCCAGCGCCTTCAGGCACTTGTTGATGTTGCGTTCCTCGTTCTTGGTCATAACGACGACCGATACCGGTATCTTCTGCATGATGCTGTCCTTTTCAGGGCGTGCCGCGCTGCATCAGCGGGCGGAAGAGGGCGATGACGTTGCGGCAGTGCCGTTCCAGGGAGAAGGCGTCGGCGCGTTCGGGACCTTGTTCGGCAAACCGTTCACGCATTTCCCCGTCGTAGGCCAGGCGGCGCACCGCCTCGGCCAGGGCGGCGGCATCGCCTACCGGAACCAGCAGGCCGTAACGGCCGGAATCCAGGATTTCAGCCGGGCCATGCGGACAGTCGGTGGATATCACCGGCACGCCCAGGCACAGGGCCTCGACCAGCACATTGCCGAAACTCTCGCGCAGGGAGGTCAGGGCGAAGGCGCCGGCGCCCGCAATCACCGGGAACGGGTTGTCGATATGGCCGGCCAGGGTGACCGGGGTGCGCGAGCCGCTCTCATCTATGCGCTTTTGCAGGGCGGCGTGCTCGGATCCTTCTCCCAGGATGGTGAAGCGGATGCCGGGGTCGTCGAGCAGCGCGGCGGCGTCGATCAGGGTCGCATAGTCCTTTACCGCCTCGAGCCGGCCCACGGCCACCACATGGTAGGGCGCGGGCTGCGCGGGCTCGTCCCCGCCGCGGCCGCCCTGCGCGCGGACATTGTCCAGCGGCACGCCGTTGTAGATGGTGTGGACCTTGCCGCGCAACGGCGGAAACATGCTGACCAGGTCTTCCTTGACGCCGCGCGACACGCCCACCACGGCATCGTGGCGGCGGTAGGTCTGGCTGACGAGCCAGCATTTCAGGCGCCGCATGCGCGAGGCGCCGTAATGGATGGCGGGACTGCTGTGTTCGAAGGCGACCGTGCTGAACTTGCCGCGCAGCAGCTTCTTGGCTGCGATGACCAGCATGTTGCACAAGAGGCCGTGCGAGCAGACGATGGCGGGCTTGTCACGCCGGATCTGCATGAGCAGCTTGAAAAAGGCCAGGGGCAGCATCAGCCGCAGCGCGGCGGGAGATTCGTTGACCGGGAGGGCTCGGATCACCTTGGGGTTGGATACGGGATATTCGCGGACGCGCGAGCGCAGCAGGAACAAGGCGGAATCGACCCCTTGCTCCGGCAAGGCATCCACGATGAAGGCGACACATCTTCCTACGCCACCGTGCAGGTCCGGCGCGACAAACAAGACATCAGGCATGTGGGATCACTCTAGTTGGCGTCCGGCGCGCAACGTCCGGGCGGTGGCTGGGGGCGGATGTCGTTTTTTGTTCTGGCACGGGCATGACCTGGGCATTGCGCATGAGCGACAGGCAATAGCACAGCAGGAACCCGGTGAAGGCGGTCTTGGGCGCGTAGGCCAGGCCGCCGGAAAGCGAGTCGATGAAGATGTAGATGGGCGCGGTGGCCAGCAGGTAGCGCCGGTGCAGCTCCAGGCCTGGATGCGCATATCGTCGCAGCAGGGTGAGCAGCAGGATGAGCACCGGCGGCAGCATGATCATGATGGTGCCAACCACCCCGAACTTCATCAGGTAGAAGGCCCAGGAGTTGTGGGCGAAGGTGCTGAGTTCGAAGCCGTTCTCGCCCATGACCCAGCTGCGAAAGCCCGCGCCCTTGCCGAACACCGGACTCTCCGCGAAGAAGTCCATCTGCCCCTGCATTTCCTGGACGCGCGCGCCATAGCTGGAGTCTTCGTCCAGGCGCTCGACGCTGAAGATGCGGTTGGCGAGCACGTCCAGGTAGCCGATGCTGGCAAAGATCAGCACGCCGGCAACCGCGGCGGGCGCGAAGACCAGGACGGCGCGGCGCCGGATTTCGGGGCCCGCACCCAGCAGCACGGCAATGAAGACCGAGATCGCCAATTGCAGGTACTGGCTGCGGTTCAGCGAAAACACCAGGGCCATCAGCATGTAGACCGTCAGCGCGTACGCCTTGGGTCCGGACACGTTGAGCGTGCGCCGGAAGTACAGCAGCGACACCACGCCGAACGGAATGGCCCACACGCCCAGCCGCACGTTGCGCAGCGGATTCGCCACGCTGAAGCCCTGCAGCTGCTCGGCCAGCATCAGCGTGGCCACGGCCAGGCAGGCCGCCACGATGTACTTCTGCAGCACCGCATAGGCGGCGGGACTGTCGATGTCCTTGTAGCAAAGAAAGGGCGTGCACAGAAAATAGAACACGATGCGCAGGTCCCGCGCCACGTCGCCGGTCTCGATGCCCGGATGGTGCAGCGACACCAGGAGCAGGTAGATCACGGACACGGTCTGGATGCCCAGCAGCATGCCCAGCATGCCGCGGGGCAGCGCATAGGCCGCGGGATCCGCGAGCCGCAGCATCTTGACCACCAGCATGGCGACGAACAGGAAATCGAACGGTGACAGCTTGAAGCTGCCGACGCCCAGGACGAAATGATCGTCGTTCAAGGCCAGGGCCGTGAAGGCGAACATGCCGAGCAGATGCAGGGTGGAAAGGCGGCGGTGCGTGGTCATTGCGGCTTTTCTCGGTATGGACAGGCGCTAGTGCGAAGCCCAGTCGTCGCGTCCGAATATCTTGGTGGTCAGCTTTTCGAACAGATAGGACAGGTCCCCTTGCCGCGCATGCGCGGCCACCTTGGAGGCGCGGCAGGAAAGCTCGAACAGCTTGCCCAGGCCCGGTTCCGTGCGTCGGATGCGCGTGACGATCTGCTCGCGCTCCTCCAGCAGCACGTCCTGCATCAGCGCCGTCTTGGTTTCGTCATGGGCGGTGTACACGCCCATGGCGTCCGGCACGATCAGGTTCTTGCCCTCGCGCAGCAGCCGGCTCCAGAGCTCCAGGTCCATGCAGTAGCGCATGCTTTCCTGCAGCAGTCCGTACTTCTGCAGCAGATCGCGGCGGAAGATCGCCGACTGGTTCGGGATGGAGGCCTTTACCACCGTCAGCGTGCCGCGGTTGACCGGCGTGTAATGGATCTTGCGGAAGATCTTGTTGTCGGCATCCGCCACGAACAGGTTGCCGCTGACGATGGGCGCGCGTCCCTTGGAGGCGGCCGCGCCCAGCTTGCGCAACGCGCCCGGGAAGTAGAGGTCGTCGGAATTCTGCCAGCCCACGTAGTCGCCCGTGGCGCGTTCGAAGCCCTTGTTGATGGCATGCGACTGGCCGCGGTCCGGCGTGCTTTCCCAGTACGTCAGGTAGCGCTCGTACTTGCGGATGATGTCCACGCTGCCATCGGTGGAGCCGCCGTCGATGATGATGTACTCCAGCCGCGGATAGCCCTGGTTCAGCACGGACAGGATGGTGCGTTCCAGGAATCGGGCCTGGTTGAACGAGGGGGTCACGATGGTCACTTTCGGCAACAGGCTGCCTGCGATCGGCGCCGGCGGCCGCAACTCGCGGACGAAGTCGATGAGCTGACGTGAATACTCGTTATGACGCTTGCGCATGTAGGACCTCAGCATATGAGTTAACGGGTGGCCGCAGGCAAGGCGCCCGGAAATTCTGGGCGGGATTGACGGATGGCGAGGGCCACGCCGGCCAGCGTGATCGCCGCGTAGGCCATGCGGCCCCATGCCGCGGCGTGTTCGCCCGCCGCGTGTACCAGTCCCGCCATGACGCACAGCATCGCCAGGCCGCCCAGGCCGTTCAGGATGGCGACCGCGCGCGAATTGCCCAGGCCGAGCAGGGAGAAGTGCGCCGCGGCGTTCAGGGACAGCAGCCCCGATGCCACGATAAGCAACTGGAAGGTGCCCAGGTGGCCGCTGGCGACGTTGTCGCCCAGCAGCAGGTTCAAGAGCGGATGGCTGACCGCCAGCACCGCCAGCGTGGCGCCGGCCGACAGCGCCAGATTCCACAGCATCATGCGGCGGATCTCGTGTTCGACGGCGCCGGCGTAGGGCGGCGAAACCGACAGGCGGGTGACGCGCGGCATGGCCTTCTGGAAGATGGCGACCGATGCGGTGTGGATGATCTGGCCGACTTGTACGCCGACCGTGTAGATGGCCAGCGCCGCCGGGCCCATGAGGCTGCCGACCAGCACGCGGTCCACCGAGCCGAAAGCCAGGGCGCTCAGGCTGTTCAGCCAGGACCAGCGCGAAAACCTGAAGGCGTCCATCATGGCGGCGCGGTCGCGCACCGGGCGCACCAGGATGCGGCCATAGGTGCGCGCGAACACGCGCATCTTCACGCTGCCCGCTATCAGCAGTCCCAGCGCCTGCGCCAGGCCGGTCCAGGTGGGCGAGGCCGTCAGCCAGGCCGCGGCGCAGGCCAGTGCCATCGTGCCGGTACGGCTGAAGACTTCGCACAGCGCCGTGGCGCGGAAGTCCTCGCGTCCCTTCAGGCAGCCGGAGAACAGCTGGTCATACTGCTGCGTCAGGTAGATGGCCAGCGCGGGCATGGCCAGCATCGTCACCGCCACCCCGCCGAAGGTGGCCGCCGGCCAGCCCAGGCCCACCACGCCCCACAGCAGCACCGCGGCCAGGGTCACTACCGCCAGCGCGCAGCCGATCAACGACATGCTCACGCCGGCTGCGCGATAGGCGCCGCCCGGCTCGTGCATGCGCTCGGAAACCAGCTTGGTCGCCGTTACCGCCGCGCCCAGGTTGGCGGCATTGCCGAAGCCGGCCAGGGCGATGATCATCGAATACTGGCCGAAGCCCACGGTCCCCAGCTGCCGGAACAGGATGGGCAGGGACACCAGCGCCGCGACGGGCCCGATGCCATACTCCACCAGCCCCCAGAAGGAGGCATTGCCGGCGATTTTTTTCCTGAGGAATCCGAGCATGGCTGGGGCCTGTAGGCATATGGGTTCTGGCGAGGCCGTCAGGCCACGGGCAGCGCATGCTGGGTGCGTTCACGCAGGAAATGGCCGTAGGCCAGCGTGATGCCATGCGTCAGCGAGATCTCCGGTTTCCAGCCCAGCGCCTGCACGCGGGCCGAGTCCATCAGCTTGCGCGGCGTGCCGTCGGGCTTGCTGCTGTCGTAGACGATGTTGCCTTCGTAGCCCACGACGCGGGCCACCAGCCTGGCCAGGTCGGCGATCGAGATATCCTGCCCGGCGCCGATGTTGTACATGCCTTCCGCCTGCGGATGTTCCATCAGCATGACGCAGGCCTGCGCCAGGTCGTCCACATACAGGAACTCCCGCAGCGGCGTGCCGGTGCCCCATATCTCCACGCTTTCCTGGCTGGCTTCGCGGCCTTCGTGGAATTTGCGGATCAGCGCGGGCAGCACGTGGCTGCTATGCAGGTCGTAGTTGTCGTGCTGGCCATAGAGATTGGTCGGCATGGCGCAGATGAAGCGCGCGCCGAACTCGCGCTGATAGGCCTCGCACAGCTTCAGGCCCGCGATCTTGGCGATGGCATAGGGCTCGTTGGTGGCTTCCAGGGGCCCTGTCAGCAAGGCGTCCTCGCGGATCGGCTGCGGAGCTTCGCGCGGATAGATGCATGACGAACCCAGAAACAGCAGCTTGCGCACCCCGGCCGCATACGCGGCGCGGATCACGTTGCACTGGATCATCAGGTTCTTGTAGAGGAACTCCACCGGATGCGTCTGGTTGGCCAGGATACCGCCCACCTTGGCCGCGGCCAGGTACACCACGTCGACCGGCGTGGTCGAGAAGAAGCGGTTCACCTGGTTCTGGTTTTCCAGGTCCAGCTCGTCTCGGCCGCGGGTCAGCACGTTGCGGTAGCCGCGGCGTTGCAGTTCGCGGGTGATCGCGGCGCCCACCATGCCGCGATGGCCGGCGACGAAGGCGCGTTGCTCCAGGTTCGTCATGTCGTGCTACTCCTTGTAGGCGTAGATTTCGTAGCCGTTCTGCTCGACCAGCGCATCGCGCCGGGCATCCCGCAGATCGCTCTCGACCATTTCCTTGACCAGCTGCGCAAACGAGGTACGGGGCGACCATCCCAGCTTTTCGCGCGCCTTGGTCGGATCGCCCAGCAGGGTTTCGACCTCCGTCGGGCGGAAGTAGCGCGGATCCACCCGGACGATGACCTGACCCGGCTTGATGTCGTGGACCGGCGAGAACAGCACGGTGGCGGTCTCCTCCAGGCCTTCGCCTTCCCAGGCCAGCAGGATGCCCAGCTCGCGCGCGGCGGTATTGATGAACTCGCGCACGCTGTATTGCATGCCGGTGGCGATGACGTAGTCCTCGGGCGTGTCCTGCTGCAGCATCAGCCACTGCATTTCCACGTAGTCGCGGGCATGGCCCCAGTCGCGCAGGGCGGACAGGTTGCCCAGGTACAGGCATTCCTGCAGGCCGAGCACGATGCGGGCCAGGCCGCGGGTGATCTTGCGCGTGACGAAGGTTTCGCCGCGCTTGGGCGATTCGTGGTTGAACAGGATGCCGTTGCAGGCATACATGCCATAGGCTTCGCGGTAGTTGACGCTGATCCAGTAGGCGTACAGTTTGGCTGCCGCATATGGGCTGCGCGGATAGAACGGCGTGGTTTCCTTCTGCGGCGTCTCCTGCACCAGGCCATACAGCTCGGAGGTGGAGGCCTGATAGAAGCGGGCCTTGTTCTCCAGCTTCAGGATGCGGATCGCTTCCAGCAGGCGCAGCGTGCCCAGGCCGTCGGCGTTGGCCGTGTACTCGGGTTCCTCGAACGAGACGCCGACATGGCTCTGGGCGGCCAGGTTGTAGATCTCGTCGGGCTGCACCGACTGCACGATACGGATCAGGCTGCAAGAGTCGGTCATGTCGCCGTGATGCAGCACGAAATTGCGGGGCTGGTCATGCGGATCCTGGTATAGATGGTCGATCCGCGCGGTATTGAACAGCGAAGCGCGCCGCTTGATGCCGTGGACCTCGTAGCCCTTGGCCAGCAGAAACTCCGCCAGATAGGCCCCGTCTTGGCCAGTAACGCCGGTAATCAGTGCCCGTTTTGGCATGGTTGTATCCTTAAGACTTAGTAACTGCACGAAAGGAGCCGAAGGCTGCGGTACCAATGTGCAATGAGATTACTGTTGCACCAGCCGCGGAGATATCGGCCAAAAGGTCTAATAAATCAGCCTGTCGATAGGGAAAAAGGGACTGGATTGCTTCATCCAGCGCACCCAGCAACGCAACCGCCACAAGGGCCGTCAGCGCCGGGCGCCGGTTGACCGAGAAATAGATCAACGTAGTCAGGAAGGCGTAAGCCGCAAGATGCAGACGCTTGTCGCCAAAGGCGTCCGACATCTCGGCGGCCAGGCCTGGCAGGTTGCCGATCGTTACCAGCACGGCGAAGAACAACGCTGCCACCGGCAGGCAGATCCGCGCCATGCCCGGTCTGAAGAAGGTCCCTTCGCCGCCGGGCCGCCCCAAGGCGAAGGGCGCCCCCTCGGGGGGCAGCAAGCGCGCGGAGCGCGTGCGGCGTGGGGGCTCCTTCCTTTCAGACCCGGCCATACATGTCCTGGAATCTGACGATGTCGTCTTCGCCCAGGTAAGCCCCCGATTGCACCTCGATGATCTCCAGCGGAATCTTTCCGGGGTTCTCCAGGCTGTGGATTTCGCCCAGGGGGATGTAGGTCGACTGGTTCTCGGTCAGCAGGTACTGCTTGTCGCCGTTGTAGATGCGCGCCGTGCCGGAGACCACGATCCAGTGTTCCGCGCGGTGATGATGCATCTGCGAGGACAGGCGCGCCCCGGGCTTCACCGTGATGCGCTTGACCTGGTAGCGCGGCCCCTGGCCCACCGAGTCGTAGGATCCCCAGGGCCGTTGCACCTCGCGGTGGTGGTTCAGCTCCGAGCGGTGCTGGGTCTTGAAGATCTCGACCAGCCGCTTGACGTCCTGCGAGCGCGATTTGTGCGCCACGAGAACGGCGTCGGCGGTCTCGATCACGACGATGTCGTCCAGGCCCACCGAGGCCACCAGCCTGCTGGTGGAGTGGATCAGGCAGTTGCGCGAATCCTCCAGCATGACGTCGCCGGTGGTGGAGTTGCCTTCCACCGTCTTCTGGGCGATGCCCCAGACCGCGTCCCAGGCGCCGACGTCGCTCCAAGAAGCGGCCAGCGGGATGACCACGGCGCTGTCGGTGCGCTCCATGATGGCGTAGTCCATGGAGTCGCTGGGGCAGGCTTCGAAAGAGGGGCCGTCCAGGTGGAACAGCGAATTCTCGCCATGGCCGATGGCCACCGCCGCCTGCACCTGTTCCAGCATCTTGGGCGCCAGGCGCGCCATTTCCGACAGGAACACCGAGGCCTGGAAGGCGAACATGCCGCTGTTCCAGTAATAGCCGCCATCATCGATGAAACGCTGCGCGACCTCGGGCGAGGGCTTTTCGACGAAGCGGCGCACCCGGCGCGCGGGCGCCATGACGCCGGGCTCGTCCGCCTGGATGTAGCCGTAGCCGCTGAGCGGCGCGGTGGGCGTGATGCCGAAGGTCACCAGCGCGCCCTGCAGGGCGGCCTGGTAGGCCTCGGCGAAGGCGGCCTGCAGCACCTCGCCGTCTTCCAGCACGTGGTCCGACGGCATGATCAGCATGACCGGGTCCTCGCCGTCGCGCATGGCGCGCAGGGTGGCCGCGGCGATCGCCGGCGCCGTATTGCGCGCGAACGGCTCCAGGATGACCTCCACGTCCTTGATGCCCATCTCCAGCGCCTGCTCGGCCGCGATATAACGGTGCGCGTCGTTGCACACCAGGGTGGGCCTGGCCTCGGCGCCCGCCGAGCCCAGGCGCAGTAGGGTGTTCTGCAGCAGGCTGCGGTCATCGGTCAAACGGATGAACTGCTTGGGCAGCAGCTCGCGCGACAGCGGCCACAGGCGCGAGCCTGAACCGCCGCAAAGGATGACTGCCCGGTACGGGGGAGGGGGATTGGTCATGGCGCTCACTCCTTGAAGTAGGCCTGGGTGTAGGGGTGCACGCCGGGATCGGCGGCGAGGGCGCGGGCGGGCAGCCAGCGGTAGCTGCGGTGCTGGGCCTGGGGCAGGCTGGAAACGTCCAAAGAAAGCTCGGCCTCGTAGGCGAGGACGACGTAATGGGTGGAGCGTCCGGCTTCACCCGCAAAATTGGTGCCATAGAAGTGTTCGTACACACCGCGGGGGGTCCAGGCCAGCTCGCTGACCGGGATGCCCAATTCGTCGCGGGCGATGCGGCGCAGCGCGTCGCGCAGGGTTTCGTTCTTCCTGATGCGCCCGCCCGGCACGAACCAGGCGCCCTGGGCCGGGGGATTGGCCCGCAGGCCGGTCAGGTAGCGGCCTGCGGCGTCGCGCAGCAGCAGGTCGATGGAAACCAGCGGCAACATCTCGACCGCCTGGCGGAATTCCGCCTGCGCCAGCACGCCGTCGCGGACCGTGGCTTTGCGTTGTTCGGGCCATCCCAAAGGTCTAGTAGACATTGCGGCCCGTCCATCCCGACACCGCCGTGCGGGCGATGATCTGCAGGTCCATCCTGAACGTCCAGTGCTGGATGTAATAGATGTCGTACTCGACCCGGTCGCTCATCTTGCGCAGCGTGTCCGTCTGCCCGCGCAGGCCGTTGACCTGGGCCCAGCCGGTGATGCCGGGCTTGACGCGGTGGCGCATCATGTAGCGCTGCACCAGGTCCTTGTACATTTCGTTGTGCTCCAGCGCGTGGGGGCGTGGCCCGACCACCGACATGTCGCCCATCAGCACATTCAGGAACTGGGGCAGTTCGTCCAGGCTGGTGCGCCGCAGGAAGCCGCCGATGCGCGTGATGCGGGCATCGTTGCGGGTGGCCTGGGTGACCACGCCCTGTTCCTGATGCACGGTCATGGTGCGGAACTTGTAGACGTGGAATACCTTGCCGTCCACGCCCAGCCGCGGCTGGGTGAAGAACACCGGGCCGCGCGAGGTCGTCTTCACCAGGAACGCCACCGTCAGCATCACAGGCGACAGCCCGATCAGCGCGCAGAAGGCGAAGCCGCGGTCGAAGATCTCCTTGGCCCAGCCACGCACGCCGGCGGCGGGCAGGCTGTTGAGCTGTATGGCGGGCAGGCCCAGGAATTCGCCGATGCGGTGCCCCAGCAGCTGGATCGACATGACATCGGGAATCCAGCGGATATCCACCAGGTCGTTGCGCAAGTGATAGAGGACTTCGCGCAGTTCCTGGCCCGCTTCCATCGGCAGCACGATCCAGATCTCGCGGACGTTGTGCTCATGCACGAAGCCATGCAGCTCGTCCAGGTCATGCAGGCGGCGGACTTGCGGCGGCAGGTTTTCGTGGGGCTCGGCGTAGATGCCCGAGACTTCGTAGCCCGCGCCGCGGTATTGCTCGACCCGGCGCCACAGGTCATGGCCCAGCGCGCCGAAGCCCACCAGCAGCACGCGCTTGCGGTCCAGCCCGCGGTCGCGCGCCGCGCCCAGCACCGCGTAGACCGCAATGCGTAAGCCGGCCAGCGTCAGCGCCGACATGCCGAACCATGTAGCCGCCCATATGCGCGATATCGCCGCGGTCTGGTGCATGAGAAAACTGATGCAGATACCCAGCGCGAACACCAGCGCCCAGGCCGCCAGGCTGCGCACCACCAGGTCGGTCAGCAGGCGGCCGCGCCACGATACATACAGGCGGAAGGCCGGGAAGATGGCGACGACGCCCAGGCCGCACAGATACACAAGGAACAGATGGATTTGCGGAGGATCCGCCAAGGCATCGTCCGAGAATTTCAAGCCGGTGGCAGTCAGGCCGCAGGTGATGACGATCGCGGCATCGAGCAAGCGGTAGAGATAGCTTGCGCCGCTGAATCTAGACGACGTGTCCGTTTGGGACGGGTCCATCGCGCACTCCTGTTCGTGGGGAGCCGCCGTGCGGAAGGCAAAGACTGTGCACCGCCGCAAAGCTTGTGGCTACCGACAAAATCTTATTGAGTGCGCAACGCACCCGAAACCTCCAAACGATGTAGGAGAAGGCTTAGGACATCCGTCGAATGTGCGGGGCTAGGAAAAGAGAGTGGAATGTCGCAACCCGTTACGCATCGGGCTCACTCCAAGCAACGAAGTCATTCACAAGTGGATTTGCCATGACGACATTTTTCGGAACGTTGAGCCGAGGCATAGCAGCTATCGCGCTCGTGTCCTCGCTGGGCGCTTGCGCCTTGTCCCCCGGTATGACCTTTGACGCCAATCAACTTGCGGATCCGCTGGATCCGAACTCCAAGGCCGTGATCAAGGAAATCACGCCGTCGCTGGTCCTGGAAGACCAGCGCGCGCGTCAGGCATTGCTCGACAACGAAGGTGTCGACAAGCTCTACGGCAAGTCCGGGCCGTACCTGATCGGGCCGGGAGACATCCTCTCGGTCGTGGTGTGGGATCACCCTGAACTCGTCCTTCCGACGCAAACCTACGCCATCGGGACTGGGGTAACCGAACTAGCTATTGGAGACACCGCCTCGGGCATTCCGGGCTATACGGTTTCATCCACTGGACATATCCAATTTCCGTATGCGGGATTGCTGAAAGTGGCCGGGTTGACGGAACTTCAGGCGCGCAATCTCATAGTGAATAGTTCAAGCAAGTACATCCAGGATCCGCAGATCACCGTACGCGTTCTGGGATATCGGAGCAAGCGTGTTTACGTGGATGGCGAGGTCAGGACGCCGGGCGCGATCGCGATCAACGATATCCCGATGACCCTGTTGGAAGCCGTCAACAGGGCCGGAGGCATTCTGCCGACGGGAGATCGCAGCGCGGTCTACGTGATTCGTGACGGACGTCGTACTCGCGTGAATGTGCCGGCCCTGATCGAGCGTGGCCAGGACCTGAATCAGGTGTTGCTGAAGTCGGGCGACATCGTCAGGGTCACGCCGCGCGACGACAGCAAGGTGTTCGTGATGGGCGAGGTGACTTTGCCTACTGCCGCAGTGATGCGTGACGGACGCATGTCGTTGACCGAGGCGTTGGGCTTGGCCGGAGGACCGAACCAGCTGACTTCGAATCCGTCGCAGATATTCGTTGTGCGCAGCACGGAGCAAGCGACGCCGCTGGTGTTTCACCTGAACGCTGGCTCGCCGCAGACTCTTGCGGTGGCGGAGAAGTTCGAGTTGCAACCCAAAGACGTGGTGTTCGTGGATACGGCGGCCCTGGTGCGGTGGAACCGCTTCATCAGCAACCTGTTCCCGAGCGCCCAGACCGTACAGACCGTGAAAGCCATAGATTAGTCCGCCTTAAACCACGCCTGGGGACGCCGCGACCGCGGCGGCGTCTTCTCTTGGAGAGCTGCATGTCGTTGCCCATCGAATCGTTCGAGCCGTCTGTGCCGGCTCGCCAGCAGGAAACGCCGTTGTCGTCCCATGTGGACGCCATCTTCTCCAACCGGTGGATGATCATCGCGATCACTCTGCTTGCATTACTGGGAGCGCTCACCTATGTGATGATCACGCCCAAGGTGTACTCGGCCGACATCATCGTGCAGGTGGAGGAGGAGATGCCCCAGGGGCAGAGCCGCAGCCTGCTCGGGGATGTGTCTTCCATGTTCGATACCAAGGCGGAGACCTCGGGTGAAATGGAAGTGCTGCGTTCGCGCATGGTGGTCGGGCCCGCGGTCGACAAGTTCCTGCTGTACATCCAGGCCAAGCCGCGCTACTTCCCGGTGGTCGGCGAATGGCTGGCGCAGCGCTACGAAAGCCTGCCGTATCCGTCGAGCTTTCCGCGCGGCGGTTATGCCTGGGGCGGCGAAGCCATCGCGATTTCGCAGCTGGACGTGCCCAATGAATGGCTGGGCAAGCCCTTTCGCGTGACCACGCTGGGCGAAGGACGATACACGCTGAGCGACAAGTTCACGGGCGCGACGTTCAACGGCACGGTGGGCAAGCCCGAGCACTTCAGGCTGCCCGGCGGGGGCGCCATGGACGTGCATATCGATGCCTTGACGGGGCGCCCCGGCACCGAGTTCACCGTGTCGCGCAGCTCGCGCCTGGCGGCCATCGAGGACGTGCAAGCGCGCCTGGGCATCTTCGAGCGCGGCCGCACCTCGGGCGTGATCGGCGTGACGCTGGAAGGCAATGATCCCGCGCTGACCACCGCCGTGCTCAACCAGATCGGCCAGGAGTACGTGCAGCAGAACGTGAACCGCAAGTCGGCGCAGGCAGAGAAGTCGCTGGTGTTCCTCGAACAGCAGCTGCCGGTGCTCAAGGGCGAGCTGGACGCCGCCGAGACCAAGTACAACTCCCTGCGCAACAAGCGCGGCACCATCGACCTGAGCGAAGAGGCCAAGCTCATCCTCGCGCAGTCGGTGGACGCGCAGACCAAGGTGATGGAGCTGCGCTCCAAGCGCCAGGAAATGATCACCCGCTTCGCGCCCACCCACCCGAGCATCGTGGCGCTGGACCGCCAGATCGCCGGCCTGACCGGGGACGTGAACCGCATCGGCAACAACATCCGCCAGCTGCCCGACCTGGAGCAGGACGTGGTGCGCCTGGTGCGCGACGTGCGCGTCAACACCGAGCTCTACACGGCGCTGCTCAACAACGCCCAGCAGTTGCGCCTGATCCGCGCCGGCAAGGTGGGCAACGTGCGCATCCTGGACTCGGCGGTGCAGCCCGACAAACCCGTGCGTCCCAAGGCCGCCATCATCATCGGCGTGGCGACCGCCTTCGGCCTGATCTTCGGCATGCTGTGCGCCTTCGTGCGCAACGCGCTGTTCGGCGGCCTGTCCGAACCCGACGACGTGGAGCGCCATACCGGCCTGCCGGTGCTGGCCGCCATTCCCTACAGCGACATGCAGGACAAGCTGTGGCGGCGCAGCCGGCGCAAGAACGCCAGCGTGCCCGCACTGTTGGCCCAGAGCCAGGGCAATGCGCCGCCCATCGAAAGCCTGAGATCGTTCCGCAACGTGCTGCAGGCGTCGCTGCGCCAGTCGGCCAACAACATGGTCATGTTCACCGGGCCGGTGGCGGGCGTGGGAAAGTCCTTCCTGTCGGCCAACTTCGCCTTCATCCAGGGCGGCGTGGGCAAGCGCGTGCTGCTGATCGACGCCGACTTCCGCAAGGGTCAGCTCAACCGCTACTTCGGCGTGCCCAAGGAAGACGGCCTGTTCGAGGTCCTGTCGGGCACGATACCGCTGACCCAGGTGCGCAAGCACAGCGTGTCCGAGGGCGTGGATTTCATCGCCACCGGCGCGGTCACCTTCGACCCCTCCGAGCTGCTGGCCTCGCCGGTGTTCGGCGCCACCCTGCGCGAATTGGCATCGCAGTACGACATGGTGATCCTGGACACGGCGCCCGTGCTGTCGTCTCCGGACGCTGCCGTGGTCGGCACGCATGCGGCCGCGGTGATGGTGGTGGTGCGCTCGGGCATGAACACCGTGGGCGAAATCCGCGAGACGGCCAAGCGCCTGATCCAGGCGGGCGCGCCGGTGGACGGCGTGCTCTTCAACGGTCTCAAGCTCCTGCCGGAACGCTTCGGCTTCCGGTCCAAGTACGGTAGTTATCGCTACTCCCGTGCGGCGTATTACGGCGATTTCAAACAGAACGGCCCTAAATAACGCCACCCGGAGAAACTGGCATGCACGGAACTTTTGGCTGGGACACCCCGCAAATTCTGGATGCGGTTTTCAAGGCTTATGACATACGCGGCACGGTGCCGGAAGAGATCGACGCGAGGTTCGCGCACAGCCTGGGGATGGCGGCGGGAACCCAGGCCCGCGAACTGGGAGCGCGGTCCATTGTGGTGGGGAGGGATGGCAGGCTGAGCAGCGTCGAGTTGGCGGCCGCCTTGCAGGCGGGCCTGCGCTCGGCGGGCATGCACGTGATCGACATCGGCATGGCGACCACGCCGATGGTGTACTTCGCGACCCGCCTGATGGACACGGGCGCGGGCATCGCGGTCACCGGCAGCCATAATCCGCCGGCGCACAACGGCTTCAAGATCGTGCTGGACGGCGCCTCGCTGTACGGCGAGGGCATCACTGCGCTGCGCGACGCGATGCGCCTGCCCATCGAATCGGCGAGCGCGTCGGGCGGACGCACGCAGATGCAGATCATGCCGTGCTACACGGCGCGCCTGATGGGCGACATCCGCATGTCGCGTCCGATGAAGATCGCCATCGATTGCGGCAACGGCGTGGCCGGCGCCGCGGCGCCGGCGCTGTTCCGCGCCCTGGGCTGCGAAGTGGTCGAGCTGTTCTGCGAGGTCGACGGCTCGTTCCCGGGCCATCACCCGGACCCCGCCGATCCGCAGAACCTGCAGGACTTGATCTATTGCCTGCGCTATTCCGACTGCGAGGTCGGCCTGGCGTTCGACGGCGACGGCGACCGGCTCGGCGTGGTGACCAAGACGGGGCAGATCATCTGGCCCGATCGCCAGCTGATCCTGTTCGCGCGCGACGTGCTTTCGCGCAACCCGGGCGCCGAGATCATCTACGACGTCAAGTGCAGCCGCCACGTGGCGCGCGCCATCACCGAGGCGGGCGGCAAGGCCACCATGTGGAAGACCGGGCATTCACTGATCAAGGCCAAGATGCGCGAGACCGGCGCGCTGCTGGCTGGCGAGATGAGCGGCCACATCTTTTTCAAGGAGCGCTGGTACGGCTTTGACGACGGCATCTACGCGGCCGCGCGGCTGCTGGAGATCCTGTCCGGGGCGCCGGATCCGTCGGCTCTGCTGGAAAGCCTGCCGCAGTCCTGCGCCACGCCCGAAATCAAGCTGGAAACCGCCGAAGGCGAGCAGTTCGATCTGGTGGCGGCGCTGCGCGCGCAGGGGCAGTTTCCCGGCGCGCAGTCCATCAACGATCTGGACGGCATCCGGGTGGATTACGCCGACGGCTTCGGCCTGGCGCGTCCGTCCAACACCACGCCGACGGTGGTATTGCGTTTTGAAGGGGACACGGTGGCCGCACTGGCCCGTATCGAGGAGGATTTCCGCAACGCGTTCCGGCGCATTGCCCCTCATGTTCGTTTACCGTTTTAAGGAGCATCACGCGATGGGAAAGGCCAAGTATGCGGTTGAGGCGCTAAGGGCGAATTCGGGTCTGGCGGACAGCGCGGAGTGGCAGGCGTTCGCGCAGGCTGCGCGCGGCGCGGAACTGGACGGCGCTGCGCTGAAGGTCATCGAGGCGGCGGGTCTGTGCGTGGACCTGAGCATGCAGCGGCAGTCGCCGACGCTGGAGGCGGCGGCCATGGCGCTGTTGCAGGCGCGTGGCGTGGCGGACGCACGTCAGGCATTGTTCGCGGGCGAGCCGGTCAACTGGACCGAAGGCAAGCCGGCATGGCATACGGCGCTGCGCGCCGGACGCACGCGGGAGCAGCCCGACGGCCAGGACGCGGACTCCGTCTGCGAGCATTCGCGCATGACGGACTTCGTGCGCCGCGTGGACCAGACGGCGGATTTCAACACGGTGCTGCACATCGGCATCGGCGGCAGCGACTGGGGGCCGCGCCTGGCGGTCCAGGCATTCGGCGGCGCGCAGCAGCGCCGGCAGATCCGCTTCGTGTCCAACATCGACGGACATGCGTTCCATGACGCGGTCGCCGGGCTGGATCCGCGCCGCTGCCTGGTGGTGGTGTCGTCCAAGTCCTTCACCACCGCCGAGACGCTGCACAACGCGCGCGCCGCCATCGCCTGGCTCAAGCAGGGCGGCGTGGCCGACGTGTCGGATCATCTGGCCGCGGTCACCGCCAACGTATCGGCGGCGCGCGCGCTGGGCGTGCCGTCGAGCCAGGTCTTCAAGATGTGCGACTGGGTGGGCGGGCGCTATTCCGTGTGGTCGGTGGCCGGCCTGTCGATCGCGCTGACGGTGGGCGCGGACGTGCTGATCGGCATGCGCGCGGGCGCCGAGGCGATGGACCAGCATTTCCAGCAGGCTCCAGTCGCTTCGAATGCGCCCATCCAGCTGGCGCTGGCGGGCCTGGTCAACTGCAGCGTGCTGGGCCACAACTCGCTGAACATCGCGGCCTACAGCGCGCGGCTGCTGCATCTGGTCACCTATCTGCAGCAGCTGGAGATGGAGTCGCTGGGCAAGCGGGTCGCGGGCGACGGCGCGGCGGTCGGGGTGCCGACCGCGCCCATCATCTGGGGCATGCCGGGCACCGACGGTCAGCACACTTTTTTCCAGTGGCTGCACCAGAGCGAGGACGGCGCGCCGGTGGACTTCATCGCCAGCCTGCAAGGCCACGCGGACAGCCCGGACGCGCATCGCATGCTGCTGGCCAATTGCCTGGCGCAGCGCCAGGCGCTGCTGCGAGGCAAGTGTCTGGAGCAGGCCCTGATGGACGTGGCGCACATCGATGACCAGGAGCGCGCGCTGAGCCTGGCGCAGCACATGGTGCATCCGGGCGGGCGGCCGTCCACCCTGATCGTGCTGCGCCAGCTGGATCCGCGCGGACTGGGCGCGCTGCTGGCCCTGTACGAGCACAAGGTGTTCGTGCAGAGCGTGGTCTGGGGCATCAACCCGTTTGACCAATGGGGCGTGGAACTGGGCAAGCGCCTGGCCACCGGCATCGAGCGCGAGCTGGCGGTGCCGGTGTCGGCCGGCGTGGTGGACTGGGGCCACGACGCGTCCACCTCGTACTGGATCGACCGCTACCGCAGCCATGCGCAGGCGCCGCGGCCGCGCCATGCCTGGGTGCCGGGCGTGGCGGCGCATCTGTGAAGGAGGCCTGACCATGCCGGACCTGCATGTATTGGTGACCGGGGGCGCCGGGTACATCGGCACGCACACGCTGGTGGCGATGCTGGCGGCCGGCCAGCGGCCGCTGGTGCTGGACGACTTCAGCAACGGCAGCCGCGAGGCCGTGCGCCGCGTCGAGCGCCTGTGCGGCGTGGAGATTCCGCTGGTGGAAGGGGATATCCGCAGCCCCGGCCTGGTCGAGGCGGTGCTGGCCGAGTCGGCCGCGCGCGGCGCGCCGGTGCAGGCGGTGCTGCATCTGGCCGGCAGCAAGGCGGTGGGAGAGTCGGTCGCCGATCCGCTCAAGTACTACGACAACAACGTCGGCGGTTCGGTGGCGCTGTTGCGCGCCATGCGCGAGGCGGGCGTGGCGCGCATGGTGTTCAGTTCGTCGGCCACCGTCTATGGCGAGCCGCAGTATCTGCCGTTCACCGAGGCACACCCGCTGGCGCCGACCAATCCCTATGGCCGCACCAAGCTGATGGTGGAAGAGGTGTTGCGCGACGTCTGCCGGGCGGACTCCGCCTTCAGCGCCGTCACGCTGCGCTACTTCAATCCCATCGGCGCGCACCACAGCGGACGGATCGGCGAAAGCCCGCGCGACATCCCGAACAATCTATTTCCCTTCATCACCCAGGTGGCGGTGGGCCGCCAGCCCTTTCTGCGGGTGTTCGGCGACGACTATGACACGGCCGACGGCACCGGCGTGCGCGACTATCTGCACGTCATGGACCTGGCGCAAGGGCACGTGCAGGCGCTGGCATACTCGGAGGGCCATCCCGGGTTTGTGGCGGTCAATCTGGGAACGGGGCAGGGCACCAGCGTGCTGGAGCTGGTGCACGCGTTTGAAAGGGTCAATGACTGCCGGATTCCGGTGCGCACGCAAGCCCGCCGTCCCGGCGACATCGAGCGGATGTGGGCCGATCCCGCGCTGGCGGCCACTTTGCTCGGCTGGCACAGCACGCATGGCGTGGACGCCATGTGCGCGGACGGCTGGCGCTGGCAGCAGGGCAATCCACAGGGCTATGAGCAGGACGCGGGGACATAACCCCTGCGCCGTGTCGGATGGGTTCCGCGAAATCGGCGCGAGCGGTTACAGTTGACGGAAATATTGCGAAGCAGCATCGCCCGGCGGCCAGGCCGCCGCGGCCATGCACCGTCAACGAGGCGCACCCATGTTTGAATTCAATCCCTCTACCGGCTTCCAGCGGGAGCCGCAGCCATGAGCGGGCCGACCTACAGCGCGCCGGCCCATTGGAACCTGGACGGCATCGTGTCCGGCCTGCGCGAAGCGCGCGTGGCCTGGCGCGGTCCCCGCGGCCGCCTGCGCGAAGACGCCGGCCTGCGCGAATTCCCCTCGCAGGAAAGCCTGCGCCAGATCGTCAAGGATCTCTGTGGCGCCTTGTTCCCGATGCGCCTGGGACCGATCGACCTGCGCGAGGAGGTCGAGGACTTCTACGTCGGCCATACCATCGGCGCGGCGCTGGACGGGCTGCTGCACCAGGTCTGCCTCGAGCTGCAGTACGTGGGCCGGCCCGAACAGGCGCCGCCCGCGGACACGCGCCAGCGCGCCATCGAGATCGTGCGCCAGTTCGGCGCCGAACTGCCGCGCGTGCGCGCCGCGCTGGATCTGGACGTGACCGCCGCCTATCAAGGTGACCCGGCCGCGCATAACGTGGACGAGGTCCTGCTGTGCTATCCGGGCGTGGCGGCGATGATCCATCACCGCCTGGCCAATGTGCTGTACCGCCTGGGCGCGCCGATGCTGGCGCGCATCGTGGCGGAAATCGCGCATGCGGACACGGGCATCGACATCCACCCCGGCGCCACCATCGGCCGCAGCTTCTTCATCGACCACGGCACCGGCGTCGTGATCGGCGAGACCGCCATCATCGGCGACCGCGTGCGCCTCTACCAGATGGTCACGCTGGGCGCCAAGCGCTTCCCGCCGGGTGAAAACGGCGAACTCAAGAAGGGCCTGGCGCGTCACCCCTTGATCGAGGACGATGTGGTGATCTACGCTGGCGCGACGATTCTGGGCCGCGTCACCATCGGCAAGGGTTCGACCATCGGCGGCAACGTCTGGCTGACCCGCAGCGTGCCGCCGGGCAGCAACGTGACCCAGGCCAGCCTGGTCAGCGACATGCCCGATTGCGGCCTGGGCGGCTGAGCGGCGTTTGCGGTCTGTACTGCGGCCGGCACTGAGGAGCCTGGATGGACACACGAGTCTCTGATCTGGCCGCGCTGCGCGGCTTTGTCGACCGCCACCCGCGGCTGTTCGTGCTGACGGGGGCGGGCGTCAGCACCGACTCCGGCATCCCCGACTATCGCGACACCGAAGGCGAATGGAAGCGCAAGCCGCCCATGACGCTGCAGACCTTCATGGGCGGGGAGCTGGCGCGGGCGCGTTACTGGGCGCGCAGCATGGTGGGCTGGCGCCGCTTCGGCCACGTGCAGCCCAATACCTCGCACCGGGCGCTGGCGCGGCTGGAGTCGCGCGGCCGCGTCTCGGTGCTGGTGACGCAGAACGTCGATGGCCTGCACGAGGCCGCCGGCAGCCGCGACGTCGTCGACCTGCACGGCCGGCTGGACGAGGTGCGCTGCATGGCCTGCGATTGGCGCGGCGGCCGCCAGGCCTGGCAGGAGGCGCTGCAGGGCGGCAATCCGGACTGGGTGCAGTTGGATGCCACGGATGCGCCCGACGGCGATGCCGACCTGGAGGGCGAGGACTTTGCGCGCTTTCAGGTACCGCCCTGTCCGCGCTGCAGCGGCATCGTCAAGCCGGACGTGGTTTTCTTTGGCGAAACCGTGCCGCGCGAGCGGGTGGACCGCGCCAATGCCGGCCTCATGAACGCCGACGCGGTACTGGTGGTGGGCTCATCGTTGATGGTGTATTCAGGCTACCGCTTCGTGTCCGCGGCCTCGCGCAACGGCATGCCGATAGCTGCCATCAACCTGGGGCGCACCCGCGCCGACAGCATGCTGACCCTGAAAGTGGAACTGCCTTGCGCCGAGGCGCTGGACGCTCTGTAACACGCCCGAAGGCCGGCCGGTTTTTGACCGGTCTAAGCAAGTGCTTGCCCTGCAAAGGTTTTTTTCTGCTGTTACAGACCTTTCCATAGGGTTGTCCACAGGAACTGGGGATAACTCCTAGGGATAACCCCGAGTTTTTGACCTTTTCCCGGGGGCGTTTGTCAAGTCTCGGCGGCGTCCGCCATGTCCCCCATTAGCGCCTTGCGGGCCGCGTGCCAGCTGCCGGCGTCCGGCGCATACAGCAGGCCGCCGCTGCGGTGCGTGGGCTTGTAGGGAGAGCCGTCGAAGTGGGCCGCATAGCCGCCGGCTTCCCGGTGCAGCAGCCAGCCGGCCGCGTGGTCCCAGGCGGTCAGCTGGTTGTAGAGCGCGATGTGGCAGTGCCCGGCGGCCAACATGCGGTATTCGTGCGCGGCGCAACGCAGCGAGGCAGTGCTGCCCAGGCGCGACAGATTACCGTTGACGGTCGTGCGCAGCGGTTCGGGCAGGGCGCCGGTCGAGATCAGGCCGTCCATGTCCTCGGGCGGCGCGGGGCTGGCCACCGCGAGCTGGACCTGCTTGCCGTTTTCGTATTCCATCCAGGCGCCTTCGCCGCGCACGGCGAGCGCGCTGTCGCGGCTGACCGGGTCGTAGATGACGCCCGCGATCACGTCGCCGCGATGGCAGGCGGCGATCATCATGCCGAAGAGCGGCAGGCCGGCCACGTAGTTGCGGGTGCCGTCGATG
The DNA here is from genome assembly GCF_013267355.1 of Achromobacter pestifer. Taxonomy (NCBI): domain Bacteria; kingdom Pseudomonadati; phylum Pseudomonadota; class Betaproteobacteria; order Burkholderiales; family Alcaligenaceae; genus Achromobacter; species Achromobacter pestifer. The sequence continues at coordinate 4,949,507 of NZ_CP053985.1, forward strand.
GGGTCGATCAGGAACGCCAGGTCGGCGTCGACCAGCATGTTCAGCAGGGCGGGGTTGCGCGCCGAGGCTTCCTCGCCGATCAGCACGGCGCCCGGGTGCAGCTTGGCCAGGCGCGCTCCGATCAGGCGCTCGGCGGCTTCGTCCGCGTCGGTCACGAGGTCGCGGGCGGAGCTTTTGCCGCGCACCGCCCCTTCCGGCAGATTGCGAAAGCGGGGCATGACTTCCGCCTGCGCCGTTTCGGCCAGGATGGCGGCAAGCCGGCGGGTGTCCTCGCGGGTAAAGGTTCTGCTCATACGGACTCGTTCGTTCAGGGAACGCGCAAATCTACCATGCCGGGCGCGGGCCGGGATGCAACCTGTCAGACTGCCGGAATCCTGCCGGGGAAAAGCGCGCGGCCCCCGCCGGCAGGTGCCGGCGGGGGCCGCGCGCAAGGGGCCGTCAGGCGCCCAGGTCCACGCAGAGGTACTTGATCTCCAGGTACTCTTCGATGCCGTACTTGGAGCCTTCGCGGCCCAGGCCGGATTGCTTGACGCCGCCGAACGGGCCGACTTCATTGGAGATGATGCCGGTGTTGATGCCGACGATGCCGTATTCCAGCGCCTCGGACACGCGCCAGATGCGGGCGTAGTCGCGGGTGAAGAAGTAGGCGGCCAGGCCGAAGATGGTGTCGTTGGCCATGCCGATGACTTCCTGTTCCGTTTCGAAGCGGAACAGCGGGGCCACCGGGCCGAAGGTTTCCTCGGTCGCGAAGCGCATGGACTGGGTCACGTCGCGCACCACGGTCGGTTCGAAGAAGGTGCCGCCCAGCGCGTGGGGCTTGCCGCCGGCGATGACGCGGGCGCCGTGTGCGGTGGCGTCGGCGATGTGTTCCTGCACCTTTTCCACGGCGCTGCTGTCGATCAGCGGGCCCTGGGTCACGCCGTCGCCAAAGCCGTCGCCGACCTTCATGGCCTCGACCTTGGCGACCAGGCGCTTGGCGATCTCTTCGTAGACGCCGGACTGTACGTAGATGCGGTTGGCGCACACGCAGGTCTGGCCCGCATTGCGGTACTTCGAGGCCAGGATGCCGTCGATGGCGCGATCCAGGTCGGCGTCGTCGAACACGATGAAGGGCGCGTTGCCGCCCAGTTCCAGCGACAGCTTCTTGATGGTGGGGGCGCATTGCTCCATCAGCGTGCGGCCGACTTCGGTGGAGCCGGTGAAGCTCAGCTTGCGCACCACGTCGCTTTCGCACAGGGCCGCGCCGATTTCGCGCGAGCTGCCGGTGATGACGTGGAAGACGCCGGGGGGCACGCCGGCCTCTTCGGCCAGCACGGCCAGCGCCAGCGCGGTCAGCGGGGTCTGCTGGGCGGGCTTGACCACCATGGTGCAGCCGGCTGCCAGGGCCGGGCCGACCTTGCGCGTGATCATCGCGGCCGGGAAGTTCCACGGCGTGATGGCGGCGGTGACGCCGATGGGCTGCTTGAGCGCCATCAGGCGCTGGCCCGCCTTGGGGCTTTGCAGGATGTCGCCATCGATGCGCTTGGCTTCTTCGCCGAACCACTCCAGGAACGAGGCGGCGTAGGCGATTTCGCCAGCGGCTTCGGTCACGGGCTTGCCCTGTTCGGACGTCATGATGGCGGCCAGGTCCTGCTGGTTCTGCATCATGAGCTGGGCCCACTTCAGCAGGATCGCGGCGCGTTCCTTGCCGGTCTTGGCGCTCCAGGCGGGCAGGGCGGCCTCGGCGCTGGCGATGGCCTGTTCGGCTTCCTTGCGGCCCAGCTTGGGCACGGACACGATGGTCTTGCCGGTGGAGGGATTGTCCACGGGGATGGACGGGCCGTTCCCGGCGGCTACCCACTTGCCGTCGATGTAGCAGGCGTCGCGCAGCAGATCGGGGCGCGCCAGGGGATGGGTCAGTGCGGTCATTGTTGGAGTCTCCTTGAGAGGATGCGGTGGGCCAGGAAACGCTTGCGGGCGTGGCGGGTAACCCGCTACGCCCGCAAAACTTGTGCCTGCCCGCCGAAATACCGGTTGTTCAGGCCCTGTGCGTCAGGCGGCGAGCGCCTCGGACAGGATGGCCAGCGCGCTATCGAACTGCGCATCGGGGATGGTCAAGGGGTACAGGAAGCGCAGGACGTTGCCGTACACACCGCAGCTTAGCAAAATCAGACCCTTTTCGATGGCGCGGGCTTGCACGCGCTTGACCGCTTCCGCGTCCGGCTTGCCGGTGGCGGGATCGTTCAGTTCCAGGGCGACCATGGAGCCCAGGCCGCGCACGTCGGCGATGCCCGGAACCTTGGCGCGCAGGCCTTCCAGATGCGCGCGCAGCTTGTCGCCCAGGGCGACGGCGCGTTCGCACAGCTTTTCCTCGGCGATCACGTCCAGCACGGCGTGCGCCGCGGCGACCGCCAGCGGGTTGCCGGCGTAGGTACCGCCCAGGCCGCCGGCGGCGGGCGCGTCCATGACGTCGGCGCGGCCGACCACGCCCGAGATCGGGAAGCCGCCGCCCAGGCTCTTGGCCATGGTGATCAGGTCGGCCTGGACCGAGTGGTGTTCCATGGCGAACAGCTTGCCGGTGCGGCCGAAGCCGGTCTGGACTTCGTCGGCGATCAGCAGGATGCCGTGTTCGTCGCAGACCTTGCGCAGCGCCGTCATCAGCTCAGGCGGGGTGATGTTGAAGCCGCCTTCGCCCTGCACCGGCTCGATGATGATGGCCGCGACGCGCTTGGGATCGATGTCGCACTTGCACAGCAGGTCCAGCGCCTTGAGCGAGTCCGCCACGCTGATGGACTGAGTGGCGTTGGGGAAGGGCACGTGATAGATGTCGCCCGGCATCGGGCCGAAAGACAGCTTGTACGGGGCGACCTTGCCGGTCAGCGCCATGCCCAGCATGGTGCGGCCGTGGAACGAGCCCGAGAAGGCGATGACGCCCGAGCGGCCGGTGGCCGAACGCGCGATCTTGACGGCGTTTTCGACGGCTTCGACGCCGGTGGTGAAGAAGGCGCTCTTCTTCAGGCCGTCGATGGGGGCGAGGCGGTTGATGCGCTCGGCCAGCGAGACATAACCTTCGTACGGCACGATCTGGTAGGCCGTGTGCGTGAAGTTGTCCAGCTGCGCGGAGACCGCGGCCTTGATCTTCGGGTGCAGGTGGCCCGTGTTCAGGACGGCGATGCCGCCTGCGAAATCGATGTATTCCTTGCCATTGGCGTCCCACAGGGTGGCGTTTTCGGCGCGCACCGCGTAGAAGTCGCACATGACGCCGACGCCGCGGGGCGTGGCCAGGGAACGGCGGGTATTCAGGTCCTGATTCTTCATCTCAGCCTCGAAGAGCATGATGGGCGGGAAAACCTTATTTAATGCTACGATGGCCCCATTTGTGGGAACCACTTTTATAAATCAGGTAGAACCAATTGCGGTCCATAGTCGGTGACTTGCTGCAACTGCGGCTGACGGACGGCTCCAGCGAGCCCATGAACAAGCGGCTGTACCGCGGCATCCGGGAAGCCATCCTGGACGGAGCCATTGCGGCGGACTCGCGCCTGCCCGCCTCGCGCGACCTGGCGGCCGAACTCGGCATCGCCCGCAACACCGTGGTCCACGTCTACAGCCAGCTGCTGGCCGAAGGCTACACCCGCAGCCGCCAGGGCAACGGCACCTTCGTCAATGCCTCGGTCCCCGATTCCTACCTGGATAGCGGCCGGCGCAAGCGCCAGCCGCCGCCCGCGCAGCCGCGCCCGGCGCTGTCGCCGCGCGGCGCCGCCATCGTCGACAGCGTGTCCGCGTCGCCCTACCAATGGGGCGCCTTCATGCCCGGCGTGCCTGACCTGACCGAGTTCCCGCACAAGAAGTTCGGCCGAATTTTCAGCGCGCTGTGGCGCAATCCCTCGCCCGATCTGCTGACCTACGCCTACGGCGGCGGGCTGCCGGCCCTGCGCGAGGCGCTGGCGCAGCATCTGGCGCTGACCCGCTCGATCGATTGCGATCCCGAGCAGATCATCATCACCGAGGGCTCGCATCAGGCCATCGACCTGACCACCCGCATCCTGGGCGAGGCCGGCGAGACCGCCTGGGTCGAAGATCCGGGCTATTGGGGGGCGCGTACCGTGCTGCAGGCCAACGGCCTGCACACCGTGCACCTGCCGGTGGACGAGGAGGGCATGCGCCTGCCGGAGACCGTGGGCACGCCGCCGCGCTTCATCTTCGTCACGCCGTCGCACCAGTATCCGCTGGGGCCGGTCATGTCGCTGACGCGCCGGCGCCAGTTGCTGGCGGTGGCGCGGCAAAGCGGCAGCTGGATCATCGAGGACGACTACGACAGCGAATTCCGCTTCTCCGGCCGGCCGATCGCCTCGCTGCTGGGGCTTGAGCCGGACGCGCCGGTGATCTACATGGGCACCTTCAGCAAGACCTTGTACCCGGGCCTGCGGGTAGGCTATCTGGTGCTGCCCAAGACCCTGACCGCCGCGTTCCAGGCGGCGCACGCCGAGCTCTACCGCGAAGGCCACCTGATGACGCACGCGGCCCTGGCCACGTTCATCTCGGAAGGCCACTACGCTGCCCACATCCGCCGCATGCGCATGTTGTACGGACGCCGCCGCGCCATGCTGGTCAACCTGATCGAGCGGCGGCTGGGGCCGGATTGGCTGCATCGCGACGCCAGCATGGCGGGGCTGCATCTGGTGTTGACGCTGCCGCAGGACATGGACGACCTGCGCGTGGTGGACGTGGCGCGCGGCAAGGGCGTGTTGACGCGCGCGCTGTCGCGCTACTACGTCAACGACGAGGGCCGCCGGCCCGGCCTGTTGCTGGGCTACGCCTGCGTGCCCGAGCACGACATCGCGCGCAAGTTCGAGGTGCTGCTGGAAAGCCTGAACGAAGTGGCGCGCGCGCCCGCGGCGCTGGCGGCGTCAGGCGGGCGCTAGCGCCGCCGCGAAAGCCGCGGCGTTGCGCATGCCCTGGTCTTCGAAGTTGGTATTGAACACTGCGTGCGCCTGGGCGCTTTGCGCCGCCAGCCGCGCAAAGCGCTCGGCCAGTTCGGCCAGTTCCTGTTCCGAGTATTCGTACTGGAAGCGGCTCGAGGACGCGGCGCCCGACACGTTCCAGGTGGCCGTGTTGCGCCCATGCAGGCGCAGCAGCGTCAGCTCCGGGTGGGTGCATTCCCAGACGGCGGGTACGGTGTTGTCAAAGCCTTGGGGGCTGTCGACCACCGTATGCGCCACGCCAAGATCACGTTCGAAGGCCAGGGTGTCGGCAGTGGCGGCCGGCGACTCGAACCAGCTGCGGTGGCGGAACTCCACGGACACCAGATGTTCCTCCATGCGCCGCGCGCAGTCGGCGACCCGCGCCCGCCCGCGCGCATCGCGCCGGATCCAGGGTGGAAACTGGAAATGCACCGCGCCCAGCTTGCCGGCCATGCGCAGTGGTTCCAGCGCAAGCGGGTAGCGGCGCCAGAGTTCGTCGCGCAGGTCCGCGGGCATCTGGTCGTGGTAGATGACGGGCTCGGGCCAGTCGGGCAATTCGCGCCGGATGTCCGCGGGCAGCGCGGACAGCGGCGTCTGGTGGCCGGTGAATAGCCGGAAGGCCTTGATATTGAAGACGAAATCGTCCGGCGTGCGCTGCGCCCACAAGTAGGCGTTTTCGGCCGTGGGCATGGCGTAGTAGCTGGAATCGACCTCGGCCATGGGGAAGCGCGAGGCATAGAAGCGCAGCCGCGCTTCGGCGCTGCGGACCTCGAGCGGGTAGAAGCGGCCGCAAGCCAGCAGGGTGGGGTCGGTCCAGGAGGCGGTGCCGGTCAAGAGGCGCATGGCCACGGGCAAATCAGACTTTATTGAAAAAATTCTGTATAAATATACAGTGTTCATCCGAAGCCCGGCAATGTCCGGGCTCGCCGTTTTCAGCGGCTGCAATGCTGCGGCCCCGCCCCATGTCCGACCAAACCGATACGTCCTCCCCGTCCGCCGAGCGCCCCGATCCCCTGGCCGATCTCAATCCCGCCCAACGCGAGGCCGCCGAGTTCGGCGTGGCCGGCGCGCCGGGCGACGACGGCCCCCTGCTGGTGATCGCCGGGGCCGGCTCGGGCAAGACCAATACGCTGGCCCATCGGGTCGCGCATCTGATCCTGAACGGCGCCGATCCCCAGCGCATGCTGCTGTTGACCTTCTCGCGCCGCGCGGCGCTGGAAATGGAGCGGCGCGTGGGCTCGGTGCTGCAGCGGGTGATGAGGCTGCGCGCCACCCAGCAAGCGCCGTCGCTGCCTTGGGCCGGCACCTTCCATGCCATCGGCGCGCGTCTGCTGCGCGATTGCGCGCAACGCATCGGCCTGTCCGAAGCCTTCACCATCCATGATCGCGGCGACGCCGAGGACCTGATGGGCATGGTGCGCCACGAGCTGGGCCTGTCGTCCACCAAGTCGCGCTTTCCGCTCAAAGGCACCTGCCTGGCCATTTACTCGCGCGTGGTCAACAGCCAGACGCCGGTGGCCGACGTGCTGAAGACTTCCTTCCCCTGGTGCGCCCAATGGGAAGACGAACTCAAGAACCTGTTCCGCGCCTACGTCGCGGCCAAGCAGGACCAGCAGGTGCTGGACTATGACGATCTGCTGCTCTATTGGGCCGAAATGATGGGCGATCCCGGTATCGCCGCGGACGTGGGGGCGCGCTTCGACCATGTGCTGGTCGACGAATACCAGGACACCAACCGCCTGCAATCCGCCATCCTGATGGCAATGAAACCCGACGGCCGCGGCCTGACGGTGGTGGGCGACGATGCCCAGTCCATCTATTCGTTCCGCGCGGCCACGGTGCGCAATATCCTGGACTTTCCGGGGCAGTTCCCGACGCCGGCGCGCGTCATCACGCTGGACCGCAATTACCGCTCCACCCAGCCCATCCTTAACGCGTCCAACGCCGTGATCGGCCTGGCCACGGAGCGCTACGCCAAGGACCTGTGGACCGACCGCCAATCCTCCCAACTGCCTGAGCTGGTGACGGTCAGCGACGAAGCCGGCCAGGCGCGCTGGGTGGCCGACCAGGTGCTGGCGCAGCGCGAGGGCGGGGCCACGCTCAAGTCGCAGGCGGCGCTGTTCCGCACCGCCAGCCACAGCGCCGCGCTGGAACTGGAGCTGACCCGGCGCAACATTCCCTTCGTCAAATTCGGCGGCCTGCGCTTCCTGGAGGCCGCGCACGTGAAGGACCTGCTGTCGCTGCTGCGCTGGGCGGAGAATCCGCGCGGCCGCATGGCGGGCTTTCGCGTGGCGCAGCTGCTGCCGGGCATCGGGCCCGCCACGGCCGGCAAACTGATGGACGCCATGTCGGCCTCGGCCGAGCCCTTGCGCGCGCTGCGTGAATTCAAGCCGGGCGCGGCGGCGCAGGAAGAGTGGGGCGCCTTCGCCGATACTTATGCGGCCTTGTGCGATCCCGCGCTGAAATGGCCGGCCGACGTGGACCTGGCCTTGCGCTGGTACGGCGCCCAGCTGGAACGCCTGTACGACGATGCGCGCGTGCGCCGCGCGGACCTGGACCAGCTGGCGCGCATCGCCGCGGGCTACGGCACGCGCGAACGCTTCCTGACCGAGCTGACGCTGGATCCGCCGGACGCCACCAGCGACGAGTCCGGCGCGCCGCATCGCGACGAGGATTACATGATCCTGTCCACCATCCATTCCGCCAAGGGCCAGGAATGGAAGGCGGTCTACGTCCTGAACGTGGTGGACGGCTGCATCCCGTCCGACATGAGCACCGGCACGGCCGAGGAAATCGAGGAAGAGCGCCGCCTGCTGTACGTGGCGATGACGCGTGCCAAGGAGCGCCTGCAGCTCATCGTGCCGCAGCGGTTCTATGTACACCAGCAGACCGGCATGGGCGACCGGCACGTCTATGGATCGCGCACGCGCTACATCACCAATGCGATGCTGCCGCTGTTCGACCACCTGCCCAAGCCGCCGGAGCTGCCCGAGGGACGCGGCATGCCCAAGGCGCCGCAGGCGCCCAGCGTGGACGTGGCCAAGCGGGTGCGCAACCTGTTCTCGTAGGCTGGGCTATCATCGCCCGATATATAAGCTGTCCAGCAGGGATCGCATTGCAAAAGGGTGTTTATGGCTACTGAAGAACAGGCCGCCGACGACTCGAAGAGAGAGGTCGTCGCATCGATCGCCTATGTGAACGGACGGCGGGACCGCGAGGTTCCCATCGACGAAGTCGCCCAGTACGTCAGCCAGGACCACGGCATGCTGTGGATCGGCCTGCGCAATCCGCGCCCGGAAATGCTGGCCAAGGTCGCCAGCGAACTCGGCGCCTGCGACAAGAACCAGGAAGAAATGCTGGAGTCCCACCGGCGGCCGAAGATCATCGACTACGGCAACATGATCCTGATCGTCGCCATCACGGTGGAGGTCGAGGCCGAGCGCCCCATCTTCGGCGAGACCCAGTTCCTTATCGGCGACGGTTTCCTGGTCACGGTGCGGCGCGGCGCCACCGCCGGCCACAGTCCCTTGCGCGAACGTCTGGAAGCCTCGCCCGACCTGCTCAAGCGCGGCAGCGATTATGTGGCCTCGGAGTTGCTGGATTGGCTGGTGGACCGCTATGTGGCCGCGGCCGGCAAGATCGAATCCGTGGTCGAAGGCGCCGAGCAGAAGCTGCTGATCCGCGGCGCCAAGGACTCCGACATCCGCAGGCTGTACCGCCAGCGTCGCGACCTGCTGCGCATCCACACGGTGGTGTCGCCGCTGGCCGAGATCTGCCGCCGCCTGGCGCGGGTCGAGATGTCGGCGGTGGACGAACACGCCCGTCCGTACTTCGGCGAGGTGGCCGACCGCGTGCTGCGCGTGGACGAACTGTTCAACTCGCTGCGCGAATCGCTGGCGTTCGCCTTTGAAGCCAGCCTGATGATAGGCCAGGCCGCGCAGAACGACACCACTCGCAAGTTGGCCTCCTGGGCTGCCATCCTGGCGGTGCCCACGGCCATCGCCGGCATCTACGGCATGAACTTCGAATTCATGCCCGAACTGAAGTCGCCCCTGGGCTATCCCATCACGCTGGGCGTCATCGCGTCGGTCTGTTCCTTCCTGTACTGGCGGTTCCGCAAGTCGGGCTGGCTGTAGCGCGGACGTCCCGGATAGGCCGCCGGAGTCGGGGCCTTTATGGCAAACTGCCTGCGTTTTCCTACCTGGAGCGCAGGCGGTGCGTGGCAAACCTAACTTTCGCGGCGGCAGCAAGCTGACCGCCCTGATCGTCGCCCTGATACTTGCGGCGGCAGGCGCCATCGTCAATTGGCTGCAGCCTTCAGGGACGCCGGGCCAGGACCGGGCCGAACGTCCGGCCCCCACGTCCCAGGGCCGGTCCGGCGCGACGCTGGCTGGCGGTATTCCGCAGGGCAGCTATACGCTCACGGGCATGATCGTGAACGTGGCCGACGGCGACACCGTGACCTTGCGCGCGCCCGACGGCCAGCACCGCATCCGCATGGACAGCATCGACGCGCCCGAAGAGGGCCACGGATCCGACCAGCCCGGACAGCCTTATGCCGAGGCCGCACGCAAGAATCTGGCCGATCTGGTCGCGGGCAAGACGCTCACCGCGCAATGCTACGAGAAGGACCAGTACGGCCGGGAAGTCTGCGCCCTGATCCTGGACGACGGCCGCTCGGCCAACCGCCTGCAGGTGGAGGCCGGCTACGCCTGGGCCTACACGGCGCGCCAGGGGGACTACCTGCGCGACAAGGCCATGCCGGACCTGCAGCGCCAGGCCAAGTCGGCCGGCCGCGGCCTGTGGGCGCAGCCCGGCGCCATGCAACCCTGGAAGTGGCGCTACGACTGCTGGCGGCAGCGCCAGTGCGGCTGAACCACGGCGGACCCGGCCGGGATGCCCCGTCTGATGGCGACCGGCCCTGGGGGATGCCAGGGTATTGGCCCCGGCCCGTGTTTGCTATCCTCTGTCGCAACGATTCGAAGGGAAGGTTTCCATGCGTGCATTGAAGCGGCTCTGGGCGGCGGCCATGCTGCTGTCGCTGGCGTTGGCGGGCTGCTCGCAAGAAAGCCCCATCAACAGCCCATACCCGTCCGGCGCCGAAAGCCAGAACACGCTGTTTTCCGCCTTCGTCAAGCGCTCTCCGAAGTACCTGGACCCGGCCAGCTCTTATTCCGGCGACGAGACGCCTTATACGTACAATATCTATGAGACGCTGTACGGCTACCACTATCTGAAGCGGCCCTACGAACTGGTGCCGCGCGCGGCGGCGTCGATCGATCCGCCCGTTTACCTCGACGCGCAGGGCAACACGCTGCCCGCCGATACGCCCGGCGAACAGATCGCGCAAAGCATCTACGACATCAAGATCCGGCCGGGCGCGCACTATGCGCCGCATCCGGCATTCGCCCGCAAGACCGACGGCGGCTACGACTACTTTCCGCTGGCGCCGGGCGAACTGGACGACAAGTTCTACATTCCCGATTTCCCGCGCACCGGCACCCGCGAACTGACGGCCGACGACTACGTCTACGCTTTCCGGCGCCTGGTCAGCCCGCGCGTGGTGTCGCCGATCTCCAGCCTCATGACCGAGCACGTGACCGGCCTGAAGGAGTACGCGGACCGGCTGCGCCAGCGCGACCAGGCGCTGCGACGCGACGTGCCGGGGGGCGCTGTAGCGCCGCCCTGGCTGGATCTGCGCGAGGCCGACGGCTTCACCGGGGTGCAGGCGCTGGATCCGCATACCCTGCGCATCCGCGTCAACGGCAAGTACCCGCAGTTCAAGTACTGGCTGGCCATGACCTTCACCGCGCCCATCCCCTGGGAAGCCGACCGTTTCTACAGCCAGCCGGGCATGGGGGCGCACGACCTGTCGTTCAACACCTGGCCAGTCGGCACCGGTCCCTACATGCTGGTGGAGTCGCTGCAGAACCGCCGCCACGTGCTGGGCCGCAATCCCAACTTCCATGGCGAGCCCTATCCCTGCCAAGGCGAGCCGGGCGACGCGGCGGCGGGGCTGCTGGCGGACTGCGGCAAGCCCACGCCCTTCATCGACCGCGCGGAATTCAGCGTCGAAAAGGAAGCCATACCGCTGACCGGCAAGTTCTTGCAGGGCTACTACGACGTGCCGCAGATCGAGCGCGGCGAGTACGGCGTGGCCATGCTGGTCGCGGCGGGCGACAGCCAGGACAAGGCACGCCTGTACAACGAACATGGCATCAAACTGCCGACGACGGTCGAGACCGCCAACTGGTATATGGGCTTCAACTGGCTGGACCCGGTGGTGGGCAAGGGCGACACGCCGGAACAGGAAGAAAGCAACCGCAAGCTGCGCCAGGCCATCAGCATCGCGTTCGACTGGGAAGAGTACGTCGCGGTGTTCGAGAACAGCCAGGCTTCGGTGGCTTACGGCCCGGTGCCGCCGGGCGTGCTCGGCTACCGCGAACCGCCGGAGGGCGTGAACCCGGTGGTCTACAACCTCGTGGACGGCAAGCCCGTGCGCAAGTCCGTGGACGTGGCGCGCCGCCTGCTGGCCGAGGCCGGCTATCCCGACGGCCGCAACGCCAAGACCGGCGCGCCGCTGGTGCTCTATTACGACTCGATGCAGGGCGGCGGCTCCAATCCGCAGTTCGACTGGATGCGGCGTCAGATGGCCAAGATCGGCGTGCAGCTGGACGTGCGCGCCACCGACTACAACCGCTTCCAGGACAAGATGATGCGCGGGTCCGCACAGATCTTCCTGTGGGGCTGGAACGCCGACTACCCCGATGCCGAGAATTTCCTGTTCCTGCTCTACGGCCCCAACGCCAAGGCCAAGGGCGGCGGCGAAAACGCGGCCAACTACGCCAGCCCCGAATACGACCGCCTTTTCGAGCAGATGAAGTTCCTGGACGACGGTCCTGAAAAGGAACAGCTCATCGCCCGGATGACCGCCATCGTACAGCGCGACGCACCCTGGATGTTCGGCTACTTCCCGATGTCGGGCGGCGCGTACCAGCAATGGGTCGGCAACGCCAAACCGACCCAGATGGTCCGCAACACGCTGCAGTACATGAAGATCGATGCCGCCCTGCGGCAGCAGAAGATCGACGAGTGGAATTATCCGAGGTGGTGGCCGATAGGCCTGTTCGCGCTGTTGCTGGCGCTGGCGGTATGGCCGTCGTATGTGGCGCTGAAGCGGCGTGAGCGCCAGACGGCATTCGCGCCGGCCCTGGGCAAGGAGCATCAATCATGATCGGCTATGTAATCCGCCGGTTGCTGTACGGCGTGCTGATCCTGATCGGCGTGAACCTCTTCACCTTCATCCTGTTCTTCGCCGTGAACACGCCCGACGACATGGCGCGGCTGGCCATCGGCGGGCAACGCGCCAACCAGGAAGCCGTGGAGAAATGGAAGGTCGAGCGCGGCTACGACAAGCCGCTGTTCTTCAATGCCCGCGCGCAAGGCGCGGCGCAACTGACCGACACGGTGTTCTACCAGCGTTCGGTGCCCTTGCTGGTCATGGATTTCGGCGCGTCCGACGGCGGGCGCGACATCGGCCGCGAGATCAAGACGCGCATGGGGCCCAGCCTGGCCCTGGCCGTGCCCACCTTCTTCCTGGGGCTGTTCGTCAGCATCGTCTTTTCCCTGACGCTGGTGTATTTCCGCGCCACGCGGCTCGACTTCTGGGGCGTGGTGGTCTGCGTGCTGCTGCTGTCCATCTCCAGCCTGTTCTACATCATTGCCGGCCAATGGGTCTTCGCCAAGCTGCTGCGGCTGGTGCCGTTCTCGGGCTTTTCGGGCGGGCTGGACGTGGTCAAGTTCCTGGCGCTGCCGGTGCTGGTCGCGATCGTGTCGCGGCTGGGCCCGGAAGCGCGCTTCTACCGCACCCTGTTCCTGGAGGAGATCGGCAAGGACTATGTGCGGACCGCCCGCTCCAAGGGCCTGGCTGAACGCATCGTGCTGTTCCGGCACGTGCTGCGCAACGCCATGCTGCCCATCCTGACCAGCACAGTGGCCGCTCTGCCGCTGCTGTTCATGGGCAGTCTGATCGCGGAGTCCTTCTTCGGCATTCCCGGCCTGGGCAGCTACACCATCGACGCCATCAACGCGCAGGATTTCTCCATCGTGCGAGCCATGGTGTTCCTGGGCGCCGCCCTCTACATCGTGGGGCTGATCCTGGCCGACATTTCCTACACGCTGGCCGACCCCCGCGTCCGATTCGAGTAGCCGCCATGCCCAAGTTCGTCTTCCTCTGGACCGATATCGCGCTGTGGCTGATGGTGCTGGGCGCGCTGGCCTATGTCTGGCATGTGCGCCGCAGCCCGAATCTGCGCGCGACCTGGGCGCGCGTGGCGCGCGACACGCCCGCCATGTGTTCGGCGGTGATTCTGGCCGCGTTCGTGGTGGTGGGCCTGCTGGACTCGGTGCACTACCGGCCGCTGCTGCCCCCGGCTCCCGGCGCCGCGGCGGACGCGCCGCCGGCCTATGCGCCCGCGGTGCGCTCGGCGCTGGACGGGCTGCTCACGGGTTCCGTGCTGACCACGCCGGAAAAGACCTATTCCGAGCCCTTGGCGATACGGCAGTTCACCAAGGAAACCATGCTCGTCAACGACAAGCCCGTGCGTGACTTTCCCCGGCTGCGGGGGGCAGGCGTCCATCTGGAAGACGCCGACCGCGACCACCTGGGCGATGTCGCCAAGCGGCTTGGGCTGGGCTTGGCCGCAGGGCTGGCGGTGTCCGCCGCCGTGATCGGGCTGATGTACGCAGGCCTGGCCAGGCGGCGCGCCGCGGGGGCCGCCGAGGAAGCTGCTTCGGACGTGCCCTGGCGCGCCATGGCCGTCACCTTCACGCTGCTGTGCCTGACGGCAGGCGCCTTTGCCGGCCTGTCCAGCGGCTATCACGCGCTGGGCACCGACCGCATCGGCAACGACGTGCTGTGGCAGGCCCTCAAGAGCATTCGCACCGCGCTAGTCATCGGCAGCCTCACCACCATCGCCATGCTGCCGCCGGCCATCGTCTTCGGCATCGCCGCCGGCTACTTCAAGGGCAAGGTCGACGACGGCATCCAGTATCTCTACACCACCATCACCTCGATTCCGGGCGTGCTGCTGGTGGCCGCCTGCGCGCTGATGATGCAGGTGTACATCGACAACCACGCCGATCTGTTCGACACCTCGGCCGCGCGCGCCGATCTGCGGCTGTTCCTGCTCTGCATGATCCTGGGTTTCACGGGCTGGGCCGGGCTGTGCCGCCTGCTGCGCGCCGAAACCCTCAAGCTGCGCGAACTGGAATACGTGCAGGCGGCGCGGGCCTTCGGCGTGTCGCACTGGCGCATCATGACCCGCCATCTGCTGCCCAATGTGGCGCATCTGGTCCTGATTACCGTGGTGCTGGAGTTCTCGGGCCTGGTCCTGTACGAAGCCGTGCTGTCCTACCTGGGCATAGGGGTGGATCCGAGCATGAATTCCTTCGGATCCATGATCGACGGCGCCCGTCTGGAAATGTCCCGCGACCCCATGATCTGGTGGAACCTCTTGACCGCATTCCTGTTCATGCTGGCGCTGGTGCTGGCTGCCAACCTGTTCGCCGACGCGGTGCGCGACGCCTTCGATCCGCGCACGCGCCGCTACAAGCCCGGCCGCATGGCGCGCTTCGGCCTGTTCGGCCGCGCGCCGCGCACGGCCCTGGCGACCGATACGCGCCAGTCCCGCCCGGGAGATGCGCCATGAGCCAGGCTCCCTTGCTCGAAGTGCACGGCCTGGACGTCGATATCGCCAGCGAAAGCGGCATGACGCATGCGGTCAAGCGCCTGCAGCTGGCGATCTCCAGACGCCAGACTTTTGCGCTGGTCGGCGAATCGGGTTGCGGCAAGAGCATGACGGCGCTGGCGCTCCTGCGCCTGCTGCCCGATGCCGGAAGCATCGTGGGCGGGCAGATCGACCTGGACGGAGAAGACCTCAACCGCCTGCCGGAAAGCGCCATGCGCGGCGTGCGCGGGGGGCGCATCGGCATCATCTTCCAGGAGCCGTCCACCAGCCTGAATCCGGTCATGCGGGTGGGCGACCAGATCATCGAAACGCTGATCGCCCATACGCCGCTGCGCGGCACTGCTGCGCGCGCCCGCGCCATGGACTGGCTGCGGCGGGTGGGGATCCCGGAACCTGAACGGCGCATCGACGACTATCCCTTCCAGTTCTCGGGCGGACAGAAGCAGCGCGTCATGATCGCCATCGCGCTCGCGGCCGAGCCCTTGCTGCTCATCGCGGACGAGCCCACCACCGCGCTGGACGTCACGGTGCAGGCGCAGGTGCTGGACCTGCTGGCCGACATCCAACGGGAAATGGGCATGGCGGTGCTGCTGATCACCCACGACCTCGCGGTGGTGAAGAACGTCGCCCACCACGTGGCGCTGATGCGCGGCGGCGAGATCGTTGAGAGCGCCGACGCCGAGGAATTCTTCCGCGCGCCCAAGCATCCCTATGCGCGGCAACTGTTCGAAGCGATCCCCACGTTTGAAAAGCGCGGCACGCCGCTCACGGCAAGCGGCCGCGAGGCCATGGCGCGTGACGAGGCCCGGCTGGCCGCCAGCGCCCAGGCGCGCGAGACCGCAGTGGTGCTGGACGTGCAGGACCTGAAGGTCCATTACCCCGTGCGCAAGGGGCCGCTGCGGCGCATCGCGTCCTGGGTCAAGGCCGTGGATGGCGTGACCTTCACCCTGAAGGCCGGCGAGACCCTGGCCTTGCTGGGCGAGTCCGGCTGCGGCAAGACCACCACCGGCAAGGCGCTGCTGCGCTTGATCGACGGCGCGCGCGTGTCGGGCCGCGCGACGCTGCTGGGGCAGGACGTGCTGTCCGCGGACCGGCGCACGCTGCAGCGCCTGAGGCAGGACATCCAGATCGTGTTCCAGGATCCCTATGCCTCGCTCGATCCGCGCATGCGGGTGGGCGACATCCTGGACGAGGGACTGGCGTCCCTGCGCGCCGGCATGGACAAGGAGTCGCGCCGCGCGCACGCCGCAAGGCTGATCGAACGCGTGGGCCTGCCGTCCAATACCCTGGCGCGCTATCCGCACGAATTCTCTGGCGGCCAGCGCCAGCGGATCGCCATCGCGCGGGCGCTGGCGGTTGAGCCGAAAGTGCTGATCTGCGATGAACCCACATCGGCGCTGGATGTTTCCGTACAGGCCCAGATCCTGGACCTGCTGCGCGAACTGCAGCTTGAACTGGGTATTGCCTATCTGTTCATCACGCATAACTTCGGCGTGGTCGAGTACCTGGCGGACCGCATCGCCGTCATGGACGGCGGCCGCATCATCGAGCTGGGACAGGCGGATGCGGTACTGCACGAACCGCGCCAGGACATGACGCGCAGGTTGCTGGCCGCGGTGCCGCGCCTGCATTTCGGGCCGCCTGAGGCGGCTTGATCCGGCGGTCGAAGCAGCGGGGGCCGGGCCCCCGCCGCCTTGCTACCCGGCCTGATGCGCGCTGCCTGTCTCCAGCCAGGCCAGGGTGTCGCGCTTCAGGCTGCGGCCGCAACGCATCAGAAAGGCATGCACCGTTTCCAGTTCCGCGGTGTCATAGCCGCGCGCCGTCGTGGCGATGGCCTCGGCGATCCACTGCCGTTCCTGCCCCAGCATCTGGCACGTCTCCTCGACCGGCCGGATCACGATCATCCGGCGGTCCAGCGGGTGGCGGCCGCGCTGGACATAGCCGGCCGCTTCCAGCCGGTTGATCAGGGCCGTCGCGCCGCCGGAACTGACGCCCATCAACTGGGCCAGATGCCCCGTGGGCAGGGCATCGAACTCCATGACCAGCTCCAGCGCCTTCAGGTCCGCCAGGGGCAGGCCCAGCTTTTCCGCCAGGGCCGACTGGCATGCCGCGTTGTAAGCGGCGAACTGCCGGCCCAGCAGCAGGACAACTTCGTCCAGCATGCCGGACCGCCGGTTGCTTCCTGCTGATTCAGCCATGCCGGTCACATGCTCGTGATGAAAGTAGGTTTGTTGTTGCAGCATGATGTGGATTCCTGGCGGTTGCGGTGGATCACTTCTTGCCGGCCAGGCCGCCAAGCACTCCGCCCAGCAGGCCGCCGTTGGCGGTCCCTCCGGAAGAGCCACCCGCCGCCGTGCCGCCCGTCAGACTGCCCGTCACACCGCCCAGCAGCCCGCCGAGCAATCCGCCGTTGGGCGCGCCGCCGGCTGTGCCGCCCGATCCTCCCGAACTGGCGGGTGCGCCAGCGGAAGCGCCGGCACCCGCGCCCGCTCCGGCGCCGGCCGCGACGTTCACACCGCCCACCAGCCCGCCCAGCAGGCCGCCGCCGTTTGTGCCGGCCGAGACGCCTGCGCCCGCCGCAGCGCCGCCGGCAGTGCCAGCCACGGCTCCGGTCACTCCGCCGAGCAGGCCCGTGACCGGCGCCAGCACTCCGCCATTTGCGCCGCCGGTTGCGCCGCCCACGGCTCCGGTCACTCCGCCGAGCAGGCCCGTGACCGGCGCCAGCACTCCGCCATTGGCGCCGCCGGTTGCGCCGCCTACGGCTCCGGCCACTCCGCCGAGCAGGCCCGTGACCGGCGCCAACACTCCGCCATTGGCGCCGCCGGTTGCGCCGCCCACGGCTCCGGTCACTCCGCCGAGCAGGCCCGTGACCGGCGCCAGCACTCCGCCATTGGCGCCGCCGGTTGCGCCGCCTACGGCTCCGGCCACTCCGCCGAGCAGGCCCGTGACCGGAGCCAACACTCCGCCATTGGCGCCGCCGGTTGCGCCGCCCACGGCTCCGGTCACGTTGCCGAGCAGGCCCGTCACCGGCGCCAGCAGTCCGCCATTGGCGCCACCGGTTGCGCCGCCTACGGCTCCGGTTACGTTGCCGAGCAGGCCCGTCACCGGCGCCAGCAGTCCGCCCGTACCGCCCGCGCCGCCCGTCAGGCCGCCGGTTACTCCGCCCAGGCCCAGGGTGCCGGTGAGCGAGGCCACGGCGGCCGTGGCGTTGTGCAGTGTCGAGCCCAAGGGGTTGGGATTGGACGGCGAGGCATGGAGCACGCCGCCCGCAGTGTTGAGCGCGCCGCCCAGGTTCCGCACGACATCGTTAAGCCCGGTCGCATTTCCCGGCAAGGCGCTGCCCAGATTGGTGACGGTGCCGCCCAGGCTGCTCAGCAGCCCCGCCACCGGCGCGCCCAACTTGGCGCCATCGCCCACTTGCTGCGTCAGACCGGTAACCTTGGCGACCAGCGGACTGGCGGTTGAATCGAGTGCGTGGCCTACGCCGCCCAGTACGGGTTGCAGGCCCAGCGGCAACACGTTATCGACGGCCTGGCCGGTATTGCCCAATGAGGGTTCCAGCAGTCCCAATGCGGGGCCGCTCAAGGCCTCGCCGGTCAGGCCGCCGACCACCTGGGTCAGGGGCTGCAGCAGGCCGCCCTGGCCCGACAGCGCCCCAGTCAGGGCGCCTACAGCGCCTGTGGCATTGCCCAGCACTGTGGTCAGAGGGTTCGGGTTGTTCGGGTTCGCATTCAACAGGCCGCCGGTGCTGGCCACGGTCTTGCCCAGGCCGTCCACCAGGCCTCCCACGCCGGTGCCCAGGCCACCGGGCAGCCCCGTGCCCTTGACGCTGGTGCCCAGGTCGCTGACCAGGCCGCCCACCTGCTTGACGACGCCGTCGGTGGGCTGACCCAAGCCGGTCGTGGCGCCGAGCTGCTGAGTCAGGCCGACAATGGTGTCCGCCACTGGCTTGATCGTGGGATCCAGCGCCTTGCCCACGCCGCCCAGCGTCGAGTCCAGATTGAGGGGCAGGGTGCTGTCGAGCGCCGCGCCGGTACTGCCGAGCGTGGTTTCCAGCAGGCCGCTCACGCGCGGCGGGTTGGTGCCGCCACCGGGGTTGGTGCCACCGCCGGGGTTGGTGCCGCCTCCGGGGTTGGTGCCGCCTCCGGGGTTGGTGCCGCCGCCGGGGTTGGTGCCGCCGCCGGGGTTGGTGCCGCCGCCGGGGTTGGTGCCGCCGCCGGGGTTGGTGCCGCCGCCGGGGTTGGTGCCGCCGCCGGGGTTGGTGCCGCCACCGGGGTTGGTGCCGCCGCCGGGGTTGGTGCCGCCACCGGGGGTGGTGCCGCCGCCGGGATCGGTGCCGCCGCCAGGATTGGTGCCGCCGCCAGGGTTGAGGCCGCCGCCGGGATCAAGGCCGCCACCGCCAGGGTTGGTCGGAATGTCCGTTCCGGGCAGGCCCGCGGTTTTCTTGCCGCCGCCGCCACCGCCGCAGGCGGCCAGGGCGCTCACCAGCGCAGTGGCCATGACGGTAGCGGTCAGGACGCGTTGCAGGCGGCGCGTGTCGGAATGGGTATGCATGGCGAACTCCTTTGGTTGGAAGAGTCAGGCGTCGAAACAACCCGATACGCTTCCTGATGCATAAACCATGCCAAGATTTTTCATACCCCGAACAAAACGGCAGTTCCGGTAATTTATGAGGAATTAAATTCCTTTTTTATCAATGGGATATTAAGAAAAACAAGGGTTTTCCTTAGATCTGGAAAATTCCCATTTTTGCGATCGCGCGGAGCCTGCGAATGTTACGGAAAGCCGGCCATCCGACGTAACGTTACGTCGGACGTTACGTAACGCCGGCGGCGCCGCCCAATAGAAAACGCCCGTCGCAACGGGCGTTGATCTGGCTGTCGGCCGCGTCGTCCAGGGCTGCTAGAACGCGTCGTAGAACAGGGAGTAATTGGCGTTGAAGCGCACGTTTCTGTCATCGTTGACCGTGGCCGATCCCACCGGCTTGGCGACGTTGAAATCGAACAGATAGTACTTGTCGTCGGTAAAGCGCAGGCCCAGGGCAACCGATGACAGGTGCCGCTGATTCAGGGTCTGCAGATCCTTGTTGTTGTACCAAGTGCGTGCGTAGTCGACCAGGGCGTAGGGCTGCACGCTGGACAGGTATTCCCAGCCCACGCCGAAGCGGCGATTGATCTCCGCCGACACGCCCACGCCCTTGTCGCCGCTTTGCTCGCCCTGCGGATAGCCCATGGCGTAGCGCCAGCTGCCGTACGAGATCTGTTCGGACGAAGGCAGGATATTGCTGGAGTATTGCGCCGCGCCGGAGAAAACCAGGCCGATCTGGGCGGGCAGCACGAAGGTCTGCCTGGCGTTGAGGTTGTAGCGGGTGAAATCCAGGTCCAGCAGCGGGGTGGCGGAATAGCCGTAGTTGGTCGAGATGTCTTTTTTCGCGCCCGCGGCGTCAAAACCCTTGGCCACGCTCAGAGTGACGTCCGTGGCCTTGGTCTCGGACACCTGGATGTAGCGCATCTCGGCGGTCGCCGCGCGCACCTGCGCATCCTGTTGCAGCCATCGGTCGGTGTTGCGGGCCTCGTACCGGTCCTTGGAATTGGCCGCGTAGACGCCCAGGGTTCCGGTCAGCGAGCGGGTGTTGTTCAACAGGAACGGATAGCTCACGCCGATGCCGATGCGGTCGTTCTTCACGCGCCGCTCGAAGCCCAGCATTTCGATCGCGTCGTCCTGGGGCCGCGCATCGTAGTGATAGCCGTCGATCTTCAGCGCCAAGCCATCGGCGCCAAGCGGCACGCGGATTTCCCCCGACACATACTTCACGTCATCGGTATTGAAGGGCACCGAGGCGGTCAGTTTCACTTGCTCGCCCAAGGGCGTCAGGCTGTTGGTCGCCAGGTTCACCACGGGCTGCATGCCGGTGCCCAGGTCCGCGATGCCTCCCGTCAGGCTGACGGGTTGGCGGCTGGCTGCCAGCACCAGTTCGGTCGCGCCGTCGGCGCGGCGGGGCAGGTCCAGGCTGGGCGTGAACTTGACGCCTGGCACCGTGCGCATCAGGTTCAGCTGGCGTTCCAGTGTGGCCTGCTTGAGCGGCCTTTCCTCCTGCATGGGCGCGGCCAGCGCCTCAAGCCTGCCTTGCGCATTGCCGAGATCGCCTTCGATCCGCACGCGGGCGATGTAGCCCTCGACCACCGTCACCACTACCAGGCCGTTGGCGAAGGTCTGGTTCTGCACCAGCGCGAAGGAAAGCGGAAAGCCCTTGTCGCGGTAAAGCTGCGTGATCTTGTCGACCTCCTGGACCAGTTGGCCCAGGCTGATCTCCTTGCCCGCAAGCGGGCTCAGCATTCCCGATACTTCCTCGAACGGAATCGCGCGCACGCCGCTGACGTCGAAGTTGCGCGGCACGATGCGTTGCGCCAGCCTGGCCTGCAAGGCCAGTTGCTCCGGCGTGGCGGTCTGGACGTAGGGCGGGGGTTGCGTCGCGGACGGAGGGCGCTCCAGCCGCGGCATGGCATCCACCGGGTTGCCGCGCAATGGGCCTTCCGCCCGGGATTGAGGACCGGTTGCCGCCAGGCACAAGAGGGCGAGGTAAAGCGGACCCGCCGGGAACGTCCATCTCTTGCCTTTTTCGTCTCTCATTTCCGCTGGCGCTTCTGTACGGATGGCCGACATCGATCGAGTATCGGATGGAAAAGGGGTGCAACAGTGTTAAGAAAAAGTTGCATTTAAGGGTGCGTGTATGGTGCCATTATTTCCTGCTGGATGACAATTAATTTCAAATTCCGCCAGGATGAGGCCGGGGGATTTACATTATTTCGGAATATTTTTCCACTGTGGAAAATGTTCTCCGCCAAAGATAAGCGCGGTTCAGAGGTTTTTATTAATGTTTTCGAAAACTTAGCAGTGTTCGTTACACATCTCATGTCGCAATATCGCGAAATTCAGTGAAAACCCTGATGTGTATGATTTGGCAATATATAAACTAAAGATACGTATCAAAAATACGCAAAATGTGTGGACCCGCCTGGAGGCAAAGATGGCTGGGGATTACTGCAAGAAGCACTGCAACTGCCTGCCGGCCGCGCGTTGGCGCTGCCGCTTGCCACACGGGGAGCGTTCATGAGCCCGGGAGACGTCGTTCCGCTCTCCTTCAACGGCGGCCTGGTGGCGCTGTCGTTCCTGATTGCGGCGTTGGGTTCATACGTGGCCCTGCTGGCCGCCGCAGGTATCCGCGCGGAAACCCAGGACGGCGAAATCCGCATCGGCTATATCGTCATCGGCGCCGTGGCGATGGGCGGCGTGGGTATCTGGAGCATGCATTTCATCGGCATGCTGGCGCAGAACCTGCCTTTTGAAGTCGGTTATCAGGTTGGCCTGACGATACTCAGCTTCGTGGTTGCCGCAGGGTTTTCCGGCTGGGCGTTCTGGTATGTCGGGCGGGACCGTTTCACTTTTCTTCGCTGCCTGGTCGGCGGCTGCGCTGCGGGGTTCGGCGTGGCTTCCATGCATTATGTGGGCATGAGCGCCGCGCGCATGCCGGCGGTATTGCTCTGGAATCTGCCGCTGGTGGTTTTGTCGGTACTGATCGCCGTCGTCGCGGCTACCGCCGCGCTGTGGCTTGCCTTCAATACCCAGAACGAACGCCAGCGCATTGGCGCGGCCATTTTGATGGCCGTCGCCGTCTGCGGCATGCACTACACCGGCGCGGCCGCGGGCGCGGTCATCTGCGCGGCCCCTAACGACGCCATTGGACTGCATGTCGGCGGCGCCATGCTGCCGTATATCGCTTTTGCGCTGTCGATCGTCACCTTGCTGGTCATGCGCTGGCATTTGCAGCGCGCCTCCAAACGCTTTCGCGCGCGCACGGCGCAGCGCATCGACTCGATCATTGAATCGGCCCCTGGCGTGGTTACGGACAGATTTCCCGGCGCCACGCCGGGGCCGGGTTAGCTGGACCCTGGACGCGCGCCGCGCAAGCAAGGGCGGCGTGTGGGCGGTTCCAGGCTTTAGGGGGCTGGCTCTGCCTTTCGAGGAACGGCCCCGGTCATCAATCGAGACCCATGGAGCTCGACATGAAAGCAACACTTGCGCAGTTCTGGAATGACGAAGATGGCATCACCGCCCTGGAGTACGGGCTGATCGCGGGAATGGTGGCGGTAGCTCTCATTGTCGCGGTGGGGGCCTTTACCGGGTCCTTGAAAGGCATGTTCGAGGAACTAGGCACCAAGCTGGACAACGCCAAGACCGGCACCAGCACCCCGCCTCCGACCTGAGCCGCAAGCCAGTCCGCGTCGTGGCGGCGGTGTGTGCCTGGCCGCCGCGGCGCGTACCCGCAACATGGCATCACTTGATTGAAGGAGTCCGCGCCCGTCCGGCGCGCCCGTCGTCGCATCCGTTTTTTCAGAAGGTCTAGCCTTGTATCCAGGGGTAGTGCTGTGGTGGCTGTTGTTTGCATGCTGGATTCTGGCGCTGATCCACGCCGATCTGCGCTATCGCCGCGTCCCCAACCGGCTGATCGTCGCGGGACTCGCGGGCCAATCGCTATGGCTGCTGGCGGCCTTGCTGGCGCCCGGCTGGGCCTATCCGCCGCGATGGTCGGGATGGTTGATGGCGCTGGCCGGTTTTCTGGTTGCAGTGCCATTCCTGCCGCTGTGGCGCAGACGCCTCATGGGAGCAGGGGATATCAAGGCCATCGCCGTGCTCGGGCTGCTGCTGGGTTTCGCGCCGCTGTTGGTGACGCTGGCGCTGGCCAGCGTGCTGGCCGGCCTGCATGGCCTGTTGTACCTGGCGGTGTCGCGGGTCTGGGCGCTGAGCAACCGGGCGCGTCAGATTCCCTATGCCGCGTATCTGGGCCTTGCCGCCTGCAGCGCGGTTCTTATTCCGTGGAGTTCGCCCTGGTATTCGTGGTGTTCTTCCTGGTGTTTTACGGGATCCTGACGTACTCGCTGGTGGTCGCTGCCCAGCATTCCGTGACGCTGGCCGCGCAGGACGGCGCGCGCAAGGTCCTGCAGTGGCAGGCCGGCGCCGCGTCGTTGACCGCAAGGGCCGAGGCCGGACGCGATTCGGCGCTGTATCAGGCGGAATGGATCAGCGCCATGTCCGCGGCGCCGGTGCAGGTGGCGGTCTGCGGCAGCGCGGGTGCGTTGAGCAGCGCCGCCGGCGGCGCCTGCAGCGGTTTGCCGCTGGCGCAGGACCAGATTGAGGTTTACGTGTCCTATGCGTATGGCGCCCATCCGCTCATCCCGTCCGTGCCGCTCTTGCAGGCGGCGCTGATGCCGGCCTCCAGCGTACTGAGCGCGCGCGCCACGGTGCATCTGGGCAATGCCCTGGGCGGGGGAGGCTGAGATGCGCGCCTATCCGCAACGCCCTGTGGGCAAGACGCCACGCCAGCGTCAGCGCGGCATCGCGGCCCTGGAGTTCTCGCTGACGCTCACCCTGCTGCTGCTTTTCATCTGCGGCGTGGTCGGGTTCGGCGCGCTGTTCTGGATGCAGCAACAGTTGGCCGCCGCCGCGGCCGACGGCGCGCGCGCCGCGGTCCATGCCCGCTTCAACGGCCAGGCCGACGTGCCGGCGGCGGCCTGCCTGGCGGCGATGGGTAGCTTTTCCGCCGGTTCGGCGGTGCTGTGCAGCACGACGCGGGCGCCTTGCGCCTGGACCGGGGCGGGCGGCAGGCAAGCGGATTGCGCCACCGTCGCCATGACCTACAACACCCAGTCCTGGCCGCTGCTGGAGACCGTGCGCGGGCTGATCACCGCCTTGCCGGGCACGAACCGGAACTGGGTGCCGAGCCGGTTGCGTTCGCAGGCCGTCGTGCAGATATCGCAGGGGACACCATGAGCAGTCTGAGCAAGATCGTTGCGGGTATGTTGCTGGTGGCGGGCCTGGCGTTGGCCTTCGTGGCGTGGCGGTTGGCCTCGGCGCCCGCCAGCCCCCCGGCCAGCGTGGCGCCCGCGCCTGTCGAGGCGGCGCCCGCGGAGCCGGTCAAGCTCCATCCGGTGGTGGTGGCCCGCGAGCCGATACCGGCGGGCTCGCGCATCGACAGCGCAAGAATGCTGACGGTGGCGCAATGGCAGGTGGCGCTGTCCGGCGGCTTTGCCGACATCGCGCCGCTGGAAGGCGCAGTGGCGAAGGTCGACATCGCCGCGGGCGATCCGATCGTGCCCAGCCTGTTGACGCAAGGGCTGGCGCGCCAGCTCAAGCCGGGCGAGCGCGCCGTTGCCATTTCGGTGGACGAAGTGATCGGCGGCGGCAACCGCATCGTTCCTGGCGACATGGTGGACGTGTTCTTCATGATCGAAAAAAGCGCGGAAGTGGCGGTGGGCCAGGCCCGCCTGCTGCAGTCCCAGGTGCGCGTGCTGGCTTACGGCCGGGCCTCGGTGGAAGGGCCGGATGAAAAGTCGGCCTTGCAGCAGGGCGGCCCGGGCCAGCCAGCGCGTACCGCGGTGCTGGCCGTGCCGGTCGATCGCGTCAATGAACTGATGCTGGCCAGCCGCGCAGGCCGCCTGCAGCTGGCGCTGCGCCCGGTGGGCGACGACAGCATGCCGGACGCGCAGCTGTTCGCGCAGCGCGGCACGGTATTGCCGGTCCGCGCCGATCTGACGCCCGCGCAGCGCGAGTCGCTGCTGTCGGGCTCCAACCGCGCCTATGCCGGCGAGAGTCTGGTGCAACTGGACGGCACGACGGCCGCGGCGCTGGCGCCTGCCGCCCGCGCCGCCAGCCGGCAGCAGGGCGCCGGCGGCGGCCGGACAGTGGAAATCATCCGAGGAGAAAAATCCGAGCGCGTGCGCTATTGAACGGGGCTGCGGGCGGACCAGGCGTTGGCCGCAGCCGGACTTATTACATCATCGGGTCCAGCACTATGAAGAAGCATCAGCGCACCACCATGATCTGCCTGCTGTCGGCCGCGGCAGCGATGACGCACGCAGGCCTCGGCCTGGCACAGAGCGCGGCGCCCGCGGCCGGCGCGAGTGCGCCGGCTCGCGACATCTCGATGGCGGTGAAGGGGCAGCAGACCCTCATGCTGGAGAGCGGCGCGCCCACGCGCATCGCCATCGGCGATCCCGACGTGGCGGACGTGAAGGTATTGCCCGCCAGCGGCAAGCGCGCGGGCTCCGTGCTGCTCTATGGCAAGAAGCCCGGCACCACGCAATTGCAGGTCTGGACCGGCAACAACGCCGCGCCGCAGATCTGGAACGTCCGCGTCGGCGGCAGCGTGCAGGGCGCGCTGGCGAGCCGCGGCCTGGGCGGCGGCGCCAACGTCGACATCGCGGGCGGACAGGCCGTCGTGTCGGGCCACGCCGAATCGCAGTTGGGGCAGATCGCGTCGGCCGCCATGGCGGCGTCCGCCGTGGGCGGGGAAAAAAATGTGGTGGACATGTCCACCGCCGGCGCGGGCGGCGTGGTGCAGGTGGAGGTGAAGGTCGTGGAAGTGTCGCGTTCGGTGATGAAGGCGGCCGGCATCAGCTTCACGGCCAGCAACGGTCCCTGGAGCGGCGGCAGCTCCACCATGCCCGCCAGCCTGGGCGGTCCGTTGGCGGCGGGGTTCTCGCTGTTCTACGACTCCAACAATTTCTCGGCGCGGCTGCGCCTGCTGCAGACCAATGGCATGGCGCGCGTCCTGGCCGAGCCGACCCTGGTGGCCTTGACGGGGCAGAGCGCCAGCTTCCTGGCCGGCGGCGAGCTGCCGATTCCGCAGGCCGGCGGCCTGGGGACGGTCAACGTGACCTTCAAGCCCTTCGGCATCGGACTGACCGTCACGCCCACCGTGCTGTCGCGCGACCGCATTTCGCTGAAGGTCGCGCCCGAGGCCAGCGAACTCGACTACACCAACGGCATCGCCATCAACACCAGCGCGGACACCAGCACCATCATTCCGGCCCTGCGTACCCGGCGCGCGGACACCACCGTCGAACTGGGCGATGGCGAGAGCTTCGTGATCAGCGGCTTGGTGTCGCGCCAGACCAAGGCCATGGTCAACAAGGTGCCCATGCTGGGCGACCTGCCCATCATCGGGGCCTTCTTTCGCAGCGTCGACTACTCCCAGGAGGACACCGAGCTGGTCATCGTCGTGACCCCGCGCCTGGTGCGCCCCATCGCGCGCGGCGTGGCCTTGCCGCTGCCGGGAGCCAAGCAGGAGCAGACGGATACGGCGTTCAATGCTTGGGGTTATTACCTGACCGGCCCGGTGGGCGGCCAGCAAATGCCGGGCTTTTCACGGTGAGCGATATGAAGACACATGCCAGCGAATGGGTGGGCCTGCAAAACGGCACGCGGTTCCTGTTCTGCTCCCAGGGCAACACGGTTGCCGCGCAGCTGGGGCAGGCCTTGGGCGACCTGGGGATGCTGACCCAGGAATCGCCGCGCATAGAGGAACTGGCGCGGCGCCTGACGGAGATCGCGCCGCAGGTGGTGTTCCTGGATTTCACCTTGAGCGACGACGAGCCCGGAAAACTGTTCAAGTCCGCCGAACTGGCGCGCTTGCTGGCGCGCATCGCGCCGACGGTGCCGCGCGTGGCGGTGGGCTTCCTGAGCCAGCCGGAGGGCGCGATCGCCGCCTTGCGGGCGGGCGTGAGCGATTTTGTCGATCCTTCGGTGGCGCCGCAGGAGATCAAGGAAGTGGTGCTGCGCCTGCTCGACCGCCCGTCCAGCGGCCGCATGGACGGTACGCGCCGCAGCGTCGTGCTGCTGGGCGCGCGTCCCGGCGTGGGTACCAGCACCTTGGCCGTGCATCTGGCAGGCATGGCGCAGGACCGCCTGAAGCTTGCTCAGGTCCAACGCGCCGCCGCTGCCGGAGCCAAGGCGGCCAAGCCCTCCGGCGAGCCGCTGCCCCTGTCCAGCCGCGTCGCGCTGATGGACCTGGGCTGGCCCGTGGGCGACTGCCAGCTCTATCTGAATATCGGCGGCGACTTCGACTTCGCCGAGGCCGCGCGCAATTTGCGCCGCCTCGATTCCACGCTGCTGGGGTCGGCCATGGCGCATACGGCCAATGGTCTGAGCGTGCTGTCGCTGCCGCGCGACCTGGGCCAGATGCGCGACGTGTCGCAGTCGGATTCGTTGCTGGTGTTCGAGCGCATGCGCCAGCATTTCTCGGTTGTGGTGGCCGATACGGGCGGCTTCACCAATCCTGAATTCGTGTCCAGCCTGGCGCGCGCCTCGCAACTGAACTGGATCGTGACCGACCAGAGCGTGGGCGCGCTGGTGTCGCTGGCCGGCCTGTTGCAGGAACTGGAGCAGCTGCACGTGGAACGGCGCAGCCTGGGCCTGATCGTCAACCGCTATGACGAGCGCTACGGCATGACCGCGCAGCAGATCGCCGAACGCTTCCAACTGGAACTGGTGGGCACGCTGCCGGACCGCACGCTGCCCCTGATGGTGTGCACGAACCGGGGCCATCTGCTGCACGAGGAAGCCGAGCGCGACGTCTACGTGCGCGCGGTGCAGGCGCTGGCCGAACGCCTGTGCGCCGAAGAGAGCGGGGCCGGCGGGCGGTCAGGCTGGTTGGCCACCTGGCTGCCCGGCGTGCACCGCCGCATGGTGGTCGGTTGACGGACAGACAGACGGTTACGGGATCCGACATGATCATGACAGCAACGATAGAGTTTGGCGGCGATGGCGACAAAGGCTTCTCGGCCTCGGACCGCTACCAGGAAGTGAAGACGGCGGCCTACGAGCACCTGCTGTCGCGCATCGAGGAGCTGGGCGCGGAGTTCGGCCGTTGGGCTCGGTCGGCGATCCAGGAGTTCGTGGACATCGAGGTCGCGAGTTTTGTGCGCTTGCGTCGGGTGCCCATCAATGAAGGCGAAATGCGCGCCATTGCCGAGGCGCTGACCAAAGAGCTGGCCGGCCTGGGGCCGCTGGAGGACCTGCTGGCGGACCCGGCCGTGGAAGACATCCTGATCAACGGCTACGACAATGTTTTCGTCTCGCGCCGCGGCGTGCTGGCGCGCGAGACGCTGCGCTTCACCGACAACCAGCACGTGCTGCGCATCGTGCGCCGCATCCTGGCGCCGATCGGCCGCCGGCTGGACGAGTCCAGCCCCATGGTGGACGCGCGCCTGCCCGATGGCGGCCGCCTGAACGTGGTGATCGAGCCGCTGGCGGTGGATGGCCCCATGGTGTCGATCCGCAAATTCCGCCAGGACCCGCTCAAGCCGGCGGACCTGCTGACCCTGGGCAGCTTCGACGAAGAGATCTACCGGCTGCTGAACGAGGCGGTGAAGAACCGCTGCAATATATTGGTTTCTGGCGGCACCAGTTCGGGCAAGACCTCGCTGCTGAACGCCCTGGCGTTCTTCATCCCCGAAACGGAACGCGTGGTGACGGTGGAGGACACCACCGAGCTGTCGCTCAACCATCCGCACGTGGTGCGGCTGGAATCGCGCCAGGGGGGCTTTGACGGCAGCGGCGCGGTCACCATCCGCGAGCTGATCCGCAACAGCCTGCGCATGCGGCCGGACCGCGTGGTGGTGGGCGAAGTGCGCGGCGCCGAGGTCATGGACATGCTGCAGGCCATGAACACCGGGCATGAGGGTTCGATGGCGACCATCCACGCCAATTCCCCGCGCGAATGCCTGTACCGGATCGAGATGCTGGCCGGATTCGCCGGATTCCAGGGCAGCGAGGACAGCCTGCGCAGGCAGATCGCCAGCGCGCTGGACTTCATCGTGCAGATCGGCCGCCTGTCCAACGGCAAGCGCCGTGTGCTGTCGGTGACCGAGATCACCGGCATGGGCGACAACGTGATCTCCACGCAGGAACTCTATCGCCACGAATCCTATGCGACGCCGGACGGCGATGAGAAGGATCGCTGGAACTGGCTGGGCATCCACCCCCACACGCCCAAGCTGGCCAAGCTGCGCAACGAGGCGCGCACCAATGACAACCCGCCGGACGACCGCGATGGCGGGGGCGGCGGCTTCTGGAGCAGGAGGCGCTGATGCTGGAGGAAGCCCTGGTGCTTGCAAGCCTGGCTGCGGTGCTCGCCATCGGGGCCGTGCTGCTATGGCGCCATGCCGACCGCAGCGCGCGGCGGGCGGCCAGCTCCGCCTTTCTGGAAAGCCAGCTGCAGCGGGGCCGCGACGCGCCCGCCGCCGATGCGCCTTTCGCCGAGAACTCGCGCCAGTTCCGCAGCGGCTTTGCCGGCTGGGACCGCTTGCTGCGCCTGGCCGGCTTGCGGCAAAGCGCCGGCCTGTATCTGCGCATCGCGCTGCCCGTTGTTGGCGGTGCCGCGCTGGCCTGGACCTTGCTGGGGGCGCTGTCGGGCGTGGTGACGTTCCTGCTGCTGGCCGTGTTTGCATACTTCCTGTTGTGGCTGCGGGCCGACAAGCGCCAGCGGCGCATGATCTCGCAGCTGCCTGCTTTCCTGGACAACATCGTACGCCTGCTCACCATCGGCAACAGCATGGGCGCCGCGTTCCAGACCGCCGCGGCCGCTACCGACGAACCCTTGCGCGAAGTGGTGGAGACCGCGGCTAGCCTGAGCCGCTCCAAGGAGCTGGATGCGGCACTGGCGCATGTGTCGCGCCTGTATGGGCTGAAGGAGCTGTACATGGTCGCGGCGGTAGTGTCGCTGGCCTTGCGCTTCGGCGGCCGCAGCGACCAGGTGCTGGAACGCATGGCGGCCTTCATGCGCGACGTCGCCCAGGCCCGCAACGAACTGACCGCCAGCTCCGCCGAGGTGCGGCTGTCGGCCTGGATTCTGGCCTTGCTGCCGGTGGGAATCGCGGGTTTCATCATCGTCGCCAACAACGATTTGTTCATGGGCCTGTGGCAGGACCCGCAAGGCTTCAGGATGCTGCTGACCGCGGTCTGCCTCCAGATCGGCGGCTGCTATTGGCTGTATCGCATGGCCAAGGCCATTTGAGGGGGGCGTGGCATGAACATCCTGCAATCCTGGAATGCGTCTTCTGTCCTGGCGATGGCGCTGATGCTGGTGGCGGCCGGCCTGGTGGTGCTGGGCCTGGGCATGGCGCGGCGCCTGCGCAGCCAGGGCCGCAGCCGCCAGGTGGTGGACCAGGCGCTGGCCGCGCGCGAGGGCGGCGCTACGGCATTGGCGGCCCCGCGCGGCGAGAGCGGGCAGGGCCGGCTGGCGGCTGCTGCGCGGGCGGCCGACACGTTCGGCAAGCGCTTGAGCGAGGGCCGGCTGGCCGACGCGCTGTTGGCCGCCGAGGACCGCAAGCTGGTGGACATGGCGGGCTATGCCGACCCCGGCACCGCGCGTTCGCGCTTCGTCCTGATCCGGTTCGGCTTGGCGATCCTGCTGCCCGTGGCCGCGGTTATGCTGGATCTGCGCAAGCATCTTCTGGACATGCCGATGGGTGCTTTCGTCGCGGCCTTCCTGGCTTTCGCGATCGGCTACATGCTGCCCAAATGGATCGTGCAGCGGCGCCTGGCGCGCCGCCGCAGGCAGGCGGCCGACGAGCTGCCCCTGTTGATCGATCTGCTGCGGCTGTTGCAGGGCGTGGGCCTGTCGATAGACCAGAGCCTGCAGGTGCTGGTCAAGGAGTTCGGCCAGGTGCTGCCGGTGCTGTCATTCGAATTGCGTCTGGCGTCCGAACTCTATGTGCGCGGCCGCACGCGCGAGCAGTCGCTGGCCAGGATGGCCACGGGCTTCAACAACGACGACCTGTCCGCCATCTGCCGCCTGATCGTACAGGTGGACCAGCACGGGGGCGCGGTGCAGGAACCCCTGAACCGCTTCGGCGAACGCCTGCGGGACAAGCGGCGCCTGGAGCTGAAGGAAAAAGTGGGCAAGACCACGGTCAAGATGACCGGGGTCATGATCGTGACGCTGCTGCCCGCGCTGTTGATCGTGACGGGCGGGGCGGGATTTATCGCGGTGTTGCGCGGCCTGTCGCGCATGGGGGGGATGCAATGAATAGCGCAACGGAAAGCAGGTCGCGCGCAGGGCGCTGCGCGCTCGCGGCCACGGTGCTGGTGGTGGGCGCGGGCTTGAGCGGATGCAAGACCAACAACGCGGAATCCGCCTGGCAGCTGATCCAGCAACAGCAGCAGGAACAGGCGCTGATGCGGCAGAAGGAAGACGAGGTCCAGAGCAAGAGCCGGCCCAAGGAACCCGAGATGATGCTGTCCATGATCGTCGAGGCGCAGCGCCAGGAGCGCTACTTTGCGTCGCTCGCGTACATCGACGGCTATCAGCAGAAATACGGCAGCGACGCGCGCGTGGCCGTGCTGCGCGCCGAGGCGCTGCGCCAGACCGGCCAGGCGGCGTTGAGCGAGCAGGCCTATCGCGCGCTGACCACCACCGACCAGGCGGCCGAGGGCTGGCATGGCCTGGGCCTTATCGCCGGATCGCGCGGGCAGTTCGACCAGGCGGCCGATTACTTTTCGCGGGCGGCGAGGCTGGCGCCCATGGACGCGCGGATCCTGGGCGACCTGGGCTATGCGCGCCTGCGGGCGGGCGATCCAGCGGGCGCGCGCGTGCCGCTGGGGCAGGCGGCCGAGTTGACGCCGGATAGTGCCAAAGTGGTGGCGAACCTGGCGGTGCTGCTGCTGGTCGAGGGCGATCCGCTCAAGGCGCAGCGCCTGATGGAGCGGGCGCAATTGAGCGAGGAAGCGCGCGGGCAGGTGCTGCGACTGGCCGCCGAGATCCGAGGCCAACTGGCCCCGGTGCCGGGCGCATCCCTTGCGCCGGCCACCCGGGTGTCCAGCGGCGAGCAGGCCGTCATGCCGATGATGAGTCCCCTGATGGAAGGGCTGGGCAATGGCCCCATCGTGCGCTAACTCCCTATCGAGGAACACTGCCATGTCCCGTACGACCCCGCGCGCTTTGTTCATCCTGGCCTGCGCCTGCGCCGCGCTGACGCCCATCGCCGGCCAGGCGCAATCCAACGCGCCGCTGACCGGCAGCATGTCGGGCGCCGCCGGCGCCGCGCCCGCGCCGGCTTCCGCCCCGGCATCGGCGCCCGCGGCCGCCATGCCGGAGCGGCCCGTGGTGCAGCAGATGCAGACCCCGCTGCCGCAGACGCCGGCCGCGGCGCCCGCGGCGCAAGAGAGCTTTGGCGACGTGACGCGCGGCTTGCTGGCGGCGCAGGCTGACGGCCGTCGCGCCGGCAATGCCCTGCCCGTGCTGGGACCGGTTTCCACGGCGGCCTGGAACCGCTACCTGGAAAGTTTCAAGCATCCCATCCCCGTGTGGTTCGACCGGAATGTGGAAATTCCC
Organism: Achromobacter pestifer; assembly: GCF_013267355.1. Classification (NCBI taxonomy): domain Bacteria; kingdom Pseudomonadati; phylum Pseudomonadota; class Betaproteobacteria; order Burkholderiales; family Alcaligenaceae; genus Achromobacter; species Achromobacter pestifer. Next base: position 4,982,371 of record NZ_CP053985.1, read on the forward strand.
AACGTCCAATAGGTTCCGGGAACGGGTATTCCCCGCCGCAGGCGGATACGGAGTCGCGAGAGCATGTCAGCCGGTCGTCCACATCCTTCCTCGCCGTCGCGGCAACGCGGCAGCATGACCGTCGCCGTCGTCTTCGCGGTGCTGGTCGGGGTGGTGCTGCTGGGCGTGCTGCAGCTCGGCTACGGCTTCTACATGAAGCGCGAAATGCAGAAGGCGGCGGACCTGGCGGCGCTGTCCGCGGTGCAGGTCCTGAGCCAGGGCGCAAGCGCCGATTGCACCCGGGCCGCCGCCGCTGGCCGGGCCTCCGGCCTGGCCAATGTGCCGAACATCCTGGACGCCTTCACGGCGGCCGATTTCACGGTGGAATGCAAGGTGTGGGACCCGACGCGGTCCGACGCCACCGGCATGCACGTCTTCGACGCGGTGGGCGGGCAGGCGTACAACGCAGTGCGGGTCACCGTCAGCAAGCAACTGGCCAATCTCATACCCGGCGTGGGTGGCCTCAAGGCCTCGGTCGCGGCGGTGGCCACCAACACGCAGCCCGTGGCGACCTTCACGGTGGGATCGCGGCTGTTGCGGCTGGAACGCGGCGGCCTGCTGTCGCAGCTGCTGGCCACGGTGGGCGCCTCGCCCTCGCAACTGGACGTGCTGGATGCCGCGGGGCTGGCCAATGTCGGAATTACGCCGGCCGGCCTGCTGGAGGCGCTGGGCCTGCCGCTGTCGGTGGCGGCCGGGGTGGGTACGCCCCAGCAACTGGCGGCGGTCAACAATCTGACGCTCGGCCAGTTGCTCAACGCCACGTTGACCGTCATCAACCAGCAAGGCACCGCGGGCGCCGACGTGGGGCTGTTGAAGAACGCCATCAACACGGTCCTGGCCGTGATGCCGTTGAACCTGCCCGTGAAACTGTTCGGCGACGGCGGCGTGCTGAACCTGAATGTGCTGGGCGGTGATCCCAGTGCCGCCTTGCAGGCCCAGGTCAACGCGCTCAACATCCTGCAAACCGGCCTGGCCATCGCCAACGGCAGCAACCTGATCAATCTGGGGCTGAGCGTGCCGCTCCTGGGCCTGGATGCGCGAGTGCGCATCGTCGAGCCGCCTTCCGTGGGCGTGGGCGGCGTGGGCGCGCAGGCCATCAGCGCCGGCATACGCGTCTATCTGCGCGTCAACACCAGCAACATTCCGCTGGTCGGGCCCTTGCTGGCCAACACCTTGAACACCGCGGTGGACCTGCCCATCATCATCGACGTGGCGCAATCCACGGGCACGGTGCGCAAGCTATGCGAGGCCCCGCTGGCCGAGAATCAGGCGACGATCGACGTGACCTCGGCCGCGGCCAGCGTCTGCCTGGGACGCTTCCCCGGCATGGCGTCGGCCACCGACCCGAGCGCCGCGAATTTTCAGTCGCTCACGAACCGCTGCGAACCCAGCGCATTCGGATCCGTGGGCCGGCATCAGGTCTTGAATGTACTGGGCATATTGCCGCTGACTGCCCGGGTCACGCTGCCGGTGTTCAGTTCCTCGGCGCCCGTGTCGGTGACCCTTACCGCGCCGCCATCGCCCAACGCCACCGCCACCGTCAATGCCACCAACGTGGACCTGTCCAAGCTGGCGTCCAACCTGACTGACGCGCTGATCGGGGGCATTCTGGGGGACCTGTTCAACACTGGCACGCCGCTGACCGAAACGCAGCGCACCGAGCTGGCGACCCGGTTGGTGGGCGGAGACAAGAACAACGCCGGCAAGACTATCTCCAAAGTCGTCAATGACATGCAGTGGTCGAAAACCGCGATGGATCAGCTTGGCACGCGCCTGACCACGGGCGGCCTGACGGGCGTATTGGGCGGCACGCTGCAATTGGTTGGCGGCATCCTGAACTCGCTCCTGCTGGCCCCGCTCAGCGATGTGACCTGCGCGCTGGCGTTGGTGCCGGACGCGATCCGGCAGTGCCGCGTCAACGCCGTCGGCGCGCTGGCCTTGAACGGCAGCGGGCAGGTGGGCGGCGTGCTGTCGGTCGTCATGGTGTTGCTGGATCCCTTGCTCAGTTCGCTGTCCGTGGTGCTGCAACAGCTGCTCAACGCGCTGGGCCTAAGCGTGGGCCAGACCGACGTATCGCTGATTTCCGTGGATTGCGGCAAGCCCCGCCTGGTGTACTGATGATGAAGCCCCTGACCCATCTCCCTTTCCTTCCCGCATGGTCCAAGCCATGAGCCAGAATTTCGCGCGCGAAGAATTCGACGTGTACGTCTGGGAGGGCACTTCCGACATTGCCGGCCGCGCCGAGCGCTGCCTGGCGGGCATGGACGTGTCGCTGCTGCGGGCGGACGCCGGCACCGCGTTTCCGCCGCCGCGCGACCTGGCGCGGCCGGCGGTCGCCCTGGTGTCGGTATCCGTGATGGGCGACAAGCGCTTCAGCGGCTACGACTGGCTGGCGGCGCAGGGGCTGCCGGTCATCTGGGTGGCTGCGGAAGCGCGCGGACGCGATCCGCGCTATTACCCGCCGGAATACTCCTACACGCTGCCGCTGACCTTCACCACCGCGGACCTGCGCAAGCTGCTGTATGAGCTGCTGGGTACGCTGAACCAGCTCAACCGTTCCGCTCCCCGGCGCGAGCAACCGCTGATCGCCGTGTCCGCGACCATGCAGGACCTGCTGGCGGAGACGGAAATGTACGCCGACTGCCGCAGCAACGTGCTGATCCACGGCGAAACCGGCGTGGGCAAGGAACGCGTCGCGCGCCTGCTGCATGACCGCGCCGCCTGGCGCGACGGACCTTTCGTGGCGGTCAACTGCGGCGCCATCCCCGAAGGCCTGTTCGAGGCGCATTTCTTCGGCCACGCCAAAGGCGCATTCACCGGCGCGATCGGCGCGCACAAAGGGTATTTCGAGCAGGCTAGCGGCGGCACGCTGTTCCTGGACGAGATCGGCGACTTGCCGCTGTACCAGCAGGTCAAGCTGTTGCGCGTCCTGGAACAGAACACGGTGACCCGGCTGGGTTCGACCGTGGAGGTGCCGGTGGACTTCCGCCTGGTTGCCGCCACCAACAAGGATTTGCGCGTGCTGGTGGGGCAGGACGAGTTCCGCGCGGACCTGTACTACCGGCTGGCGGTCATCGAGCTGCGCATTCCCAACCTGGAGCAGCGCGGCCCGCAGGAAAAGGCCGCGATCTTCCGCGCCTTGCTAAAGCGCCAGGGCGTGGAGGACGAAGCGCCGGGGTGGCTGCTGGAGCGCGTCTCGCGCACGCGCTACGCCGGCAATGTGCGCGAGCTGTCCAATGTGGCCGAGCGCGTCGCCATCGTGCGGCGGCAGTTCCAGGCTTGGGACCCGCCGCGCATCGAACGCATTTTCGACCAGTTGAGCGAGCCGCTGCGGATGGCTGGAGCCGTCGCCGCGCGGGCCGAGCCCGCCGTGTTCACCGACGCGGAGCGCGCCGAACGCGAGCGCGTGCTGGCGGCGCTGGATGCCAATGACTGGCGGCGCCAGGATACCGCCCACACGCTGGGCATCAGCCGCAAGGTGTTGTGGGAAAAAATGCGCAAGCTGCAACTGGGGGCAGGACAGGGCGAACCCGCCGATGGCGTTGCCGAGACGATATGAACACGCAATAGGGAATGGCCCGTAGGGGGCGACAGTTCCGGGTTCGGCGCATGTAAGCGCGTCTGTCCTGGGTGAAATAAATTGCTATAGTTCCGCAACGATTTTTTTGGGGAAGGCATGAACGTCCAATTTATCCGTGGCGCCGCCCGCATGGCGCTGTTGGGCACGGCCCTGTCCGGTCTGGCCGCTTGCGCCAGCGCGCAATCCGAAGCGCCCCGGCCCACGGTTAAACAGGTCGAGGACACGCAGGCGGCATCCGCGCCGGTGACTCCCCCCGCGCCGCCGCCCGCCGCGCGCCCGGCGTCCACGCTGTCGGAGCTGCAAGGCCTGATCCAGAGCCGCCAGGTATCGGAGCTGCGCACCGCCTACAACGGCACCTACGGCGCCAGCCTGCTGTTCAAGCCGGACGACCTGACCTATTACGTCGCGCTGTTCCAGCAGAAGGATTTCTGGCGCGTGGTGAAGACCAAGTCGGACAAGCAGGCCGAAGCCACCTACCGCGCCTTCGTCGCCCAATCCGCCGAATTGGCCGAAGTGGACATCAAGCGCATCAAGATGCAGGCCGAGTACGCGCATGCCGAGAAGCTGCTGGCCAGCCGCAGCGCCGAGCTGAGCACCCTGCAGGCCGACCGCACGGTGCGCCTGCAGCAGGAAGAGCAGGTCGCTGCGCGCCAGGAGCAGTCGCGCCAGGAAGCCACGGCGCTGGCCGACCAGCAGAAGGACGTGCGTCAGCAGTTGCGCGATCTGCAACGTCAGATCGACGCCTTGCAGGCGCAGCAGACGCAAGTGGGGAACCCGGCGGCCCAGAACCGCGGCAAGTAGCCCTTGGGCATGCGGAAAAGCGGGCCTGAGGGCCCGCTTTGTCTTGGCTGGCCAGGAAAAGGCATTGCGCACGCAGGGGCTAAGCGCCCGCCGCCGGCGGTTTCTTGTATTCTGGGAGTTACACCCCATATTGATGCCATGGCACTTAAAGTTTTCGACCTCCAGTGCGAACACAGCCACATTTTCGAGGGCTGGTTCGGTTCGCACGAAGACTATGACGCGCAGCAGGCGCGTGGCCTCGTCACGTGCCCGGTCTGCGGGTCCGCCAGCATCACCAAGCGGCTGTCGGCGCCGCGCCTGAACGTCGCCCATCTGCACGCGCCGCAGACCGTCCAGCCCACGCTGCCCGCCAATGCCTCCGACGCCGACAAGATGGCGGTGTTGCAGGCGGCCGTCATGCGCCAGGTGCGCGCCTTGCTGCGCAACACCGAAAACGTCGGACCGCGTTTCGCCGAAGAGGCGCGCCGCATCCACGAAGGCGATGCCGACGACCGCCCGATCCGCGGCACGGCCACGCCCGAAGAGCGTGAATCGCTGGCCGAGGATGGCATCGACGTCATGGCAGTGCCAGATTTTCTGGACGACGAGCGCCTGCAGTAACGCCAGCGGGCCGCGGCAATAAAAAAAGCCAGACCCGTAGGTCTGGCTTTTTCTTGCCTGCTGCCGGATCAGTTGTTGACGCGGCTGCGGTATTCGTTGGTGCGGGTGTCGATTTCGATCTTGTCGCCGATGGCGCAGAACAGCGGCACGTTCAGTTCGTAGCCGGTGTTGATCTTGGCCGGCTTGGTCACCTTGCCCGAGGTATCGCCACGCACGGCGGGTTCGGTGTAGGTGATTTCGCGCACGAGCGTCGTGGGCAGTTCAACCGAAATGGCGCGGCCGTCGTAGAAGACCACTTCCACGGGCATCGCTTCTTCCAGGTAGTTCAGGGCGTCGCCCATGCTTTCGGCTTCGATTTCGTACTGGTTGTACTCTTCGTCCATGAAGACGTACATCGGGTCGCCGAAGTAGGAGTAGGTGCACTCCTTGCGGTCGAGCTGGACGACTTCGAACTTTTCGTCGGCCTTGTAGACCGATTCGCTGGCCGAGGCGGTCAACAGGTTCTTGAACTTCAGCTTCACAACAGCGGCGTTACGGCCAGACTTGTTGTATTCGGCCTTCTGGACCACGAGGGGATCCTTGCCGACCATGACCACGTTGCCGACTCGCAATTCCTGAGCGGTTTTCATCGATAAAACTCCGGGGGTGATGGGTGCACTCTCCGTGCTTGCAAAAAGCCGCCGCTGCGAAAAAAATCGGGCTTGAAGATCCGGGTCATAAGACCCCGACAGCGGCTTCGTGCACACCCCGGGAGGCGTCATAGTTGAGGCCCGACAAATACAGGGCGCTCGGAAAACTCTCTATTCTAACGTTTCTTCGCCAAGTCTGCGCAAAAATCGGCCAGATTTTCGGCAAGATCCGGCAGCGCGGCCTGGCTCGCATCCCAGGCCCGCGCGGCGGCGGCCCAGTCTCCCCATGCGGCCGGCGTCAGGGCGGCCGACAGCGCCGCGGCGCTTGCGCCCGTTTCCGGCAGGTTCCAGGCCCGGATCAGGGTCTGGGCGGTTTCCGGGGCCGGATAGCGCGCCAGCCAGGCTTCCAGTTTTTCCAGGTGCACGTTCTCGTCCTGGGGATAGATCTGCCAGACCAGCGGGCGCGCGGCCCAGGCGGCGCGGACGAAGGAATCCTCGCCGCGCACGAAATTCAGGTCGCAGCACCACAGCAGGCGGTCGAAGTCCGGCTGCGCCACGAAGGGCAGACGGGCCACCGACGGTGCGCCCGGCGCCGCGCAGGCGGCTTCCAGGCCGGGAGCCACGCCTTCGGGGGCAAGCAGCAGGCTGGGGCGCGGATCGGCCGCCAGCGCCTCGGCCAGCGCGCTTACCGGCGCCGTCGGATAGCAAAACAGGGACACGGCGCGTGCACCGTCGCGGCGGCGCAACAGCAGGTCCTGCGGCACGCCCAGCGAGCGCAGGAAGGCTTCCTGGTCCTGCGCCGATGCCTGCAGGGCGTCGCGTTCGGCCGACAGGCCCGGTTCGCGCAGCAGCCCACCGGTGGCGCGGGTGAAGCCGGGAAAGAAAAAGTGCTTGACCAGGCCGTCCGGCCGCTGCGAGGGCAGGCCGTGGCAGCTTTCCACCCAGGACTCGGCGCTCAGGTATTCCAGGTTGATCCAGGCCGGATGTGCCTGCCGCATGCTGTCCAGGAACGCTTCGGGAGGATCGCAGGCGAAAGCTTCGATCACCACGTCGCGGGCGGCGAGCGCCGGATCCGGCGAGTCGGACCAGTGCACGATGTCGATGCCGGCCAGTTGCTGGCGCGGCAGGCCGGGAGCGACACCGGGCTGGATGCGGGCAAAGCTGGCCAGGTCGTCGACCCACAGGCGCACATCCCAGCCGCGGCCGTGCGCCAAGCGGCGCGCCAGCCGCCAGCAGACGCCGATGTCGCCATAGTTGTCGACAACCCGGCAGAAGATGTCCGCTTGCATTGCCGCTTAGTGGAACTTGGCCGGCGAGGCTTCCGCGTCCTCGGGCAGTTCGGCATGCACCAGTTCGCCCAGCGGATTCGGGAAGTAGGGCGCGCCGCAGTCTTCGCAGTATTCGGGAGGCAGCACGCCCGGGATGCGGCGCACTTCGGTGACGCCGTACTCCTTGAGCAGGGCCGCGATCTCGTCGACCACGTCGGGCTGGCCTTCATCGGACGGCTGGTCTTCCTCGCGCCCGTACAGCGGCCAGACGCAGCCGTAGTAGACATCGTTGCTGCTGCGCGCCGTGAAGCCGATGCGGTATTCGTCGATGCGGCTTTCGCCGCAGCCGGCCACCACCGCCCGCAACTGGGAGGCTTCGAGGCTGACCGCGCCTTCGAGCCAACTGACCGCCGCGCGCAGCGACAGCGGGCGCACCCGCCGGTCGGCTTCGCGGTTGCTGACGTAATAGGCGTCGGGCAACAGGGCTTCGAAACCGCAGCCCGGCAACAGATTGGCCAGGGTCGGCTGGGCCTGCGCGGCCCATTGCTCCTGGCAGGCGTCGCGGCTGGCTTCGGCTTCGCCCAGCTGTTCCTGCCAGCGGAAGACCGGCTCGCCTTCGGGCACCGCGACGGCCGCCACGATATAGCGCGTGTCGGCCAGCATGTTGGCCGTCTCGGTCTCGCTGTTCAGGGCGGGCTTGGCGGTCTCGGCGCCCAGCGCCTGCGTGCCCAGGCGTTGCAGCCATTGCCAGGTTTCGGAGAAAGTGCGCGGCATCTGGTCCACGCTGACCAGCACCGGCATCAGCGCGCTGCGGGCCTTGCTGGACAGGACATGTCCGTGCAGTTGGGCCATCAGCGCCTGCTGCGCGCCGGCGGCGATCGGGCCGGTCGGGATGGCGTAGCGGGTCCAGGCGACGATGGGCGCCACGACCAGCAAAATGTCGTAGCGGGCGCCATTTTTCTCGATCTTCATCGATTCGGACAGGGTTTCGGCCTGTTCGATCAGGATCTCGTATGCGCCCACGTCGCTCTGGGCGAGGTGGTCCAGGGCCGCTTCCAGGGGAGCGTCCTGCCCCGCCTTCAGCAGCTTCGGAATCGCTTCGCCAAGCTGGTTCTCCCAGAACACGTCTTCGAGGCGGCTGCCCGAGCGGCTGAGCGCCTGGGCAAGCGCGACCAGTTTGGCGGCGTCACGGGTGAGGCGGGGAGCGGATTGGCTGCGGGATCGGGCCATAACTTCGGGGAGCGTCCAGTAAGTGTGCAACTGCGTAGTTTAACGCCCGGCGCGTACTGCGGCGCGCTGCCCCCTGCGAGGCGCCGCAGCCATTGCGGGACAGGTAGATTGATGCGAAAACAGCAACAGATAATGCCGATCAGGGTGGTTTATTGCTGATAAGAAACGACGGAAAATACAGTCATCAACTCACTATCTGGAGGCACCGCCATGCGCTGGCCTACGCTTTTCATATCCCATGGATCCCCCATGCTCGCCGTCGAGCCCGGACAGACCGGTCCGGCGCTCGCCGCCTGGAGCGCCGCGCAGGACCGCAAGCCCAAGGGCATCCTGGTCGTGTCGCCGCACTGGATGGGCGAGGGCCTGGCGCTGTCGACCCGCGACCGCCAGGTCGCCTGGCACGATTTCGGCGGTTTTCCGCCGGAACTCTATCAATTGCAGTACGCGGCTCCCGGTTCGCCGGAGCTGGCGGCGCGGGTGCAGGCGCTGCTGGCCGACTCGGGCATCGTCGCCGACCTCGATCCCCGCCGCCCGCTGGACCATGGCGCCTGGGTGCCGCTGCGCTACCTCTATCCGGAAGCGGACGTGCCGGTGGTGCAGCTGTCGCTGGACATGGGCCGCGACGCGGCCGGGCAGCTGGAACTGGGCCGCGCGCTGGCCCGGCTGCGGGACGAGGACATCCTGGTCATCGGCTCGGGTTCGCTGACGCACAACCTGCGCCACGTGCGCATGCCGCAGGACGCGCCCGCGCTGCCCTACGTGCCGGCTTTCCAGCAGTGGTACGCGGACAAGCTGGGCGGCCATGACCTGCCGGCCCTGCTGGACTGGCAGGCGCAGGCGCCGGGCGCATCGCAGGCCCATCCGCACGACGACCACCTGATGCCGCTGTACGTGGCGCTGGGCGCGGGCGGAACCGGCTTTCGGCGCCTGAATGATGAAGTCTTGTATGGCGCGCTGGCGATGGATGCCTACGAGTTCGCGGACTGATCCGAAGCGCGCGGCCGCGGCGTCCGCGCAGGCGCCATGAAAATGGCCCGGGAACCGTGAGGTTCCCGGGCCATTGTCTGGTCTGATCAGGAGATCAGGCAGCCAGCAGCTGGCGCAGCACGAAGGGCAGGATGCCGCCGTGCTGGTAGTAGTCCACCTCGATCGGGGTGTCGATGCGCAGCAGCACCGTGACGTCCTGCTTGGAACCGTCCTTGCGGGTGATCGTCAGCGTCACGTCCTGCATCGGCTTGATGCCATTTTCCAGGCCCGAGATGTCGTAGGTTTCCTCGCCGGTGATGCCCAGCGACTGCACGCTGTCCGAGCCCTTGAACTGCAGGGGCAGCACGCCCATGCCGACCAGGTTGCTGCGGTGGATGCGCTCGAAGCTGCGGGTGACCACGGCCTTCACGCCCAGCAGCTGGGTACCCTTGGCCGCCCAGTCGCGCGACGAGCCGGTGCCGTACTCTTCGCCGCCGAACACCACGGTGGGGGTGCCCGCGCCGACGTACTTCATGGCCGCGTCATAGATGGACATCTGTTCGCCGGTGGGCTGGAACAGGGTGTCGCCGCCTTCGAAGCGGCTGCCGTCCGGCAGCGCCGGAATCATGAGGTTCTTGATGCGTACGTTGGCGAAGGTGCCGCGCATCATGATCTCGTGGTTGCCGCGGCGCGAACCGTAGCTGTTGAAGTCGGCCTTCATGACGCCGTTTTCCTTCAGCCACTTGCCCGCGGGCGAGGTTTCCTTGATGGAGCCGGCCGGCGAGATGTGGTCGGTGGTGACCGAGTCGCCGAACACACCCAGCGCGCGGGCGTTCTTGACGGTCGGCATCGCGCCCGGCGTCATGCCGAAGCCCTCGAAGAAGGGCGGTTCGGCGATGTAGGTGGAGTCAGGCCAGTTGTAGGTGTCGCCGGTGACGCCCTTGATGTTCTCCCAGAGCTTGCCCGGGTTGCTCTTGACCTGGCCGTAGTTGGCCTCGAAAGCCTTGGGATCCAGGGCGTACTTCAGCAGCGACTCGACTTCCTCGGTGGTCGGCCAGATGTCGCCCAGCCACACGTCGCCGTTCTTGCCGCGGCCCACGGGCTCGGTCATCAGGTCGCGCGTGACCGTGCCGGCCAGCGCATAGGCCACGACCAGCGGGGGCGAGGCCAGGAAGTTGGCCTTGATGTTCGGGTGGATGCGGGCTTCGAAGTTGCGGTTGCCCGAGAGCACGGCCGAGCAGATCAGGTCGTTGCCGGTGATGGCGTCGTTCAGGTCCGGGGTCAGGTCGCCGGCGTTGCCGATGCAGGTCGTGCAGCCGTAGGCGGCCACGTCGAAGCCCAGCTTTTCCAGGTAGGGCAGCAGGCCCGTCTTGGTCAGGTACTCGGTGACCACGCGCGATCCGGGGGCCAGCGAGGTCTTGATGTGCTTGGGCACCGTCATGCCCGCTTCCACGGCCTTCTTGGCCAGCAGGCCGGCCGCCAGCAGCACGCTGGGGTTGGACGTGTTGGTGCAGGACGTGATGGCGGCGATCAGGATGTCGCCGTTCTTGACCTTGGTGCCGGCGCTGGTGGTGAACGTCTGGTCCAGCTTTTCGGCCGGCTGGTTGAAGCCGTTGGCGGCCACCGGCTTGGAGTACAGGTCGATGAAGGTGTCCTTGACGTTGCCGATCTCGATGCGATCCTGCGGACGCTTCGGGCCCGCCAGCGACGGCGCGACGGTGGACAGGTCCAGCGTCAGCAGCTTGGTGAAATTGATGTCCTTTGCCTTGGGCACGCCAAACATCTTCTGCGCCTTGAAATAGGCTTCGAAGGCGGCAATTTCGTCTTCCGTGCGGCCGGTGCCGCGGAAGTAGTCGATGGTGCGCTCGTCGACCGGGAAGAAGCCCATGGTGGCGCCGTATTCCGGCGCCATGTTGCCGATGGTGGCGCGTTCGGCCACGGACAGGCTGGCGGTGCCTGCGCCGCAGAATTCGACGAACTTGCCCACCACCTTCTCGCGGCGCAGCATTTCAGTGATGGTCAACACCAGGTCGGTGGCGGTGACGCCGCCGCGCAGCTTGCCCTTGAGTTCCACGCCCACCACGTCGGGGGTCAGGAAGTACACGGGCTGGCCCAGCATGCCGGCCTCGGCTTCGATGCCGCCCACGCCCCAGCCCACCACGCCGATGCCGTTGATCATGGTGGTGTGGCTGTCGGTGCCCACCAGCGAGTCCGGGTAGTAGACGTTGTTCTTCTTGTCCTGGTGCACGCCGCGCGCCAGATACTCCAGGTTGACCTGGTGGACGATGCCGAAGCCCGGGGGCACGACGCCGAAGGTGTCGAACGCCTGCATGCCCCACTTCATGAACTGGTAGCGTTCCTGGTTGCGCTTGAACTCCAGCTTCATGTTCAGGTCCAGCGCATTCTTGGTGCCGAAGTAGTCGATCATGACCGAGTGGTCCACCACCAGGTCCACTGGCACCAGCGGCTCGATGCTCTTGGGGCTCTTGCCCATCTTGTCGGCCACCGAGCGCATGGCGGCGATGTCGGCCAGCAGCGGCACGCCGGTGAAGTCCTGCAGCACCACGCGGGCGACGACGAAGGGAATTTCGTCTTCGCGGCGGGCATTGGCCTGCCAGTTGGCCAGTTGCCTGACGTGCTCTTCGGTGACCTTCTTGCCGTCGCAGTTGCGCAGCACGGATTCCAGCACGATGCGGATCGAAACCGGGAGCCGCTGCACGTCGATGCCGAGGGACTTGCCCAGCGCCGGCAGCGAATAGTACTGACAGGATTTATTGCCGATCTTGAAATTCTTGAGGGTGTCTAGGGTGTTGTGCGGCATGATGGACTCCGTGGTTTTGCCCGGTTGAAGCCGGCATTTTCTGGCGTTTTTGCGCATTTGTCATTCTATGTGAGACTGGCGCCTGCGCGGCCGTATGTCTTATATCTTATATAAGACTTGGCTGGGCCGTCAAAGTTCCCCTACTGCAATCAGGGGCGGCGGCCTTTGGCCTTACCCGATACTCTGGCCGAGGCGTGCGCGGGTCGCAAGCCTCTTTTATCAAGAAAGTCCTACGCGGATGTTGCGGCGCTACTAGGGAGCGCGGGTCTACGCAAGGAATTCGCGCAGCAGCACGGTCAGTTCGGTACGCAGGAAATCGACCACCGCGCGCTGTGCCGTCGAGGGGTAGGGGTTGGACGTGGTCAGGATGAACAGCTTGTCGCCCGGGCCCATGGCCTGGTAGGCCGGCAGCACCGGCGTCAATCGTCCCGCGGCGAGGTCCCCATGCACCACATAGGCCGGCAGCAGCGCCACGCCCGCGCCGGCGCGGGCAGCTTGCGCCAGGAACGGGAAATACTCCGACTGCAGCCGCGGCGCGAGCTTGGCCTCATGCAGCTGGTCCTTGCGGCGCAGCCGCAGCGTGACCTGGGGCCTGGGGTCGGGCGGGCCAAGAAAGTGCAGGCGGCCGAGGTCGCGCGGATGGGCCGGCGGGCCGAACAGCTCCAGATAGGAAGGCGCCGCGCACAGCACCCATTTCACGTCGCCCAGCGCGCGTGCCACGTAATCCTGCGGCGGGGTGGTCATCACCCGCAGCGCCACGTCGATTTCCGACGAAATCAGGTCGCTTACCCGGTTGGAAAACAGCACGCGCAGGGTCAGCGCCGGATGCCGCAAGGTGAAGTTCACCAGCAGCGGGCGCAACTGGTCCAGTTCTCCCAGCCCGGTGGGGATGCTCAGCCGGACGTGGCCGGCGGGCTCCGAGCCGAGCTTTTGCAAGGCGTGGCGGGCGGATTCGACCTCGCGCGCCATGCGCGCGCCGTGCTCGTACAGCACCGAGCCTTGCTGCGTCAGCTCCAGCCGCCGGGTGCTGCGGCGGATGAGCTGGGCGCCGAAGGCGCGTTCCAGCTTCTGCAGGTTGCGGCTGACGTGCGATCGGGTCACGCCGTGGCGCACCGCCGCTTCGCTCAAGGTGCCGGCGTCGACGATGGTGACGAACAGCTGTATCAGATTGAGGTCGAGCGCGGGCAGGGCGGGCATGCGCGGTCTTATTGTTGACTGTAAGGAAACATAGTTTACGCAAAGTGCGGGATTGTCGCGGCGTGGCGCGGATTGATATTCTGGACTCCACCAAACAGGAGACCAGGCCATGCCCCAAAAACAGCCCGGCGGGACGATCCCGCAAACCATGTTCCGCGCCGATCTGTTCCGCGGCGAGCGCGTCCTTGTCACCGGGGGCGGCACCGGCCTGGGCTATGCCATGGCCGAGCGGCTGGCGTCGCTGGGCGCTACGCTGCACTTGTGGGGACGCCGCGCCGGGGTGCTCGAAGAAGCCGCCGCGAGCCTGCGCGAGCGCTACGGCGCGGAGGTCCACGTCCAGGCGGTCGATATCCGCGATGCCGAGGCCGTGGACGCCGCGGTCGACGCCATCTGGACCGGGCATGGCGCGCTGACCGGCCTGATCAACAACGCCGCGGGCAACTTCATCAGCCCTACCGAAAAGCTCTCGCCGCGCGGCTTCAACGCCATCGCCGACACGGTGTTCCGCGGCACCTTCTATACGACCCAGGCCGTCGGCAAGCGCTGGATCGCGCAGGGCACGGGCGGGGCGGTGCTGTCCATCGTGGTGACCTGGGTCTGGACCGGTTCGCCCTTCGTGGTCCCTTCGGCCATGTCCAAGGCCGGCATAGACGCCATGACCAAGTCGCTGGCCATCGAATGGGGCCGCCATGGCATCCGCCTGAACGCCATCGCGCCGGGCGTGATCCCGACCGAAGGGGCCAGCGCGCGGCTGCGGCCGAAGGACACGGGCGCCGACGCCCAGACGCAGCAGAACCCGATGCGGCGGTTGGGCACCGGCCACGACATCGGCGAGCTGGCGGCCTTCCTGCTGAGTCCGGGCTACGACTGGATCAACGGCCAGACCATCGCGTTGGACGGCGGCGACTATCTGGCCAACGGCGCCTACTTCAAGCAGTACGCCGAATGGAGCGACGCGGACTGGGCCGCCGCGCGCCAGGCCATCGAAACGCGCACCGCGCAGGACAAGGCGCAGCGCAGCACGGGGGCGGCATGACGGGCAGCACGATCCACGCGGGCGGCGAGCGCTTGCCGGGCGCGGCGCTGGCCGCGCGCGGCGAACAGGTCGCCGCCGGCCTGGCGGCGATGGGCGTGCGGGAAGGCGACGTGATCGCCGTGCTATTGCGCAACGGCCTGCCTTATCTGGAGCTCATCCTGGCCTGCAAGCGGTTGGGCTGCTACTACTGCCCGATCAATTGGCACTTCACTGGCGCCGAAGTGGCGTTCCTGGTCGCAGACAGCGGCGCTCGCCTGCTGATCGCCCATGCCGACCTGTGGCTGCCGCTGCGCGATGCGCTACCGGCCGGCCTGCCCGTGCTGTTGGCCGGCGCCAGCGCGGCGCAGTCCGGGCAGGCGGATTACGACGCCTGGCGCGACCGCCAGCAGCCCTATGACGGTCCGCGCGTGGCGCCGCGCGGCCACATGGCCTATACCTCCGGCACCACCGGCCAGCCCAAGGGCGTGGTGCGCGCGCCGTTCCCGCTGGAACACCTGGCGCGCCACCTGCAACAGGTCGAAGCGGTGGTGGAGGCGGCCTACGGCCTGCGCCCGGGATCGCGCGCCTTGCTGCCTGCGCCGATCTACCACAGCGCGCCCAGCGTATACGCGCAGGTGGCCCTGCGGGTCTGCGAGACCTTTGTGCTGACCGACAGGTTCGACCCGGTGGAGGTCCTGCGCCTGATCGAGGCGCACCGCATCGATACGGTCTATCTGGTGCCCATCATGTATGTGCGCCTCTTGAAGCTGGACGCCGCCACGCGCGCCGCGCATGACCTGTCGTCGCTGCGCTTCGTGGCTTCGACGGGCGCACCCTGCGCGCCGGAAATCAAGCGCGCCATGATCGATTGGCTGGGCCCCGTCATCCACGAAACCTATGCATCGAGCGAGGCGGGCATGGTCACGGTCATCGATTCGCACGAAGCGCTCGCCCGCCCCGGCAGCGCCGGCCGGCCCATCGGCGGCGCGCAGGTCAGGATCCATGCCGAAGACGGGTCCCTCTGCGCGGCGGGCCAGGTCGGGCGGATCCACGTGCGCCAGCCGGCCTACGCGGACTTCACCTATCGCAACAACCCGCAGGCCCGCGCCGACGTGGAGAAGGACGGACTCATCGGCCTGGGCGACCTGGGCTATCTGGACGCCGACGGCTATCTCTACGTGTGCGACCGCGAATCGGACCTGGTGATCTCGGGCGGCGTGAACATCTATCCCGCCGAGGTCGAACACCAGCTGATGCAGTATCCGGGCGTGGCGGATTGCGCGGTGTTCGGCGTGCCCGACGACGAATACGGAGAGCGGCTGATGGCGCTGGTGCAGCCCGTGGCCGGCGCCTCGCCCGAACCCGAGGCGCTGACGCAATGGCTGGCGCAACGGATTGCGCGCTACAAGGTGCCGCGCGAACTGCAACTGCGCGCGGAACTGCCGCGCGACGACAACGGCAAGATCGCCAAGCGCAGGCTGCGCGCCGAATTCTGGGCGGGCCGGCAGCGCCAGGTATAGCAGGGCGGCGCATCGCCGCGATAACAAGATTGACAACACAGCTCGGGAGACAAGCATGGCATCTAGACTGAATCACAGGCTGCGCCGCATCGCGGCCGCGGCGATCTTCGCGCTTGCGGGGCCGTCAGCGGCGTTGGCGGCATACCCGGAAAAGCCCATCAAGCTAGTCGTGCCCTACACGCCGGGCGGCGCGGCCGACCAACTGTCGCGGGTCTTGGCCGAAGGCCTTGCGCGCGACCTGGGGCAACCCGTCTTGGTGGAGAACAAGCCCGGCGCCAACACCATGGTCGCCGCCACCTATGTGGCCCGCGCAGCGCCCGACGGCTACACGGTCTTTCTGTCCAGCAACGCCAGCATGGTGCTCAATCCCATGCTTTACCAGCGCATTGCCTACGACGCCGCGCGCGACTTCCAGCCGCTGACCATCGTCGCCGAACTGCCGCTGGTGCTGGTGGCAAGCAACGCCGTGCCCGCCACCAATCTGGCCGAGTTCGTCGCCTACGCCAAGGCGCGGCCGGGTAAGCTCAACTATGCTTCCGTGGGCATCGGCAGCCCGCTGCAGCTGGCGATCGAACTGCTGAAATCGCGCACCGGCATGGACCTGACGCACGTTCCCTATAACGGCAGCGCACCGGCGCTCACGTCGCTGATGGGCAACGATACGCAGTTGATGGCGGATGTGGTCAGCACCTCGCTGCCGCTGGTGCGGGAACACAAGCTCAAGGCGCTTGCCGTCACGACCAGCGAGCGGCTCGCTGTGCTGCCGGACGTGCCGACCGTCGCGGAAAGCGGCTTTCCGGGGTTTCGCGCCGCCACCTGGTTTGGCCTGGCCGTGCCTCGCGCCGTGCCGCAGGCCGATGCGCAGCGCTTGCAGGCGGCCATCGACAAGGTGTTGCGGGATCCGGCCTTGCGCGGCCGCTTCGAGCCGCTGGGCCTCGTGATCCAGGCGCCGCGCAGCCAGGCACAGGTCGATGCCTACCTGCAGGAAGACCGCCAGCGTTGGGGCGAGGTGATCGAGGCCAACAAGATCAAGATGGATTGACGCGAGGCTGGACACGCCTGTCCGGCCCTGCCCGAGGCGGGGCGCGGCCATCGCCGGCCGCCCGCGCCGTCAGGCCTTCTTGCCGCCGCCGCGGCGCGCCTTGCGCGTGACGTTGCGCCGCGACATCTCGGAGTCCAGGATCAGCCGGCCCTCGAGCTTGCCGTGCATGCGCTTGACCGAACGCATCGCGTCCTGCATGTGTTCGCTCATCAGGTCGCGCACCTTTTCGACGTCGCGCTCGCGCGCCGCCGCCAGGATATTGCGGTGGAAACCCGTGTTGGCGCTGCCGAAGCGCTGCTGTTCGGACAAGGGCATTTCGTTGTCGAACACGGTCAGCTGCCGGATCATTTCGTTGGTCATCTCGCAGCTGAACCGCAGGAACGGATTGGGGCAGGCGGCCGCGAAGATGTCGTGGAAATTGATCTCTTCCTGGCGCTGGGCCAGCGGGTCGTCGACATGCTCGGCCGACGGATCGCAGCAGGCGATGTTCTCCTCCAGCGCGGCGAAATGCGCCTCCGTCAGGAAGGGCACGGCGCTGGCCGCAAGCTCGGGCTCCAGCAGCTTGCGCACCTGGTAGATGTCCTCGATCCGAACTTCCTTGAAGAACAGGTAGTTCTGCATCAGCTGGAAGGTACGGTCCAGCGGCACCTCGACCACGGTGCCGCCGCCGCCCGGCCCGGTGCTGACCTTCACCAGCCCCTGCACCTCCAGCGACTTGAGCGCTTCGCGCATGGTGCTCTTGCTGACCGAGAACATGCTTTGCAGCTCGCTCTCGCGCGGCAGCTTGTCGCCCGGCAACAGGTTCTTGGCCGTGATCAGCCGCTTGATCTCCTCGGCGACCAGGTCGCTGCGCTTGGGCGGACTCGACGCGCCCGCGGCTAGTAGGTCGTGACTATTGAACGCCATTGCGTTCCTCCGTTGCTGCATGGTGTGCGCGGGGCAGGGCCCGGGCTGTTTTGCGCGGACCCCGGGTTATACCTGATGCGCCTTCTATTGACAGATCCGGCTCGCCAAACTGATCATGATAATAATCCTATTTATCATGATAAATAGGATGGTAGTCGCAGTATAGGCATGAGGCCAGGACTTGCGAGTACGCCCACGCGCGGCGGCAGCCCTGGCTCGGGAGCTTGGAGCAGACAGAGTCGGAATGGGGACGCGCATGGTGCGCGCTCGACATCGTCAATATGCCGCGGCAGCGCCAGCGGCAGCCAGGGAGAACCATCTTGAATCGCCGCAACCTGCTGAAAATGGCCGCGCTTGGCGCTGTGCCCGGATCACTATGGGCCGCCCGGTCCGCGCTGGCGCAAGCCGATGCGATCCAGTTCGGGTGTCCAGTGCCCATGTCGGGCGCCTTTGCCGCCAACGGCAAATACGCCGACCTGGGCATGAAACTGGCGCTGGAGCAGTATGGCCGCGCGCTCGACCGGCCGCTGGGCTATACCGTGCTGGACACCGAGGGCAAGCCGGCCACGGCGGTGCGCAAGGTGCAGGAAATCTCGCAGCAGAAGGGCGTCAAGTTCTTCGCCGGCGGCATCCTGTCGTCTGAAGCGCTGGCCATGGGCAAGGAAGTTGAACGCGCCGGCGGCGTCTTCATCACCACCGCGGGCGCGGACGAAATCACCGGCAAGGATTGCAACCGGGCGACCTTCCGCTGGTCGGTGCCCACCTTCGGCGCCATCGAACAGACCGTGCGCCCCTTGCTGGAAAAACTGCCCAACGCCAAGCGCTGGTACACCATCACGCCGCAATACGTGTTCGGCGACGGCCTGCTCAGCGCGGCCAAGGCGATCTTCAAGGAAAAGGGCATCGAGCATGTGGGCAATAGCTACCACTCGCTGACCGAGAAGGAGTTCAGCGGCTACCTCACCAACGCCATGGCCGCCAAGCCGGACGTGCTGCTGATCCTGAACTTCGGTTCGCAATCGTCGGATACGCTGCGCCAAGCCGTCAGCTTCGGCATGAAGCAGAACTGCACCATCCTGGTGGCCTGGGCCTCGGGCCTGGAGCAATTCGAGGGCCTGGGCGCGGATCTGTGCGAAGGCGTGTATTTCGGCGCGCAGTACTGGCACGGCATCGACTCGCCGCTGAACAAGGAACTGGTGCAGCTGTCCCGCGACAAGACGCGCGCCAATCCGAACTACAGCCTGGCGGGCTCCTACATCTGCACCCGCATCATGCTGGACGCCATCGCCCGGGCCGGCAGCGCCGACCCGGCCAAGGTGATCGCCGTCATGGAGGGCATGGCCTACGAAGGCCTGACGGGCAAGGAGGAAATCCGCAAGGAAGACCACCAGGTCCTGAAGAACTACTACCTGCTCAAGGGCCGCGCCAAGAAGGACATGAAGGACAAGGACGACTATGCCGAGATCGTGCATAGCGGCCGCTCCTTCCTGCCGCCCGGGGAAACCGGCTGCAAGCTGTAGCGCGATCCTGAGGCGGGCTGCCGCGGGCGCCACGTCCGCGGCGGCCGCGCGCCCCGCGGCCTTTCGTTTCCTCCACCGGGCATTCCAATGAACGTCTATCTCCTCCAGATCATCAATGGGATCGGGGTAGGCATGCTGTACTTCCTTCTGGCAGTCGGCCTGTCCATCGTCTTCGGTCTGTTGCGCTTCGTGAACTTCGCCCATGGGGCGTTCTATCTGCTGGGCGCGTACTTCTGTTTCCAGGCCATCCAGTGGGGCCTTAATTTCTGGCTGGCGCTGGCCATCGTGCCGCTGCTGGTGGGAGCCGCCGCCTGGGTCGTCGAGAAGGTCCTGCTGCGCCATGTCTACGCGCAGGCGCACGAGTTCCACATCCTGATCACGGTAGGCCTGGCGCTGGTGCTGCAGGAGCTGGTCATCGTGATCTGGGGGCCGATAGGCGACAACGTCGCCGCGCCGTCCGCCCTGCAGGGGGTGGTCATGTGGGGCAGCTTTATCTATCCCAAGTACCGCCTGTTCGTGATCGGCTTCACCGCGGTCTTCTCGCTGCTGCTCTGGTACGTGCTGGAAGGCACGCGGCTGGGCAGCGCGGTGCGCGCGGGCAGCGAATCCACCGAGATGGTGTCCATGCTGGGCATCAACGTGTTCCGCATGTTCAGCCTGGTGTTCGCGCTGGGCGCGGCGACCGCGGCCTTGGCGGGCGTGCTGGCGGCGCCCATACGCGGTGTCGAGCCCTTCATGGGCATCGAGGCCCTGGGCATCGCCTTCGTCATCGTGGTGGTGGGAGGCATGGGCAGCTTCTTCGGCGCGCTGGTCGGCGGCCTGCTGATCGGCGTGGTGCAGAGCGTGATGAGCACGCTGTGGCCGGAAGGCGCGCGGCTGATGATCTATGTGGCGATGGCGGCGGTGCTGCTGCTGCGTCCGCACGGCCTGATGGGGAGAGGATGATGACGCGCTTGAAATCTCATGCCCAATTGCTGCTGGCGCTGGCCGTGGTGTTGCTGCTGCCGCTGTGCATGCAGTCGGGGTCGCTGGCCTCGGAAGTGTTGATCTACGCGCTGGCGGTGCTGGGCTGCAACCTGCTGCTGGGATTCACCGGCCTGCTGTCGTTCGGCCAGGGCATCTTCTTCGGCCTGGGCAGCTATGCCGTCGGCCTCCTGCTGACGCGCACCGGCCTGCCCATGCCGCTGGCGCTGCTGGCCGCGATGGCGGTGGGCGCGCTGGGGGCCACCTTGGTGGGCTGGTTCGCGATCCGCCAGCGCGGCACCTACTTCGTGATGCTGACGCTGGCTTTCGCGCAGATGTTCTACTTCCTGGCGTACAGCCTGCCCGACCTGACCGGGGGCGACAACGGCCTGCTGGATGTCCCGCGTCCGCCGCTGTCGGTGGCGGGCGTGGAGCTCTTGCCGCTGGCGTCGCCCTGGCAGTTCTACACGTTCGTGGCGGTGTGCTTCCTGGCGATATTCTGGCTGCTGCAGCGCGTGACCAACTCGGTGTTCGGCCGCACCTTGCTCGCGATCCGCGACAACGAGGCGCGCGCCATGGCGGTGGGCTACAACGTGCGCCTGTTCAAGTTGTCGGCTTTCGCCATTTCCGGGGCCGTGACGGCGCTGGCCGGCGCCTTCCTCGCCATGATGACCGGCATTGCGCCGCTGTCCAGCATCGAATACCACAGCAGCGAAATGATTCTGGTCATGACGGTCATAGGCGGCACCGGCAATCTGTTCGCCTCGGTGCTGGGCGCTGCGTTCTATGTGCTGTTCGCGGACTGGCTTTCCACCTTGTG
Source organism: Achromobacter pestifer (assembly GCF_013267355.1). Taxonomy (NCBI): domain Bacteria; kingdom Pseudomonadati; phylum Pseudomonadota; class Betaproteobacteria; order Burkholderiales; family Alcaligenaceae; genus Achromobacter; species Achromobacter pestifer. The sequence goes on from NZ_CP053985.1 coordinate 5,003,288, forward strand.
GCCGCGCTGGCTGATGCTGCTGGGATTCTTGCTGATCGCGGTCAGCCTGTTCATGCAGAAGGGCTTGTGGGGGCTGGGAGTACGCATCTGGCTGGCGCTGCGGCGCAAGCCTGCCGTCGCGGAATCGGCCGCCAAGGAGAGCCGCGCATGAGCCAGGAAAATCTCGTGCCGCTGCTGAAAGCCAGCGGCATCGTCAAGCGCTTTGGCAAGTTCGTGGCCCTGCATGGCGTTGATCTGCAGGTGCGGCCGCGCACCGTGCATTCCGTGATCGGCCCCAACGGCGCAGGCAAGACCACGCTGTTCCACATCCTGACGGGCACGCTGCGCACCAGCGAGGGCAGCATCGTGTTCGACGGCAAGGACGTGACGCAGGAGGCCGACTACCAGCGCGTGCAGCGCGGCATCGCGCGCTCCTTCCAGGTCACCAGCCTGTTCGCCAACCTGTCGGTGCGGGAAAACCTGCGGTTGGCGGCGCAGGGCGCGCATCGCGCCGGCGCGTTCGACTGCTGGCATCCTCCAACAGGTCAGCGATCTCAGCGCGAAGTTGTCGACGCAGCGCTGGAACGCCTGGGGTTGGCACGATTTTCCGAGGTCGCGGCGGGCGCGTTGTCGCACGGCCAGCAGCGGCGCCTGGAAGTGGGCATGGCGCTGGCGGCCAGGCCGCGCGCCATCTTCCTGGACGAGCCCACCTCAGGCATGGGGGTGGACGACCTGGAGGAAATGAAGCGTCTGATCCGCAGCCTGCGCGACGACCACACGGTGGTGCTGATCGAGCACAACATGAACATCGTGATGGACATCTCCGACACGATCACGGTGATGCAGCAGGGCCGTGTGCTGGTCGAAGGCACGCCCCAGGCGATCCGCAGCGACGAGCGGGTGCGCGCCGCGTACCTGGGTAATATGATCACGGGAGGCCGGGCATGATGCTGCATGTCGACGCCATACACAGCTACTACGGCAAGAGCCATATCCTGCAAGGCGTGTCGCTGGAGCTGCCGCAAGGCGAGGTGGTCACGCTGCTCGGCCGCAACGGCGCGGGCAAGTCCACCACGCTCAAGACCATCGCCGGCGTGATCGCGCCCAAGGGCGGCGCGGTGCGCTACGGCGGACGCGACATCGCCGGACTGCCGGCGCACAAGATCGCGTCCATGGGGATCTGCCTGGTGCCCGAGCACCGCGGCATCTTCAAGCTGCTGACGGTCGAGGAAAACCTGAAGCTGGGCTTGAGCCGCGACTCCCCTTGGCAGCTGGACGACATCTACGGCATCTTTCCCCGCCTGAAGGAGCGCCGCAAGAACGGCGGCGGCCAGTTGTCGGGCGGCGAACAGCAGATGCTGGCCATCGGACGCGCGCTCATGAACCATCCGCGCGTGCTGATGCTGGACGAGCCGGTCGAAGGCCTGGCGCCGGTGATCGTCGAGGAGATCGTGGCGCAGATCAAGTCCATCAAGCAAGCCGGCGTCACCATCCTGCTGGTGGAGCAGAACCTGGAAGTCTGCACCCAGCTGGCCGACCGCCATTTCATCATCGAACAGGGATCCATTGTCTACGAAGGCAGCAACGCTGAATTCATGGCGGATGAAAACGTGAAGGACCGATACCTGGGCGTGGGTGTCTAGGGACGGCCTGTGCCGCGCAACGTGAAGCAAGGGAACACCATGGAAATGAACACATTGGAGGCCGTCAGCGGCATCCGCATCGACGGCAGCCGTCTTTGGAACTCGTTGATGGAGCTGGCCCGCATCGGCGCCACCGACAAGGGGGGAGTGTGCCGGCTGGCGCTGAGCGACCTGGACCGGCAGGGCCGCGACCTGGTCTGCGCCTGGGCCCGGGAGCTGGGTTGCAGCGTGCGCGTGGACGCCATCGGCAATATCTTCATGCGCCGCCCGGGCCTGCGCGATGAGCTGCCCGCCGTGATGACCGGCAGCCATATCGACACCCAGCCCACCGGCGGCAAGTTCGACGGCAACTACGGCGTGCTCGCCGGCATCGAGGTTCTGCGCACCCTGCATGAGCGCGGCATCGCCACCGAAGCGCCGCTGGAAGTGGTGGTGTGGACCAACGAAGAGGGCTCGCGCTTCGTGCCGGTGATGATGGGCTCGGGCGTGTACGCGGGCGCCTTTACGCTGGAGCATGCGCTGGCGGCGCGGGACCGCGACGGCGTCAGCGTGGACCAGGCGCTGCGCGCCATCGGCTACGCGGGTCCGGAGCCTGCCCGGCCGGGAGCCGTCGGCGCCTACTTCGAGGCGCACATCGAGCAAGGCCCCATCCTGGAGGACCGCGGCATCACCATCGGCGCGGTGCAGGGCGCCTTGGGCCAGCGCTGGTACGACGTGGTCATCACCGGCCAGGAAGCGCATGCCGGGCCCACGCCCATGGAACTGCGCCGCGACGCCTTGCTGACCGCTTCCAGGCTGGTGCTGGAGGTCAACCGGATCGCGCTGGAGCACGCGCCGCATGGCCGCGGCACGGTGGGCTGCATCGACAGCTTCCCGAACTCGCGCAACGTGATCCCGGGCCGGGTGGCGCTCACCGTGGACCTGCGCGCCGCCGATGACGCCACGCTGGACAGCATGGCCGCGGCGTTCGCCCGCGTCTGCGAGGAACTGGCCGAGCCGGGCCGCTTCCAGGTCGAAAGCAAGGAGGTGGTGTATTTCCCGCCGCAGCCCTTCGAGCCCCGGCTGGTGCAGGCGATCCGCGACGGCGCGCGCACGCTGGGCCTGGATTCGCTGGATGTGATCAGCGGCGCGGGCCACGACGCGGTCTACATGGCGCGGGTGGCGCCCACCGCCATGATCTTCGTGCCGTGCAAGGATGGCATCAGCCACAACGAGATCGAGGACGCGCAGCCCGAGCATCTGGAGGCGGGCTGCAATGTGCTGCTGCACGCCATGTTGCGCTGCTGCGGGCGTATCCAGCTTGCGGAAGGAGGCGCGCAATGAAGGCGCTGCTCGCAAGGCTGAACCATGAAACCAACACCTTCTCGCCGGTGCCCACGCCCTTGTCGGCCTTCGGCAACGGCGGTCCCGCCTACGATGCGGCGGCCTACGAAGAAAACAAGGGCAAGCGCACGGCGATGTCGGCTTTCATAGACCTGGCCGAAGCGCGCGGCGCCGAGCTGGTCACGCCGGTCTCGGCCACCGCCTATCCCAGCGGCCGGGTCGACGGCCAAGCCTATGCGGAACTCTGCGACCGCATCGTGGCCGCCGCGCCGGGTTGCGACGTCATCCTGCTGGATCTGCATGGCGCCATGGCGGTGGAGACCACCGACGACGGCGAGGGCGACCTGCTCGAACGCTTGCGCGCCGCCGCGCCCGGCGCGCCGATCGCGGTGGCGCTGGACCTGCACGGCAACGTCACGCAGAAGATGATGGACAACGCCGACGTCATCGTCAGCTTCAAGACCTATCCCCATATCGACATGTACGAAACCGGCGAGCACGCCGGCAGGCTGCTGTTCGCGGGCATTGACGGCCTGTGCAAGCCGGTCATGGCGTGGCGCCGGCTGCCGCTGGTGTCGCATTCCCTGCGCAGCAACACCGCCGAAGGGGCCATGCGCGCCGCCGTCGATGCGGCGCGCCAGGCGGAGGCCGCGGGGACGCTGGGCGTGTCGGTGCTGGCGGGCTTCGGCCTGGCCGACATCCCGCATCCCTGCGTCAGCGTGGTGGCGGTCGCCGACGGCGATCGCGCCGAGGCGGAGCGCGTGGCGGGCGAGATCGCCGCCCTGATCTGGGAGCAGCGCGACGGCTTTTTCTACGACAGCGAGCCGCTGGCTGAGTCGCTGGCGCGCGCCAAGGCCCTGACCGAGGGCGCAAGCAAGCCGGTGCTGCTGCTGGACCACGGCGACAACTGCATGAGCGGCGGCACCTGTGACACCCTGGACGTGCTGATGGCCGCGCTGGATGCCGGATTGGAAGGGATTCAGGCCGGGCTGTATTGCGACCCCGAAGCCGTCGCCGAGCTGACCCGCGCCGGCGTCGGCGCCACGGTCGAGCTGCCGGTGGGCAACAAGCGCGCCATCGATGAGATCGGCCGGGCGGCGCAGCCCGTCACGCTGCGCGGCACCGTGCGCGCGCTGAGCAACGGCGAATACGTGATCAGCGGCCCGACCTATACCGGACAACTGGCCTGCATGGGCCGCAGCGCGGTGCTGGACATAGGCGCCGCGCAACTGGTGCTGACCGAGCAGACCCACGAGCCCTGGGACCTGGGCGTGTTCCAAAGCCTGGGCCTGGATCCGTCCCGCGCCCGCTTCGTGCTGGTGAAGTCGCGCATGTACTGCCGGCCGGTGTTCGTGCCGATCTCCCAGGCGCTGGTCGAATGCGACAGCCCAGGCGTGACCAGCTCCGACTGGTCGCTGTTCGAATTCCGCAGGCGCGCGAGGCCGCTATACCCGCTGGAACCCATGGCGGCGGCAGACTACGACCCTCGCGAAGGGCGTCGATAAATTCGGCGGGAAGAGGGCGCCGCCACGCGCGGCAGCTGTGGCGCCCGGGCAACGGACATTCTCAAACAAAAAGTAACATAAATGAGAATGATTCCGTTTGCCGTAGAATGGGGCGCTCAGTGATCCCAACCCCCTTTGGTGCAGCCGGCCCGGCAAGGCCCTGGCCTTCCGGCATATTCCAGACGCATCCGTAGTTCTCCAGTGCGCGCGTGACCCCATCGGGATTTTGATATCTGCCTGCGAACTTCCCGACATGAAAATCCGAACTCTTGCCTGCATGGCCGCCGCGCTGCCGTGCTATCTCCCCGTTGCCCAAGCCCAATCCACGTCCGATCAGGCCGGCTCCGTCGTTTCCATGGACGCCATCAAGGTCGAGGCCAGCGCCGATGCCTCGGCCGGCGGCCTGGCCGAACCCTTTGCCGGCGGGCAGGTTGCGCGCGGCGGCCGCATCGGCCTGTTTGGCACCCAAGACGTCATGGACACGCCGTTCAGCATCACCAGCTATACCAATGAACTGATCCAGGACCGGCAGGCCCGCAGCGTGGGCGACGTATTGCAGAACGATTCGGGCGTGCGCGTGGCGCGCGGCTTCGGCAACTTCCAGGAGTCGTACTTCATCCGCGGCTTCATCCTGAGTTCGGACGACGTGGCCTACAACGGCCTCTACAGCCTGTTGCCGCGCCAGTACATCGCCACCGAGCTGTTCGAGCGCGTGGAAGTCCTGCGCGGCGCCTCGACCTTCCTGACGGGCGCCTCGCCCGGCGGGGGCGGCATCGGCGGCGTGATCAATCTGGTGCCCAAGCGCGCGCCGAATGAACCGCTGACCCGTGTCACCACCGGCGTGTCCAGCGGCGGGCAGTTCCAACTGTCCACCGACATCGCCCGCCGCTTCGGTCCCGGCGACAGCACCGGCATCCGGCTCAACGCCGCGCAGCGCAGCGGCGACACCGGCATCGACGATGAACACTCGCGCACCAGCCTGGTATCGCTGGGCCTGGACTGGCGCTCGGCCGACACCCGCCTGTCCGCGGACATAGGCTGGCAGGAAAACAAGCTCAAGCGCGCGCGTCCCAACGTGACGCTGGGCGCCGGCGTCACCAAAGTGCCCGACGCGCCCGACGCCAGTTCCAACTATGCGCAGCCCTGGTCCTATTCGAACGAGCGCGACGTCTTCGGCACGGTGCGCGCCGAACACGATTTCAGCGACAAGCTGACCGCCTACGCGGCCTTTGGCATGCGCCGCAGCGACGAGGCGAACTCGCTGGGCAATGTCACGCTGACCAATGGCAGCACGGGCGCGGGCACCTTCTACCGCTTCGACAACACCCGCGAGGACAGTGTGAACACGGGCGAACTGGGCCTGCGCGGCAAAGTGCGTACCGGCCCGGTGGGCCACGAGTTCGTCGTGTCGGCATCCTTCTTCGACCTGAAGAAGAAGAACGCCTATGTGATGGACTGGCAGAACACGTATCCCACCAACATCTACAACCCGATTTCGTATGACAAGCCGCCGTTCAGCGCCACCGCGCTGCGCGGCAACGACCTGGACGACCCGGCGCTGCAAGGCCGTACCCGCCTGAGCAGCTACGCCATCGGCGATACGCTGTCGTTCCTGGACGACAAGGTGCTGCTCACGGCCGGCATCCGCCATCAGCGCTTGTCGCAACGTGACTACGCGTACAACACCGGCAAGGAAAACGGCGCCTACGACGCCAGCCACAACTCGCCCGCCGCGGGCCTCGTCGTCAAGGTCGCGCCCAGCGTTTCGCTGTACGCGAACTACATCGAGGCGCTGGTCGCGGGACCGACCGCCCCGGCCAATGCGGGCGGCAAGCCGGTGCCCAACGCCGGCCAGAGTCTGCCGCCGTTTGTCTCCAAGCAGAAGGAAATCGGCGCGAAGTACGAGGCAGATGGTCTGGGGGCAGGACTGGCCTTGTTCTCCACCGACAAGCCGCGCGCCATGTACAACGCCAGCAACGAGCTGACGACCTCGGGCAAGGACCGCCATCAGGGTGTTGAACTGACGATGTACGGCGAACCCATCAAGAGCGTGCGCCTGCTGGGTGGCCTGACCTGGCTGGACGCCAAGCAGCGCTCCACCGGCAACCCGTCCATCGACGGCAACCGCGTGATCGGCGTGCCGCGCTTCCAGGCCAACATGGGCGTGGAGTGGGACATCCCCGGCGTGCCGGGCCTGGCCGTGGACGGCCGCGTGGTCTATACCGGCTCGTCCTACGCGGACGACGCCAACACGCTCAAGGTCCCGGGCTGGACCCGCTTCGATGCGGGCCTGCGCTACATGATGGATGTGGACGGCCACGTCGTGACCCTGCGCGCCCGCGTGGACAACATCGCCAACCGCAACTACTGGTCCTCGGTGGGCGGCTATCCGGGCAACGGCTACCTGGTGCTGGGCGGACCGCGCACCTTCTCGCTCAGCGCGAGCATGGACTTCTGATTTCAGGCGGCGTTCACCAGAACCAGCCGCCGCGCGTCAGATCCGCCTCGCAGCCCTTGTACTGCGAGGCGAACTTCTGGGCCCGCGCCTGCACCTTCTGCGATACGGTCTTGAGCCAGGCCTTGCGGTCATAGCTGCGGTTGCGGTAGCCGGTCCAGCCTTCGTGGTAGTTCAGGTATTGGCCGTAGGCATCCGACTTGGACACGCCGTTGATGCGTTGGGTCTTGTTCATGTACCAGCCCATGAAATCCAGCGCGTCGGCGAAGTCGTCGCGGCTGGAACCCCAGCCACCGGCATCTTTCTTGTAGTCGTCCCAGGTTTCGTCCTTGACCTGGGCGTAGCCATAGGCGGAACTGACGCGGCCCCAGGGGATGAAGCCCAGGAAGTAATAACGCGGCGGCACGGCGTCATGCTTGAAGGAAGACTCCTGGTACATCATGGCCATGGGCACCGGCACGGGTGCGCCCCATTTTTTCTGTACCTTCAGGGCGGCATCGTGCCAGTCCGGTTTTTCGCGAAAGATGGCGCAGATATTTTCGGGATTCGAGGGCGGCGCGGTGGCGCAGCCGGCAAGCGCCAGCAGTAGCAGCGGCGGCAGCAAGAGCCGGGTCATTGGCGGTCTTCCTCCGGAGATCGGGGCAGGGGTGGGGCGGATGTCACAAGATACCGCGATTGTATGAAAACGTATCGTCCAAAAAGTTCCGTCCCCGAAATTCTCCGACCTATGCCGCACGCGCCAGGCAAAAAAAACGGCCCCGGGATTTCTCCGGGGCCGTCTTGCGCGCGGCGCAGCCAGGCTGCGCTGCCCGTTGATGCTTAGACTTCGATGACGTCAGCGACGTCCTTGTAGTCCGGGATCTTGTCGAAGTTCAGGTACTGGTAGATCTGGTCGCCGCTCTTGTTGATGACGCCCATGTCGGCCATGTACTCGTCCTTGGTCGGGATGCGGCCCAGCTTCGAGCAGATGGCGGCCAGTTCGGCCGAACCCAGGTAGACGTTGGTGTTCTTGCCCAGGCGATTCGGGAAGTTGCGGGTGCTGGTCGACATCACGGTCGCGCCTTCGCGCACCTGGGCCTGGTTGCCCATGCACAGCGAGCAGCCCGGCATTTCCGTGCGTGCGCCGGCCGTGCCGAACACGCCGTAGTGGCCTTCCTCGGTCAGTTGCGTGGCGTCCATCTTGGTCGGCGGGGCAATCCACAGCTTGACCGGGATGTCGCGCTTGCCTTCCAGCAGCTTGGAGGCTGCGCGGAAGTGGCCGATGTTGGTCATGCAGCTGCCGATGAACACTTCGTCGATCTTGGCGCCGGCGACTTCCGACAGCGTCTTCACGTCGTCGGGGTCGTTCGGGCAGGCCACGATGGGCTCGTGCACGTCGGCCAGGTCGATCTCGATCACGGCGGCGTATTCGGCGTCGGCGTCCGGCTCCAGCAGCTTGGGGTCGGCCAGCCAGGCTTCCATGGCCTTGATGCGGCGGCCCAGCGTGCGCTCGTCTTCGTAGCCGTTGGCGATCATCCACTTCAGCATCACGATGTTGCTGTTGATGTATTCGATGATCGGTTCCTTGTTCAGGCGCACCGAGCAGCCGGCGGCCGAACGTTCGGCGGAGGCGTCCGACAGTTCAAAGGCTTGTTCGACCTTCAGGTCGGGCAGGCCTTCGATTTCCAGGATGCGGCCGGAGAAGATGTTCTTCTTGCCTTGCTTGGCGACCGTCAGCAGGCCTTGCTTGATGGCGTACAACGGGATCGCGTTGACCAGGTCGCGCAGGGTCACGCCGGGCTGCAGCTTGCCCTTGAAGCGGACCAGTACCGATTCCGGCATGTCCAGCGGCATCACGCCGGTGGCGGCGGCAAAGGCGACCAGGCCCGAGCCGGCCGGGAACGAGATGCCGATGGGGAAGCGGGTGTGCGAGTCGCCGCCGGTGCCGACGGTGTCGGGCAGCAGCATGCGGTTCAGCCAGGAGTGGATCACGCCGTCGCCGGGGCGCAGCGAGACGCCGCCGCGGGTGCTGATGAATTCCGGCAGGGTGTGGTGCGTTTTCACGTCCACGGGCTTCGGGTAGGCGGCGGTGTGGCAGAACGACTGCATCACCAGATCGGCCGAGAAGCCCAGGCAGGCCAGGTCCTTCAGTTCGTCGCGGGTCATGGGGCCGGTGGTGTCCTGGCTGCCGACCGAGGTCATCTTCGGTTCGCAGTAGGTGCCCGGGCGGATGCCCGTGCCTTCCGGCATGCCGCAGGCGCGGCCGACCATCTTCTGGGCCAGGGAGTAGCCCTTGCCGGTGTCCGCGGGGTCCTTCGGCAGGCGGAACAGCGTCGAGGCCGGCAGGCCCAGCGCTTCGCGCGCCTTGGCGGTCAGGCCGCGGCCGATGATCAGCGGAATGCGGCCGCCGGCGCGCACTTCGTCGAACAGCACGTCGGACTTCACTTCGAATTCGGCGATGACTTCGCCGTTCTTCAAAGCCTTGCCGTCATAGGGGCGCAGTTCGACCACGTCGCCCATTTCCATCTTGGAAACGTCGAGTTCGATCGGCAGGGCGCCGGCGTCTTCCATGGTGTTGTAGAAGATCGGGGCGATCTTGTTGCCCAGGCACACGCCGCCGAAGCGCTTGTTCGGCACGAAGGGGATGTCTTCGCCGGTGAACCACAGCACCGAGTTGGTGGCCGACTTGCGCGACGAACCCGTGCCGACCACGTCGCCGACGTAGGCGACCAGGTGGCCCTTTTCCTTCAGGGATTCGATGAACTTGACCGGACCGCGCTTGCCGTCTTCTTCCGGTTCGAACGCGGCGCCGTCGCGCTTGTTCTTCAGCATCGCCAGGGCGTGCATCGGGATGTCGGGGCGGGTGGTGGCGTCGGGGGCCGGCGACAGGTCGTCGGTGTTGGTTTCGCCAGGCACCTTGAAGACGGTGATGGTCAGGCTTTGCGGCAGTTCCGGACGGCTGGTGAACCATTCGGCATCGGCCCAGCTTTGCATCACGGACTTGGCGTTGGCGTTGCCGCGGTCCGCCTTTTCCTTCACGTCGTGGAAGGCGTCGAACATCAACAGGGTCTTCTTCAGCGCAGCGGCGGCGATGGTGCCGATTTCAGCGTCGTCCAGCAGGTCGACCAGCGGGCCAATGTTGTAGCCGCCCAGCATCGTGCCGAGCAGTTCAGTCGCCTTGGCACGGCTGATCAGCGCACAAGCTTCCTTGCCCAGCGCCACGGCGGCCAGGTACGAAGCCTTGACCTTGGCGGCGTCGTCCACGCCGGCCGGCACACGGTGGGTCAGCAGCTCGACCAGGTTCTGCTCTTCGCCAGCGGGCGGGTTCTTGAGCAGTTCGATCAGTTCAGCGGTTTGTTTGGCCGTAAGGGGCAGCGGGGGGATCCCCAGAGCCGCGCGTTCGGCAACGTGTTGGCGGTAGTTATCCAGCATGTGAGGCCTGCTCAAAGTCGGGTTGGAAGAAGGGTTGTTCGCCGGATTGTAGAGGGAACAGGGGGACGCAAGCAAATGTCTTATATCTTATATAAGACTTGCGGCCATAGCTGTTGCTTAAGGGCGACGCGCAGCCGGCGGAGCCGGCCGAGGGGGGGCTGCGGGTGCGCGCCTGCCGGGGCAGTCCGGGCGTGCGCTGAGGGGCGCGCCCGGCGGGACGGCTTAGCGTGGTCCGGCGTCGTACACCACGCCCACCCGCGCGAAATTGCCGCCGTACTGCTTCACATCCACCTGGAAGGGCGCGCTTTCCTCGGGCTTGAGCTTGGGCAGCCGCAGTTCCTGGTAGACCGCGCCCGTCAGCTTGTCCTGGGCGTCGTACAGGCTGACCCAGACCTTCACGTTCTCGACTTCGGCCTGGCTGTCGTTGCGCACGCGCCCGTGCACGGTCACGTACTTGTAGCGGAAGCGGTAGCTGAAGTTCAGGGTGCCGGTGCCGACCTGGGCCTCGGTGTTCTCGACCGTGACCGCCAACTGGGGGCGGGGGCCGGGCAGGGCGGCGCGCTTGGCGGGCAGCCAGTCGGTCTTGACCTCGGTATAGCGGTCGACGCGGCCGGTCAGCGCCACCGGCACGCGTTCACCGGGGTACAGGCGCGCCGGCAGGCTCCAGGTCTGGCGCAGGTCCAGCCGGTTGGAGCCGTCGAACACCGCGATGTTGGCCTTCGGCGACAGGACGACGTACTGGTCGCTGGTGTTGACCAGCTCGGCGTACAGGACCGGGCGCTCGATCTCGTCGAGCAGGCGGCGCGGCGCGGACAACTTGAGCGCGCTGGCGTCGAACAGGGCGAAGTCTGGATCCAGCAGTTCCTCGGTGGTCAGTCGCACGTGTTCGATGACTCGCACATCGGCCGGGCTGACGCGCACGATGCGGCTGGGCGGCGCTTCTTCCTTGGACGCGGCGGGCATGGCGGCATGGTCTTCGCTTTGCACCATGTAGTCGTAGGACGCGACCCGGCCTTCGGCCAGCATCTCGCCGCGCGCATCGAATGAGGTCAGCGCGTTCGGCGCCAGCGGGCTGGCGGCGCCGTAGCCATTGGCCGTGCCGATCAGCTTGCCGTCCTCGCCGTACAGCATCACCGTGATCTGGCTGCTGTTGGCCTCGTTGGCGCCATTGTTCTTCAACAGGCCGACCAGGCGGTAGGCGCCGTCGTTGCGCACCAATTGCACCTTGCTGGCGACCACGTCGTTGTTCTTGCCCCGCGCCAGCGTCGGCTGGGACACTTGCAAGGTGTAGCGGCTGTAGGCTTGGCTGGGCGTGGAGATCGTGACGGGCGTGTACTCGCCCGGCTGCAGCGAGCGCGCTGGCGCCGATCCGGAATTGGACGCCAACGACAGTTCGCCCTGGAAGAACGCAGCCGTGACGCGTGGCACGTCGATCTTCTTGCCGGTCTCGTTGCGCATGATCATGACCAGCTGCGTGCGGTCGCGGACGCGGATTTCCTGCACGTCCGTCAGCTTGACCAGCGAGGCGTCGATGGGCGGCGGCGCAGGCGGCTGCCGCGTGACGGTCGGCTTGGACCCGATCATGGAGGCGACCAGCGGCACCGCGATCACGGCGGCGACGGCGACAGCCACCGCCGCGATGGCGCGCGGACCGAGCTGCGGCTTGGGCGCCGGCTGCTGCATCCCGCGCAGGATCTTCTCCAGCCTTTGCGCGACGTTGTCTTCGACCAGCGTGACCGCGTGGCAATGGCTGCAGCGGTACTCGTTGGTGTCCAGCTTGGTGAATTGGGCGCTGCCGCAGGTCGAGCAGGTCAGCGTTACCGTATTGATCGTGGTCTGTTTGGGCGTCATTCTCGCAGCCGTGCACGCCGGATCCAGACGGCGCGGCGGATGGCGCGGCGGGAGCAAGGCGCAAGGGATTTACAGGGCGGCAAGGATAGCGGCAGGGGGGGGACGGCATGGTGCACGAGCGCATCCATTTGTGACTAAATGTGTTTTCTGGCCTGCCGGTGCTATCATCGCCGGCGGAAAAATCAGATCCGAAATCCCTTACGCTGTTCCCCGTCGATCCGCTCCCGTGCCGCGCAACGCGCCGCCCCGGGCAGAGCCGAGGCAGGTCAGGCTCTACCCACTAGCATGAGCATTTCCCAATATTTGCTGTTCCTCGCCTGCGTGGCGCTCGCCACCTATGCGCAGACCATGACGGGCTTCGCCTTCGGACTGGTGCTGCTGGGCTTGTCGGGCGTGTTCCAGCTGGCTTCGGTGTCCGAAGTGGCCAACGTGGTCAGCGTGCTGTCGCTGGTGAACGCGGCCGTGACGCTGGCGCGCGCCAAGCCCCAGGTGAACTGGTCGCTGATGCGGCCCGCCATGGCTAGCAGCCTGGTCGGCGTGGGGGCAGGCGTGGCGGCGCTGGCCTGGATCAGCGGCGCCATGGGCGTGCTGCTGCAGCTGCTTCTGGGCTGCACCATCCTGGGCTGCGCCGTGTTGCTGATTGCCCGCGCGCAGCCGCTGGCGCGCGTGTCCTCGCGCGGTTCGTTCGTGTTCTTCGGGGCGATTTCGGGCGTGCTGGGCGGATTGTTTTCCAGCGCCGGGCCGCCCATGGTCTATCACCTGTACCGCCAGCCCCTGCCGCTGGCCGCCATCCGCAACAGCCTGCTCATCCTGTTCTCGCTCAATGCGGTCGTGCGCCTGGCGCTCGTGACCGGGCAGGGGGCCTTCATGGCTTCGTCGTTCTGGCTGAGTTTGCTGGCGCTGCCGGTTGTGATCGGCGTCACCTGGGTGGCGCGCCGCTACAGCACGGCGGGCTCGATGAAGACCGTCAAGCGCATGGTGTTCGTGCTGTTGCTGGCGGCCGGCATGGGCTTGATCGTGCCGGCATTCAGGACGCTCGCGGCCGGCTAGCCGCGAGTCCGTGGCGTGGACCGCGCGGCGTCAGCCGCGTTCGCCGGTGATGTAGCGTTCGAGTTCGTGGATGATGAACTTCTGTTCGCTCATGACGTCCTTGACCAGATCGCCGATGGAGAGCAGGCCGATCAGTTTGCCGTCTTCGATGACAGGCAGATGACGGAAGTGGCGTTCCGTCATCATCGCCATGCAGTGCTCGCGCGTATCCGTGCGGCCGACGTAGTAGACGGAATCGGTCATGATGTCCCGTACTTTCGTGGTGCGCGAGGAGCGGTCCTGCAGCACGATCTTGCGGGCGTAATCGCGCTCGGTCAGCATGCCCAGCACTTCTTCGCCCTGGACCACCACCACGGCGCCGATGCTGCGTTCCGCCATGATCCTGACGGCTTCGAACACCGAGGCATCGGGCGAAACCGTCACGACGGAATGATTGGCTTTTTCCCTGAGTATCTCAGCAACTGTCTTCACGATGCGCTCCCGTATCGCTGGTGAGGATAAAACCCAAGCTCCATCCTAAGCCTGGCGGCGGTGTTGCCGCAAGCGCGACGCTTACTTCGCTGCCTTGTCCCGGAACGCCTGGCTGGCCATTTCGCGCAGGTTGCGCGTGGCGCTGCGCTCGGTGGCGGGATTCCAGGCCAGCGAAATGCCGATCGTTGCATCGGCGGGAAAATCGGCCAGCGTCTTGTAGACGACATTGGTGCCCGGAAGGCGCCGGCCGCCAGCCGGCACCAGGGCCACGCCCAGGCCGCTTTCCACCAGGCTGAGCAACGTTTGCACCTGCACCGCTTCCTGCGTGATGCGGGGCGTGAAGCCGCGCAGCTGGCAGGCGTTGATGGCGGCCATGCGCAGGCCCGCGGCCTCGGTGGCGGTGTACATGATGAAGGCCTCGTCGGCCAGGTCCGCCAGGCGGATGCGGCCGCGCCGCGCCAGCGGATGCGTCTTGGGCACGGCCAGCGCGAAGTTCTCGGTCGTGAGCGGCGCCAGCCGCACGTTGGATCCCATCGCCACCGGCACGCGCACGATGCCGATCTCCAGCGTGTCTTCTTCCAGCTCCTGCATGATGCGTATCGAGGTGGCTTCGCGCAGCACCACGGTGACGCCGGGATAGCGCTGCCGGAACGGCGGCAGGATGCGCGGCAGCACGCCGTGCGTGGCCGAGCCCACGAAGCCGATGCGCACGGTGCCGCCTTCGCCCGCGGCGCCGGCGCGCGCCGCCTGCCGGAACTGCTCGGCGTGGAACAGGGCGCGGCGGGCCTCGTCCAGCGCGGCCAGGCCCGCCTCGGTGAGCTTCACGCCCTGGCGGCCGCGCAGGAACAGCGGCACGCCCACCATCTCTTCGAGCTTGCGTATCGATACCGACAGGGGCGGTTGCGACATGTGCAGCTTTTCGGCCGCGCGGTGGAAATTCAGCGTTTCGGCCAGGACCAGGAACTGCTGCAGATGACGGAAATCCATGAGGGCGCTCCGGGTGGCGTTAGGCGGGCATGATATGACTTTGATATCGATTCAGGTATTGGTGCTATCCCTTCGCTATCGAGCGGCCGCGCCTTGCGCCCGCCGCGCAAGTCCCGGGGATGAGACGGCGGCGGTATGATGGAACGCATTACAAGGAGGAAACACCATGAATGAAGTCATCGTCGCGTCTGCCGTCCGCACCGCCATTGGCGATTTCGGGGGCGCGCTGAAAGACGTGCCGCCGTGCGACCTGGGCGCAACCGTCATCAAGGCCGCGCTGGAACGCGCCGCCGTCAAGGGCGATGAGGTCGGCCACGTCGCCGTGGGCCACGTCATCAACACCGAACCCCGCGACATGTACCTGTCGCGCGTGGCGGCGATGAACGCCGGCATTGCCAAGGAAACTCCCGCCTTCAACGTCAACCGCCTTTGCGGTTCGGGCCTGCAGGCCATCGTGTCGGCCGCGCAGACCATCATGCTGGGCGACGCTGACATCGCCATCGGCGCGGGCGCCGAAAGCATGAGCCGCGCGCCGTACATCGCGCCGGCGCAGCGCTGGGGCGCGCGCATGGGCGACAGCGTGATGCTGGACATGATGACTGGCGCGCTGTCGGATCCGTTCGGCCGCATGCACATGGGCGTCACCGCCGAGAACGTGGCGGCCAAGTTCGGCATCAGCCGCCAGGACCAGGACGCCCTGGCGGCGGAATCGCATCGCCGCGCCGCGGCCGCCATCGACGCCGGCTACTTCCGCGACCAGATCGTGCCGGTGGTGATGAAGTCGCGCAAGGGCGAAGTGGTGTTCGACACCGATGAGCACGTGCGCCGCGACGTCACGGCCGAAAACCTTGCCGGCTTGAAGGCCGTATTCCAGAAGGAAAACGGCACCGTCACGGCGGGCAACGCCTCGGGCCTGAACGACGGCGCGGGCGCCGTGGTGCTGATGAACGCCTCGGTCGCGGCCAAGCGCGGCGTCAAGCCGCTGGCGCGTCTGGTGGCCTATGCCCATGCGGGCGTGGACCCCAACATCATGGGCATCGGTCCGGTGCCGGCCACGCAGGCCGCGCTCAAGCGCGCCGGCCTGACCGTGGACCAGATGGACGTGATCGAAGCCAACGAAGCGTTCGCCGCGCAGGCCTGCGCCGTGTCGCGCGAGCTGAAGCTGGATCCGGCCAAGGTGAACCCCAACGGCAGCGGCATCGGCCTGGGCCACCCCATCGGCGCCACCGGCGCGATCATCACCGTCAAGGCGTTGCACGAACTGCAGCGCGTGGGCGGACGCTACGCGCTGGTGACCATGTGCATCGGCGGCGGCCAGGGTATTGCCGCCATCTTCGAACGGATCTGAAGCACCAGGGCCCGCCCCGCCGCTGGGCCGCCCCTTCAGGGGCAGCGAAGCGCGCGCAGTGTGCGGGCCCTTTATTTTTCCAGGTAAGCCTCGGCCCACGCCTGGCATTCGGCGCGCAGCAGCGCGCCCATCTGCGCCCGCCGCGGCGCGTCCAGCCGGCTGCTGATCGCGCCGAAGCTGAAAGCCACCCAGGTCAGTTCCGACACGCGGAACGCTACGCCCACGCCCGAGACGCCGGGCGTGATGGTGTCCACGATCTCTGAATAGCCCGAGGCGCGCGCCTGCCTGACCGATTTCATCAGGGCGGCGCTGGATGCGCCGATCTGCGCATAGCTTGCGGAATGCCGCGCATACAGCGCGGCGATTTCTTCGTCGGGCAGGGCGGCCATCAGCGCCAGTCCACCCGCGCCCACGCCCAGCAGGCGCCGCTCGCCCTGGTCGATGGTGAACACCTTGACGGGAAACGAGCCGGCCTCGCGCAGCAGGCACAGGGCGTAGTCGCCCTGGCGTATCACCAGGAACACCGTGTCGCCCGACAGGCGCGCGAGTTTCTGCGCGAACGGACGCAGCGCGTCCAGCAGCGGCGTGCGCCGCAGCGCCGCGAATCCCAGTTGCATGGAATCCACGCCCAGGCGGTAACGCCGGGTCTTGGCATCACGCTCGGCGAACTGCTCTTCCAGCAGGCAGCTGAGCAGCCGGTGCGCGGTGGAGCGTTCCAGCCCGGCTTCGGCCATGACGCCTTGCAGATCTATGCCTTCTTCCTGGTGCTGCGCCAGCACGCGCAGCAGGCCCAGGGCGCGCCGCATGCTCTGGGTACCGCCTGTAGAACCACTGTTGTTCATAATGTGGGAAATATTGATTGAATATTTTGTATTTTAGGATTTCGGATGCGTTAATTCAATCCAGTCGACCGCGCCGCCTCTCAAGGCGCGGCAGAACAAGGATGAGGAGACCATGGAATACGCCACCCTGGCCGTCGAGCGGCACGACTCGGTATGCCGCATCAGCCTGGCGCGCGAATCCGCGCGCAATGCCCAAAGCCAGCAGATGCTGGACGAACTGGACGATGCGCTGACGCGCGCCGAACAGGACGACTCGGTGCGGGTCGTGGTGCTGGCCGGACGCGGCGCACACTTTTCCGCCGGCCACGACCTGAAGGAAGCCCAGGCCAAACGCGCCGATTTCACGGTGGAAGAGCGCTGGGAATACGAGTCGCGCCGCTACTACGGCTATTGCATGCGCATCTGGGACTTCCCCAAGCCGACGGTGGCCCAGGTGCAGGGCGCCTGCGTGGCGGGCGGCTTCATGATCGCCAATATGTGTGACCTGGTGGTGTGTTCCGACACCGCGTATTTTTCGGATCCCGTCGGCCATACGCTGGCGGCGGCGGCCACCGAGGTGCTGATCCATCCCTGGGTCATGGGGCTGCGCAAGGCCAAGGAAATGCTCTACACCGGTGAAAAGGTGGACGCGCAGGAAGCGCTGCGCATCGGCATGGTGAACCGCGTGGTGCCCGAGGCCGAGCTGGACGCCGCGACCCTGGCGCTGGCGCAACGCATCGCGCAGGCGCCGCCTTTCGGCCTGCGTCTCATCAAGCGTTCGCTGAACCGCACGGCCGACGCGCAGGGTTTCCGCACCGCCTTGTCGGCGCATTTCGATACGCACCAGCTGTCGCATCTGAGCGAGGAATTCCAGGCTGTTCGTGAACGCGGACTGGCGCAAGCGATTCAGCGCAACAAGAAGGGCGAGGCCGCATGACTCTGGACCCCTTGCTCAGTCCGCGCTCCATCGCGATGATCGGCGCCAGCGCCGACGCCGGGCGCATCGGCGGCATGCCGCTGGACCTGCTGACGCGCTTCGGCTACGCCGGCGGCATTTACCCGGTGAATCCGAAGTACCAGGAAGTGTTCGGCCGCCGCTGCTGGCCCGACATCGAATCGGTGCCCGAACCGGTGGACCTGGCAGTGCTGGCCATCGCGGCCGCGGACGTTACGCCCATGCTGCGCCGTTGCCACGCCAAGGGCGTGCGCGCCGCCATCGTCTACGCCGCGGGCTTTGCCGAAGCGGGTGGCGAGGGTGCGCGCCTGCAGGACGAGCTGGAGGCCTTCGTGGCCGAAAGCGGCATGGCCGTGGCGGGTCCGAACTGCATGGGCTTCGCCAACCTGAACACGCAGGCCTACACGGCGTTCGCCTCGGTCTTCAAGACCGCGCCGGCACAGACGGGTCCTGGCAAGGTCAGCCTGTTGACGCAGAGCGGCAACGTGTGCGCGGCGGTGTATGCGATCGCGCGCAGGCTGGACCTGCCGTTCTCGCATTTCATCAACACCGGCAACGAGGCCTGCCTGGATTTCTCGCAATACCTGGAGTACCTGGCGGCGGATCCGCAGACGGAAATCGTGCTGGGCTACATCGAGCAGCTGCGCGACGGCGAACGCTTCATACGCGCCTGCCGTGAACTGGAACGCCAGGGCAAGCTGTTGATCGCGCTGAAGGCCGGCACCACTGACAAGGGTGCGCAGGCGGTGCAGTCGCATACCTCGGCACTGGCCGGCGACCGGCGCGTGTACGGCGCGGCCTTCCGCCAATTGAACGTGATCGAGGCCACCGATTTCGCGCAGATGGCGCACCTGGCCAGCCTGGCCACGCTGCGCCACCGCACGGCGGGCAAGCGTGTCGCGGTGCTGACCATGTCGGGCGCGCTGGGCGCGATCCTGGCGGACAAGTTCATCGGCGCGGGGCTGGACCTGCCCGATCTGCCGCCCGAGCTGCAGGCGGTGCTGCGCGGCGGCATTCCCGATTACGGCATGGTCGGCAATCCGGTCGACGTGACCGGCAACGTGGTCAACGATCCGGCCTTCGTGCATACCGTGCTGGAAGCGCTGGCCACGACCGATGCGATCGACGCGGTTGTCGTGTATGCGCCCGGCTACATGCTGGACCGCATGGCCGACGCGCTGACGGACGTGTCGCGCCGCCATCAGCGGCTGTTCGTCGCCATTGATACCGGCCTGGCGCAGAGCCGCGCCGCCTTGCGCGACGCCGAGGTGGCCGTGTTCGAAGACCTGGGTCTGGCAGTCGCCGCCCTGGCGCCTTACCTGCTGTGGTGCGAGGCGCGCGGCGCCAAGCGCATTGCGGCGGCGCCGGACCTGGCCGCGGCCGGGGTTCCGGCCTTGCCCTGCAACGAAGCCGACGCGCGCGAATACGTGGCCGCTTTTGGCCTGCCGCAAGCGCGGGTGGGCGCGGCCGCCAACGCGGACGAAGCCGTCGCGCAAGCGCGTGCAGCGGGTTATCCGGTGGCGCTGAAGATCCTGAGCGCCGACATCGCGCACAAGACCGAAGCGGGCGGCGTGGCGCTGAGCCTGGCCGACGACGATGCCTTGCGCCGCGCCTTTGGCGAGGTGACGCGGGCCGCGGGCGCGGCGCAGCCGGACGCGCGCATCGACGGCGCGATGGTGCAGAAGATGGAGCGCGGCGTGGCCGAGATCATCGTCGGCGCCACGCGCGATCCTGTGTTCGGTCCGGTGCTGACCGTGGGCCTGGGCGGGGTGCTGACCGAGCTGTACCAGGACACCAGCCACCGCCTGCTGCCGGTGGACGAGGACATCGCGCTGCAAATGCTGCGGGAACTCAAGGCCTACGCGCTGCTGGACGGTTATCGCGGCAAGCCCCGAGCCGACGTGGCGGCCGCGTGCCGCAGCATCGTGGCGGTGGGCAATGCCCTGCTCGCCGCGCCCGCCCATGTGGCGGAAATCGAAGTCAATCCATTGCTGATCAAAGAGGCGGGACAGGGCGTGGCGGTACTGGACGCGCTGATCCTGCCCGCAACCCGTAGCGCCTAACGCGCAATCCATCCCAGGAGGAGACAAGCATGATGAAGAGACTATTGGCCGGCGTCACGCTGGCTTGTATCGGCGTCACGGGCCAGGCGATGGCCCAGGACAGCTATCCCAACCGCCCGATACGCATCGTGGTGCCGTTCTCGCCAGGCGGCGCGACCGACATCATGAGCCGCCTGCTGGCGGAAAAGCTCAGCGGCAAACTGGGCCAGCCGGTGATCGTGGAGAACAAGCCGGGCGGTGGCACCATGATCGCGTCCGACTACGTGTCGCGCGCCGAGCCCGACGGCTACACCTTGCTGATGGCGGCCTCGTCGCTGGGCATCGCGCCCAGCATCTACGCCAAGGTGAACTACGACCCGATCAAGGACTTCGCGCCCATCAGCCAGGTGGCCTCGGTGGTGCACGTGCTGGAGGTGCATCCCTCGGTGCCCGCCAAGAACGTGGGCGAGCTGATTGCCTACCTGAAGGCGAATCCGGGCAAGGTCAGCTACGGCTCGGTCGGCACCGGCAGCTCGACCCATCTGGAGGCTGAACTCTTCAACAGCATGGCGGGCGTGCAGATGACGCACATTCCGTACAAGGGCAGCGCGCCGGCGCTCAACGATCTGGTGGCGGGCCGCCTGCAGGTCATGTTCGACGCCTGGGCTTCGTCCGGACCCTTCGTCAAGGACGGCAAGCTGCGCGTGCTGGCGGTGACCACCGCCCAGCCCTCGGCCTCGGTGCCGGACCTGCCCACCGTGGCGGCCTCGGGCCTGCCGGGTTATTCGGCCATGCCGTGGCTGGGCCTGGTGGCGCCGGCGCGCACGCCGCAGCCGGTGGTGGACAAGATCTACAGCAACCTGGCGCAGATCCTGCAACAGCCCGACGTCAAGGCGCAGTTCACCGGCCTGGGGCTGGACATCATCGGCAGTGATCCCAAGACCTTCGCCGCCTTCATCCGCCAGGACGTGACCACTTGGGCCAAGGTCGCGCGCGACTCGAACATCCGCCTGGAGTAATGGCATGACGCAGTTGGAAAGCGCCGCGCGGGAAGAGCAGGCATTCCGCCTGGACCTGCGCGGCTGGCTGGCATCGGCCTACGCCCGTTTCGTCAATGATTGGCCGGGCGGGGCCGAGCCGCGCAACCTGGATTTCAGGCGCGCCTGGGAAGACACGCTGTGCGCCAACGGCTGGTCCGGGCTGGGCTGGCCCAAGGAGCACGGCGGGCGCGCCCTGCCGCTGTCGCGGCAGGCGGTGTTCCACGAAGAGCACGCGCGCTGCGGCGCACCGCTGGGCGTGAACCTGATCGGCCACGGCATCCTGGCGCCGACGCTGCTGCATTTCGGCACCGGGGCGCAGAAGCGGCGCTTTCTGCCCGGCATCCTGTCCAACCGCGACGTCTGGTGCCAGGGCTATTCGGAGCCGGGCGCCGGCTCTGACCTGGCATCGGTGCGCACGCGGGCAGAGGCCGCGCCCGGCGGCTATCGCTTGAACGGCCACAAGATCTGGACCTCGTTCGCCGACCGCGCGCAGTGGTGCTTCGTGCTCGCGCGCACCGATGCGCAGGCGCCCAAGCACAAGGGCCTGAGCTTCCTGCTGGTGGACATGCGCAGCCCGGGCGTGCGGGCCGAACCGATCCGGCAGATCACGGGCGAGGCCGAATTCTGCGAGGTGTTCTTCGAGGACGTGTTCGTGCCTGAAGACTGCCTGCTGGGCGAGCCGAACCAGGGCTGGAAGATCGCCATGGCCGCGGCCAGCTTCGAGCGCGGCACCTACTTCATCCCGCGCCTGGTGCGCTTCGCGCAGGAACTGAGCCAGGTGCGCGAGCTGGCGCTGCGCGCCGACGCCCAGGGCCACGTGCCGGCGTCTTCGGCCGCGGTGCGCCATCAGTGGGCGCGGCTGGCGGCCGACAGCCATGTGCTGGCGCTGAAGTCGCAGCGCGCGCTGGCCGGCGCGATGCGCGGCGATCCGCCGGGCCCCGAGGGCTCGTCCACCAAGATCCATTGGAGCGAAGCGCACCAGCGGCTGCTGGAACTGTCGCTGCAACTGCTGGGCGAGGATGCCTGCCTGGCGGACGACGCGCCCGACGCCCATGCCGCCGAGCTGACGCACGCCTACCTGTGGTCGCGCGCCGAGACCATATTGGCCGGCACCTCTGAAATCCAGCGCAATATCATCGCCGAGCAGATGCTCGGCCTGCCCAAGGCTTGAACCTCATGGATCTGCATCCGACCGAAGACCAGCGCATGCTGGACGACGCGGCCCGGCGTTTTCTGGCCGACCGTCATCCGCCAGCCGTGGCCCGCGCCGCCGCCGGCAAACCCTACGAAGCGCGCCTGGCGCAGTGGCGCGAGATCGCGGCCCAGGGCTGGCCCGCCTTGCTGGCGCCGGCCGGGCGGGACGGACTGGGGCTGGGCATGCGCGAAGCCTGGATCGTGGCCGAAGCGGCCGGCCGGCATCTGCTGAGCCTGCCGCTGGCGGCCAACATGGTGGTGCTGCCGACGCTTTGCCCGGCGGGCGCGGGGGGACCGGCCGCGCAGTGGGCCGGCGCCGTGATGGCGGGCGACACGTACTTTGCCGACGCCACCCTGCGTCCCGACGGATCGGCCTTCATCGAAGGTGCGGGCGAGGGCGTGCGCGCCTTGGCCGTGCGGTGCGTGAGCGCTACTGCCTTGAGCGTGGCATTGCTGGCGCCCGCACCCGGTACTACCGGGCTCGATCCGACCATGCCCGTGGCGCGCGTGGGCCGTCCGCGGGTGCTGGACAGCGTGGAGCTGGCGGTCGAACCGGGTGCGTGGGAACGGCTGCGCACGCGGTTGCGCCTGCTGCGTTCGGCCGAACTGCTGGGCGCGGCATCGGCCGCGCTGGAAATGGCGGCGGCCCATGCGCGGGAACGCCGCCAGTTCGACCGCGCCATCGGCGCCAACCAGGCGATCAAGCACCGCCTGGCGGAGGACTGGATGGCCCTGGACGACGCCAGGCTGGCGGGCGTGGCGGCGGTCGCGGCGCATGACGCGGGCGCCGCCACGGCGCAACGCGACAGCCTTTACGCGCCCTTGCTGGCGGTCGAGGCCGGCAGGCGCGCCGCGCAAAACGCCATCCAGGTCCATGGGGCCTTGGGCGTGACCTGGGAGTGCGATGCGCACCTCTACCTGAAGCGGGTGCTGCGCCTGGCCGCCGGCCTGCAGGCGGAAATGTCGCGCGCGGAACTGCTGGAACGCATCTGGGAGAGCGGGGACGGCAGGCTGGCCGCCTGACGCAGACGTGGCGTCCGACCTACAATCGCCGCCATGCATAAATCGAACTTTCCCTCCGAGCTGGACCAGCCGACCCTGTCCGAGGTGGACGGCGTCCGCTATCTGCACTTCAACACCGTCTGGGTCCAGGGCGCCATGCGCATCAAGAACCCTTCGGAGCTGGTGCTCGAATACACCGCCCAGATGATGGCCTGGCTGCTGTTCCTGGAACCGCCCAAGGAGGAAGCCATCGGCATGTTGGGCCTGGGCGCCGGCTCGCTGGCGCGCTACTGCGTGAAACACACGCGCAGCCCCTTGCTGGCGGTGGAGTGGAATCCGCGCGTGACGGCGGCCTGCCATATGTTCTTCCGCCTGCCCGGCGCGAACCGGCTGGAAGTCGAGCACGCCGACGCTGGCGTATGGGTCGCCGATCCGCTCAACGCGGGGCGCTGCCCGGTGCTGATGGTCGACCTGTACGACGCTTCGGCCGAAGGGCCGGTGCGCGACAGCGTGAAGTTCTACCGCGACTGCCGCCGCGTGCTGGGCGAGGTCGGCGTGCTGGCGGTCAACCTGTTCGGCCGCCACGAGAGCTTCGGCAAGAACATCGACAATCTGTCCAAGGCCTTCGACGACCGCATCGTGCTGCTGCCCGAGGTCGAAGCGGGCAACCAGATCGTGCTGGCCTTCTCCGGCCCGCGCCTGGAAGTCACTCCCGCCGAATTGCTGGCCCGCGCCGAGGTGGTGGAGGCCAAATACGGCCTGCCGGCGCGCCGCTGGGCCCGCTCGCTGACCCGCCACGCGGTCGATGGGGTGCTGCACTTCTGAATTTCTGTCCCCGTTTTTCGGAATAGGTTAAAGGGGCCTCTGGATTTCGGAGGCTCTTTTTTTTCGCCGGGCCGCCCCAAGAAAAAAGCGCCCCCTTGGGGGGGCAGAGAGCCCGCAAGGCGGGCGAAGCGTGGGGGCTTTTATCCCTAGGGTAGCTACCGAGGCGCAAGGGGTTTTCTTTTCCCCGCATCCGGCTCTATCATGGCCTTATTCATAATTATGAATTACGGTGCAGTCCAGGCCGCTGACCCATGACCCTCCCCATCGTCCGGCAAGCCCTCTACCTGGAAGTCGCGGACCGCCTGCGCGGCATGATCCATGCACGCTCCCTGCGCAACGGCGAATGGATCGACGAATTGCGCCTGGCGGGGGAACTGGGCATCTCCCGCACTCCCTTGCGCGAGGCGCTCAAGGTGCTGGCCACCGAAGGGCTGGTGCGGCTGGAGCCGCGCCGCGGCTGCTTCGTCAATGAACTCTCGGCGCAAGACCTGGAAGACATCTTCCCGCTGATGGCCATGCTGGAAGGGCGCTGCGCCTTCGAGGCCGCGCGTAAGGCCAGCGATGCGCAATTGGCCGAACTTGAGCCCTTGCACGCGGCGCTGGCCGGCCACGCCCAGGCCGGCCGCATCGACGCCTACTACAAGACCAATTACCTGATCCACGAAGCGGTGCAGGCCCTGGCCGGCAACCAATGGCTGTCGGACATGGTGGGCAATCTGCGCAAGGTGCTGAGTCTGTCGCGCCACCGCAGCCTGTCGCAGCCCGGCCGCATCCAGCAGTCTTGCGCCGAACACCTGGCCATATTCGAAGCGCTCAAGGCGCACGACAGCGAGGCCGCGCAGGCGCTCGCGCACAACCATCTGATGCGGCAGCTGGAAGCGCTGCGCGCATTGAGCCTTGCGGACGCCGTTGACGCGGCGCCGTCCGACCCCATCGTCATCGAGGAGCCCGCCCATGTCCGCACCCGCCAATCTCGCGCCCGCGCGCGGCGCACGCACGCCTGAGCCCGAGGCCGATGCCGTCGATGCGGCGGCCGCCGCCGCCGAAAGCGCCGGCCTGATGTCCCGCCTGGGCAAGTTGTGGGAGCGCGGCCGGCTGCCTAGCGAATCCGAAGTCCGGCGCCTGTTCGAAGCGCGCCTGACCGACGTGGCGGCCAACAAGCTGGCGCGCCGCTGGTGCGAACAGTACAGCGCCGCGGACGGCAAGGACCGCCGGCTGATGTTGACCGCGCTGGCGCAGGCGCGCGGCGGCTATGCGGGCGAAGGCGGCGAGGGCGCGCGTTTGTTCAAGCGCTTCAACGCCCAGCCCCAGGGCCTGCGTTTCCTGGTCGAACTGCGCGCGGACATGCTGCGCTGGCGCAAGCAGGTGGCAGGCATTCAGACCTTGGACAAGGACCTCGAAGGCCTGCTGTCCGCCTGGTTCGACGTGGGCCTGCTGGAACTGCGGCCGCTGACCTGGGATTCGCCGGCGTCGCTGCTGGAAAAACTGATCCTCTACGAGGCCGTGCACGAGATCACCTCCTGGGACGACCTGCGCCGCCGCGTTTCGCCGGACCGCCGGTGCTACGCCTACTTCCATCCGCAAATGCCTGGCGTGCCGCTCATCTTCGTGGAAGTGGCCTTCGCCAGCCAGATGGCCGACAACGTGCAGGTGCTGCTGGACAGCACCTTGCCGCCGCAGGACCTGGACAAGGCGCGCTGGGCCATCTTCTATTCCATCTCCAACACGCAGCCCGGCCTGAAGGGCATCAGCTTCGGCAACTTCCTGCTCAAGCGCGTGGTCGAGCAGCTGCTGCATGAACTGCCCAAGCTGAAGTCCTTCGCCACGCTGTCGCCCATCCCCGGCTTCGCCGATTGGCTGGGCAAGCTGGACGCCGAGGCGGTGGAGGCCATCGTGCGCGAGGACAAGGTGCGCGCCAAGTCGCGCAAGCGCGAGGGCGTGCCCGATGGGCGGCGCTGGGTCGCGCGGCTGGCCAAGGCGGCCCAAGGCAAGGCCGCGGATGTGGTCAAGCGCGCGGGTTTGCGCCTGACGGCCAATTACCTGCAGTCCATGAAGAACGGCCTGCCGGTGGACGCGGTGGCGCGGTTTCACCTGGGCAACGGCGCGCGCATCGAGCGGCTCAATTGGGCCGCCGATACCTCGCCCAAGGGCCTTAAGCAGTCCTGCGGCATGATGGTGAACTACCTTTACGACCTCGATGAACTGGACGACAACCTGGCCCTGCTGGGCGAGGGCAAGCCCCAGGTCAGCCGCGGCGTGGGGCGCGTGGGATAAACGCCGCGCGCGGCGCGACAACATAAGAAAGAGGGCAGGAGACATGACGGACAACATGGCCGGCCGCGTGCTGCTGGAACGCGAGGGCGATCTGGCCCGGGTGACGCTATCGCACCCGGGGCGCCTGAACGCGATCACGGTGGGCATGTGGCATGAACTGCGGGACGTGTTTGCGCGCATCGCGCAGGACGATACCGTGCGTTGCGTGATCGTGCGCGGCGAGGGCGGCAATTTCGCCGCCGGCGCCGACATCCGCGAATTTCCCGCGCAGCGCGGCGACATGGCCGGCGTGCAGCGCTACCACCGCGAGGTGCTGGCGCCCGCCTTGCAGGCGGTCGCCTTGTGCCCGCATCCGGTGGTGGCGCAGATCGAAGGCGTGTGCGTGGGCGGCGGCCTGGAGATCGCCAGCCAGTGCGATCTGCGGATCGCAGGCGAATCCGCGCGTTTCGGCGTGCCGATCAACCGCCTGGGATTCCCCATGGCGCCGGACGAGATGAGCGGCCTGCTGGCCCTGGTCGGGCGAGCCGCCACCCTGGCCATCCTGCTCGAAGGCCGCGTGTTCGGCGCCGCCGAGGCCCGCGAGCTGGGCCTGCTGACACGCATCGTCGCCGACGACCAGGTGGCCGACGCGGCCCGACGCAGCGCCGAGCGCATCGCGGCGGGCGCGCCCTTGGCGGCCCGCATCAACAAGCGTCTGTCGCGCAGGCTCGCTGCGGGCGGTGCCTTGACCGAAGACGAATACCAGGATTATTTCTCGTACGCCGACAGCCGGGACCACCAGGAGGGCGTGCGCGCTTTCCTGGCCGGCGTGGACCCTTCCTTTTCCGGAGACTAGACAAGGTGAGCAACGCCAATCTATACGCTGTCCTGCAAGGCGGCTTTCCCAAAGACCGCAGCAAAGTCGCGCTGGAAACGCCCGACCTGCAATACACCTGGGACGACATCGATCGCGCCACCGCGTGCCTGGCCAACCTGCTGACCTCGCTGGACCTGCCGGCGGGTTCGCGCGTGGCGGTGCAGGTCGAGAAGTCGCCCGAAGCGTTGTTGCTGTACCTGGCCACCTTGCGCGCCGGCCTGGTGTATCTGCCGCTGAATACCGCCTACCGCGAATCGGAAATCGAGTATTTCCTGGGCAATGCCGAACCGGCCGTGGTGGTCTGCGCCAGCAAGAACCTGGACTGGGTGCAGCGCGCGGCAGACAAGGCTGGCACCGCGCATGTGTACACGCTGGACGAGGACCGCAGCGGCACGCTGCTGGATGCCGCTGGCGGCTTGCCTCAGACCTTCAAGACCGTGGCGCGCAAGCCCGACGACCTGGCCGCCATCCTGTACACCTCCGGCACCACCGGCCGCAGCAAGGGCGCGATGCTGTCGCATGGCAACCTCGCCGCCAATGCCCGCGTGCTGCACGATTACTGGGGCTGGCGCCCGGACGACGTGCTGTTGCACATGCTGCCCATCTTCCACGTGCACGGCCTGTTCGTGGCTTCGCATGGCGCCTTGCTGGCGGGCGCCAGGATGATCTGGCTGCCCAAGCTCGACCTCGACCAGGCCCTGCGCTACCTGCCGCAGAGCACCGTGATGATGGGCGTGCCGACGTACTACGTGCGCCTGCTGGCCGACCCGCGTTTCGACCGCCGCGCCTGCGCCAATATGCGTCTCTTCATTTCGGGCTCGGCGCCGCTCCTGGCCGAGACCTTCTCGGACTTCCAGACGCGCAGCGGCCATGCCATCCTGGAACGCTACGGCATGAGCGAGACGGTCATGCTCACCTCAAACCCCTACGATCCCAAGCTGGGCGAGCGCCTGGCCGGCACCGTGGGCCGCGCCTTGCCGCAAGTGCAGGTGCGCGTGGTCGACGACGCCGGCATCGCGCTCGCGCCGGGTGAGATCGGCAATGTGCAGGTGCGCGGACCGAACGTGTTCTCGGGCTACTGGCGCATGCCGGAAAAGACCCGCGAAGAGTTCACCACGGACGGCTGGTTCAAGACCGGCGACGTGGGCCGCTGGGGCGGCGAGTCCGCCGGGCGCGACGTGCCCGCGGACTATCTGTCCATCGTGGGCCGCAGCAAGGACCTGATCATTTCCGGCGGGTTCAACGTGTATCCCAAGGAAATCGAAACGCTGATCGACGACATGCCCGGCGTGGCCGAATCGGCGGTCATCGGCGTGCCGCATGCAGACTTCGGCGAGGCCGTGGTCGCGGTGGTGGTGCCCAAGGACGGCGTGGCGCTGGACGCGGAAGCCATGCAGGCCGAACTGAAATCGCGCATCGCCAATTTCAAGGTGCCCAAGCGCGTGCACATCATCGGCGAGCTGCCGCGCAACACCATGGGCAAGGTGCAGAAGAACGTGCTGCGCGAAACCTACAAGGCGCTCTGACGTTCGCCAGGACCGCTCCCCGTCGGGGAGCGGATTTTCCGGCCAGGCGCGCTGCGCCGGCCCTCTTTCAGGAGTCCGCCCCAAGAAAACACCGCAGGTCCCAGCAGCCCATTCCATACAAGAACTTCAAGAGACGAGACGCCCACAACCGCGCCGTCCCCATGCTGCAGCTAGAGGAGACACTATGAAATATCGCACCACCGCCGCGGCCGTTTTCGCCGTGGCCGCCCTGGGTTTTGGCGGCATCGCCGCCGCGCAATGGCCCGAACGCCCGATCACGCTGATCGTCCCGTTCCCCGCCGGTGGCGGCACGGATACTTTTGCCCGACCGCTGGCCCAGCAATTGACCACGCAGCTGGGCCAGCCCGTGGTCATCGACAACAAGGGCGGGGCGGGCGGAACCGTGGGCGCGGGCGTCGCGGCCAAGGCCAGGCCCGACGGCTACACCTTCTTCATGGGCGGCGCGCATCATGCGCTGGCCCCCTCGCTGTACAAGAACCTGAATTACGACATCCAGAAAGACTTCGTGCCGGTCGCGCTGGTCGCGCAGCCGCCGCAGGTCATCGTCATCAATCCGGCCAAGCTGCCGGTGAAGACGGTCCAGGAGCTGATCGACTACGCCAAGAAACGTCCTGGTGAAATCAACTTCGGCACCGCCGGCAAGGGCAGCACGCACCACCTGGCCGGCGAACTGTTCGCCATGCAGACCGGCATCAAGCTGGTGGACGTGCCCTACCAGGGCGCGGGGCCCATGCTGTCGGCCCTGATCGGCGGACAGGTGGACCTGGCGTTCGACGGCCTGGGTTCGTCCGCCGGGCATATCCGCTCCGGCACGATCAAGCCGCTGGCCGTGGCCGCCACCGAGCGCTCGCAGTCGCTGCCCGACGTGCCCACCGCCGCCGAGGCCGGCGTGCCGAACTACGTGGTGTCGACCTGGTACGCGATCTGGGCGCCCGCGGGCACGCCCAAGGAAGCGGTGGACAGGATGAGCGCCGAGATCACCAAGGCCCTGAATGCGCCGAAGATCAAGGAAACCTGGGCCGGCAACGGCTCGGCCGTGCCCACGCTGACCGGGCCTGAGTTCGGCAAGTTCGTCGACAGCGAGGTTGGGCGCTGGGCCAAGGTAGTGAAGGATTCGGGGGTGAAGCTGGATTGAAGCATCGGTGGACCGGATTTCAATTAATATTGATAATCGTTATCATTGTTTAGTTTGCCTTCCGGTCCATCGAATGTCATGAATCAAAGCGGTTTCTCAGCGTCCATCGAGGGGCTCTATGTCCAGCATCAATCCTGGCTGTGTGACTGGCTGCGCAGAAAGACAGGCTGCCCGTTCGACGCGGCCGACCTGACTCACGACACCTATCTGAAGGTGTTGGTCCGTGAGGACGACACGCGCCCACTGCGCGAACCACGCGCCTATCTGACGACGATAGCGCACGGCTTGATGGTGAATCTGTTCCGCCGCCGCGACATCGAGCGCGCCTATCTGGATAGCCTGCCGCTGGTCGAGGAGCTGTCCGTGCCGTCGCCGGAGCGTCGCGCCCTGGTCTTGGAAGCGCTGATGGAGATAGACCGGTTGCTGGACGGTTTGCCGGCCAAAGTGCGCAAGGCGTTTCTGCTGTCGCAGCTGGAAGGTCTGCGCCATGGCGAGATCGCCGAACGCATGCAGGTCTCGGTCAGCTCGGTGCGCCAGTATCTGGCCCGGGCCATGCAGCATTGCCTGGCGGCCTGGTGAGCCGGCGCGCCGCGGCCCGGGCCGAATTGCCGCCTTCCGTCATCCGCGAGGCCAGCGCCTGGTTTGTCCGCTTGGGGGCTGACGACGCCACCGCAACGGATGGCGTAGCCTGTAGCCGCTGGATCGAGGCCGACCCTTTGCACCGGCTGGCCTGGGAACGCGTGGAAATGCTGGGACGCCAGTTCGGCCAGGTCGACCCGCAAGCCGGTCTGGCGGCCTTGGATCGCCCGTCCTCCCGCAGCCGGCGCCAGGCGCTCAAGGTCCTGTCGCTCGTCATGGGCGCGGGTGGATTGACGGCAGCGTCGCTGCCTTGGACGGCATGGACTTCGGACTTTGGCACGGCCGTCGGCGAGCGGCGCGCTGAGACCTTGGCCGACGGCAGCGTATTGACCCTGAACACCGACAGCGCGGCTGATGTGCGCTTTGACGCCACGCAGCGCCTGGTCGTGCTGAGCAGGGGCGAATTGCACATCGCGTCACGGCGCGACCCGCAGGCCCCCGCCCGGCCGCTGGTGGTGGCGACCCCCATGGGCCGGATCACCGCGCTCGGTACGCGCTTCGTCGTCCGTTTGCTGGATGGGGAGACCTGGGTGGCGGTGACCGAAGGCGCGGTCAGGATCGAACCCAAAGCGGGCGGCGCGGGTGGGGCGCGGATCGTGGAAGCCGGGGCCGGCACCCGTTTCAATGAGCGCCTTGTGCAGAACATACGGCCCGCGCCGCATGCCGGCGATTGGGCGCAGGGCGCGCTGTTTGCCGACGACATGCGTCTGGACGCGTTTGTGGCGGAACTCAGCCGCCATCGCAAGGGCCGCTTGGTGTGCGACCCGGCGGTGGCGGGGCTGCGCATTTCAGGCTCATATCCGCTCGGCGACACCGACCGTATCCTGGCAGCGGTCGAGCGTGCGCTGCCAGTGCGGGCGGATCGCTACACCCGCTATTGGGTGGTGTTGCGCGCCCGCGGCTGACGGCTCCGGGAAAATTTCCTGGCGCCGCGCTGTCACTTTTGAGTTTTCGATTGGCATACGGGTGAAGCCTCGATTTCCTTCGCCTGGAACCCAACGATATGACTCTGCCGTTTTTCCCCACTCACTCCACCGCGCTGGTGCTGGCCGCAGTCGCTGCCGCCGCGCTTGCGCCATTGCCGGTTCAGGCGCAGCCAGGCGCCGCTGCGGCGGTCCGTCATGCCGTCAATGTGCCGGCCGGCTCGCTGGGCGCGGCGCTGTCCGACCTTGCCCGGCAGACTCAGGTGCTGTTGTCGTTCGATCCTGCCCTGACGTCGGGCATGGAGACTGCGGGCCTGCAAGGGGGCTATACCGTGGATCAGGGCTTTGCGGCGTTGCTGGCGGAGACTGGACTGGAGGTCGTGCGCCGCGCGGATGGCGACTACCTGTTGCAGCGCGCGGGCGGTCAGCAAACCACTCAGCTTGCGCCGGTGGTGGTCCTGGGGGCGGGCGCCACGACCGAAGGCACCGGCGAGTACACCGCAGACTGGATGCGCTCGGCCAACGGCCTGGTGTTGTCGCAGCGCGAAACGCCGCAATCGACCAGCGTGCTGACGCGGCAGCAGATGGACGACCGCTCCATCACGTCGGTGCGCGACGTGATGGAAAACGCCACCGGCATGAATGTGCAGCAGGCGGAGTCCGAGCGCTTGACGTACTACTCGCGCGGTTTTTCCATGGACACTTTCCAGTTCGACGGCGTGGTCAAGCCGCTGAATGGCCTCTATCAGTTTGGCGACGGCAACCTGGACCCGGTCATCTACGATCACGTTGAAATCATCCGCGGCGCCACCGGCCTGATGAGCGGCACCGGCAACCCGGGCGGTTCCGTCAACTTCATCCGCAAGCGTCCAACCCGCGAGTTTCAGGGCGATATCAAGCTCTCGGCCGGGACCGAGGACACCTATCGAGGCGAAGTGGACCTGTCCACGCCGTTCAACGAGTCCGGCTCGGTGCGCGGGCGTATCGTCGGCGCCAAGGAACGGCGTGGCGACACCATGGACCTCTACAAGAAAAAGCGCGACGTGCTGTACGGCATCGTCGAGGCGGACTTGGCGCAGAGCACCACCGTCAGCATCGGCGGCTCTTTGCAACGCACGCGGCCCAGCGGCATCAGCTGGGGCGGCTTGCCCGCCCTGGACGCCAACGGCAAGCCCATCGACTGGCCCAAGGGACAGGCCATGGGCGCCAAATGGTCGCGCTGGGACACGGATTCCCACGAGTACTTTGCGCAGATAGAACATGGCTTTGCCAACGGCTGGAACGCCCGCCTGTCGTACACGCGCCTGGAGAACAAGTTCGACGCGCCGTTGCTCTTCACCTCCGACGTGCCGGTGACGATCGACGGGTTCTCAACGGCGCCATTGCTGCGCAAGTTCGTGGGTGGCAGCGACCAGGATGTGGTCGGCGGCTCCATGGACGGCGATTTCGACGCCTTCGGCCGCCGTCACCAGTTCAACCTGGGCTTCTCCCATTCCATCATCAAGGCATGGAACCAGAGCTGGGACACCTCGGATCAGGCAACATATCCCATTCCCGACGTCAAGAACTGGACTGGCGATTGGCCCGCGCCGGACTGGGACATCCTGGCGCTGTCGCAGACCAATCGCAACAAGCAGACAGGCATCTATGGCACGTTGCGCCTGGGGTTGACCGAGAGGCTGCATCTGCTGACCGGCGCGCGCTGGACGCGCTGGGAATCCACCGAGACCAGTTGGGGCGTGACGGGCTATTCGCACACGTATTCCGAGGTCACGCCCTACCTGGGCGTCACCTATGACTTGAACGATACGTACACGGCCTACGCCAGCTACACCAATATCTTCCAGCCGCAGATGGTCAAGACGCAGACCTGGGACATGGCGGGCCCGGCCTATGGCCACAACTATGAAATGGGCCTGAAGGCGTCCTACCTGGACGGCCGGGTGAATGCATCCGCCGCTGTGTTCCAGACCGACCAAAAGGACGTAGCCGAGTACGGCGGCTACGACTACGCGCATGATGACGGCTGGTACTACATACTGGACGGCACCCGCACGCGCGGCTTCGAGATGGAACTGGCCGGGGAAGTGATGCCGGGCTGGAATGTGTTCCTGGGTTACACGTATCGGCAGTCCAAGGACAACAACGGCAAGAAGGTGCAGACGACCCAGCCCGAACAGTTGCTCAAGCTGAGCACGGCGTACCGGTTGCCCGGCGAGTTGAACAAGCTGACTGTGGGCGGCGGCGTGCGCTGGCAGAGCCAGACGAGCGCACAGACCTACTACGGCTTGCAGTCCGGCTCCATTGTGCAGAAGCCCTATGCCTTGTTCGACCTGATGGCGCAGTACAACTTCTCCGACAAGACACAGTTGCAGCTCAACGTGCGCAACCTGGCCGACAAGAAGTACTACCGGTCCATGGGCTTTTACAACTCGGTTTTCTATGGCGAGGGCCGGACCGCGCTGCTCACGCTGACGCAGCGCTTCTAGTTCCCGACCGCTAGCGCCATTCACTCGCCTGGCTCAGCTTGGCCAACTGATCGCGCGTCAGCGTCAGGCTGGCCGCCTTGACCAGTTCTTCCAGCTGCTCCAGCGAGGTCGCGCTGACGATGGGCGAGGTGATGCCGGGCTGCGCGATCTGCCAGGCCAGGGCGGCCTGCGCCGGCGTGCAGCCGGCGTCCTCGGCCACTTCGTCCAGGGCCTTCAGGATGCGGTAGCCGCGGTCGTTGAGATAGGTATCGACGATCTTGCGGCCGCGCGGGCTCTTGCCTGCATCCGCGGGGCTGCGGTATTTGCCGCTGAGGAAGCCGCTGGCCAGCGCGTAATAGTTGATCGTTCCCATCTGCTGCGTCTTCACCAGGCTTTGCAGCCCGGACTCGAAGGGTTCGCGGCGGTACAGGTTGTACTCGGGCTGAATGCTCTCGTAGCGCGGCAGGCTGTGGCGTTCGCTCGCGATCAGCGCTTCCGACAGCCGCACCGCGGTGTAGTTGGATGCGCCGATGGCGCGCACCTTGCCGGACTCGATGTGCTTGGCATATTCGGCCAGGGTGTCGGTCAGCGGCGTATCGGGATCGTCCTGGTGCGACTGGTACAGGTCGATGTGGTCCGTTTGCAGCCGGGCCAGCGAGGCTTCCAGCGAACGGCGGATGTAGGCGGGCGCCAGGCCCTTGGCGTCGGGCCCCATCTCCATGCCGACCTTGGTGGCGATCAGCACGTGGTCGCGCTTGCCCGAACGCTTGAGCCATTTGCCGATCAGGGTTTCGGATTCGCCGCCCTGGTTGCCCGGAACCCAGCGGGAATACACGTCCGCCGTGTCGATGAAGTTCAGGCCGGCGTCCACCAGCGCGTCCAGCAGCGAATACGTGCCGGCTTCGTCCACGGTCCAGCCGAAGACGTTGCCGCCGAAGGTGAGCGGGGGGATCTGCAGGCCGGAACGGCCCAATGCGCGTTTGATCATGATGAGGCCTCTGGATGCTGCGGTTGGCGGCGAGAAAAAAGTCCGGTTTCTGCATATCCGGCCGATGCGATTCCGGGCTTTTTCAGTATATTTACGCCGCTGCGCCCCGTCGCGGGGCATGCCGTTGCGGCATGCACCATTTCAGGGATTCCCCCGAAACGCTTTGAGGTGGCGGCAAGTTAGACTATACGGCTTTACGGCTAGTCCGGCCGGCGGGGAGCCGCCAGCGGCGCCGTAATAATGAGCAAATACAAGGGTTCAAGGAGCTTAACTATGCTGATCGGAAAAAAACATTTTCTGACGGTTGGCGCCATGGCGCTGGCGATGGCTATCGCCGCGCCGGTGGCGGCGCAGCAGAAGTCGGTGGCGGTGACCGCCATCGTCGAGCATCCGGCGCTGGACGCCGTGCGTGACGGGGTGCAGGACGCCCTCAAGCAAGCCGGCTACGAGCCGGGCAAGAACCTGAAGTGGCAATACCAGAGCGCCCAGGGCAACAACGGCACCGCCGCCCAGATCGCGCGCAAGTTCGTCGGCGACAAGCCCGACGCCATCGTCGCGATCGCCACGCCTTCGGCCCAGGCCGTCGTCGCGGCCACCAAGGACGTGCCGGTGGTGTATTCCGCCGTGACCGATCCGGTCGCCGCCCAGCTGGTCGCCAGCATGGACGCCTCGGGCACCAACGTGACCGGCGTGTCGGATCTGCTGGCCCTGGACAAGCAGGTCGAGCTGATCAAGAAAATCGTCCCCAACGCCAAGCGCGTGGGCATTGTCTACAACCCGGGCGAAGCCAACTCGGTCGTGGTCGTGAAGAAGCTGCAGGAAATCCTGCCGAAGTCGGGCATGAGCCTGGTCGAAGCGGCCGCGCCGCGCTCGGTGGACGTGGCGTCCGCGGCCCGCAGCCTGATCGGCAAGGTCGACGTCATCTATACCAACACCGACAACAACGTCGTGTCGGCCTACGAGTCGCTGGTCAAGGTCGGCAACGACGCCAAGATCCCGCTGATCGCGTCCGACACCGACAGCGTCAAGCGCGGCGGCATTGCCGCCCTGGGCATCAACTACCGCGACCTGGGCGTGCAGACGGGCAAGGTGGTGGTGCGCATCCTCAAGGGCGAGAAGCCCGGCGCCATTCCCTCGGAAACGATTTCCAAGCTCGAGCTCTACGTGAATCCGGGCGCCGCCGCCAAGCAGGGCGTGACCCTGTCCGACGCGATCATCAAGTCGGCCGCGGTGGTTGTGAAGTAATAATCAGCCGTACCCGCCCCGCCATGCCTACCCGGTGTGAGCGGGGCTTGTTTTATTTTTTGGTGTCTTGCCTTACCCCATGGTCCTCAGGGCGGCAGCATTCACAAGATGCTCGCGGCCCGGCGCAATGTGCTGGTCTTGAATGGCCGGCGGCCCGCCTTGCGGCGTCGAGCCGCCCGGCGTTTTTGCTCCCTGAATGGTCCTGCAGACTCCTGCTGGCGGCTTTGCCGCCCGGCACGGGATGCCTTTGGCAGGAAACCAGAGAAAATCCCCCGCGGGGAAACGTTTCTTGCGAAAGCTGGG
Organism: Achromobacter pestifer; assembly: GCF_013267355.1. NCBI lineage: Bacteria > Pseudomonadati > Pseudomonadota > Betaproteobacteria > Burkholderiales > Alcaligenaceae > Achromobacter > Achromobacter pestifer. Next base: position 5,039,568 of record NZ_CP053985.1, read on the forward strand.
GTAAAACTGACCCCGAAACGCAAGATATCCGACGTTGCAACTCTTTAATATGCTCGTTTCTTGCCTTCGTGCAAGCTCTTAATGTGCTCGTTTCTCACTGATTGGATTTGACCCATGTCATTGTTCTCGTTGTTGGGCGCGTTGGAGATCGGCCTGATCTTCAGCCTGGTGGCTCTGGGCGTGTATATCTCGTTCCGCCTGCTGCGCTTCCCGGACCTGACCGTTGACGGCAGCTTCCCGTTGGGCGGCGCGGTCTGTGCCACGCTGATCGCCTCGGGCACCGATCCGTTCCTGGCCACGGCCATCGCCACGATCGCGGGCGCGGCGGCCGGACTGGTCACCGGCTGGCTGAACGTCAAGCTCAAGATCATGGACCTGCTGGCCAGCATCCTGATGATGATCGCGCTGTACTCGGTCAACTTGCGCATCATGGGCAAGCCCAATGTCCCGCTGATCACCGAATCCACCGTATTCACCATCCTGCAGCCGCAATGGCTGTCGGACTACGTCGCCCGTCCGCTGATCCTGATCGTGATCGTGATCCTGGCGAAGCTGGCGCTGGACTGGTTCTTCGCCACGCAGACCGGCCTGGCCGTGCGCGCCACCGGCTCCAACGGCCGCATGGCCCGCGCACAGGGCGTCAACACCGGGCGCATGATCCTGGGCGGCATGGCGCTGTCCAACGCGCTGGTCGCGCTGGCGGGCGCACTGTTCGCCCAGACCCAGGGCGGTTCGGACATTTCCATGGGCATCGGCACCATCGTGATCGGCCTGGCTGCCGTGATCGTGGGCGAGAGCATCCTGCCGTCGCGCAAGCTGGTGCTGGCCACGCTGGCCGTCATCATCGGCGCCATCGTCTACCGCTTCTTCATCGCCTTGGCGCTGAACAGCGATTTCATCGGCCTGAAGGCGCAAGACCTGAACCTCGTCACCGCGGTGCTGGTCACGTTCGCCCTGGTCATTCCCATGCTCAAACGCCGGCTCCTCGGCAAGAAGGGGAGCTGATATGTTGTCCGCAAAAGACCTCAAGATCACGTTCAACGCGGGTACGCCCATCGAGACGCGTGCCTTGCGCGGCCTGTCGCTGGAGATACCCTCGGGCCAGTTCGTGACCGTCATCGGCTCCAATGGCGCCGGCAAGTCCACCTTCCTGAATGCAGTCTCCGGCGACCTGCCGGTCGATTCCGGCCGCATCGACATCAACGGCGTCGACGTTACCCGCCAGCCCGTCTGGGCGCGCGCCGCCCGCGTGGCCCGCGTGTTCCAGGACCCCATGGCCGGCACCTGCGAAGACCTGACCATCGAAGAAAACATGGCGCTGGCGCAGATGCGCGGCGCGCGCCGCGGCTACAGCCGCGCGGTCAAGGCCTCCATGAAGGAAGGCTTCCGCGAGCGCCTGGCCACGCTGGGCCTGGGGCTGGAAAACCGCCTGAGCGACCGCATCGGCCTGTTGTCGGGCGGCCAGCGCCAGGCGGTCAGCCTGTTGATGGCGGCCTTGCAGCCCTCGCGCATCCTGCTGCTGGATGAGCACACCGCGGCGCTGGATCCGCGCACGGCGGACTTCGTGCTGCAACTGACCACGCGCATCGTCGCTGAAAGCCAGCTCACCACGATGATGGTGACGCATAGCATGCGCCAGGCGCTGGACGTGGGCGACCGCACGGTCATGCTGCATCAGGGCCAGGTAGTGCTGGATGTGTCGGGCGAAGAGCGCCGCGGCATGGACGTGCCGGACCTGCTGGCCATGTTCGAGCGCGTGCGCGGCGAGAAGATCTCGGACGACGCCCTGCTGCTGGGGTAGGCGCCAGGCGCCGGTTGCGTGAACCGCAACCGGCTCGCGAGGCTGCGGTCGCTGCCTCCGGTCCTAGATGAACCGGCCTGGCCGGAATGCCTCGTGGCGCGAGGCCGCGCCGCCGTCGCACATCAGTTCGCCCAGTATCCTGGCGGTGCCGGGCGCGGTGCTGAAACCGATGTGCTGATGCCCCAGCGCCAGCCACAGACCAGGATGGCGCGGCGCTTCGCCTATCATCGGCCGGCTGTCGGGCAGCGTCGGACGCCGTCCCAGCCAAGCCGCGGGATCCAGCCGCCGGTCCAGCGGAAACGCTTCCCGGGCCCGCGCTTCCGCCAGGTCCAGCTGCAGCGGCCGGGCGGGAGCCTCGCAGGCGTCCAGTTCCACGCCCGTGGTCAGGCGCAGCCCGCGCGCCATGGGCGACAGCACATAGCCGCCGCCGGTGTCGTAGACCGGACGCGTCAGGCTGGCGCCGTCCACGCCGTTGTAATGCATGTGGTAGCCGCGCTCGAACGCCATGGGCAGGTCTATGTCCGCCGTCTTCAGCAGGCGCTTCGACCAGGGACCCAGCGCCACCACCAATCGATCCGCCGCCACGGATTCGGATCCTTGCGCGCCTTGCACGATCCAGCCCTGGCCCTCGCGGCGGATGGCGCTGGCGGTCAGGCGCCGGAAAGCGCCGCCCGCGCGGCGGAACAGGGCGGCGTAGGCCGCGACCACTTCGTGCGGGTCATCGACGGAATATGAACCCTGGATCCACAGGGCGCGGCGGAAGATCGGCGCGAGAGCGGGTTCGATTTCCGCGAGTTCCGCAGGCTGCAAAACCTGGGTCGGCACCTGGTATTGCGCAAACGTCCGGCGCGACAGTTCGCCGCTGTTCCAGCCTTGTTCCGAGCGGTACAGGAATATCCAGCCGGTATCGCGCAGCCGGTGCGCCGCGCCCGATTCGTTCAGCAGCCGCAGATGCTCGGGCGCCGAGAGCCGGATCAGGCTGTCCAGCGCCTCCACGGTCTGCCTGAACACCGCCGGCCGGGCGCTCAACAGGAAGCGCGCGGCCCAGCCCAGGTTCCGCGCCAGGTAGTTCAGCTTGTAGCGGAACTGCACGGTGTCGTTCTTCAGCAGGCGGGGCAACTGCGCCCACAAGCCAGGGTGGTTGAACGGCATCAACGAACTGCGCGCGATCACGCCCGCGTTGCCCAGCGAGGTTTCCAGACCCGGCTCCTGCCGGTCGACCAGCGTGACGGACAGGCCGCGGCGCTGCAGTTCCAGGGCGCAGCAGACGCCCACGATACCCGCGCCTAGGACAACGACTTGCTTTCCCATGTGTTTTTATCCGAGTCCGGTCAGGAAGTGCCGTGATGCCGGCAGGCTCGCGGAATTGTATTGCAGGCGGCTGCAAGGCCCAGGGAAAAGTCGCGCGCAAATCTCAGGATTGAGACAGCTTCCGGCCCATGATCCGCCCCGCCGCGGCCACGCCCCACCACGAGGCTTCCTCGAACACGGAATAGCCCGAAAGGTCTGCGTGCGCGAACAGCACCGGACCGTCCACGTCGCGCAGCGCGGCCAATCCCGGATTGGACAGGTAGCCGCATAGCGGCGAGGCCATGGCATGGCCGCGCACCGTGATTTCCAGCTGGCGCGCATGGCGCCAGAATTCCTGGCCGTAGGCCGCGACCAGGTCGGACGCGGCCTCGGCCCGCAGTTCCTCTGGACTGGCGCGGGTCAGCCAGTCGCGCGCGGTGTCGGGCTTCATTTCGCTGAGCGCGTGGTAGGCGGTGAAGACGCAGCGCGGCGTGCGGGCCACGCGCAGCAGCTGGTGCGTGGAGACGACGTAGCCCAGCGCCTTGCCCTGATAGACCACGTTGTCCCAGGATAGCGGTTCGCCCGGGGCTTCGGCGGGGTAGCCTTCCATGACGAAGTTCGACACCATCCACGGCGCGTGCGGCGGCGCATGCGCCGCCGGATCGTAGCCATAGGCGCGGATGTCGGGCAGGATGCGCTGGGCCACGAACAACGGCATCGCGCACACGGCGCGGCGGGCCTGCACCGTGTAGGCGGCAGCCGAACTCAGGCACGTGACTAGTGGACCGGCAGGCGTCTCTTGCACCCGGACTGCCATGCCGGCGGCCAGCCAGCCGGCATGGCCGAGTTTTTGGGTGATGGCGTCGCGCATGCGCTGCATCAACGTCGACAGGCCGCCGGGCCAGGTCAGCACGGCGCCTTCGCCCGCATTGGCGGCGTGGCCGTCGCGGCTGGCGAAGTAGTGCAGGCCGGCCCAGGCCGAGACCACGTCGTACCGCGCGCCGTAGTCGTCGCGGCAGCAGTAGTTCAGGTACCAATGCAGCGCGGGCGAGGTATAGCCCTCGCGTTCCAGCCATTGCCTGAACGTGATCGCATCCAGCGCGCGCCAAGCCGGATCCTGGGACGAATGGGCGAGAGGGATGCAGAAGACCTTGCGGCCATCGTTGCCCGTCTGCGTGTGCAGGCGATCGATCAGCGCAAGAAACTTGCGGTGCTGCGCCAGGTCCGCTTCCGGCAGCCCGCTCATGGGCAGCAGGTTTTCTTCCCAATGGCCGCCGCGCAGCAGGCGTTCCTGGGGCGAATGGACCAGCGCGGTCTCGTCGTAGTAGGGGCGGGCGTCGCTCGCGCCGCGTTCGATGATGCCGAAATCGGCCAGCATCTCGCGCACGTGGGTGGACGCCAGCGAGGGCAGCGGCAGGTAGTGCGCGCCCAAGGGGTAGTCCAGGCCGTCGCGCAGGCCGGCGGCGGCATTGCCTTCGGGTTCCGGCCCCTGCACCACCAGGAAATCCGTGTGCCCTTCGCGCGCCAGCTTCCAGGCGCAGGACAGGCCCGCCACGCCCGAGCCCAGTATCACGACGTCGCGCTTGTGGCTGGCCGAGGGCTGCGGCCAGGCCGCCCCGTCGCGCAAGGCGTGGCCCGCCTGCATGCCCGGGTAATGGATCTCCGGCGTGGTCTCGACGATGCGCGCACGGTAGTACCCGGCGCTGCCGGCTATCGCCGCCGTGGCTGCGCCCAACAGGAAGCTGCGCCGCCGCATCAGCGGATGACCTTGCGCCAGTCCTCGTCGAAGTAGCGCACGAGCGACTGTTCATTCAGGCGGTTCGGCGGCATTGCCAGCGCGGGCATGTCGGCGGGGAAGTGGAACAGTTCGCGCGTCGTGACCGGGTCCAGATAGCGCGTGGGCACGGTGATCGTGGCGGGCGGCTCGTAGTCGCGGCGCTTGCTGGCCAGGATGAAACCCCAGTCGCCGAAGGACGGCACATAGGTGTGGTACGGCCAGGTGTTCAGTCCGGCTTCCTTCAGGGTGGCATCGACGCTCCAGAACGAGCGCGGCGCGAAGTAGGGCGAGGTGGACTGCACCACCATATAGCCGTTCTCGGCCAGGTGGCGCGCCATCAGGTGATAGACCGGCACCGAGTACAGGCGGCCCAGGCCGAAGTTGGACGGGTCTGGAAAATCCACCACGATGTAGTCATAGACCTCGGCATGGGTTTCCAGCCAGCGGCCGGCATCGTCGTTGATGACCGTGACCCGCGGATCCTTCAGCGACCCCTGGTTCAGCTTGACCAGCGGCTCGGAACGCGAGAACAGTCCGGTCATGGCGGGGTCCAGGTCCACCAGCGTGACGTGTTCGATGTGCTTGTATTTGAGGATTTCGCGCACGGCCAGGCCGTCGCCGCCGCCCAGCACCAGCACGTTGCGGGCCCACGGCAGGGCTTGCAGGCCGGGGTGCACCAGGGCCTCGTGATAGCGGTGCTCATCGCGCGAGGAGAATTGCAGGTTGCCGTTGATGTACAGGCGCAGGTCGTCGTGCCAGCGCGTGACCACCAGACGCTGGTATTGGGTGGTCTCCGCGTGCACCACGTCGTCCCCGTACAGGCCTTTTTCGGCCCAGGCCGTCATGGTGCCGGAATAGATGAAGCCCAGGCCCAGGAACCCGATCACCACGCTGGCACGGATGGCTTTTTCGCCGGGGCGGGGGATCTCGGCGCGGAACAGCCAAGTGGTCCACAGCGCCACGCTGGCGTTCAGGATGCCGAACAGGAAGCTGGTGCGCAGCAGGCCCAGCTTGGGGGCGAGCAGCAGGGGAAAGACCAGCGACACGGCCAGCGCGCCCAGGTAGTCGAAGGTCAGCACGCGGCTGACGATTTCGCGGAATTCGGTCTTGCGCTGGTTGAACACCCGCATCACCAGCGGGATTTCCATGCCGACCATCAGGCCGATCAGGAACACGCCCACATACAGGGCCGCGCGAAAGGGGGCGGGCATCCATGAGAAGACCAGGAACAGCACCGCGGCGGAGACCCCGCCCAAGAGGGCGACCAGCAGCTCCACGTCGATGAAGCGATTCAAAACGTCTTCGTCTCTTACATATTTTGACAACCACGAGCCTATGCCCATGGCGAACAGATAGCAGCCGATGACGGAGGAGAATTGCAGTATCGAATCCCCCAGCAAATAGCTGGCCAGCGCGCTGCTGATGAGCTCATAGCCCAAACCGCAGGAAGCGACGATCAATACTGAAAGGATGAGAACGCGGTCGCGCATGAGGTGTCCGACACGAAAAATGCGTTCGCAGTATATCGAACGCGCCGTATATACTGCGCGCAATTAGGAGGGTGGCAATGGGAGAAGCAATGCATCCGGTGGTGACCTATCTGATCTATATGGCGTCGGCGCTCGCCATGCTGGGTGCCTTCACCCTGGTCTATACGGCCGTCACGCGCTACAAGGAATTCGAGCTGATCCGCGAAGGCAATATCGCCGCGGTGCTGTCGTATGGCGGCGCGCTGGTGGGTTTCAGCTTCACCTTGTGCTCCAGCATCGCGATCCACGCCAGCTATGCCATGTTCCTGCTCTGGGGCCTTGTGGCCATGCTGGTGCAGATTGTCGTTTATGTGGGCGTGTCCCAGGCCGTGCGCGGCATGAACGAAGCCATCGAAGAAAACAACATCGCCATGGGCGGACTGATCGGGTCGATTTCGGTCGCCGCCGGCATCGTCAACGCCGCCAGCCTGACCTGACACGGGCAGGCGCCGAACCCGATCTGACAGGAGGACTACTCATGAGTCTCGGTTCATTCATCCGCAAGCAGTTCATCGACATCCTGCAATGGAACGAGGACCGCGACGGCGTGCTCGCCTGGCGGCATCCCATGCAGGATTTCGAAATCCAGTACGGCGCCAGCCTGACCGTGCGCGAATCGCAGATGGCGGTGTTCGTCAACGAAGGCAAGGTGGCCGACGTGTTCGGCCCCGGCATGTACAAGCTGACCACGCAGACGCTACCGATCCTGACCTATCTGAAGAACTGGGACAAGCTGTTCGAGTCTCCCTTCAAGTCGGACGTGATCTTCTTCAGCACGCGCCTGCAACTGGGTCGGCGCTGGGGCACGGCCCAGCCGGTGACGCTGCGCGACAGCGAATTCGGCATGGTGCGGCTGCGCGCCTTCGGCGTGTATTCCTACCAGATCTCGGATCCCGCCAAGTTCTACCGCGAGATCAGCGGCACGCGCGACGAGTACACGGTCGACGACCTGGAAACGCAGCTGCGCAACATGGTGGTCGCGGCGATGACGACGGCGCTGGGCGGCTCCAAGGTGCCGTTCCTGGACATGGCCGGCAATCAGGGGCTGATGTCGCAAAGCATCGCCGAGCAGCTGGCCCCGGTGTTCGACCGCTACGGCGTCAAGCTGGACAACTTCACGGTCGAGAACGTTTCGCTGCCGGAAGAGCTGCAGAAGGCGCTGGATACGCGGATCTCCATGGGCATGGCCGGCGATCTGGGCAAGTTCACCCAGTACCAGACCGCCACCGCCATTCCGATGGCGGCGCAGAACGAGGGCGGCATCGCCGGCATCGGCGCGGGTCTCGCGGCCGGGGCGGCGCTGGGCCAGACCATGGCTGCGGGCTTGGCTGGCGCCCAGGGGCAGCCGCCGCAGCCGGCGGCGCAACAACCCGCTCCGCAGGCGCCTGCCGCCGCGGGCGGCGATCCGGCGCAGCGGCTGCAGCAGCTCAAGGATCTGCTGGACAAGGGCCTGATCACGGCCGCGGACTACGATTCGGCCAAGGCCGAAGTGCTGAAGAAACTCACCAGCTAAGGCTCCATGCAGCAGGTTCTGTGTCCGCAGTGCGGCGCCCCAGTCAAATTCACGTCCGCGGCATCGGTCATGGCGGTCTGCGGCGCCTGCCGCAGCACCTTGCTGAAGGACGCCGAGTCGGTCAAGCGCATCGGCGAGGCCGCCGAGGTCCTGGAGGACTACTCGCCCTTGTGCCTGGGCGCGGCCGGCACTCATGACGGCAAGCGCTTCGATTTGATCGGCCGCATCCAGCTGCGCTACGGCGAAGGCTTCTGGAACGAGTGGTACCTGTGGTTCGAGGACGGCTCCGACGGCTGGCTGTCGGATGCGTCGGGCCAGTACGCCGTGACCCGGCGGCGCAAGGTCAAGTCCACGCAGGGCATGCCCGCGTTCGACGACATCGCGCCCGGCGACGAACTGAAGCTGGACGGCCAGCGCTTTACCGCCGCCGACGTGCGCGCCTGCCAGGCGGGCGGCACGCAAGGCGAGCTGCCCTTCGTGCCGGGCGAGGGCTGGCTGGCCAAGGTGGCGGATTACCGCAGCCTGGACGCGTTCCTGACCCTGGACTTTTCCGACGGGCCCGAGCCCGAGCTGTATATCGGCAAGGCGTTCGACCTGTCCGCCATGCAGGCGGCGTCGCTGCGGACCAACGAACAGGTCGAGGAGACCGCCGGCCGTTTCCGCGGCCAGATCAAGGCGCTGGACTGCCCGAACTGCGGCGGGCCGATAAGTTTCGTGGCCGCCATGGCCACGCAAGTGGTCTGCCCTTCGTGCGCGGCCACCGTTGATTGCTCGGGACCCACGGCTGAAGTCATAGAGAAGGCGCGCAAGGTCAAGGCCATCAAGACCACGCTGTCGCTGGGCGCGGTGGCCAAGATCGACGGCGCGTCCTATACGCTCATCGGCCTGATGAAGTGCGCCGATCCGGATCCCGAGGAGCCGTCCGACTGGATCGAGTACCTGCTGTTCAACCCCGCGAAGGGCTTCATCTGGCTGGTGGAAACCGACGAGGGCTGGGAGCGGGTGCAGGTATGCGACACCTGGCCCAGCCACAACAACGCCAGCAGCGTGCGCTGGCGCTCCAATCTTTACCAGAAGCTGTATGACTACACCTCGCGCGTGGAGTTGGCGTTGGGTGCCTTCAACTGGCGCGTCAAGGTCGGCGACAGCACCAAGATCACGGATTACAAGGCCGGCAACCTCAAGCTGACCCGCGAACTGAGCGAGTCCGAACTGGGCTGGTCGGCCTCGGGGCCGGTAGCGCCGGCGCAGTTGGCTGAATGGTTCGGCGATCCTGAACTTGCCAAGCAGAAGGCCATGCCGCTCAGCGGCAAGCCTGGGGGCTATCGCAAGTTCGCCTGGACGGCCATGATCGTGCTGGCCTTCCTGAACATCGACACTATTTTCAGTGGCGGCTTCGTCCCGATCCTGATCGGCCTGGCGTTCCTCTGGATCCCGGCGGCGGTGGCGGACAAACTATCTGGCAAGGACGAGTAACAGGATGGGCAAACTCTTATATACCGTCTATGCCGTCGTGGTGGTGATATTCGCTACCGGCGCCGGCTCGCCCGGCGCGCGCATGTCCAGCGGCGGCAGCACCAGTAGCAGCAGCTGGGGCAGCAGTTCCTCCGGCGGGTCGGGCTGGTCCTCGGGCGGATCCCACAAGTGACCCCGCATGCCACACCCGGCCGCCATGTGCTGGCGGATTTCCGTGGCGTGCTCGCGGATCGCCTGACCGATGCGCAAGGGCTGGAACGTGACCTGATCGCCGCAGCCCGTGCCGCAGGCGCCCATGTGCTGAGCGCGCACTTTCATCATTTCGGCGACGGCGCGGGCGTGACTGGCGTGGTCCTGCTGAGTGAATCCCATATCAGCATCCATACCTGGCCCGAACATGCGTTCGCGGCATTGGACATCTTCATGTGCGGCGCGGCCCGGCCCGAGCTGGCGCTGGAACACCTGCGGGCGCGGCTGGCGCCCGAGGCCGTGCACGCGACCACGGTGGCGCGCGGCTGAAGCCCGCGGCCGCCACTCCTTGATTTTGCTCAAAGCTCCCCCGGGTAGCCAAATTGACGAGCGTTATATACCTATATATATTTCGTTACCGACTTAGCGATTTCCCCTGGGAGAAGAACATGTTACGTAACCGTCCGATCGCGGCGCTGTCCTTGGCGCTGGCCGCCGCATGGAGCGCCAATGCCAGCGCCGGCGACCTGGTGGTGTCGGCCGCCGCCAGCCTGACCAACGCCTTCAAGGAAGTCGCGCAGGGCTATGAAAAAGAGCATGCCGGCACCAAGGTCATCTTGAATTTCGGCGCGTCCGATGTGCTGCTGCAGCAGATCGTCAAGGGCGCGCCGGCCGATGTGTTCGCCTCGGCGGATCAGAAGGCCATGGACAAGGCGGTCGAGGAAAAGGCCGTCAAGCCGGCCTCCCGCGTCGACTTCGCCGCCAATCAGGTGGTGCTGATCGTCCCGATGGACAGCAAGGCCAACATCACCGCGCTCAAGGACCTGACCCGCGACGATGTCAAGCGCATCGCCTACGGCAACCCGGCATCGGTGCCGGTGGGCCGTTACACGCAGGGCGCGCTGGAAGCGGCTGGGCTGTGGAAGGAAGTGCAGGCCAAGAGCGTGTTGGCCCAGAACGTGCGCCAAAGCCTGGATTACGTGGCGCGCGGCGAGGTCGACGCGGGCTTCGTGTTCGCAACCGACGCGGCCATCATGGCGGACAAGGTCAAGGTGGCCGTGCGCGTGCCTTCGCAGACGCCGGTCACTTATCCCATCGCCGTGACCACCCGTGAAGCCGCTGCCAAGGAAGCCGAAAGTTTCGTGGCCTATGTGCTGTCTCCCGCGGGTCAGGCGATACTGTCGCGCTACGGCTTCCAGAAGCCCTGATACCTGTTGAATCGTAGGCATTGATGAGTGATCCGGTTTGGGTGCCGCTGCTGCTTTCCCTGAAAGTGGCAGGCTGGGCAACGCTGTTGGCGACCGTGGCCGGCACGGCCGCGGCTTATGGCCTGTCGCGCTGGCGCTGGCCGGGGCGCGACCTGCTGGACGCGCTGCTGACCTTGCCGCTGGTGTTGCCGCCCACGGTGCTGGGCTACTACCTGCTGGTGCTGCTGGGGCGCCGCGGCATCATCGGCGAGACGCTGGCGGGCTGGGGCATCGAGCTGGTCTTCACCTGGCAGGGCGCGGTGATCGCCGCTTCCGTGGTGGCCTTCCCGCTGGTCTTCAAATCGGCCCGCGCCGCCTTCGAGAACGTCGACAGCCAGCTGGAAAACGCGGCGCGCGTGCTGGGCGTATGCGAAGCGGGAGTGTTCTTCCGGGTCACCTTGCCATTGGCCGCGCGCGGCATCGCCGCTGGCGTGCTGCTGGCGTTTGCGCGGGCGCTGGGCGAATTCGGCGCAACGCTGATGATCGCCGGCAACCTGCCGGGACGCACGCAGACCTTGTCGGTCGCCATCTACGAGGCGGTGCAGGCGGGCGATGACGCCACGGCCAATATGTTGGTGCTGGTCACGTCGGTGACCTGCGTGGTGGTCCTGCTGCTGGCCGGCAAGCTGGTGCCCGTGAGCAGCGGCCGGCGCAACGGGGGCGCGCCATGAGCGTCAGCATCCAGGTGCGCAAGCAGATGGTGTCCGGCGACCGGCGCTTTGCGCTGGACGTCGCCTTCGATTCCTCGGCCAAACGCATTGCGCTGTTCGGCCCGTCGGGCGCGGGCAAGAGTCTGACCCTGCGCGCGGTGGCAGGCCTGCTGCGCCCGGACTCGGGCCGCATCGAAATCAATGGCCGCGTGCTGTTCGACGCGGATGGCGGCGTCAACCTGCCCGCGCAGTCGCGCCGCGTCGCCTACCTGTTCCAGGACTACGCCCTGTTTCCCCATCTGACCGTGGCGCAGAACATCGCTTTCGGGCTGCGCCGCGGCTGGCGCAATCCGCCCCGCCGCGAGGTCGGGCCGGAGGCGCAGCGTTGGGTGGAAGCGTTCGAGCTGGGCTCCATCGTGGGCAGTTACCCCAGCGAGATATCGGGCGGCCAGAAGCAGCGGGTGGCATTGGCGCGAGCCCTCATGCTGCGCCCGGACATCCTGCTGCTGGACGAACCCTTTTCAGCGCTGGATTCGCAGCTGCGCGGCAAGATGCGCTTGGAACTCAACGCCTTGCAGCGCCAGTTGGACGTGCCGATGCTCTTGATCACGCACGATCCAGCGGATGTGGACGCACTGGCCGACGAAGTGTTCGAAGTGCGCGAGGGCAGGGTGCGGCGCCATGACGAGGACGTGGGCGTCTGAACGGCTTAGTCCAGCACGCCCAGGATCACGCTGGAGGCTTTGAAGATTGCCACCGCGTCGGCGCCGACGTCCAGCGCCAGGTCCTGCGCACTCTCATTGGTGACGATGGCCGCCAGCGTCACGCCGCCGTCCAGGCCGATCAGGATCTCGCTGTTGACGGCGCCCGGACGCAGCGCGGTGATCTTGCCCGGCAGCTGATTGCGCGCAGACAGGCGCAGGCCGGGGCCGGGGGCGCCCACGATGACCGACGACGCCTTGACCAGCGCGATCGCCTCCTTGCCCATCGCCAAGCCCAATTCCTGCGTGCTTTCTCGGGTGATGGTGGCCGTAATGGTCTGGCCGCCCGCGATGCGCAGCACGATCTCGTCGTTGACGGCGCCGGCGCGGATCTGGATGACGGTGCCTAGCAGTTTGTTGCGTGCGCTGGTCTTGAGCATGAAACGCCTCATGAGGTCGATGTCGCCGCTGGCGTTCATGCCGGCGCGGGTCAGGTTTTCCATGAACTTGCGGTGTTCGGCTTCCAGGGCGCGGAAGGTAGCGATCAGGCCGCGCGCGCGGTCGGTCAGGCGCGTGCCGCCGCCGCCCTTGCCGCCGGCGGCGCGGATCACCAAAGGCTCGCCCGCCAGGTTGTTCATGGCGTCGATGGCGTCCCAGGCGCCCTTGTAGCTCATGCCCACGGCGCGCGCGGCGGCCGTGATCGAGCCGGTGGCGTCGATCTGCGCCAACAGGTCTATGCGGTTTTTTCCGCCCCAGGTCTGGGCGCCGGAGCGAAACCAAATCGAGCCGTCGAGTTCCAACATCTGTGTTGTGCCGTGGTCAGGGTATGGGACAACCGAAAGTGTAATGGACGGGGCTGTCCTGGCGGTTCGTGGCGGCTGCGATGAGAATGAGATTCTGTTGAAATTTTGCAGGCTTCGCGGCACTATGTTCAAGCATCGGGCTCACGGAGAAAACGACATGAAAGCGTTCAAATTGCTGGCTGCGGGATCCATGACAGCGCTGTTGGCGGCTTGCGCCACCGGCCCTGACGTCAAGAGCGACTACGATCATCAGGCGAATTTCGCCCAGTACCGGACCTTCGGGTATATGACGCCGCTGGGCACCGACAAGGCCGGCTACAGCACCTTGCTGACCGAGCGCCTCAAAAATGCCACGCGCGGCCAGATGGAAATGCGCGGCTATACCTACAGCGCCTCCAGTCCCGACCTGCTGGTCAACTTCAGCGCCAAGCTGCAGCAGAAGGTGCAGGTCACGCCGGCTGCGCCGCCCATGGGCCCGTACTACGGCTATCGCAGCGGCTTCTATGGCGGCTGGCCCGGCTACGGCTGGGGTGACGACGTCTACCAATATACTGAGGGCACCTTGAACATCGACCTCGTCGACGCGCGCCGCAGGCAACTGGTGTGGGAAGGCGTGGCGGTGGGCGAGGTCCAGCCCGATGCGGCCGCTACGTCCGAGAACACGGACAAGGTGGTTGCGCAGATCTTCTCCAAGTATCCGTTCCGCGCGGGCGTGGCCGCGCCGCAGCTGCCGGAAAAAAGCAAGTAGGGCGGTCCGCCAGCCCTGCCTAGAGGAAGCCGTATGAGTACTCGCCGCAAGGCCCCCAAGCAAGACACCGGCGATACGCCGCCCTATGAAGTCGTCGCCCTGGTGTTGCAGGGCGGCGGAGCGCTGGGGGCCTACCAGGCCGGGGTGTATCAGGGGCTGCACGAAGCGGGTATCCGGCCCAACTGGATTTCCGGCATCTCCATCGGGTCGATCAACGCGGCGATCATCGCGGGTTCCCCCGAGGATGAGCGCGTGGAGCGCCTGCGCGGTTTCTGGGAGAGCATCTGCCGCCCGGCGGGCTTTGCTTCGGTGCCCTGGGGCGAGACGCTCGGTCCCATGTTCGAGGGTTTGCCGTTCGGCTTCGGCTCGCCCGTCATGAACGGGCATGTCTCGGCATTCCAGGCCTTGTTTTCGGGGCAGCCGGGCTTTTTCAAACCGCGTTTTCCGCCGCCCTACCTGGTGCACGGCAGGGGGGCGGCGTCCACCAGCTTCTACGACACCACGCCGCTGGCCGCGACCCTGCGGGAGTTCGTGGATTTCGACCTGCTCAACAGCGGCGCCGTGCGCGCCAGTTTCGGCGTGGTCAATGTGCGGACCGGCAACTTCGCCTATTTCGACAGCCTGAAGGACACCCTGGCCCCGGAACACATCATGGCCTCGGGCGCCTTGCCGCCAGGCTTTCCCTCCGTCGAGATCGACGGCGAGCACTACTGGGACGGCGGCGTCGTGTCCAACACGCCGCTGGCCCAGGTGCTGACCACCGACAACATGCGGGATACGCTGGCGTTCCAGGTCGACCTGTGGCCCGCGCGCGGCGGTCTGCCGACCAATCTGGAGGAAGTGGCCGAGCGCCAGAAGGACATCCAGTACTCCAGCCGGACCCGCCTGGTCACGGACCAGCTGCGGCGCGTGCTCAAGCTGAGGCACGGCTTGCAGCGTTTGCTGGCGAAGCTGCCGCAAGCCGAGCGCAACGCGGCTGAATTCGACGACATCCGCAGGCTGTCCCATACGCCGGCCACCAACATCATCAACCTCATCTACGAGTCCAAGCATCGGGAGCGTTACTCCAAGGACTACGAGTTCGGCACCGAGGCCATGCGCGAGCACTGGGAGTCCGGCTTGGCCGACATCCGCGCCACGCTGGCCAAGCCCGGCATCCTGGCCCGGCCGACCGAGAACAGCTGTTTCGTCACGCACGATATCCATCGCAACGGCAAGCGCACCTGAACTGGCGGGGCAGTGGCGAGCGCTACGTTTTTGGATAGGGGCGGGACAGCTTTCTGATCGGATTGGTCTTATAGATGCCTTGCAACTTCAATGTCAGTGGGTTCCGGCGGTAGTCTTTCGGGGCAAATTGCAGCCTTGTTCCGGGAGCCGGCCGCCATCCCGCGCGGCGCGGGCCGTCCTGGTGGAGACCCGTCGTGAATGCCCCCGCTCGCCTTGCCCAGGTCGCGCCCGCCCGCGCGGCCGACATTCCCTATGCCATGGACGGCTGGTGGACCCTGGTCTACCAGGGCTGGACCCTGCTTACGCCTCATGGCATCCGCATCGGCCTGACCGCCCTGGAACGCACTTGCCTGCTTTGCCTGGCGGGCAATCCCGCCAGGGAATTGCGGCGCGATGAATTCATGGCCGTGCGCAGGCGCACCACGATGCGCACGCTGAACGTGGCGATTTGCCGCCTGCGCGGCAAGGTCCTGCTGGCTGGCGCCCGGCTGCCGCTGCATACGGTGCACGGCATGGGCTATGTGTTTCTGGGCAAGTTGCGAGAGCTTTCCGAGAACTGATCTGTTGTATGAAATCCCCCCGGTAGTGGTATTTGAGGCACTAAAAATCAGTGATTTCCCCAATAACTGAGTTACATTACTGGGCTGATTACGTGCCTTGGACGCATGCTTCTCATTTGATCGTGGCCTGAGCCGCATTCAAATACTGCGGTTACATGACGCGATTACGGTTAATTACGCTACGCGGGGGTTTCAATGCGGTTTTCGCCTAAACGTGTTTCAGGGCTGGCTTTTTCCGGCGGGGTCCTCGCACTGATATTGGCTGGTTGCGGTGAAAAGCCGCACATGAATCCAGGCATGCCCCAGGTCAGCGTCATTACGATTCAGCCGCAGCGCGCGCCCATCGTGTCCGAACTGCCCGGCCGTGTCGATGCCGTGCGGGACGCACAGATCCGTGCGCGGGTCACCGGTATCGTCCAGAAGATCGCCTTCGAGCAAGGCGGTGACGTCAAGGAAAACCAGCTGCTCTTCAAGATCGATCCGGCCCAGTACAAGGCCACCTACGATCAGGCGACGGCGCAGCTCAAGCAGGCCCAGGCCACTCTGTTCAGCGCCAAGCTGCTGGCCGACCGCTATGCGCCGCTGGTCAAGGCCAACGCCGTCAGCAAGCAGGAATACGACAACGCCGTGGCCTCGTACCGCCAGGCGGACGCCGCTGTCGCCGCCGCCCGCGCGGCGCAGGACAACGCCGCGATCAACCTCGGCTACACCGACGTCACCTCGCCCATCACCGGCCGCATCGGCAAACCGCTGGTTACCGAAGGCGCGCTGGTCGAGGCCACCTCGGCCACGCAGATGGCCACGGTGCAGCAGTTGGATCCGATCTACGTGGACTTCACCCAGTCCACCGCGGAACTCGCGTCCCTGCGCCGCGCCTTCGCCAGCGGTCAGCTGCAGCAGGTCGGCAAGGATACGGCGCGCGCCACCATCGTGCTGGAAGACGGCTCCGAATATGGCCAGCCGGGCAAGCTGCTGTTCACCGGCATCACCGTGGATCCGACCACGGGCCAGGTGAACCTGCGCGCCGAAGTCCCCAACCCCGACGGCATCCTGCTGCCCGGCATGTATGTGCGCGTGCGTCTGGAGCAGGGCGTGGACGACAAGGCCCTGATGGTGCCGCAGCAGGCGCTGCAGCGTACCGCGGACGGCCTGCAGAGCCTGATGCTGGTCAAGGACAACAAGATCGAACAGATTCCGGTCACCACCGGCGGCGCGCTCAAGAGCAACTGGATCGTCACCAGCGGCCTGAAGGCTGGCGACGTGGTCGTGGTGGAAGGATTCCAGAAGGTCCGGCCCGGCGCTCCGGTGCAGGCCAGCGAATGGAAGAGCGGCACGCCCGCGCCGGGCGGCCAGGCCCCCGCGCAACCGGGCGCCAAGCCCGCGGAATCCGCCCCGCAGCCTGGCGCCAAGCCGGCCGAGCCTGCGCAGCAAGACAAGGCCGCAGGCCAGAAATCTTAAGCGGCACGCGGCGCAAGCGCCGCGTTCCTCTTTGGTGAGCATCGCTTTCAGAGTCAGCCCACATGCCGCAATTTTTTATTGATAGACCGATTTTCGCCTGGGTAGTCGCCCTGTTCATCCTGCTGGCCGGGGTGTTGGCGATTCCGAACATGCCGATCTCGCAGTACCCGGACGTGGCGCCGCCAGCGATCACGATCACGGCGACCTATCCCGGCGCTTCGGCCAACGAAGTGGCCGAGCAGGTCACCAGTATCATCGAAGACCAGCTCAACGGCGCCAAGGGCCTGATCTACTACGAGTCGGTCAGCGATTCCTACGGCACCTCGACCATCACCGCGACCTTCGCTCCGGGGACCAACCCGGACTTGGCGCAGGTGGACGTGCAGAACCGCGTGTCCAACGTGGTCGCGCAGTTGCCCACCGCCGTGCAGCAGCAGGGCCTGCAGTATGAGCAGACCAGTACCGGCTTCCTGATGGTGGCGGCGGTGTCGTCCACCGACGGGTCGCTGGACCAGACCGCGCTGGCCGACTACATCACCCGCAACATCAAGAACCCGGTGTCGCGCGTGCCCGGCGTGGGCCAGTTCCAGTTGTTCGCGGCGCCGCGCGCCATGCGCGTGTGGGTCGATCCCGCCAAGCTGGTCGGTTTCAACCTGAGCATGTCGCAGGTCAACCAGGCCATCGCCCAGCAGAACGTGGTGATTTCCGGCGGCAGCATCGGCGCGCCGCCCAACCCGGATTCGCAGCGCATCACCGCCACGGTCACGGCCAACGGCCAACTGAGCACGGTGGAAGGCTTCGGCAAGATCGTCCTGCGCGCCAATACCGACGGCTCCAAGGTGCTGCTGCGCGACGTCGCCCGCATCGAAGTCGGCGCGGACAATTACCAGTTTGGCGCCCGCCTGAACGGCGTGCCCACGGCGGCCTTCGCCATCGTGCTGTCGCCGAACGCGAACGCGCTGGCCACCGCGCAGGGCGTGCGCCAGCAGATGGAGGAACTGTCCAAGTACTTCCCGGGCAACATCAAGTACTCCATTCCGTACGACACCGCGCCCTACGTGAAGGTGTCCATCGAGCAGGTGGTCCACACCCTGGCGGAAGCCATGGTGCTGGTGTTCCTGGTGATGTACCTGTTCCTGCAGAACGTCCGCTATACCCTGATCCCGGCCCTGGTCGTGCCGGTGGCCATGCTGGGGGCGTTCGCGGTGATGCTGGCGCTTGGATTCTCCATCAACGTGCTGACCATGTTCGCCATGGTGCTGGCCATCGGGATTCTGGTGGACGACGCCATCGTGGTGGTGGAGAACGTCGAGCGGATCATGTCCACAGAGGGCTTGCCACCCAAGGAGGCCACCAAGAAGGCCATGCCGCAGATCAGCGGCGCCATCATCGGCATCACGCTGGTGCTGGTGACGGTGTTCCTGCCCCTGGCCTTCATGAGCGGTTCGGTGGGCGTGATCTATCGCCAGTTCTCGATCGCGATGGCCGTGTCCATCTTCTTCTCGGCGCTGCTGGCCCTGACCTTCACCCCGGCGCTGTGCGCCACCATCCTCAAGCCGGTGCCCAAGGGTCACCACGAGGACAAGAAGGGCTTCTTCGGCTGGTTCAACCGCAAGTTCGACGCCACCACCCATAACTACCAGAACTGGGTGTCGCGCATGCTGCACAAGGGCGGCCGCATGATGCTGGCGTTCCTGGTGCTGGTCGTGCTGCTGGGCTGGCTGTACCTGCGCCTGCCTTCGTCCTTCCTGCCCGAGGAAGATCAGGGCTATGTGGTCAGCAACATCGAGCTGCCCACCGGCGCCACCGCCAACCGCACGGTCGAGGTCATCGAGCAGGTCGAGAAATACTTCTCGGGCGTGCCGGCGGTCGAGAACATCATTGCCGTGCAGGGCTACAGCTTCAACGGCAACGGCCTGAACGCCGCTATCGCCTTCGTTACGCTGAAGGACTTCAGCGAGCGCAAGGAACGCAAGGATTCCGCGGGCGCGATCGCCTTCCGGGCCTTCGAAAAGCAGCTGATGGGCATCCATGACGCGCAGGTGTTCACCTTGGTGCCGCCCGCCATTTCGTCGCTGGGCAACGCTACCGGCTTCGACTTCCGCCTGCAGGACCGCGGCGCGGCGGGTTCCGCCGCCCTGGCTGCGGCGACGGGCGAACTGATGGGCCTGGTCATGAAGAGCCCGGTGCTGTCGCAGGTGCGTATTACCGGCCTCGGGCCGGGCGCGCAGCTCAACCTGACGATCGACCGCGAGAAGGCGGCCGCGCTGGGCGTGGACTTCAACGAGGCCGCCTCGCTGATCTCCACCGCGGTCGGTTCCGCCTACCTCAGCAAGTTCCCCAACCTGGGCCGGATGCAGAACATCTGGGTGCAGGCCGACGCGCCGTACCGCATGCAGCTCAATGACGTGCTGCAGTTGAATGCGCGCAACGGCCAGGGCGGCATGGTGCCGCTGTCCACCTTCGTCAAGGCCGAATGGAAGCAGGGTCCGGTGCAGGTGGTGCGCTACAACAGCTACGAGTCCATGCGTATCGGCGGCGACGCCGCGCCTGGCTACACCACGGGCGAGGCGATGGCCGAGATGGAGCGCCTGGTGGGCCAGTTGCCGCAGGGCTTCGGCTACGAATGGAACGGCCTTTCCTACCAGGAACGCCAGGCCGGCAACCAGGCTCCGATCCTGATGGGCTTGTCGCTGCTGGTGGTGTTCCTGGTGCTGGCCGCCCTGTATGAAAGCTGGGCCATCCCGATTTCGGTGATGCTGGTGGTGCCGCTGGGCATGTTGGGCGCGGTGGCGCTGATCAGCGCGCTGGGCATGTCCAACGACGTGTACTTCCAGGTGGGCATGGTGACCGTGATCGGCTTGGCGGCCAAGAACGCCATTCTTATCGTGGAGTTCGCCAAGGACCAATACGCCCGCGGCATGGGGCTGTACGAGTCCGCGGTGGAAGCCGCGAGACTGCGTTTCCGCCCCATCCTGATGACCTCGCTGGCCTTCATCCTGGGCGTGGTGCCCCTGGCCATGGCGACCGGCGCAGGCGCCGCCAGCCAGCGCGCCGTGGGTCTGGGCGTGCTGGGCGGCATGTTGGCCGCCACGCCGTTCGCGGTGATTTTCGTGCCGACCTTCTTCGTGGTGGTGCTGGGCCTGTTCAAGACCCGGCCGCGCCTGCTGGGCGCCGAACTGCGCGCCTTCGAAGAAGAGCAGGCGGCCAAGAAGGCTGCAGCCGGACAGGCTGCACCGGACGCCGCCGCGCAACACCCCGCACAACCCAACGGTGGCCAGGAGGGCAAGGAATGAAAGCCCTGAAGTTCAAACAGACCGCCTTGTCCGCTTTCGTGGCGGTGGCGTTGGCCGGCTGCTCGCTGGCGCCTGATTACAAGCGTCCCGACGCGCCGGTCTCCGGCACGTGGCCCGATCAGCCCAAGGTCCAGTACGGCGGCTACGCCAAGCCCACGTCGCTGGGCACCCAGCCGTCCACCGCGGTCATGCCGCAGGAAGGCACGCCCGCCGCCAATCTGGGCTGGCGCGAGTTCTTCCGCGATCCGCGCCTGCAAGGCCTGATCGAGCTGTCGCTGGCCAACAACCGCGACTTGCGCGTGGCGGTGGAAAGGGTGGAAGAGGCCCGCGCCCAGTACGGCATCCAGCGCGGCGCGCAATGGCCCAGCATCGGCGCCGGCATCCAGGGCCAGCGCCAGCATCTGCCGCAGAACATGCGGGCTGCCGGCGCGGGTTCCATCAGCAGTTCGTACCAGGCCGGGATCGGCCTGACCACCTTCGAGATCGACCTGTTCGGCCGCCTGCGCAACCTCTCCGAGGCGGCGTATCAACAGTACCTGGCGACGGAGCAGGCGCAGAAGAGCGTGCAGATCACGCTGGTGGGTTCGGTCGCGCAGTCGTATTTCAACCTGCGCGCCGCCGAAGTCCAGCTCGACCTGACCAAGCGCACCCTGGCGGCGCGCCAGGAATCCTACGACCTGGTCAAGCGCCGTTTCGACGGCGGCGTGGCGTCCGAACTGGATCTGAACCAAGCCAAGACGCTGCTGGACTCGGCCTCGTCCGATCTGGCGCAACTGGCCCGCGCCCAGGCCCAGGCCATGAATGCGCTGGTGCTGCTGGTCGGCACGTCGCTGCCGCCGGATCTGCCGGCGCCTGCCGTGTTCGGCCGCGACCAGTTGCTGGCCACGGTGCCCTCGGGCCTGCCATCCGACCTGCTTGAGCGCCGTCCGGACATCATGGCCGCGGAAAACCAGCTGCTGTCCGCCAATGCCAATATCGGCGCGGCGCGCGCGGCGTTCTTCCCGACCATCTCGCTGACCGGCCTGCTGGGCGTGGCCAGCCCCTCGTTGGGCGACCTGTTCAAGGGCGGCCAGGGCTATTGGAGCTTTTCGCCTTCGATCACCACGCCGCTGTTTGCCGGCGGCAGCATCCGCGAAGGGCTGAACCTGGCCAAGGCGCGCGACAATATCGCCGTGGCGCAGTACGAACAGTCCATCCAGCAGGCATTCCGCGAAGTGTCGGACGCGCTGGCGGGCGAAGCCACCTACGGGGCGCAGCTGGACGCTCAGCGCGCCTTGCAGGATGCGACCGGGCGCACGCTGGAACTGTCGAATTTGCGCTATACCAATGGTATCGACAGCTACTTGCAGGTGCAGACCGCGCAGGTGGACTTTTTCAATGCCCAGCTCTCCCTGGTCCAGACCGGTCTGGCGGCGCTGATCAACCGCGTCGAACTGTACAAGGCCCTGGGCGGCGGCTGGGAAGAAACGACGAAAGTGCAATGATAGAACTTGGTGTAAACATCGATCACGTTGCCACGCTGCGGCAACAACGCCACACGGCCTATCCGGACCCGGTCCTGGCCGCGCTGCGCGCGGAGGACGCCGGCGCCGACCTGATCACGCTGCATCTGCGCGAAGACCGGCGCCACATCCAGGACAAGGACGTCTACGCCATGCGTCCGCAACTGCGCACGCGCATGAATCTGGAATGCGCGGTCACGGCGGAAATGCTGGAGATCGCCTGCGCGGTCAAGCCCAGCGACGTCTGCCTGGTGCCGGAAAAGCGCACCGAACTCACGACCGAGGGCGGCCTGGAAGTGGCGGGCGCCATGGGACCCGTGTCGGATGCGGTGGGCCTGCTGGCCGAGGCCGGCATCCGCGTGTCGCTTTTCATCGATCCGGATCCGGAGCAGATCGCGGCCGCGGCCAAGGCCGGCGCGCCAGTGATCGAATTGCATACCGGCGCCTACGCCGAGGCTGAAGGAGAGGCCGCCGAGGCCGAACTGAAGCGACTGCGCCTGGCCGTGACCGAAGGGCTGCGCCATGGCTTGCGCGTGAATGCCGGCCACGGCCTGCATTACGGCAACGTCAAGCCGGTGGCCGCGCTGGAAGGCATTGCCGAACTCAACATCGGCCACGCCATCGTGGCGCAGGCGGTGTTCGACGGCTGGGAAAAAGCGGTGCGCGACATGAAGGCGCTGATGGTGCAGGCTCGCCTGCAAGCGCTGCGCGGGCTGTGATCGCGGCCCCGGTCCCGTTCTTGCCTCTGGCTGCGCGCTGATTCCCATGTCCGACGCTTCCCGCCCCGCCGCGCCCGCAGGCGCCATTGCCGGGATCGGCATGGACCTGCTGCGCATCGACCGCATCGAGCGCGCGCTGGCGCGACACGGCGACCGCTTCGCGGAAAAGATCCTGGGCGTCGAGGAACTGCAGAAGTTCCATGCGCGCCGCGCCCGCGACCCGGTGCGCGGCCTGCGTTTCCTGGCGACCCGATTTGCGGCCAAGGAGGCGTTTTCCAAGGCCATCGGCCTGGGCATGCGCATGCCCATGACGTGGCGCCGGGTGCAGACCTTGAACGCGCCTGGCGGGCGTCCCGTGCTGGTGATCGCGCCCGAACTGCTGCAATGGTATGAGCAGCGTTTCGGCGCGGCGCATGTTTCCATTACCGACGAATCCGACATGGCCGCCGCTTACGTGGTGGTCGAACGCAAGCCCTGATCCGCGGACCCGTGTCCGCCGCCGGCTTGCCAGACTTAGACAGAAGGACAGCCTGACATGGCCAAGAAGAAATCCAGGGCGGTCCTGCCGCCCGGCCCCGTGATGGTCGACGTGGCGGGATGCACGCTGACGAAGGCGGAAAAGAAGCGCCTGCGCCATCCGCTGGTGGGCGGCGTGATTCTGTTTGCGCGCAATTTCGAAAACCGCAAGCAGCTCACCGAGCTGACGCGCCAGATCCACAAGGCCCGCAAGGAGCCCCTGCTGATCCTGGTGGACCATGAAGGCGGCCGCGTGCAGCGTTTCCGCGAAGACGGTTTCACGCCGCTGCCCGCCATGCGCGACCTGGGCGCGCTGTGGGACCGCGATCCCCTGCAAGCCATGCGCCTTGCGACCGAAGCCGGCTACGTGCTGGCCGCCGAGCTGCGCGCCTGCGGCGTGGACATGAGCTTCACCCCCGTGCTGGACCTGGACTATGGCGTCAGCAAGGTGATCGGCACCCGCGCCTTCCATCAGGACCCGCGGGTGGTCACGATGCTGTCGCGCGCGCTGATCCAGGGCCTGCAGCTGGCGGGCATGTCGGCTTGCGGCAAGCACTTCCCCGGCCATGGTTTCGTGGAAGCGGATTCGCACCACGAGATCCCGGTGGACCCGCGTCCGCTGGACAAGATCCTGAAGGACGATGCCGCCCCGTACGCCTGGCTGGGCGACGCGGTGCTGCCGTCGGTGATGCCCGCGCATGTGATCTATCCCAAGGTCGACAAGCACCCGGCCGGCTTTTCCAAGCGCTGGGTGCAGGACATCCTGCGCACCCGCCTGGGCTACGATGGGGTGGTGTTCTCGGATGACCTGACCATGGAAGGCGCCTCGGTGGCGGGCGACATCCTGGACCGCGCCAACGCGGCGCTGGGCGCGGGCTGCGACATGGTGCTGGTGTGCAACCGGCCGGACCTGGCGGACGACTTGCTCGAACGCCTGAAGTTCGCACACGCGCCCGAGTCCGTGGCCCGCATCCGCCGCCTGATGCCGCGCTTTGACGCGCCGGACTGGGATACCTTGCAGGCTGAAAGCCGTTACCAGAATGCCCGACGACTTCAATCTCAAATCGTTCCTGGCTGACCTGCCGCATCTGCCGGGCGTGTACCGGCATCTGGATGCGGCCGGCGAGGTCATGTATGTCGGCAAGGCGCGCGACCTGAAGAAGCGCGTCTCGTCGTATTTCCAGAAGAACCTGGCCAGCCCCCGCATCGCCCAGATGGTGGCGAAGGTGGCGCGGCTGGAGGTGACGGTGACGCGCTCCGAAGCGGAAGCGCTGATCCTCGAAAACAACCTCATCAAGACGCTGAAGCCGCGCTACAACATCCTGTTCCGCGACGACAAGTCTTATCCCTACCTGCTGATCACCGGCCATGACTGGCCGCGCATCGCCTATTACCGCGGCGCGACCAACAAGCGCGGCCAGTACTTCGGACCGTTTCCCAACGCCTGGGCCGTGCGCGAAACCATCCAGATCCTGCAGAAGGTATTCCGCCTGCGCACCTGTGAGGACTCGGTCTTTGCCAACCGTTCGCGGCCCTGTCTGCTGCATCAGATCGGGCGCTGTTCGGCGCCCTGTGTCGGCGCGATCGAAGCCGCCGACTACGACCGCGATGTGCAGCGCGCCGTGCGCTTCCTGAACGGGGAAGCCAAGGGCGTGATGGGCGAGATCGAAAGCCGGATGCAGCAGGCCGCCAGCGAACTGCGCTTCGAGGAAGCGGCGGCGCTGCGCGACCAGATGGGCTCGCTGGCGCGCGTGCTGCACCAGCAGACCATGGAGAACGTCAGCGGCGAGGACACCGACATCATCGCGGTGGCGATCGCGGGCGGCAAGGTCTGCGTCAACCTGGCGATGGTGCGAGGCGGCCGCCATCTGGGCGACAAGCCTTTCTTTCCCTCGCATGCCGAAGGCGAGGCCGCGCCGCAGGTGCTGGAAGCCTTCGTGGCGCAGCACTACACCGACAATGCCATGCCGCCGGTGCTGGTCTGTTCGCACGCCTTGCCGGATCCCGACCTGATCGGCCTGCTGGTCGAGCAGGCGGGCGGACGCCCGTCGCGCGTGCTGACGCGCCCGCAAGGCGCGCGCCGCGCCTGGCTGGAACAGGCGGGCAAGAACGCCGAGATGGCCCTGGCCCGCGCCTTGACCGAGTCCGGCGCCCGCGCCGCGCGTACGCTGGCGCTGGCCGAAGCGCTGGACCTGGATACCGACGAGGCCGCGCTGGACGCGCTGCGCATCGAGTGTTTCGACATCAGCCACACGGCAGGCGAAGCCACCCAGGCGTCCTGCGTGGTGTTCGAGCACCACGATATGCAGCCTTCGCTGTACCGCCGCTACAACATCGGCGGCATCACGCCGGGCGACGACTACGCCGCGATGCGCCAGGTGCTGAGCCGCCGCTTCGCCAAGGTCGCCGACGGCGAGGCGCCCATGCCCGGCCTGGTGTTGATCGACGGCGGCAAGGGCCAGGTGGAAGTCGCCCGCCAGGTGTTCGTGGAACTGGGCCTGGATGTGCAGACGCTGGTGGGCGTGGCCAAGGGGGAAGGGCGCAAGGTCGGCCTGGAGACCCTGGTGTTCGCGGACTCCCGGCCGCCGGTCGCGCTCGGCGGCGAATCCGCCGCGCTGATGCTGATCGCCCAGGTGCGCGACGAGGCGCACCGCTTCGCCATCACCGGCATGCGCGCCCGCCGCGCCAAGGCCCGCAACGTGTCGCGCCTGGAAGAGATCGAAGGCATCGGCGCCCGCCGCCGCCAGCGCCTGCTGGCCCGCTTCGGCGGCTTCTCCGGCGTGGCCTCGGCCAGCATCGAAGACCTGGCCTCGGTCGACGGCATTTCCCAGGACCTGGCGATCCGCATCTATGAAGCCTTGCGGTAATGCAACTGTGCGTCAATGCCGGCTGCCAATGCACTCCACACCCCTACAGCGCAGATGCTTCACGACTCTGGCCGCAAACGCTGCAACGGGCGTAGCGCAAAGCCGGGCCGCGCGGATCCGGCTCCGCCGGTCCGCAGCGGCGCCCCCCTGGGGGGGAAGCGCCCCCGGCGCTTCGGGGGGGCATCTTACTGTTAGCATACGAACACTATGCCAATTAATGTACCCATTATCCTGACATGGCTGCGCATCGCCATGATTCCGCTGGTGGTCGGGCTGTTCTATGTGCCCGAAAGCTGGATGTCCGTTCCCGTGCGCGACACCATTGCTGCCTGGGCCTTCATCATCGCGGCCCTGACCGACTGGTTCGACGGCTGGCTGGCGCGTCGCTGGAATCAGACCTCGGCGTTCGGCGCCTTCCTGGATCCCGTTGCCGACAAGCTGATGGTTTGCGCCGCACTGATCGTCCTGCTGGACCTCAGCCGCGTCGACGCTTTCATCGCGCTGATCATTATCGGCCGTGAAATCACGATTTCCGCCCTGCGCGAATGGATGGCCAAGATCGGCGCCAGCGCCAGCGTGGCGGTGCACCGGCTGGGCAAGTTCAAGACGGCCGCGCAGATGGTGGCGATTCCGTGCCTGCTGTACAACCAGCCGGTTTACGGCGTCAGCACCAAGCTGCTGGGCGATGTGCTGATCATCGTGGCGGCGGTGCTGACGGTGTGGTCGATGCTGTATTACCTGCAGCGCGCCTGGCCCGCCATCCGCGAAAAGGCCCTGTAGACCAGTCCGTATATATTGGTTGACAGAACGGCGGCCCGGCTCGCGCAAGGCGGCCGCCGTTACATACTAAGAGCGATCCGCCGGCGCGTCCGGTACGGCGCCTCAAAGTCCAACGCCCGGAGCACCCGGACGTTGCCGGAGACAACCCGCGCGCCGCCGCATCCGGCGCCACGCTACCTGCCGCTGACCGCGGCCGCCTGCAATGAACACCGCTGCGAATACCCTGGCCCTGGACGCCGCCGCCCGCCGGCGCGACTGGAAGATCATCCTGCTGATCGGGGTGGCCCACGCGTCCTCCCACTTCTTCCAACTGGTCCTGCCCTCGCTCTACGTCTCGCTGGGCAACGAGTTCGGCCTGGACTTCGCCCGCCTGGGGCTGCTGGTGTCCACGTTCTACGTGGTGTCCGGCATCGGCCAGGCGTCCTCGGGCTTCGTGGTGGACCGGATCGGCGCGCGGCCGGTGCTGTGGTTCGGGCTGACGTGCTTCGTGCTGTCCGGCGTGCTGATCGGGTCGGCCAACGGCTACGCCATGCTGGTGGCGGCGGCGGTGGTGGGCGGCATCGGCAATTCCGTTTTCCACCCGGCCGACTATTCCATCATCAACCATCGCATTTCCGCGCTGCGCCTGGGGCATGCTTTTTCCACGCACGGACTGACGGGCAACCTGGGCTGGGCGCTGACGCCCGTGTTCATGACCAGCATCACGCTGCTGGCGGACTGGCGCGTGGCGGCCTATAGCGCGGCCGGGTTGGTGGCGCTGGTCCTGCTGCTGACGGTGTTGGGACGCGACCTGCTGGGCGGTCCGTCGCCGCTGGAGGGCCATGCGGACGCGGAAGCCGGCAAGCTTGCCGCCAAGCCCGCGGCCAAGCCGCAGGAAAGCGTGCTGACCACGCTGTCCACGCTCTTGTCCAAGCCAGCGCTGTGGGGCGCGTTCCTGTTCTTCGCCTGCACCTCCATCGCGCTGTCGTCGGTGCAGAACTACACCATTCCCTTGCTGGGCCAACTGTACGACCTGTCCAAGGTCGCCGCCAGCTCGGCGCTGTCCGGCTACATGGTGGCTTCGGCCGTGGGCATGGCCGCGGGCGGTTTCCTGGTGTCGGCCAATCCGCGTACCGAACGCACCGTGATGGTGGCGCTGATCCTGGCGGGCCTGACGCTGGTGGTGCTGGCGCTGGGCCTGGTGCCGGCCGTGCTGGCCGCGCCGGTGGTGGCGCTGGCGGGCTTCTGCTCCGGCGTCGCGGCGCCGTCGCGCGACATGCTGATCCGCCGCGTCACGCCCAAGGGCTCCACCGGATCGGTCTACGGACTGGTGTACTCCGGCATGGATGTGGGCTCGGCCCTGGGACCGCTGGCCTTTGGCCTGCTGCTGGACGCTGGTCTGCGGCAGGGCCCCTGGGTGGGTGCGGGCGTCGCGTTCGCCGCCGCCGCTTTCCTGGCGCAGTGGATCGCGGTGCAGGCGCGGCGCGCGGAACCCGCGGCGGCCGCATCGGCCGCCGCACGTTCCTGAACCGGCCGGGGCCCGCGCCCCGGCGGTTTGACCCTACGCAAGGTTGATGCGGCGTCTCTCTGATGTAATGACCTCGTCAGTGAAGTGGTCATTACTCAGGAGAAGCCAATGAGAAGGGCAAGCGCGTTGCTGGCGGCAGGAGTCGCCTTGGGCGGTTGGATCGGTCTGGCCCATGCGGCCTCGCAGGAACCGATACAGCCGGTGGAGCCGGCGGTCATCAAGGAGCCGGCCAAGGTCGAGCTGGGCAAGAAGCTCTTCTTCGACCCGCGCTTGTCCCGCTCAGGCGCGATTTCCTGTAATTCCTGCCATAACCTGGGCATGGGCGGCGCGGACAATCTCAAGGCGTCGATCGGCCACAAGTGGCAGCAGGGCTCGATCAACTCGCCGACGGTGCTCAATTCCAGCCTGAACATCGCCCAGTTCTGGGATGGCCGCGCCAAGGACCTGCGCGAGCAGGCGGGCGGCCCCATCGCCAATCCCATGGAGATGGCGTCCACCCATGAGCTGGCGGTGCAGGTGCTGAATTCGATTCCCGGCTACCGGGCGGAATTCAAGCAGGTCTTCGGCAAGGAAGACATCGGCATCGACGAGGTCACCGGCGCCCTGGCCGCGTTCGAGGAAACGCTGGTGACGCCCAATTCGCGCTTCGACCAGTGGCTGCGCGGCGACCAGAAGGCGCTGACCGTGCGCGAGCTGGCGGGCTATGAGCTGTTCAAGAACAGCGGCTGCGTGGCCTGCCACAACGGCGTGGCGGTGGGCGGCAATTCGTTCCAGAAGATGGGCCTGGTCACGCCCTACGTCACCGAGAACAAGGCCGAGGGCCGCGCGGGGGTGACGGGCAAGGACGCCGACCGCTTCAACTTCAAGGTGCCGACGCTGCGCAACGTGGCGCTGACCTATCCGTACTTCCACGACGGGGAGGCGGCCACGCTGACGCAGGCGGTGGATGTGATGGGCCGGCTGCAGCTGGGCCGGACCTTCACGCCGGATGAGAACGCGCAGATCGTGGCGTTCCTGCAGACTCTGACGGGCGATCAGCCGGCGATCCAGTACCCGGTGCTGCCGCCGTCGGCGGACGACACGCCGCGGCCCGAGCCCTTCGTGAAATAAGGCGGTATGCGCGGGCCTACTGGCGGACGGTGCGCACGTCCGCTGGCGGGCCCGCCTCGAAGTTGCTGCGCCAGGGGTTGATGTCCAGCCCGCCGCGGCGCGTATAGCGCGCGTAGACCGTCAGTTGTTCGGGGCGGCAGGCCTGCATGACGTCGCTGAAGATGCGCTCAACGCAATGCTCGTGGAATTCGGCGTGCTGGCGGAACGAAACCACGTAGCGCAGCAGCGATTCGCGGTCTATGGGCGCGCCGCGGTAACGGATCTGCACGCTGGCCCAGTCGGGCTGGCCCGTCACGGGGCAGTTCGATTTCAACAGGCGCGAAGCCAGCGTCTCCTCGACCACGTCGCCCGCGCGGGTGCGCAGCACTTCGGGCGCGGGTTCGTAGGTGTCGATCTCGATGTCCAGCTTGTCTATATAGATGCCGTCCATTTCTCCCATCTGCAACTCGGAGAAGCGCTGCGGCAGGAAGAAATCCAGCCCCACCGGCGCGCCGGCGGCGGCGCTCAGGTCGCGCTCCAGGCGGCCGCGCAGGGCGGCCGAATTGACCAGGCGGGTCTGGTTGAACGAGTTCAGGTAAAGCTTGAAGGACTTGGACTCGATGATGTTGGGGCTGTCGGCCGGCACCGAGAAGGTTGCCATGGCCACGCGCGGCTTGCCTTTGGCGTCCAGCCAGGACAGCTCATAGGCGTTCCACAGGTCCACGCCGGTGAAGGGCAGCTTGCCGGCTTCCAGGTTCAGCGCCGCGCGGTTGTGCGAACGCGCGATGGGGAAGAGCAGCGAGGGGTCGTATTGCGAGGCGTAGGCCACGCTCTGGCCCAGCGGGCCGTGGGACAGCGTCATAGCGGAATCATCGGAAACTTGAAGAATGAACGCATTGTAGGCGGTCGGAAAAAACCCCGATTTTCCATATTGTGAAATGTAACCTTCGTCATGTGAAAGCCGCTGCTGCGTAGCAGCGGGAACCCATTTCACAGATGATAATTGCGTTTCGCAATACGAAATTGAATTTATAACCAATTGATTTACAAGAATAATATTTTTCGTCTTGTATAAGACACAAGCCCACATTGCTCCGCAGCAGAGGCATAGACTTTGTCCAACGATTCACGCAACGCAGGACGCGAATCTTTTGCAGTCTTCCCCATCACTGACCAGGAGCATCAACATGAGCAACCGCGAAACCGAAATCCGCAATCTGCAGAAGGACTGGGCCGAAAACGCCCGTTGGCAAGGCATCAAGCGCGACTACAGCGCCGAAGACGTCATCCGCCTGCGCGGCTCCATCGGCGTGGAACACACGCTGGCGCGCCGCGGCGCCACCCGCCTGTGGGAACTGCTGCATAGCGAGCCTTTCGTGAATTCGCTGGGCGCCCTGACCGGCAACCAGGCCATGCAGCAGGTCAAGGCCGGCCTGAAGGCCATCTACCTGTCGGGCTGGCAGGTCGCCGGCGACGCCAACCTGGCCGGCGAGATGTACCCCGACCAGTCGCTGTACCCCGCCAATTCGGTGCCGCAGGTGGTTCGCCGCATCAACAATTCGCTGAGCCGCTGCGACCAGGTCCAGTGGATGGAAGGCAAGAACCCGGGCGACGAAGGCTACATCGACTTCTTCGCGCCCATCGTGGCGGACGCCGAGGCGGGCTTCGGCGGCGTGCTGAATGCGTTCGAACTGATGAAGGCCATGATCGACGCCGGCGCGTCGGGCGTGCACTTTGAAGACCAGCTGGCTTCGGTGAAGAAGTGCGGCCACATGGGCGGCAAGGTGCTGGTCCCGACCCGCGAAGCCGTCGCCAAGCTGGTGTCGGCCCGCCTGGCCGCCGACACGATGGGCACGCCCACCGTGCTGCTGGCCCGCACCGATGCCGACGCGGCCGACCTGGTGACCAGCGACGTCGACGAGAACGACCGTCCCTTCATCACCGGCGAGCGCACCGTCGAAGGCTTCTTCCGCACCAAGGCCGGCATCGACCAGGCCATCTCGCGCGGCCTGGCCTATGCGCCCTATGCCGACCTGATCTGGTGCGAAACGTCCACGCCCAACCTGGAATACGCCCGCAAATTCGCCGAGGCCATCCACCGCCAGTTCCCGGGCAAGCTGCTGGCTTACAACTGCTCGCCCTCGTTCAACTGGAAGAAGAACCTGGATGACGGCACCATCGCCAAGTTCCAGCGCGAGCTGGGCGCCATGGGCTACAAGTTCCAGTTCATCACGCTGGCCGGCTTCCACGCGCTGAACTACGGCATGTTCGAGCTGGCCCACGGCTACGCCCGCCGCCAGATGAGCGCCTTCGTCGAGCTGCAGCAGAAGGAGTTCGCCGCCGCTGAAATCGGCTTCACCGCCGTGAAGCACCAGCGCGAAGTCGGCACCGGCTACTTCGACGCCGTGACGCAGACCATCGAAGGCGGCCAGTCCTCGACCACCGCGCTGACCGGTTCGACCGAAGAAGCCCAGTTCGAACACGGCAAGGAACAGAAGGTCGCGTAAGCATCGCAGGAGAGTTATGCAGTTGTAGTTGCTGTTGTAGGGTGGATTCGGGTGCCTTCGGGCACCCTTTTTTTTACAGTCCGAAGAACGCCGAGTACACCAGCCTTTCCTCCACCACGCGGCGCTGCTGTATGGCGCCGGCGCGCCGTTCGGGTACGGAGCTGTCGGTGTAGTAGCGCTCGTACTCGCGCACCGCGATGCGCGCGGGCTTGCCGCCGCTGTCGGGGAGCGCGGCGCTGGCGGACCAGATGACGGGGTCCAGCAGTTCGCCCAACAGGGGGCCTTCCAGCACGGGCGGAAAACGCACCACCGGGCCGACCACCACGTTGCCCAGGCGCGAAAGGTCGGCGAGTGTCGTGGGCGTGGCGGTTTCCAGGATGGGCAGTTCGCGCATGCGGTCTATGAGGATGGGGCCGGGGCCGGGGCCGGACGGCTGGGGGGGCGGTCCCGCCGGGTCCAGCAGGCCCGATGCCAGCACCTTGGCATCGCTCC
Organism: Achromobacter pestifer; assembly: GCF_013267355.1. Lineage (NCBI taxonomy): Bacteria > Pseudomonadati > Pseudomonadota > Betaproteobacteria > Burkholderiales > Alcaligenaceae > Achromobacter > Achromobacter pestifer. The sequence goes on from NZ_CP053985.1 coordinate 5,071,812, forward strand.
AGGCCAGGTCGCTGTCCAGCGCCGGGTCGCGCGTCTGCAGCACCAGTTCCACGCGGTTGCGGCCGCTTTCGGCGGTTTGGCCTATGCCGGGGATGAAGGAGATGTTCAGGTACTCGGAGTCCAGCGGGAACTTCATGGGTCCATGCTTGGGCACCACGCCGCGCAGGCTGAACGCCAGCCGGCCGCGCTTGATCTCGAACACCGCGCGGCGGCGCGGCAGCACCTGGGAGAACTCGGCTTGCACCACCCGCGAGAGCTTGGCGGAACTGATGGCGTTGGGCTGATAGCGCGCCAGCGCCAGGCGCACGAAGGGCATGTAGGTCCGGCCGGGATCGAGCTCGATGTCGCAATACCAGCGCGCGCGTTCCTCGCTCCAGCGCACGCGGTGTCCGACCACGTGGACCCGCTGAGCCGGGATTTCCTGCAGATAGACCTGCTCGTCGGTGACGCGCGTGGAGAAGTCCGACACGCGCGCCTTGTGCTTGGGCGGGGGCGTCTCCCACAGCGGATCCATGCCCCATTGCGTCACCAGCGGCGTCAGCGGATTGCCGATGTCGGTGAAGTTCTGGCCGTCGCCCGCGATCACCACGCCCAGCAACTCGCCGTCGCCGGAAGAGAACCAGGGGCGCTCCAGCCAGACCCGCAGGCCGTTGCCCAGGCGCGTCACGTCCAGCTTGCCGGCGCCTGCCGTTTCCTGCCAGCGGAAAGTCGGCACGACGTATGTGAGGACGGGGGCGTCCGGCGGCGCGCTGGCGCGCACCACCGTGTTCTGCGCAGTGCCGTCGCGCCTGAGCACTGGAGCGCCCGGGTCGTCGTCCGCGCCCACCTCCACCAACGGCCCGTCGGCCACGGGCCCCAGCCGCGTGACCTTGTCCGCCTGCGCGTAAAGCGAGGGCGGCAGGTATTCGCGGAATCGCGTGGCGGCGCGCAGGCGGTAGCGGATGAGCCGGAAGCGGGTGTCACCGAATTCATGGCGGTCGCCGCGCGCGCGCAGCTTGCCATCCACGTTCAACTGTTCCTTCACCGCATTGCTCAGGGTAAAGAGGTTCGCGTAGTTTTCCGACAAGGGAACCTCGGCCAGCACGCCATGGCCGGCCTGGCGTTCCGGACGCAGCTTCTGCAGGTCGTCCACCCATTCGTGCCAGTCGGCCTCGATTTCGACCTTGCCGGTGGTGGGGCCGTGCAGCCGCACGCGGGCATACAGGTCCGCGTGAGCATCGCCGGGCCCGCGCTGCGGTTCCTCGGCCATCAGCAGCAAGGGCTCGCATATCGGCTGTTGTGTCGCGTGCACCAGCACCAGCGGGCGGTAGGGCGTGACCATCCAGCAGCCGCCCAGCACGGACGACAGGCGCAGCGTGGCGCGCTCGCCCTCGTTGTTCGCCCAAGCGGGTATGCCGAAGGTGTTGGCCAGGCCCGGATTCACAAAGCTGGAATAGCGCAGCCGGGCGATGCGGCCCTTGGGCAGGTAGAAGGTCAGGACCCGCTGGGCTTCGTCCCAGCTGGGCAATCCGTCGTCGAGAAAATCTTCCGAGCAGGGCGGATCGGTCAGGGTGGCGCGGCGTTCTTCCAGCACGATGCGCAAGCCCTGCGTATCCGGCCACTTGGACGCGTGCGCCACCAGCAGCACCAGTTCTTGCGCGGGCGTCAGGGCGATCACCGCGCTGGGTCCCAGCACCTTGGGCCCCGTGACGCCGGGCAAGGCATGGCCGGGCTGGGCGCGCAGCGCGATGCCGCCCGCGGCCGGATCCGGCAGATAGGGCGTAAGCACCTGGGCTTCGCGGTGGATGACGTACTGCCCGGCGGCCAGGCGTTCGCCGGTAGGGTGCTCGGCCGAGGGCAATTTCGGAGGCACTTGCCCGGTGGTGGCCACCTCCTGCAGCGCCCGCGGCGTCACCAGTTCTATGTCCGTGCCTGGCCCCTTGTCGTAGAGCGTGCCCGCGTCGCGGGCTGCGATTTCATAGGCCTGCTTGATGCTGGCGGGGCTGCCCATCATGGCGTCGAACAGGCCGTGCGTTTCGCATTGCAGCTGGGACGCCTTGGGCGGCACCACGTGGCGCTGGTTGACCGCGTCGTAGGCGAAGTCCTTGGCAGCGTCTTGCAAGAGGGCCTGCTTGAAGTCGGGACTTTCGAGGTAGGCCGCGGGGTCCATGCCGGTATTGCTGCGGATCACCATGCGTTCCAGCGACTCGCCTTCGCTCAGTCGGGCGCGCTGTACCAGCGCGGGCGGATCCACCGGTTCGAAGCGCCAGTAGACGACCGGCTGGGTGGCGTTGTCGTCGCGCTCCAGCGAGGGATCGTCATGGGCCAGGCTGTTGCCGGCCAGATCCACCAGCCGCGCGCGGAAACGGTAGGGCATGCCGAAGCGCAGGCGCGGCAGGCTGCCCTTGGCAGCCGTGAAGCTGACCGCCAGGCCGTTGCCTTTTTCCGTGGCCGTGTCCTGCACGTCTTCCGGCGTTTCGCCCTGCACGCCGCTGTCCGGATCGACGCGGTCGCGCAGCGTGCGTCCCGGGCGCGGCGCCACCAGGCTCCAGCCGGTCCAGCGGAACAGGGACTCATGCAGGTATTGGTCGTCCGGATTCTCGCCGCCGCTGGTGGAGGCGCCTTTCACATAGCCCTCGTCAGCGGGCAATTGCAGCGGCGCGCCGCCGTCCGTACAGCGGTAGGCGCCGGCGCGCTGGCACAGTGAATGCCATTTCTGGGGATCGCCCGGCACCTGCGGCTGCGCGTCCACGCGATAGCCGCGCAGCAGATCCTCGGCATAGAGCACGATGCTGCCCGGCGCGCCCGACAGGGCGGCGTTCTTCAGGGCCGCGGCGGCCGCGTTCTGCGCGACCTCCCAGGCGCGGCCGCGCCGCGCCACGCCCAGGCCGCCCGAGCGCAGCGCGGCCACGCCCTGTTTGTCGCCGGTGGTGTAGGTCACGGCGCCGTCGGCGCCCAGCGCCAGGCTCCTGGCGATCAGGTTCTGGGCGCTGAGCACGAAGTCCACGGTCTTGAGCGCCGCGCCGTCGGCGTCGACCTGATAGACGTCGAAGGGGCTGCGCGGTTCGTACAGGTTCCAGCTGTCGTCGGCGCGGCGCAGCTTCAGCATGCCGCGCTCATGATCGGCGGGGTTGCGGGGACGCGTGGTGAAGCGTTCCGCGTCGCCCGTCCAGGCGGTGGCGGGGCAGGCGTCGTCGCCGGCGTCGTGGCCGTCTTCCCAGCGCACGGTCAGGAAGAAATAGCCCTGCGCGGCGGGCGCGGCCGCCAGTTGCCGCGCGATCGGCGAGTCCGCCGGCAGCAGGCAGTCGATGACCAGGCCGAGCTGGCGCAGCAGCGCCGGGTAGTCGCCGTAGGACGCGACGATGGCGTGGAAATCCATTTCCGGCTGGGCGGGCGGCGCGGGCACGTTCGCGCCGTCCGGCCGCCGGATGCTGCGCTGTTGCGCCGTGGGCGGATCGCGGCGATAGAAGCGGTTGGCCTGGAACAGGGTGTACTCGGCCTGTGAGTTCCACAGCTTCATCAGGTTCTGGTCGGGGCCGGCGAGTCCGCCGTCGTTCCAGCGGGTCGGCAGGGCGCGCAGCGGAAAGCTCACGCCGGGCTGGGGATTGCCCTCGGCGTTCACGCCCGGCGCGGCGGCGCGGCCCTCATAGATGCTGTGCGGACCATAGACCTGCGAGCGCAGCACGCGCTCGGCGCCATCGCCGCCGTCGTCGAAGAAGCGGTCGAAGCCGGGCAGCGGCATCTCGACGCGCCGGTCGCCCAGCGAGATGAAGGTGGTGCGCGTGCCGCAGTCGCCCAGCATGTCCTTCAGGCCCGGATGCGCGTCGCGCCAGGGCAGCAGCGTGGGCGGCGTGCCGGAGGCCTGCACCGCCAGCCTGCCGTAGTGCTTGCGGGTCAGGCCCAGCACGCCCGCCACCGAATACGAGAACAGGTTGACCCTGCTCATGTCGCGGAACACGAAGCCGGCGACCGGCGTGGTCTTGGGCAGCAGCCGTTCCCACAACGCCGCGTCGGCCTGCGCCTGCGGCGCAAGCTCGATCTCCGCCATGCCGGTGTTCAGCACGAAGCGCACCCGTTCCAGGGTGCGCGGCCAGTTGACCCAGTCGGTGAACGCGTGCAGCTGCTGCTCGTTCACGGCCTGCGGCGTCAGGCGCGGCGAGGCCACGATGGAGATGCGCAGCCGGCCGGCGTCGGGGCCGGCGGGCACGCGGCCGTTGGGGATCGCGGTCCAGACTATCGTTTGCTTGGCCATGGACGTTCCTCAGGCAAAGGCTTCGGCGTATTCGCGCCAGGCGTACTCGCTGCTGTCGTCGATCAGCGCCAACTCCTGCGCCAACGGCAGGTCGGGACGAGGCCCCATCAGGTCGCGGAAGCCCGGGTCGCCATTGGAACCGGCGAACTTGCGCTCGCATGACAGCGATACGCTCATCGAGAACATGAAGACTTCGATCTCGACGGTGATGGTCGCGCGCCCCGCGCACTTGCCGCTTTCGAACTCGTAGCGCAGTTCCAGGTAGATCTCGATGGAAATGCTGACGATGCCCAACACGCTGACGCATCCGCCCATGCGGAAGTAGCCCGCCAGCGAGCAGGCGTTCTTTTCCATGCGGAAGTAGATGCCCGCCATGACGTGCACGCCGCCGGAGGCCACGCCCAGGTTCACCGACACGCTGGCGCCGAACTCGAAGGCGGCTTCCATGAGCTGGATGCCGCTGGGATCCAGCGTGATGCCGAAAAATCCGCCGCCGCCGAACATGCACACCGACAGATTGAAGGGCTGCTCGCGCGTGCAGAAATTGAAGCGCACGGACAGGGGCTGGCCGATGAAAGGCACGGTGAAGCCCGCGCCCAGGCTGAGGTTGGACAGGTTGAAGACGCCGATGGCGACGGCCGGCAGCGCCAGGTCGAAGCCAGCGTCCACGCCCTTGGCCGAAATATCCAGGTAGGGCGGATCGGAGAATCCGTCCAGCGGGATCAGGTCTCGCAGCGTTTCGACGAAGGACAGCGGGCCCACGAACTTGATGTCGGTCAGCAGCACGTCCACATCCATCTTCGCGGCCGTGTCGATGCGGAACTCGATCTTCTCGAAGTTCAGCTCCATGAAGCTGGCGGGCGCAATCAGCACCAGGTCGAAGTCCTTCAGCGAGCAGACCACCGACATCTTGGGCGCGCTCTGCCCGTTCTTGCGCACGCGCGCCTCCACCGCCACCCGGAAGCCGCGCGCATCGTTGACGCGGAACAGCGGCGGGTCGCCGGGCTTGATCGACCAGCTCTTGATCACCGGATTCCAGTCGAAGCGGAGGGTGAGCTCATCGCCGGTCAGCAGCTCCAGCAGTTCGGCGCTGGCCAGCACCGCATCGACCGCCAGCTTGACCGCTTGCAGCGCGGTCTGCGCGATCTGGCGCGGCGCGCCTTCCAGCAGGCGTGCGCCTCCTATGGTGCCCGACAGCGGGTCGACCGCGTTCGTGATGGCCTGCAGGCGCGGCTTGAGCGTCGCGGCGTCGGCGAAGAGTTCGTCCAGCTGGTCGGGGTGGCCCACCACGGCGTCGAGCGCGTCGTACAGCGCCTTGCCCTGCAGCAGCAGCGCCGGCACGACGGCCACGCTGTCCAGCAGCGTCTGGGCGGTGTTGGCGGCCTGGCGCAGCGATTGCCGCAGACCATCGGGCAAGTGCGCGCCGTTCACCTGCGCGTCCGCCGCCGTGCGTAGCGCCGTCGCGGCATTGCGCGCGGCGGTGAGCACCGCGGGCAGGCCCGGCAGCGCGGGCGCGGCGTCAAAGGATAGTCCGGCCAGCAGCGCGACCTGCGCGCGCACCGCGTCCAGCGCGGCGATCAGATCGTTGACGCGGGCCTTTGCGTCCTGCACCAGGTTCTGCGCATAGGCCTGCGCCTGGCCAAGCAGATCCTGCAGCGTGTCTTTCAGCACCTGCAAGGCGGCTTCGGCGATGCGGCCCGGCTGCTGCGCCAGGTCCGCCACCAGGCCGTAGAGCCGGCCCATTTCGTTGACCAGGCTTTCAAGCTGGGAACAGGCTTCCGATATGAAGCGCGGCACCTGTTCCGGCGTGCCGGCGGCGTTGGATACCGCTTCGATCACGTCGCCTAGCGGGATGCAGCCGAACAGCAGCGGAAAGGGCAGATCCGACGCGATGACTTTGGGGAAGATGTCCGGGCCGTTCATCTTGCCGGCGACGAAGTCCGCCACCTTGCCGCTGACCGGACCGGCCATGCGCGACAGCGCCGTGGGACGCAGATTCGGCTGGACGAAGCCGCCCGCGCGGTCGCCTTGCGCGGAGAAGTTCAGCACGGCGTCGCCGCGGTAGCCGGGCTCGGCGTCTATGTTGCCGAAGACCTGGCCGACATTGCCGGGATCGAAGCCGAACCGCAGGTAGTGGTCGTTCCAGCTCAGTACGCTGTTGCTGTCGCTGCCCGTCAGTTCGGCCAGCGCGGCGATGCGGATCGCGGCGCGCTTGATGCCGGGATAGAAAAGGGGGCCGTTCAAGGAATCGCTGTAGGCGCGCAGCTGGGTATTGCCCGGATCGACCAGGCCGTCGAACTCGATTGTCTCCGCTTGCGCCGCGGTATCGCCGGGCTTGAGCGGGGAAGCGAACGTGACGCGCTGCTGCTTGAACGGCGCGGTGCGGCGGCTGGATTCGGCATTGCGCCAGGCCTCCCGCGTTTGCTTGGCAAAGATTTCCGCGTTCGCATAGTCCGGCGTCAGCCATTGGCCGCTGAGCTTGCGCGGGCAGGCCCGGCCGCCGTCCATGAAGATCATGGGCAGGTCGAACTGCACGATGCGGCCGTCGATGTCGGTGGCCGAACAGGCGAAGCGGAAGGGGCTTGCGCCCACGCAGGGCCAGAACAGCAATTGCCCCTCGTTGCCGATCTTGCTGGCCGGGGAGGTGGGCAGATCCAAGCTGGGCGTGACCGTGGTCAGGATGCGCACGCTGGAGAACGGCATCTGGCGATGCAGGAAGATCATGTTCCCCGTGTCGTCCCGCGCCTGCAGCAGCGGGTCGGCGTAGATGCGTTCGCGCTGGCGCACGATGATGAACAGGCGCTGGCGCAGGTAGGCCGTGTTGCCGGGCGTGCCCGTATGGAATTTGCGTTCGCTGACCTTCACCAGCGAGGCGCGGTGGCCGAAGGGAAACAGCAGGCCTTTGTAGACCACGCGGACGTAATGGTCGCGGCCCATGGCGCCGCGATGGGTCCATTCTTCCAGCGACAGCCCCGGCGCGTCCCAGTTGCCGCGCGAGTCCAGCCAGGCGCCCAGCGCGGACAGCATCAGCAGCTTGGCGTCCACGGGCTGCGGCGTGTAGTTGGCCACGGAAAAGTTCGACGACAGATGCGCGATCTGGAAACGGTCGAAATCGTCCATCGGCATGCGGAAGGGCGAGGTGTTCGGCTGCGGCAGATAGGTGACCGTCGGCACCGGGAACGCCGCCTGCATGGGCTTGGTCGTGCCTTCGCCGCCCAGGGCCCAGACCGCGCGCACGCTGGGCTGGGGATCGTCCGCGAGCGGCGCCCGGGCGCTGTCCTCCGGCTGCGCGGCCAGCAGCTGGGTATGCCAGAGTTCGGTGTGCTGCGTGGCGGCGGACGTCGCCGGCGCCTTGGCGTGGCGCCAGCGTTCGTCCGCATGCGGGCTGAGGATCAGCCGCCAGGGCAGTTCTATCGCCGTCTGCTGCGCGGCGGGCAGCGCCGGCTTGGGGCCGCGCCTGAGGATTTCGATCAGCGCGCTGGTGCGCTGCACTTCACGGATTGGCGTGCCGCTGCCCAGGCGCAATGCGCGCAGTCCGGGGGCGCCCCCGGACTGGCGCAGCAGCAGCGCGCCGGGCGCATTCAGCTGCGTGGCGATGCGCGCACTGCGCAGCGCGAAGCTCGATAGCGCCGCGCGTTGCACCGGCGAGAGCTTGTCGATGCGCGTGTCGAACAGATCGCGCAGCTTGAGGCGCGGCGCGCTGGGGCCCGGCGGGCGCGCGTTGGCGGCCACGGCCTGGGGCAGGGACTCCATTGCCGCCAGCACGCCTTCCAGCGTGTAGGGCACGTCGAAGCCGTCGGGAATGGCGAAGGCCAGCCGCGATTCGCCGGCGATGCGCGCGCGCACTGGCGGGCCGGTGGGCTCCTCCTCTATGCCGCCCGCGGGTTCCGGCTTGTCCGGCGTGGGGCGGGGCGGCGGCTGATTGGCGGTGCCGAGCGGCCGGCTTTCGAAGAAGGTCTCTTCGGTGATCGACTGCGGCGGGAAGTGGACGATGAGCGTGGCGGCCCCGTCGCCAGTTTTCTTCAGACGGGGCGGCGGTCCTGGCGTCACCGCCAGATTGTGCAGCTCCAGCCGCAAGGCCAGCAGATCGGCCGGGCGCAGCACGGCATGGCCGGGGCGGGTGCCGTCGAAGAAGTTGCGGTTGGGATTTGGGGCTAGGACAGGAATGTTCAGCCTTCTGGTGACCATGCCAGTTCTCCTGCAAATAAGGAAACCCAGGAACGAAATCCTGCACGTCCAGCTACCTGCGAATCGAACTGCCAATGTGGCGAAAATTATCGTTGTGTTGCGTTAGTAGTCAATAACGCGCAGGCATGCGGCGGCGGCGGCCGCGGCAGCGCTGGTTTGAGAATCCGGATGTGGCTGATAGATGTAGATGCCGCATGCCTTCACTCGGGAAGTTCACGCTTTGCATGAGGCTTTGGGCGCCATCCGAACGAACGGAAGGGCAGGTCGCGGCATCCATCCGCATGGGGGACGGGTGGCCGCCAGCGGAATTTATTTTGTACGAATGCGTAACGGCTCCGACCCCGGAAATTGCGCGTTCCGGGGGGCGGTGCGGAGCCCTAGCTGGCTACCGCAGGCGCGTCGCCCAGCGCCTGCAGGCATTCAGCCAGCGACGGAATGGTGCTGGCCAGCGCTTGGACGGTTTGCGCGTCGACTTTCGCCAGCGGCGGGATCTCGGCCAGCACGCGCACGTCGCCGAAGCGCTCGATGGCTTCCTTGTTGCCCGCCGAAAGCGGCCCGCTCATGATCACGCCCAGTATCGGAATGCCGCGGCGCTTGAGCGCCTCCAGGCTGAGCAGAGTGTGGTTGATGGTGCCCAATCCGCTGCGGGCGGCCAGCACCACCGGCATGTCCAGCCGCGCGATCAGGTCGATCATCATGTGGGTGTCGTCGATCGGCACGTAGAGGCCGCCCGCGCCTTCCACGATCAGCGGCGCCTGCGTGGCCGGCGGCACGATGCTGGTGGCGTCGACGATGGCGTCTTCCAGCGTGGCGGCCGCCCAGGGCGACAGCGGCGCCTGCAGCACGTAGGCGGGCAGGTGCAGGCGTTCGGGCGGCAGCCCGGCCAGTTGCGCCACGGTGTCGGTGTCGCCGGGTTCTTCCGCCACCCCGGTCTGCACCGGCTTCCAGTAGTCGGCGTTCCAGGCGCGCGCCAGGATCGCGGACACCAGGGTCTTGCCGATGCCGGTATCCGTGCCGGTCACGAAGACGCCGGCGGGGTGCTGGTTCGATTTTTTCCACATACCGTAGGCCAGGTGATAGGTCACCCCGGCTCCTTGTTCGTCAAACGCCGCCAACACCCGCCGCAGTTGCGCCGCGCCCAGAGGCGCGCGTCCGGGGGCGGGCGTGGTGGCGCCTATGCCTTTCAGGCCGCGCAGGAAACGCAGCCCGTCAGGATGATTATGTATCAGCCGTTCGCTGCGCACGCCACCCGCCAGATTGCCCCCGTCCGGATGGATGGCGGCGGCGGACGGATAGCGCGGCGTGGCGGCGCTGAGGCCGGCGGCGGCATGGGCGGCCTGCCATTCCTGGAACGTGCCGTCCGCCAGCGTCGCCACGGCCAGGCAGCCGCCCGGCGCCAACAGCGCGGCCAGCCGGCCCAGCCCCGCGTTCAGGTCGGAAAACCACTGCACGGCCAAGCTGGAGCAGATCAGGTCGTAGCCGCCCTCGAGTCCGGCCGGATGCTCGCCGTCCAGAAGCTGGTAGCGGGCCTGGCCGGGCAGGGACGGGCCGCGTTGCGCGGCCGCGAGCATGCCGGAAGCAATGTCGGTGACGGTCCAGTCGGCGGGACCGATGCGGCGCGCCAGCGCCTGGGTGAGCAGGCCGGTGCCGCAGCCGATCTCCAGGATGCGCGGGCGGGGCGGCAGCGGCAGCAGCGCGATATCGCCGGCCAGCCGCTCGGCGGCCAGGCGCTGGATGGACGCGTGGTCTTCGTAGGCAGGGGCGGCGGCGCCAAAGCGCGCGCCGATGCCGGCGTTGCGCGGGGTCAGCGTCATAGGGCCTGCGCCAGGCGCGCCATGAAGGCGCGGATCTGCGCCGCGCACCAGGGCGCGTGCGACAGCGGCAGCAGATGGCCACCGCCCTCGCACTGGCGGATCGCTGCGTCGGCGCTGCCGGCAAAGCCCGCCTGGGTCATGGGCGCGGGCACGATGGGATCGTCCGCGCCGGCCAGGACCAGCAGCGGCACGGGCAGCGCCGCCAGGGCTTCGCGCCGGTCTTCGTCGCGCAGCGCCTGCAGGTCGCGCGCCAGCGGCGCGAGTTGCGGCTCGCCGAAATCGGACCCGTCGCCGCAACGCTGGCGGAAGTCGCTCAGCACCGCCACGGGGTCCGAGGACAGGCGCCGGGCCATGCGTTCCAGCACGCGCGGCGCCACGCCGGCCTCGAAATCGGGGGCTGCGGCGAAACGCGCGAAGCCGTTGATGGACACCAGGCCCAGGCAGTCTTGCGGCAGTTCGCGCAAGAGGCGCAGCACGCCCAGCGAATGGCCGATGGCGATCACGGGGCCGGCTATGGCCGGCTCCCGCGCCGGCCCGAAGTAGCCCGCATCGAAGACGGCCTGCGGACTATCCTGGAGTTCGGCGCGCAGCGGCGCCCAGACCGAGGCGTCGAAGGCCCAGCCATGCACGAACAGCAGGGTGGGGCGGGACATGCCGGCTTGCATGGAGGCAGCGGCCATCACGCCAGCACGGCGGCGAAGCCGTCGATCAGCCGCGCCACATCCACGTCGCGGTGCGCCGCGCTCAGGGTGACGCGCAGGCGGCTGGTGCCGGCGGGGACGGTGGGCGGGCGGATCGCCACCGCCAGCAGGCCGCGCTGCTCCAGTCCCGAGGCCAGCGCCAGGGCGCGGGCTTCGTCGCCCACGATGGCCGGCACGATCTGAGTGGAGGATGCGCCCGTGTCCAGCCCCATGCCGCGCAACGCGGCGCGCAGATTGTCACCCGCGGCCGCCAGCCGGGCGCGTTCGGCGTCCAGCGTGGGCACCAGGTCCAGCGCCGCGTCCATGGCGCCCAGCACCGCGGGCGGCAGCGCCGTCGTGTAGATGAAGCCCGAGCAGGCGTTGATCAGGTAGTCGCACAGCGCGCGCGAGCCGGCGACATAGGCGCCGAAGCCGCCCAGCGCCTTGCTGAACGTGCCCATGGCCAGATCGATGCGGCCGGGCGCCAGCCCCGCCAGCCCCATGCCGCGCGGGCCCAGCACGCCGGTGGCGTGCGCTTCGTCCAGGTAGACGAAGGCCTGGTGGCGGTCGGCCAGGGCCGCCAGCCGCTCCACGTCGGTCCGGTCGCCGTCCATGCTGAACACACTCTCGGTGACGATGAATCGCGACACGGATTTTCCGGCCGCGGTTTCCGCCTTGCCCGCCAGCAGGCTCTCCAGATGGTCCAGGTCGTTGTGCCGGAAGCGGATCTGTCTGACGCCGGCCGCCTGGCAGCCATGGTGCAGGCTGGCATGGTTGAGCTTGTCGGCGTACAGCTCGACCTCGCCTTGGCTGGCAGCGGCGCGTAGCAGGGCGGGCAGCACGGCGGCGTTGGCCTGCCAGCCCGAGGCCAGCAGCAGCGCGGCCTCGGTGCCTTTCAGCCGGGCCAGCTTGGCCTCCACCTGTTCGTGCAGGTCCAGGTTGCCGGTCACCAGACGCGAGGCCTGGGCGCCCGCGCCGTGGCGGGCCGCCCATTCGCGCGACCGCTCGACCAGCAGCGGATGCCGCGACAGCCCGAGGTAATCGTTGCTGGAGAAGTTCAGGACTGGCTCGCCCTCGAGGACGAGGCGTCCCGGGGCGGCGGCAGAGGCCGTGCGCAGGCGGCGGCGCACGCGGCGCGTTTCGGCGCGCGCCAGTTCGGAGGAGAAAAGCGGATCCAGCTTGGACATCAATATTTCCGGCAGCGGCCGGGCAGGGGGCGAGCCCGCGCCAGGCCGTAGAATGCGAGCCATTGTAGTGGAGGCGGACGCCGCCCCTGTCGCGGCCGTGTCCGCCGGGCGGGGCCGGGCGCGCCGCCCGTATCGAGAGGTGAATCATGCACACGCCCGACTGGGTGGCCCAGGGCCAGCCCCATATCTGGCTACCCTATGCCCAAATGAAGACGGCGACGCCGCCGCTGCCCGTGGTGCGCAGCCACGGCAGTCGGCTCGAACTGGCCGACGGCCGCAGCCTGATCGACGGGGTGGCGTCCTGGTGGACGGCCTGCCACGGTTACAACCATCCGCACATCGCCCAGGCGGTCCGCGCGCAGCTGGACGCCATGCCGCACGTCATGTTCGGCGGGCTGACCCATGAGCCGGCGCTGAACCTGGCGCGCCGCCTGGCCGCCATGCTGGGGCCGGGACTGGACCGCGTCTTCTATACGGATTCCGGCTCGGTGGCGGTGGAAGTCGCCATGAAGATGGCGCTGCAGTTCTGGTTGAACCAGGGCGAGCGGGGCCGCAGCCGTTTCCTGGCGTTCCGCGGCGGCTATCACGGCGACACCTTTGGCACCATGGCGGTCTGCGATCCGGACGAGGGCATGCACAGTCTGTACCGGGGCATGCTGGCCGAGCACGACATCGTCGATCTGCCGCGCAGCGAGGCGGAGCTGGCCGCGCTGGAGGCGCACCTGGAAGCCCATGGCTCGCGGCTGGCTGGCATCCTGGTCGAGCCGCTGGTGCAGGGCGCGGGAGGCATGCTGCTGCACGACCCGGAAGTGCTGCGGCGCCTGCGCCGCCTGGCCGACCGGCACGGCCTGCTGCTGATATTCGACGAGATCTTCACCGGCTTCGGGCGCACGGGCACGATGTTCGCGTTCGAGCAGGCCGGCATCCGCCCCGACATCGTGACCCTGTCCAAGGCGCTGACCGGCGGCACCTTGCCGCTGGCCGCCACGGTGGCCAGCAGCAAGGTGTTCGAGGCCTTCTGGTCCGACGATCCCTCGCACGCGCTGATGCACGGCCCCACCTTCATGGGCAACGCGCTGGCCTGCGCCGCGGCCAACGCCTCGCTGGATCTCTTCGAGACCGAACCGCGGCTGGCGCAGGCGCAAGCGATCTCCGCGGCCCTGGCCGTGGGCCTGGAGCCGTGCCGCGAGCTGCCCTGGGTGCGCGACGTGCGCGTGCTGGGCGCGATCGGCGTGGTTGAGCTGGATGGCATCGCCGACCGCGAGGGACTGAAGCGGCGCTTGGTCGAGGCCGGCGTCTGGGTGCGGCCGTTCGGCAACGTGGTCTACCTGACCCCGGCGCTGACCATCGCCGAGGACGAACTGGCCAGCCTGATGCGGGCGGTGGTGGACGTGCTGCGCCGTCAGCGGCCCTGAGTCTCGCGTCCGTGGGCCGGCCCCCTCAGCGGGTGCGGCTGAGCCCGCCCACGTTGCCGGGGCAAACCCGCCGGAGCCGCCTTGATCCAGATCAAGGCGGCTTTGTAACGCGCTGAGTAACATCGGCGCATGCGAGCAAAATCGATCTTCGCCGTCCCGGCCGGCCTGTCCGCCGCCGACCGCCAGCAGCGCCGCCATGCGCTGGTGCGCCTGTCGCTGGCGTGGCTGGCGATGATGCAGGTGATGATGTTCGCCTGGCCCGGCTACCTGCGGCATGAAAGCATGCCCGCCGATGCGTTGGAAACGCTGGACTGGGCCATCGTATTGATGAATTGGGCCAGCTTTGCGCTGACCGTGCCGGTGGTGGTGTATTCGGCCTGGCCGATCTGGCGCCACGCGGGCGACAATCTGCGCCACGGGCGCGCCGGCATGGACGTGCCGGTGGCCCTGGGCATCGTCGCCGCCTTCATCCCCAGCGTCCACGCCACCTACACGGGGCGGGGCGAGGTGTATTTCGATTCGGTCACGATGTTCGTGGCCTTCCTGCTGACCGCGCGCTATCTGGAGCTATGCGCCCGCCAGTCCTTTGGCGGCGCGGCGGGCGGATTGCGCCATGAGCGCGTGGAGGCGCAGCGCCTGGAGCTGGGCGCGCGCGCCGACCGGCTGGCCTCGCGCTTCGTCATGGCCCAAGTCGCGCTGGCGCTGGCCGCCGCGGCCGCCTGGGCCTATATCGATCCGGCGCACAGCATCCCGGTGATGGTGGCGCTGCTGGTGATGAGCTGCCCCTGTGCCATGTCGATGGCGGTGCCCACCGCCATGGCCTCCGCCCATTCGGCGCTGGCGGCCCATCCCCACATGCCAGACGCGGCCTTGGACGAGCTGCTGGGCGAGGCGCGGCGTCGCGCGCGCCAGAACCTGTACGGCTCGCTCATCTGGCATCTGCTGATGACGCCCCTGGCGCTGGTCGGCTGGGTCACGCCGTGGCTGGCCGCGATCACCATGCTGGTGTCCTCGCTGGCGGTCGCCTACAACTCGTGGCGCCTGTGCCGCCGCGATTGGTCCGGCGGCCTGGCTCCCGCCGCCGCGCTGGAAGCGGCGCAATGACCATTCTCTACCTGCTCCTGCCCCTGTCCTTGCTGTTCGTGCTGGTCATCGGCGTGTCGCTGTGGTGGGCCGTCTTCAACGGCCAGTACGACGACACCGACGACGCCGGCCGCGCCATCCTGCTCGACGACGACAGCGGACCCGCCAGCCGCGGCTGAACGGCGCGCTTGATTTCGCGCGTGGACCCGTTGCGCCGGCGCTGCGTTCCCCAGCGTGTAACCAGATGCTTGATCCAGATCAACGCTGCCTTGAGTGACTAGTCCCATCATTGCAGCCTGGAGCTATCTGTAACTTTAGGGGAAGGGCGATGAACGATTGCGCCGCAATCGCAAGCAAGGCCGACACCTTCAACTACAAGATCGTGAGGCAATTTGCGCTCATGACGGTAGTGTGGGGCATCGTCGGCATGGCTGTGGGCGTTTTTCTGGCTGCGCAGCTTATCTGGCCGCAGCTGAACTTTGATACCGCATGGCTGAGCTACGGCCGCCTGCGTCCGCTGCACACCAACGCGGTGATCTTCGCCTTCGGCGGCAGCGCGTTGTTCACGACGTCGTACTACGTGGTCCAGCGCACCTGTCAGGCGCGCCTGTTCTGCGGCCCGCTGGCCGCGTTCACGTTCTGGGGCTGGCAGATCGTCATCGTCGCCGCCGCCATCACCTTGCCCATGGGCTTCACCAGCAGCAAGGAATACGCCGAACTCGAATGGCCCATCGACATCCTGATCACCCTGGTCTGGGTGGCTTATGCCATCGTGTTCTTCGGCACCATCATCAAGCGCCGGTCCAAGCACATCTACGTGGCCAACTGGTTCTTCGGCTCGTACATCCTGACCATCGCCATCCTGCACATCTTCAACAACATCGAAATGCCGGTGTCGATGTGGAAGTCCTATTCCGCCTACTCCGGCGTGCAGGACGCCATGGTGCAATGGTGGTACGGCCATAACGCCGTGGGCTTTTTCCTGACCACCAGCTTCCTGGGCATGATGTATTACTTCGTGCCCAAGCAGGCCGGCCGCCCCATCTATTCCTACCGCCTGTCCATCGTCCACTTCTGGGCGCTGGCCTTCACGTACATGTGGGCGGGCCCGCACCACCTGCTGTACACCTCGCTGCCCGACTGGACCCAGTCGCTGGGCATGACGTTCTCGCTGATCCTGCTGGCGCCGTCCTGGGGCGGCATGATCAACGGCATCATGACCCTGCAGGGCGCCTGGTACAAGCTGCGCACCGATCCGATCCTGAAATTCATGGTGACGGCGCTGTCGTTCTACGGCATGTCGACCTTCGAAGGTTCGATGATGTCGATCCGCACGGTCAACGCGCTGTCGCACTACACGGACTGGACCATCGGCCACGTGCACTCGGGCGCGTTGGGCTGGGTCGCCATGATCTCCTTCGGCTCGCTCTACTACCTGATCCCGCGCCTGTACGGCCGCGAGAAGATGTACAGCGTCAAGGCCATCGAACTGCACTTCTGGATCGCCACCATCGGCGTGGTGCTGTACATCGCCGCCATGTGGATCGCCGGCGTGCAGCAGGGCCTGATGTGGCGCGACACCGCCAGCGACGGCACCCTGGTCTACAGCTTCGTGGAAGAACTGAAGACGCGCGTGCCGTACTACCTGATCCGTTTGCTGGGTGGCACCTTGTTCCTGTCGGGTGTGTTCGTCATGGCCTGGAACGTGTGGATGACGGTGCGCGGCGCGCAGCCGGTCAACCCCGCCATTCCGCAAGACGATCCCCATGCCGCACGCCAGCCGGTCCCCGCGACCGCCGTGCCGGCCACTGTTTGACGAGGACATCATGGCCAACAAGAAATCTGGTTTCTTTTCCCACCAGACGCTCGAGAAGAACATCGGCTGGATGATCATCGCCAGCATCCTGGTGGTGTCCTTCGCGGGCCTGGTCCAGATCGTGCCGCTGTTCTTCCAGCACAGCACGACCCAGCCCGTCGCAGGCGTCGAACCCTACAGCGCGCTGCGCCTGATGGGCCGCGACGTCTACATCCGCGAAGGCTGCGTCGGCTGCCACTCGCAGCAGGTGCGGGTGCTGGCCGCGGAAGTGCAGCGCTACGGCTCGTACTCGATCGCCGCGGAATCGGTGTTCGACCATCCGTTCCTGTGGGGCTCCAAGCGCACCGGTCCCGACCTGGCGCGCGTGGGCGAGCGCTACTCCGACGACTGGCACCGCATCCACCTGCGCGACCCGCGCAAGGTGGTGCCGGAGTCCAACATGCCCGCCTATCCCTGGCTGGAAAAGACGGTCATCACCGGCGAGAACGTGAGCGACCGCATGCGCGCCCTGCGCAAGCTGGGCGTGCCCTACTCGGACGAGGAAATCGCCGGGGCGCCCAAAGCCATCGAAGGCAAGACCGAGGAAGACGCGCTGGTCGCCTACCTGCAAGGGCTGGGCGTGGGTGTGCGCAAGGCCAAGCAGGCCGAGCAGGCCAAAAAGGCGGAAGAGGCCAAGAAGGCCGTCCAATCCGCCACTCAACCGGCCGCACAATCCGCCGCGCCCGCGGCGGCGGGAGGCTGATCATGCTGGGCTACCTGAGCGCGATCGTCACCGCCGTCTCGATGGCAACTTTTTTCGGCATTGTCTGGTGGGCCTGCTCGCGCGGCCGCCAGAGCGCCAACCGCGAATCGGCCATGCTGCCGTTCGCACTGCCCGATGAGTTCGGGCAGGGACAACAAGATGGAGCGAATCGGTCATGAGCGATTTCGTTAATGGCTTCTGGGGATATTTCATCTCTATCGTCGCCGTGGGCGGCGTGGTCTGGTGCGTGTGGCTGCTGTACACGCAGCGCCGCTGGCTCAGCACCAAGCCGGCCAATGGCAAGGTCGAGGACACGGGCCACGTCTGGGACGGCGACCTGACCGAACTGAACAACCCGGTGCCGGGCTGGTGGACCTGGATGTACCTGCTGGCTTGCGCTTTCGCGCTGGGCTACCTGTTCTTCATGCCGGGCCTGGGCGAATTCAAGGGCCAGCTGGGCTACAGCAGCACCGAGGAAGTCGCCAAGCAGCAGGCCAAGATGGCCGAGGCCGTGCGGCCGATCTACGCGCGCTTCGAAACCATGGACATTCCGCAGATCGCCCAGGATCCGGGCGCCCGCGAAATCGGCCAGCGCCTGTTCCTGAACACCTGCGCGCAATGCCATGGCTCGGACGCCAAGGGCGGCCCCAGCTTCCCCAACCTGGCTGATGGCGACTGGCTGCACGGCGGTTCGCCCGAAGCCATCACCCAGACCATCACGCAAGGGCGCGTTGGCGTGATGCCGCCCTGGAAGGCCGCGATCGACGCCAAGACCGCGGGCGACATCGCGCAATACGTGCGTTCGCTGTCGGGCCTGACGGCCGATCCGGTGCGCGTGTTCCGCGGCAAGCGCGAGTTCGCCAACTACTGCGTGGCCTGTCACGGTGTCGACGGCAAGGGCAACCAGGCGCTGGGCGCGCCCAACCTGACGGACGACGTCTGGCTCTACGGCAGCTCGGAGGCCACCATCGTCAAGACCATTCTTGACGGCCGCGACAACCGCATGCCGGCGCATGGCGACATCCTGACGCCCGAGCAGATCAAGATCCTGACGGCATGGGTCTGGGGCCTGTCGAACAAGCCGGAAACGACGGCGAGCGCCGCGCCGGTGAGCACCGCGCCGGCAAGCGCCGCGCCGGCAACGGCGACGAAGTAAAGCATTGCAGAGCTTGGATGGGGGCCGCGCCTGGCGTGGCCCCCATATCACTGGACATACAGCAGGGAGCAGCAAATGGAAGATGGGTCAGCCGCAAGGGTCGGCAATTCGCCTGACGGTGACCCGCCGCCCTGGCGGCCGCACGTGAGGCCTCCGCGCCCCGGGACGGAAACCCTGGAGCAGACGCTGGCGGGCGTGCGCAGCAAGATCTACCCGCGGTCCGTCAGCGGCATCTTCGCCCGCTGGCGCATCGCGTTCGTCTTTCTGACCCAGCTGGTTTTCTACGGCCTGCCGTGGCTGCAATGGAACGGCCGCCAGGCCGTGCTGTTCGACCTGGGCGCGCGCAAGTTCTATCTCTTCGGCCTGGTGCTGTGGCCGCAGGACGTGGTCTACCTGGCGGTGCTGCTGGTGATTTCGGCGCTGGCGCTGTTCCTGTTCACCGCGGTGGCGGGGCGGCTGTTCTGCGGCTATGCCTGTCCGCAGACCGTCTACACCGAAATCTTCATGTGGATCGAGCGCAAGGTTGAAGGCGACCGCGTCGCGCGCATCCGCCTGGACGAATCGCCCTGGACCTGGCGCAAGGCGCGCCTGAAGCTCACCAAGCATTTCCTGTGGATCGCGCTGGCCTGGTGGACGGGTTCCACCTTCATCGGCTATTTCGCGCCCATCCGCGAACTGGGCCATGAGCTGTTCGCGCTGCAACTCGGCCCCTGGCAGTGGTTCTGGATGCTGTTCTACGGCTTCGCCACCTGGGGCAACGCCGGCTTCATGCGCGAATCGGTGTGCAAGTACATGTGCCCTTATGCGCGCTTCCAGAGCGTGATGGTGGACCCCGACACCTTCGTGGTCACCTACGACAAGCGCCGCGGCGATCCGCGCGGCGGCCGCTCGCGCAAGGTGGACCACAAGGCCGCCGGGCTGGGCGATTGCGTCGATTGCAGCCTGTGCGTGCAGGTCTGTCCGACCGGCATCGACATCCGCGACGGCCTGCAGTACATGTGCATCGGCTGCGGCGCCTGTATCGACGCCTGCGAACAGGTCATGGACAAGATGCAGTACGAGCCCGGCCTGATCCGCTATACCTCGGACCGCGCCATGCAGGACGGGCTGTCCACCAAGAGCGCGCGCTCCCATCTGCTGCGCCCGCGCGTGCTGGTCTACGGCACGCTGATCCTGGCGCTGGCCATCGCCTTCGTGGTTTCGCTCGCCATCCGCAACCCCTTGCGGGTGGACGTGATCCGCGACCGCGGCGCGCTGGGACGCGAAGTGGCGGGCGGCATGATCGAAAACGTGTACCGCCTGCAGATCATCAACACGTCCGACCAGCCGATGCGCCTGCAGCTCTCGGCGGACGGCATGCCCGGCCTGCAGGTAATGACCGGGCAGCAGGGCTCCGACACGGTCGACGTCGAAGCGGCGGCCAACAAGCTGGTGCCCATGGTCATCCGCGCGCCGGCTGGCGCCGAGCCCGGCGCCCATGCCATCACGCTGCGCGCGCGCGGCCAGGACGGCGAGCAGCGTCAGGTCGAGACCGACGAGCCCGCCAGTTTTTACGTACCCGATTGAGCACTGAAGAGGACACGCCCATGAACCCCTCCCAATCCGCCAAAGCCGCCAAGCCCTGGTACCGCGAACCCTGGCCCTGGATCCTGATGGCCGGCCCGTTCGCGGCCATGATAGGCTGCTTCATCACGATCTACTTCGCTTTCACCAACTTCAGCAGTCAGCCGATCCAGGAAGGCGTGGTCAAGCGCGGCCTGGTCATCGAGCAGGTTGCGCCCAGCGCCAATCCGTAACCGGGGAGTACAACAGATGGGCTTGCGATCATTGATGTGGATCCTGTGGCCGTCCTTCATGGCGGCCGCGGCGGGGAGCGCGCTGATCTTCGCCTTGATCGATCCCCTGGACGTGGCGATCTTCGGCCACGTCCCGACGGGGCGGACGGGGTTCTATACCGTGTCGTTCTTTGTGCTGTGGGTGATGGCGGGACTGTCCAGCACGCTGACGGCGTATCTGATGCCCAAGCCGGAGGAAGACGAGGATCTGTAGCCGGGGCGCGGCAGCGCCCCGGGGGGCCGTGTGAACAGGCCCTAGACCTTCTTCACGAATTCCGATTTCAAGCTCATCGCCCCGAAGCCGTCGATCTTGCAATCGATGTCGTGGTCGCTGTCGACCAGGCGGATGCCCTTGACCTTGGTGCCCATCTTGACCACGCCGCCCGACCCCTTGAGCTTCAGGTCCTTGATGACGGTGACGGTGTCGCCGTCCTGCAGTACGTTGCCCGCCGAATCGCGGTAGACGCGGGCCGACTCGTCGGAAGATTCGGCCGCCTGCGACGACCATTCATGCGCGCATTCCGGACAGACGTAGAGAGCGCCGTCTTCATAGGTGTATTCGGACTGGCATTTCGGACAGGCGGGCAGTGCGCTCACTGGCGGACCTCGGTGTAAAAAACGCGCGATGCGCAACACGCGATTGTACTGCGCCACAAGCCGCTTTCCGCTGTACTGCGCGCCGTTTTCCCCTGCTTTTGCGCGGTCTCAACCCGCCGCGTCGCCATGCAGCAAACCCACGAAATGCCGCGCCGCCGCGCTCAGCGGCCGGTCCCTCGGCACGATGCTGCCGAAGGCCGTGAGGCTCTGCCGGATCTCGTAGGGCAGGATCGCCAACAGCCCATGCGCCGCGTAGCGGCTGGCCACCGATTCCGGAATCACGCCCAGCATCGTCGACTTCATCGCCAGGTTGGTCGTGGTCAGGATGGACGCCGATTCGATCAAGCCCTTGGGCGTGCTGGCGTTGTGCGAGCGGAACTCTTGCTCGATCACGTCGCGCATCGGGCTGCCGTGGGGTTGCAGCACCCAGGGGTAGGCCAGCATGGCGTCGAAGCTCACGCGCTTGCGGCTGGCCAGCGGATGGTCCACCGCCGCGATCACCGAGAGCGCCTCGTCGCCGATCGGGCGAAAGACGTACTGGCTGTCCGACAGGGTCAGCATGCGGCCGATCACCACGTCCAGCTTGCCCTCGTTCATGCGGCCGATCAGCAGGTCGCTGGTGCCGGTGGAGATCTCCACCGCCAGCAGCGGATAGGTTTGCTTCAGGCGCAGCAAGGCGTCGGTCAGGTGGCCGGGCGAGGCCGCCATGATGCTGCCGATGAACAGCTTGCCCGCACTGCCCAGGCGCAGTTCCTCCAGTTCGCGGGCCAGGGACGACACCGTCCCGCGCATGCCCCGGAAATATCCCATCACGCATTCACCGGCCGCGGTCAACGTCAGGCCGCGCCCGATCCGTCCGAACAGCGGCTGGCCGATGGCCAGTTCCAGTTCGTGCAGCATCTTGCTGGCCGCGGACTGGGTCATGTTGAGCTGGCTGGCGGCGGCGCGCAGCGTGCCGCGTTCCTCGATCGCCAGCAGCAGGACGATCTGCCGCATGCGCAGCCGGGCCAGCAGGGAAGGGACGTGGATGGCGCGTTCCATGATTGATCGCCTCAGGTGAACGGTTGGTGCAAAAGTTTCATTTTACGGAAACAGAGCTTCTTTCTAAGATGGACCCACAAAAGATTGCTCATCCGAAGGGCAAAAAAACATCAACCAAGGAGACAACCATGAAGACTCGGCTATTGGCCGCGATGGCGGCCGGCGCCCTGTGCCTGTCGGCCCTGGCGCCCGTCCAGGCGCAGACCGCCGACTGGCCCAACAAGCCCCTGCGGCTGCTGGTGGGTTCCGCCCCGGGCGGCGGCACCGACGCCATGGCGCGGGCCGTGGCCGACAAGCTCGGGCCCTTGCTCAAGCAGACCGTGGTGGTCGAGAACAAGCCGGGCGCGTCCAACACGCTGGCGGCCGACCTGGCGGCCAAGTCCACGGACGGCCACACCATGGTGATGGGCGTGTCGACCGCCCATGCCATCGCGCCGCACCTGCTGAAGCTGGGCTATGACAACGACCGCGACCTGACGCCGGTGGTGTTCGTGGGCGCGGTGCCCAACATCCTGGTGGTCAACAACGACGTGCCGGCCAGGTCGGTGCAGGAACTGGTCGCGCTGCTCAAGAGCAAGCCGGGCACCTACAACTTCGCCAGCAGCGGCTCGGGCAGCACCCAGCACATCGCCGCGGAACTGTTCAAGGACGCCACCGGCGTGCAGATGACCCACATCCCGTACCGCGGCAGCGGCCCGGCGCTGGTGGACCTGATTGGCGGCCAGGTGCAGATCGCGTTCGAGACCGCGTCTTCCGTGATTCCGCACATCAAGAGCGGCAAGGTGCGCGCGCTGGCCGTGCTGAGCGCCAAGCGCAACGCGCAATTGCCCGACGTGCCGACCATGGCCGAGGCCGGCGTGCCCGGCGTGGAAATGAGCGCCTGGTACGGCATCTACATGCCCAGCGCCACGCCCGCCGCCAACCAGAAACGCATCCATGACGCCGTCAACGGCATCCTGGCGCTGCCCGACACGCAGGCCCGCCTGCAGGCGATCGGCGCCGACATCAACCCGATGAGCCAGGAGCAGTTCGCGCAGTTCCACAAGGCCGAGAACCAGCGCTACGCCGGCATCATCAAGAAGAACAACATTTCCGTGGAATGACCCTGACATGAGCACGCAGCAGAAACCCGTCATCGCCCTGACCCTGGGCGACCCCGCCGGCATCGGCGCCGAACTGATCGCCCGCCTTCTGGCCAGGCCCGAAGCCACACAGCTGGCGAATATCGTGCTGGTGGGCGACGAGTGGTTGTGGCGCGAAGGCCAGCGGGTCGCGGGCGTGCAGGTCGCCACGCAAGCCGTGGACAGCATCGAGGCGGTGCGCGGCCGGCCGGACAGCGGCGCACCCGCCTGGCTGGGGATGCACACCATCGAACCCGGCCAGGTGCATGTCGGCCAGGCCGAGGCGGCGGGCGGCGCGTCGGTGCTGCGGGTGCTCAATGCCTGCATGGACGCGGCGCGCGATGGCCACGTCGACGCCATCTGTTTCGCGCCGCTGAACAAGTACGCCATGAAGCTGGGCGGCCTGGGGCATGACGACGAGCTGCATCACTTCGCGCAGTACCTGGGCGTGACCGGCTACTTCTGCGAGTTCAATACGCTGGGCGACCTGTGGACTTCGCGCGTGTCCTCGCACATCCCGTTGAAGGACGCGGCGGCGGCGCTCAGCATCGACGGCATCAAGGCCGCGACGCGGCTGATCTACCGTTCGTTGCAGGCCAACGGCATTGCCGAGCCGCGCGTGGCGGTGGCGGCCTTCAATCCGCATGGCGGCGACGGCGGCACCTGCGGCCGCGAAGAGGTGGACATCATCGCGCCGGCCGTGCGGCAGCTGAACGAAGAGGGGCTGCCGGTGCAGGGCCCGTTCCCCGCCGACACCATCTTCCTGAAAGCGCAGGCCGGCGAGTTCCAGGCCATCGTCACCATGTACCACGACCAGGGCCAGATCGCGATCAAGCTGCTGGGCTTCTCGCGCGGCGTGACGGTGCAGGGCGGCCTGCCCATTCCCATCACCACGCCGGCCCACGGCACCGCCTACGACATCGCCGGCCAGGGCCGCGCCAATCTGGACGCCACCTGGCAGGCCTTCCTCATCGCCTGCCGCATGGGCTTGTCGCACCGCGCTGCGCGGACGCAGGCGGGCTGATCCGCCGCTTTCATTCCATACCCTTATTCCAAGCAGGAAATCCTCATGAAGATCAAATCCGTCCGCGCCCGCGTCTACGAGTGGACCGGCAAGACCGTGCCGCCGCAGGGCAACTTCTGCTCCAACGCCATGGACCTGCTGTATTCCAAGCAGGAAACCATGAGCACCTTCCGCTTCCACGGCTGGACCGTGGTCGAGGTGGAGACGGACGACGGCATCGTCGGCCTGGGCAACGTGGCGCTGGCGCCGCGCGTGGCCAAGGCCATCATCGACCAGTACCTGGCCCCGCTGGTGATCGGGCAGGATCCCTGGGACTACGAATACCTGTGGCAGCGCATGTACCGCTCCACCCACGCCTGGGGCCGCAAGGGCGTGACCATGGCCGCGATTTCGGCCATCGACCTGGCCATCTGGGACATCCTGGGCAAGTCGGTGAACAAGCCCGTCTTCAAGCTGCTGGGCGGCCGCACCAAGGAAAAGATCCCGGTCTACTACTCCAAGCTCTACCGCACCGACCTGAAGGCCATGCAGGAAGAGGCCCAGACCTATCTGGACCAGGGCTTCACGGCCTTCAAGATGCGCTTCGGCCATGGCCCCGCGCACCTGCAGAAGGGCGTGTCGGAAAACCTGAAATCGGTGGCGGCCGTGCGCGAGGTGATCGGCTACGACACCGACCTGATGCTGGAGTGCTACATGGGCTGGAACCTGGAATACGCCAAGCGCATCCTGCCCAAGCTGGAGAAGTTCGAACCGCGCTGGCTGGAAGAGCCCGTCATCGCCGACGACATTGACGGCTATGCGGAACTGAACCAGCTGACCTCGATCCCAATCTCCGGCGGCGAGCATGAATTCTCGCTGTACGGCTTCAAGCAGCTGCTGGACCGCAAAGCGGTGTCAGTGGTGCAGTACGACACCAACCGCGTGGGCGGCATCACGGCGGCGCACAAGATCAACGCGCTGTGCGAGGCCTACAGCGTGCCGGTCGTGCCGCATGCCGGCCAGATGCACAACTACCACCTGACCATGAGCACGCTGGCCTCGCCCATGAGCGAATACTTCCCCATGTTCGACGTGGAGGTCGGCAACGAGCTGTTCTATTACATCTTCGACGGCGAGCCGGTGGCCAAGGAAGGTTTCATCGATCTGGACGACGACAAGCCTGGCCTGGGCCTGACGCTGAAGACGGAATACCTCAAAGACTTCAACATCATCGAATAAACATGGCTACCTATCAGAACCCGCGCTATCGCGGCATATTCCCGGTCGTGCCCACCACCTTCACTGAATCCGGCGAGCTGGACCTGCCGAGCCAGAAGCGCGCGGTGGATTTCATGATCGACTCGGGCGTCGACGGCCTCTGCATCCTGGCCAACTTTTCAGAGCAGTTCGTGCTGTCTGACGACGAGCGCGAAATCCTGACGCGGACCATCCTGGAGCACGTCGCCGGCCGCGTGCCGGTGATCGTGACCACCACGCACTTCAGCACCCAGGTCTGCGCCGCGCGCAGCCGGCGCGCGCAGGAGCAGGGCGCCGCCATGCTGATGATCATGCCGCCGTACCATGGCGCGACCATCCGCGTGTCCGAGGAACAGGTGACGGGATTCTTCCAGCGCGTGTCCGACGCGGTGGACATCCCCATCATGATCCAGGACGCGCCGGTGGCCGGCACGCCGCTGCCGGCCGCGGCGCTGGCGCGGATGGCGCGCGAGATCGAGCACGTGGCCTACTTCAAGATCGAGACGGCGGGCGCGGCCAGCAAGCTGCGCGACCTGATCGCGCTGGGCGGCGAGGCGGTCGAGGGCCCCTGGGACGGCGAGGAAGCCATCACCCTGCTGCCCGATCTGGATGCGGGCGCGACCGGCTCCATGACCGGCGGCGGCTTCGCCGACGGCCTGCGTCCCATCATCGAGGCCCACCGCGCCGGCAGGCGGGACGAGGCTTACCGCTTGTACGAGCGCTGGCTGCCCCTGATCAACTACGAAAACCGGCAGGGCGGCATCCTCAGCGCCAAGGCCTTGATGAAGGCCGGCGGCGTGATCGCTTGCGAGGCGCCGCGCCACCCGCTGCCAGCCATGCGAGAGGAGGTCCGCCAGGGCTTGCTTGAGACCGCAAGGCGCCTGGATCCGCTGGTCCTGCGCTGGGGGCGTTGAGCAGGGATTGATCAGCCCGCCAAACACACTGTTCCGTCACGCTGAACAAGCCTGTCACGCTTGACGGTTAAAATCCCTGGCTATCCATCCAGTCGGGGGCGCGTGTGCAGCCGGTCATTTCAGTTCAGGATCTATCCAAACGGTACGCATCGGGGTTCCAGGCGCTCAAGAGCGTGAACCTGGACATCCAGCGCGGTGAGATTTTCGCGCTGCTGGGTCCCAACGGCGCGGGCAAGACGACGCTGATCAGCATCATCTGCGGCATCGTCAATCCCACCGCCGGCCGCGTGCTGGCCGACGGCCACGACATACTCACGGAGTTCCGCGCGGCCCGCGCCAAGATCGGCCTGGTGCCGCAGGAAATCTCCACCGACGCCTTCGAGAGCGTCTGGAATACCGTCAACTTCAGCCGCGGCCTGTTCGGCAAGCCGGCTGATCACGCTTACGTCGAGAAAGTGCTGCGCGACCTGTCCCTGTGGGACAAGAAGGACAGCCGCATCATGGCGCTGTCGGGCGGCATGAAGCGCCGCGTCATGATCGCCAAGGCGCTGTCGCACGAACCCGCCATCCTGTTCCTGGACGAGCCTACCGCCGGCGTGGACGTCGAATTGCGGCGCGGCATGTGGGAAATGGTGCGGCGGCTGCGCGAAAGCGGCGTCACCATCATCCTCACCACCCATTACATCGAGGAAGCCCAGGAAATGGCCGACCGCGTCGGCGTGATCCGCAAGGGCGAGATCATCCTGGTCGAAGAGAAGCACGCGCTGATGGCCAAGCTGGGCAAGCGCCAGCTGGCGCTGACCCTGAAGGCGCCGCTGCCCGGCATCCCCACGGCGCTGGACGCCTTCCAGCTGGAACTCTCCGACAACGGCCACAAGCTGGTCTACACCTACGACAACCAGGGCGGCGGGGAAATCTCCCGGCTGCTGCATGAGCTCTCGCGGCTGGAGATTGAATTCACCGACCTGAATTCGTCGGAAAGCTCGCTCGAGGATATCTTTGTCAGCCTGGTGCACGGTCAATCATGAACTTCTACGCCATCCGCGCTATCTACCTGTTTGAAATGGCCCGCGCGTGGCGCACGCTGATGCAAAGCGTGCTGTCGCCCGTGATCTCCACCTCGCTGTACTTCGTGGTGTTCGGTTCCGCCATCGGCTCGCACATGGTCGAGATCGACGGCGTGAGCTACGGCGCCTTCATCGTGCCCGGCATGATCATGCTGTCGTTGCTGACGCAAAGCATCGCCAACGCGTCCTTCGGCATCTACATGCCGAGGTTCTCGGGCACCATCTACGAGATCCACTCGGCGCCCATCTCCTACGTGGAGATCGTCATGGGTTATGTGGGCGCCGCCGCCAGCAAGTCCATCATCCTGGGGCTGATCATGCTGGCCACGGCGCGCCTGTTCGTATCGTTCGAGGTCGCGCATCCGTTCTGGATGCTGGGCTTCCTGGTGCTGACGGCCGTGACCTTCAGCCTGTTCGGCTTCATCATCGGCATCTGGGCCGACGGCTTCGAGAAGTTGCAGATCATCCCGCTGATGATCATCACGCCGCTGACGTTCCTGGGCGGCACCTTCTATTCCATCAAGATGCTGCCGCCGTTCTGGCAGACCGCCACCTTGTTCAACCCGGTGGTCTACCTGGTCAGCGGATTCCGCTGGGCCTTCTACGGCGTGGCCGACGTCAGCGTCGAAGTCAGCGTGGGCATGACGCTGGTGTTCCTGCTGGCCTGCCTGGTGGGCGTGCGCTGGATCTTCAAGACCGGCTACCGGCTGAAGACCTAGCGCCAGCCAGCGCAGGCAGGCCGTGGACGAGGGCGTCTCAGGATTGCGCCATCGGCGCGCGGCGGGCCATGCCGCCGTGCGCGTCGAGCAGCCGCTCGCGCCAGGCGTGGATGGGATCGTCCCCGGCCAGCAGTTCCAGCGTGCTGGTGCAGCGCGCCCACATGAACATGCCGAACACCGCATAGTCGGCATAGGCCGGCTGCTCGCCAGCCAGGTAGGGCTGCTTGCCCAGCATCTGCCGCAAGGGCAGCAGCGCGGAACGCAATGCGGCAACCTGATCGTCATAGCCCGAGGGCAGGTCTTCCAGCCTGCCGAAGCGCTTTTCCCTCGTGGCGCGGAAATAGTCCCGGTCTTTTTCGTGGATCAGGCCGTGGATGCTGGGCAGCAGCAGCCGCGCCAGCGTGGGCACCAGGGTGGTGTCCGACCATGAATTCACGAACAGGCTCAGCGCGCGGCCGCTGGCGCCGCCGAACAAGGAGGGCCGCTCGGGAAAAGTGTCTTCCAGGTAGCAGGCGATCTGCCAGGAATCACTGACGACATGGTCGTCGTGCACCAGCACCGGCACCAGCTTCTGGCCGGAAAAGTCTATGGCTTCCTTTTCGGTGAAGCGCCAGGGCACGGTCGTGGCGGTCAGGCCCTTGTGGGCCAGGGCCATGTGGGTCTTCCAGCAATGCGGGCTGAAGCGCAGCGAGGCGTCGGCGCCCGCCAGGTCATAGAGAGTGAGATCCGGGGTCAAGATACTGCGCTCCTTCTGCGTGTCGGTGAGGGAAACCGGAAACAGGATAACCGGTTGCGCAAGCCGCACGGCCCAGGCTTCCCTGGCGCGCTACCTGTCGGCGTCGGGCCGGATCAGCGTGCGGCCCAGCAATTGGCCCGGCCAACCATTTACGTCGAAGGTCGAAATCCGTTCGTAGCCGCAGGATTCGTAAAAGCGCGCCAGGGCGCCGTTGCCGCCGCCATAGCAGTCCACGCGCAGGCGCTCCACGCTCGCGGCGCGCGCCTGGTCATCGGCAAAGGCCAGCAAGCGCCGGCCGAGGCCGCGCGCGCGCTCGTCGCGCGAGGCGACCAGCAGTCTCACGTAGATTTCCGGCTCGGTCGCCGCAGGCACATAAGGCATGGATGAGCCCAACACCAGAGCGCCGTGGATGGCGCCTCCCGGTTCCTCGGCGACCCAGGCGCCGGGCAGCGCGCAGGCTTCGGTCACGCCCGCGATGCGCTTGGGCAGGGTGGACCAGGGCTCGCTGCCCCATTGCCCCTCGTTGCCCATGCTCACGAACCAGGCGATCACGTCGTCGAAGATCCGCAATACCGCGGGGGCATCTTCCACGCATGCGCGGCGGATCGTCAGCCGGCTTGCTTCTGTTGCCGTCAAGGTCACAACTCCTCCAGGTTTTTATGGCTCGGGGTATTCCGAACAGACCTCATCATAGATGCGCCGCCTGGAGCCTGGGCGCGATCCGCGGTCAGTTCCACACCAGCCTGAGTAGGACGGCGGACAAATAGAGACCGCAGCCGAACACCGCATGCGTCGCCAAGCTGCGCAGGCGGTTCTTCCAGGGTGTGGGCGTGCGCGACGCGGCGATTCCCGCGCCCATGGCGGGCTGCATGACGAAAAAAGGCATGGCGACGGTCACCACGCCCACGGCCAGGGCGGGCAGCCATGTGGGATCGCGCAGCCATGCCGCGCCCTGGATGCCGACCAGCAGCGCGGCGAACGCCAAGCCGACGGCGTAGTGGATCGTCCAGCCCAGCGGCGACTCGCCCGTTATGGGCTCGGCCCGGCCGATGTTGGCGTGTGCGATTTTGCCCCGGCACAGGTGGCCGGCCCATCGGCCAACCAGCGCGTAGCCCAGCGTGGGCATGCCCAACGCTTTTTGGATCATGCCCCACAGGTCCATCACGACGGTCGCGCCGATTCCGACCAAGACCACTTTTGCCGCCACTTCCATCGATCCCATGTCCTGTCCTTTCATTGATGAGCGCATCGTTTGCAGGCATCATAGAAGTTAAAGTCAACTTCAAGTCAAGGAGGGCGCCATGGATATTTCGGAAGTCGCCCGGCGCACGGGCCTGCCGGCCTCCACGCTGCGGTTCTATGAAAACAGGGGCTTGATCACGGCAGTCAGCGCCGCTGGCGAGCGCCGGAGGTTTGCGCCCGGCGTGCTGGATCAACTGGCACTGATCGCGCTGGGGCAGGCAGGCGGCCTGTCGCTGGACGAGATCCAGGCCATGCTCTCGCCCGAGGGGGCGCTGCGGGTGGACAGGCAGTTGCTGCTGGACAAGGCCGACGGCATAGACGCGACCATCAAGCGCCTGCGGGCGATGAGCCAGGGCTTGCGCCATGCCGCGGTATGTCCCGCCGCCAACCATGCGCAATGCCCGACTTTCCAGCGCTTGCTGAAGGCGGCTGCGGGCAGGGTGAAGCAAGGCAGAACGGCGACGGCCGTCGCGAAGCAAAAAAACGCCATCCGCCCTTAACGGGAGGATGGCGCCAACTAGCTCTCGGGGAGCCTTACTTCGCGGCGGGGGCGCCCTTGCCCATGCTCATCAAACGTTGCTTGAGCTGGGGGTCCTGCTGTATGGCCTGGCCGATGCCGTTGAATTCGTCGACGCTCAGGCCGTCGGCCTGCACCAGCTTGACCATCTTGGCGTCGGCTTCCTCGACGACCTTCTGCTTGGCGGCATCCGTCTTGGCGGCGTCGACCTTGGGGCGGTACTCGTCGACGACGCCGGAAATCTTCTGCGATGCCGAAGCGAAACGCTGCAATTGCTGGTCGGTCGGCTGGATCGCGGGCGCGGGCGCCATGCGCGGTTGGGCCTGGGTCTGGCCTTGCGCCTGGCTGGCCTGTTGCGCGAGGGCGGGAGCACCGGACAGCGCCGTCGCCAGCACGGCGGCGGACAGGAATGCATAAGTGGAACGCTGCATGAAACCTCCTTGTTCCGGTTGAATGTCGGGCCATGATGACGACACGGCCGGTGCGCGGGCAAGTTTCGCGATGTGTTTTCCTGTGTCGGCAGGACACGGGATGCGCGCGCGCTTCGGGAGGGAGCCCCCCGGGGCGCGCCGGAAACGTTTTGCGCGGTTTCGTAGTCGCTGCTGGCCGCGATGTTTCCTTAGGTTTAAGCGGGACGGGTCCTAGAGCAGCAACATGCTCAGCATCACCAGCGCCAGCAGCAGCACGTAGACTCGTGCGTGCAGGCGGTCCGGGATGCGCGGGATCAGCGGCGCGGCCAGGCGGATGCCGACCAGCGAGCCCAATGCCAGCGCGGCGAAGGCCAGCAGGTCGACGTAGCCCACGATCCAGGGCGCCAAGGGGGCCGCCAGGCCGCCGGCCGCCGCCATGTAGGCGAGTGTTCCCACCACCGCCACCGGCAGCGTCAGCGGATTGGCCATCGCCGCCGCCTTGGCCATGGGCAGGCCGCGGCGGCGCAGCAGTGGCACGGTCATGACGCTGCCGCCTACGCCCAGGAAGGCCGCGACCGCGCCGATGATCACCCCGCCGCCTATCAGGGCGCCACGTTCCAGCGGCCGGGGCCGCTCGTCGCCCTGCGCCATGAAGCCCTGGCGCAGCAGGCAATCCAGGATGGTTACGCCCAGGTAGGCGATGAAGGCGTAGCGCACGAAGTCGCCGCTGGCACGGGTAGCCGCCAGCGCGCCCAGCGCCGCTCCCGCCGCGATGAAGCCGGCCAGGGGCCAGACGTAGGCGCGCAGGATATTGCCGGCGCGCTGATGCTTGCGCGTCGCCGCCAACGAATTCACGATCATGACGCAGGTGGACGTGGCCACCGCGATGTGCATGGCCGCCAGGCCGATGGCGTCTTGCGCGCCGTGCGCGGCGGTCAACACCGCGTACAGCACAGGCACCACGACAAAGCCGCCGCCAAAACCGAACAGCACGGTGGTCACGCCGCTCAAGCAGCCGAACAGGGCCAGAACCAGATAAAGCATGCTGCGTCCTTCCAGGGAAAGCGTCACGATACGGCAGCCGGCCATGGCCCGCTTTCGAGGATGAGACAATAATGTTCGAGTTTCGGCCAATCGACATGCCGCCGCGACGGCGGCTCCCAACGCGATGCGCAATACCCACATCGACCGCTATGACCGCCTGGACCGCGCCGTCGTCGCCATCGGCAACGACTATCCGCCCGGACGGCTGCTGCCCGCCCACGCGCACCGCCGCGCCCAACTGCTTTACGGCGCCACTGGCGTCATGCACGTGGTCACGCGCGACGGCAACTGGGTGGTACCGCCGCAGCGCGCGGTGTGGATCCCGGCGGGCGTGGCGCATCAGGTCCGCATGCTGGGCGTCAGCACGCGCAGCGCCTATATCGAACCCGGAGCGGCGCGCGCGGACCGCGAGGCCTGCGAGGTGATCGAGGTGTCGCCGCTGCTACGCCAGCTGCTGCTGGACGCGGTGGACATGCCGGCGGCCTACGATGAAGCAGGACGCGACGGCGCGCTGGCGTCCTTGCTGCTGCACGAGGTCGAGCGCGCGCCGGTGCTGCCCCTGCACATCCCGCTGCCGCGCGACAGGCGCCTGGCGCCCTTGTGCAAGGCCTTCATCGCCGCGCCGGATGCGCGCGCCGCGCCGCAGGCTTGGGCCGGGCGCCTGCACATGAGTCCGCGCACGTTCAGCCGCCATTTCCGTCAGCAGACGGGCATGGCGTTTTCGGAATGGCGCCAGCGCGCCTGCGTGGTGCTGGCCTTGTCGCGGCTGGCCTCGGGCGACTCGGTGACCGCCATCGCGCTGGATTTTGGCTACCAGAGTCCCGCGGCGTTTTCCACGATGTTCCGGCGGGTGCTGGGCCGCCCGCCCACGGGGTATCTGCGTGAAGGCTGAGGGCGGTTGGTACTATGCCGGCTCTCGTGGCGGCTACTTCTGGCCGCCGGGCTACGCCATTCCATGACCAATACGCATACGCCGCTATCCATCGGCATCGCTGGCGCGGGCAGCGCCGGATTGGCCGCCGCGCTGGCGCTGGCGCAAGCCGGCCATCAGGTGCGCGTCTTCGAAAAGCACCAGGGCTTCACCACGCTGGGCGCGGGACTGCTGCTGCAGCCGCCCGGCGTGCGCGCGCTGGCGGCGCTGGGCGTGGACGTCGCGGCGCTGAACGTGGGCGCGCCGATCGACCGCTTGCTGGGCCTGTCGCATCGCGGCTGGCGGGTCGTGGACATCGACTACGTCGGCGACGGCGCGCGGGCGGTGACGCGGGCAGCGCTGGGCGGCGTGCTGTTCGAGGCCGCGCGGCGCGCGGGCGTCGAGTTCTCGTTCGGCTGTCCGGTCACGACGCTGGCGACCCGCGAGGGCAGGGCGCACGTGACGCATGGCGCGGGCGAGGCCCGGGCCGAGTCCAGTTTCGACGTGTTCGTGGTGGCCGATGGCGCCGCCTCCGCGCTGCGCGAGCAGGTCGGGCTGGCTGCCAGTTCGCGCGTCTATGCCTGGGGCGCGTTGTGGGGCCAGTTCTGGACGCCCGGCTGGAGCGGCGCGACGCAACTGCTGCAGCGGTTTCGCGGCACCCGCGAGATGATGGGCCTGCTGCCCACCGAGATCGGCCCGCAGGGCGTGCGCCTGTCGCTGTTCTGGAGCATCCGGCACGACGCCTTGCCGGCCTGGCGCGCCGCGCCCATCGGCGCTTGGAAGGACCGCATGCTGTCCTTGTGGCCGGAGGCCGCGCCGGTGGTCGATCAGATCTCGCGGCATGAGGACCTGGCTGTGGCCACTTACCGCCACACCTGGCCGCGCGGACTGGCTTCGGGTCCGTATTGCGCCGTGGGCGACGCGGGCCACGCGATGAGCCCGCAGCTGGGCCTGGGAACGACGCTGGCGGTGCTGGATGCGCTGGCGCTGGCGCAGGCCCTGGGGCAGCACGGCGCCGCCGCGGGACCGGCGCGCTATGCCCGCAGCCGGCTGCTGCCTTCGCGCCTGTACCAGACGCTCAGCCGCGCGCTGACGCCTTGTTTTCAGGCCTCGGGGCCGGGGCTGTGGCGCGATCTGCTGTTCGGCGGCGGGCTGCTCGTGCCCGGCGTGAAACCGCTGATGAAGCGCGGCCTGCTGGCCATGCCGCAGCCCAAGGGCCCGGGCCGCGGCTGATCCGCCGCGCGGGCGGCCTTCAGGCCGCGTACCAGAGCACGGCGAAGAAGTGGCACACCGTGCCGGCGAGCACGAACAGATGCCAGATGAAGTGGCTGTAGCGCCAGCGGTTGTCCAGCACGAAGAACACCACGCCGCCGGTGTAGGCCAACCCGCCGGCCACCAGCCACCACAGGCCGCCGGTAGGCACGCGCTCGATCAGCGGATTGACCGCGATGATCACCAGCCAGCCCATCGCCAGGTACAGGCCCGTGGAGATGGCCGGGCGGTTCAGCCGCTTGCTGGCTTTCAGCCCCACGCCCAGCAGGGCCATGCCCCAGACCAGGCCGAACAGGGTCCAGCCCCAGGGCCCGCGCAGGGCGCCCAGGGCGAAGGGCGTGTAGGTGCCCGCGATCAGCAGATAGATGGCGGAATGGTCCAGCACGTTGAAGAGCTGCTTGGCGCGGCTCTTGGGCAGCGCGTGATAGATGGTGGACGCCAGGTACAGCAGGCACATCGTCGCGGCGAAGACGGCGGCCCCCGCAATGAAGGCGGCGTCGCCCTGGCGCACGGCGGCCAGGATCAGGATGGGGGCGGACGCCACGGCGGCCGCGGCGCCGACGCCGTGGCTGATGGAGTTGGCGATTTCCTCGCCCAGGGTCTGGGGTCTGTCGTTGGGGAACATGAATGCGTCTTGGTTGGTTCAGGTGTACACCTTAGGCGCTTTGGCGCGGCGGCTCAAGGCGCCAAGCGGGCTGGCCGCGGCCGACGCGATGTCCGTTTGATCTACTGCAAATCGACCGGCGTGCCGGCGCCCCGAAAGCGCTGCCTGCAAGTTACTCTGTGATACATTCAGCGCGCAAGCAAACGCAGGTTTACTGGCCGAGGCCTAGCAATGGCGCGCAGTTTTACCAATTTGTTTTTCAAGGCCGCGAAGAAGATCGGCAAGCTGCAGCGCGCCGCAATGCGCATGGCCGCGCCCAAGGCTGCCAAGAAGCGTGGCGCGCCCAAGCGCCGGACGGCCAAGCCCGCCGCAGCCTCCGCGTCCCGCAGTGCCGCCGCGCCTTCGCTGGGGACGGGCCGCTGGGAAGCCTCGCGCCAGTTTTCCGACGGCCAGGGCCGCCGCCTTACCTACGCGCGCTACACGCCCGCTGCCGCGCCGCGCGCCGGCATGCCGCTGGTGGTGATGCTGCATGGCTGCAGGCAGACGGCGCTGTCGTTCGCCCGCGGTTCGCGCATGAACCAATGGGCCGACGCGGGCGGCTTCATGGTGTTGTACCCGCAGCAGTCCATGACCCGTCAGATGCAGCGCTGCTGGCGCTGGTTCCAGCCGGACGACGCGCACGGCGGGGCGGAAGCCGACCTGATCGCCGCGCTGATCCGCGCGGAATGCGCCAGGCATGCGCTGGATCCCGAACGCGTCTACATCGCGGGCCTGTCGGCCGGGGCCGGCATGGCCGCGCTGGTGGCCTTGCGCCATCCGCGCCTGATTGCCGCCGTGGCCATGCATTCCGGGCCGGTGGCGGGCGACGCCCACAGCGCCACCGGCGGCATCGGCACGATGCGGCGCGGCGCACTCAAGCCGCTGCTGCCCTTGCTGGAAAAGGTCGCGGATCCGGCGGTCTTCCGGCTCGGCATGCCCGCCATGATTCTGCAGGGACAGCTGGATCCGACGGTGGCGCCGCGCAATGCCAAACAATTGTTCGAACAGTTCCGCGCCGTGAATGATCTGCCGCCCGAAAGCGTGCCGGTCGAGCGCGTGCTGGGCTTGGGCACGGATAAATCCTACCGCCGCGTCGACATGCTGCGAGGCAGCCGCACGGTGCTGCGGCTATGCGAAATCACGCTGCTGGAACATGCCTGGAGCGGCGGCGACGCCTCGGTGCGCTATCACGCGCGTAGCGGGCCGGACGCCTCGGCGCTGATCTGGCGTTTCTTCCAGACGCAGCGCCGCGCGGCCGGCGGGCAGGCGGAATAGGCCAGGGTCCGCCCGCGCGGCGCGCAACAGCCCCGGCAGTAAGATCAACGTATTCCCGGCGCGCCGGCGCGTTCCGCGCCAGTCGTCTCGTCCCTGTCCGGAGTCCCCGCCATGTCACTTTCCATGTACCAGGCCAGCGTGCCTGCCTTCGTCCGCGGCCTGAACGTGCTGGCCGCGCTGCTGCAAAAGGCCGCCGACCACGCCGCCGCCGCCGGCATGGATCCGGCTGAACTCATCAATGCCCGCCTGGCGCCGGACATGTATCCGCTGAGCGGCCAGATCCAGCGCGCCAGCGACGCCTCCAAGTTTGCGGTGCAGCGCCTGTCGCGGGTGGAAGCGCCTAAATTTCCGGACGAGGAAACCACCTTCGAGCAATTGCAGCAGCGCATCGCCGCCACCCTCGCGTATCTGCAGGGCGTGGCGGCGGATCGGCTGGACGGCGCCGAAGGCCGCAAGGTGTCGCTGGCGTTCGGCGACTTCAAGCAGGAATTCCGCGGCGACGACTATCTGCTGACGTTCGCGCTGCCGAACTTCTACTTCCATGTCACGACGGCGTACGCCATCCTGCGTCACGCGGGCGTGAAGATCGGCAAGCTGGATTTCCTGGGGCCGTATCCGCAGCCGGCCGCTTAACCCTGTTTCTTTGAAGGGTCGCCGCAGCCTTCCATCGGACCCATCTTCGCCATGTTCTCCTGAACTTCCTGCGGCGTCAGGTCGAACTTGTGCGTGGCGATGGACCAGCGGTGCCCGCAAGGGTCCACCACCTGGCCGTAGCGGTCGCCCCAGAACATGTCCGCCACGGGCATGGTCACCTGGGCCCCGGCCGCCACCGCCTGTTTCATGGCGGCGTCCACGTCGGCCACGTACAGGTGCAGGGTGACGGGCGTGCCCTTGAGCGCCTTCGGGCCCAGGCTGCCCCATTCTGGGAAGTCGTCCATCAGCATCATGACCGAATCGCCGATGCGTATGGCGGCATGCATGATCTTGCCGTTGGGGCCAGGCAGGCGCGCCAGTTCCTCGGCATTGAAGGCCTTCTTGTAGAAGTCGATGGCCTGCGCCGCGCCTTCGCACACGATGTGCGGGGTGAGCGTGTGCATGCCTTCGGGTATGGGTTTGCTTGCAGGGTTAGCCATGAGGTGTCTCCAGATTGTTCAATAAGGGGCGGGGAGGTTGCGTCGCTGTTTCAGTTGCCGACCAGCGTGGTGAAGCCGCCCCAGCACATGCGCTTGAAGTCGAACACGCCTTCGCAGCAGTTCTCGGCCAGGCGCGGGTCCGACATGACCTTGGCGTTGATCCGGTCGCGGTCCGCCTTGTTGGCGTAGGTGATCCAGGCGAAAACCACCGTTTCGTCCTCGCGCGCGCCGGCCGCGGCGCTGAACGCGGCGAAACCTTCCTTGTCGATCTCTTCGGCCACGCATTCGCGGTAGTCGAGGGCGCCGTGCTCCAGCCACACCGCCTGCGCCTGCTGCGCCATCTTCCGGTAGGTTTCGAGGTTGGCCTTGGGCACGGGCAGCAGGAATCCGTCTACATACTTTTCCATCAGTAACTCCTTTGATCCATGTTGTTCTGTTCCACGCCAGGGCGCCCGCAAGCCGCCTCTGGCGCGGCCCGGATCGTATTCCGGTAAGTATCACTGTATCGGGATCGGCGGCGATTTCAGATAGGCGATTGCGACAATCTTGAGGGTGGATTGCGACAGCCTGCGGGGGTATGCTTTGCAGGATGAAAAACGTCGCCTTCCTACTGCCCCTGGGGGCGAACATCGCCTCGCTGGAAACCGCCAGGCACGGCTTTCTGGTCGCCAACGAGTACCTGGCCGCGCACGGGCGCGAACCCAGGTTCACGGTGCGCACCCTGGCCCTGACCCGCGAAGTCCGCCTGGACCAGGGCCGCATCACGGTGCAGGCCGACATGGTGCTGGCCGATGCCCACGACATCGACATCTGCATCGCGCCGCCGCTGTTGGGTTCGGTGTCCGACGCGGTGCTGTCCAACCGCGAACTGATCGAATGGCTGTCGCGCCATCATCGCGAGGGCGGCGAAGTCGCCAGCCTGTGCATGGGCGCGGCGTTGCTGGCGGCGGGCGGGGTCCTGGACGGTCAGCAGGCGGTGGTCCATTGGGTGGCGCAGAACCTCTACGCCAGCCTGTTTCCCAACGTGCAATGGGTCAGCGACCGCGTGGTCATGGCGGACAACGGCATCTACACGAGCGGCGGCGCGTTCTCCGCCGCGCACCTGGTGCTGCACCTGATCGAAAAATACACCGACCGCGACACTGCCATCTGGTGCGCCAAGTATTTCCAGCTCGACTGGAGCCGCCAGAGCCAGTTGCCGTTCGCGGTGTTCGTGGGACAGAAAGCCCATGCCGACGAGGTCGTGCGCGCGGTGCAGAACTACATCGAAGGCCGCTACACGGAAAAAATCACCGTCGAGGAACTGGCCGGCCGCCATGCCATGGGACGCCGCACGCTGGAGCGGCGCTTTCGCCAGGCCACCGGCAACAGCATCGTCGAGTACGTGCAGCGGGTGCGCGTGGAAGCCGCCAAGAAGCGCCTGGAAACCTCGCGCAAGAGCGTGGCCGAAGTCATGTACGAAGTCGGCTACAACGACACCAAGGCCTTCCGCGACATCTTCAGCAAGTATTGCGGCATGTCGCCAGTGGGCTATCGGGAACGCTACCACTTCCAGTAGCAGCTTCAGCCCTGGTGCCGGTACACCCGCGTATCGCGCATCACGAAGCCCGAGGATTCGTACAGGTGGTGCGCGGACAGCCGGCTCGGGTTGGAGGTCAGGTCCAGCGTCTTGGCCTTGAGTTCGCGGCTCTTGACGATGGCCGCGTGCGTCAGCGCCATGCCCACTTTCAGGCCGCGAGCCTGTTCGTCCACCACCACGTCCTCGATCCACGCCCGCATGCCCGTGGGGATGCGGAAGTGCACCAGCGTCAGCGTGCCGACGATGCGCCTGTCGCTGCCCAGGGTGGCGATGAACAGGTGGTTGCAGGGCGAGCGGATGATTTCATCCAGCGCCTCGCGCGTCAGCGGCGGGGCGGTCCTGGACAGTTGCGGCAAGAGGCGCGCGAACGCCGCGACCAGCGCGTCGCTGGCCTGGGTCGCCAGCGCGACTTCCACGTCGTTTCCTGGAGGGGGCATCATGGTCTCCCGGGTGGCTTACCTGAGTGTTGTAGCCGACACCCTGTCTGGATACCAAGCGGTGAATTTCATCGCTCCGGCCAGCGCCGCCACCGTCACGGCGATCGCGATGGCCTGCGGCAGCTGCGGCCTGTACAGCAGTAGCGCGTCCGCCGCCACCATGGTCGCGAAGGCCAGCGCCCAGGCCACGGCGACGGCATAGTTCATGCGGGCGTAGCGGCGGTTCTTCCAGACGTATTCAGGTTCCTTTTCCCGCGCATATTCCAGCGCGAACGGCCGGCGCAGTGCCAGGGTCAGCAACACCAGGGCGAGTATGCCGGCGTCGACCCGCAGGCGCGCCTGGGCGATCGTCCAGGAATCCCCGTCCGCCATCGGGGCATACAGGGTCAGTCCCGTGAACAGCAGCAGCGTGCCGGTCTCCAGGATCTTGATGCGCCGCTCGGGGCTGAGCCAGTCGCGCAGCACCAGCCCGGCGGATACAAAGGTGCCGGCTGCAAGTCCTTCCAGCACGCCGACGGTCCTTTCAATGATGACAAACACGATGAACGGCGCGAACGCCAGCAGGATATTCATCTTGGTTCCCCGACCTCGAGCGCGCGCCCCTGCGCGTTGTCAGCGTCGCCTTGAGAATCAAGACGCGATCTTGTCTATTTACGCCTGTCCGCCAGGGTGCGGGATATGGCGCCGTTCGCCTATCGGCAAGGTGGCGGTGCGCGTATGGACCATATTCTTGGCGACGAGCCGCAGCCTCGTCCGTCCGGCCGGCGCCGGCTGGCGTGAGGGATTAGTGCAATGGTTGGCGTGCGGTGCGTGGGATATACGGCCTTCGGCTTGTTTTCCGCCGCGAAGACGCAGGCATTGATCCGCCTGCGGGCGTCGGCTAAGGTCATGGGCTGATTACAACCCCGCTGCCGAGGAAACCATGACATCAGCCCTTCCGTCCACGACCCTGAGCGTGGATCCCGCCTGGATCGACGAGTACGGCCACATGAATGCGGCCCATTACGTGGGCATATTCGACCGCGTCGGCTTCCAGCTGCTGCGCGAGGTCGGGGTGGGGCTGGATTACACCGAAGCCACGCGCTGCGGCATCTACACGATGAATGTGCACGTGGCCTATCTGCGCGAAGTGCTGGCGGGCGATCCGCTGGCGCTGCGCATCCGCCTGCTGGAAGCGGACGACAAGCGCCTGCTGTGCCTAATGGAGCTGATGCAGACCCGCGACGGCTATGTCGCGGCCACGATGGAGCAGCTGTCGCTGCACGTGGACCTGGAAACGCGGCGCGCCAAGCCGTTTCCGCCGGAGTTGGCGCAGCGGCTGGCGCGCACTGTCGCGGAGCACGCGGCCCAGCCGCTGCCGGCGGGCTATCGGCGGCTCTTGCCGCTGAAGCCGCCGCGTTGAGCCATTCCGGCTGACCAGCCCGGCCGCTCAGCGAGCGACCGCGATCGGCCGGTCGCCGGAGATCGTGGTGCGGTGCATCTCGCGGTCGAAGCCGTCGTAGTCGTTCATGGCCAGGTGCTGGGTGCAGCGGTTGTCCCACAGCGCCAGCGAACCCGGCTCCCAGCGGAAGCGGCAGGTGAACTCCGGCCGCGCCGCGTGGCGGTACAGGAACTGCAGCAGGGGCTCGCTTTCTTCCTGGGTCATGCCGTCAAAGCGCAGCGTATAGGTGCTGTTCACATACAGCGCTTTCTTGCCGGTCGCCGGGTGCACGCGCACCACGGGATGGATCACCTCGCTCGTGGCGCGGCCGTCGGTGCGCACGTCCATCTTGTGCGCCGGATCGCCGTTGTTCACCACCGCGCCGCCCGCGCCATAGGAGCGCACCGCGCTGTGCACCGCGCCCAGTCCGTCCAGGATCTGCTTGAGCCGGTCCGACAGCCCGTCATAGGCCCGGTACATATTGGCCCACATGGTGTCGCCGCCATAGGGCGGAATGACGCGGCCGTACAGCGCCGAGCCCAGCGGCGGCTCCTCGGCGTAGCTCATGTCCGTGTGCCACAGGCCGCCGAACAGGCGCCGGGTGGTTTCCGCACGGCCCTTCATCACGGGCAGGATGGTGGGGTGTCCTTCCAGCGCCCGCACGAACGGCACTTCCAGCAGTTCGCCGAAGCGCGAGCTGAAATCGATGTGCTGTTGCGGCGTCAGTTGCTGGTCGCGGAAGAAAACCACCAGATGCTCGTGCAACGCGTTGCGCACGTCGTCGAACTGATCGTCCGACAGCGGCCGCGACAGGTCGATGCCGCGGATTTCGGCGCCCAGCGCGCCGGCGATCGGCTGGGTTTCCAGATGGCGATACGTGGTCATGCTTGTCTCCTTGCCTA
Organism: Achromobacter pestifer; assembly: GCF_013267355.1. Lineage (NCBI taxonomy): Bacteria > Pseudomonadati > Pseudomonadota > Betaproteobacteria > Burkholderiales > Alcaligenaceae > Achromobacter > Achromobacter pestifer. Next base: position 5,113,198 of record NZ_CP053985.1, read on the forward strand.
TTGAAGCTTGATCTGCGCCTTGCTGACGAGCGCGCCCCATTTGTCGGTTTCCGCCGCTATGTAGCGGCCGAAGTCGGCCGGCCCTTCGGCTGAAATGATGCCGCCCATGGCGCCTATCTGCTCGCGCACGTCGGGCATGGCCAGCACCGCCAGCAGCTCTTTGTTCAGGCGTTCGATGATGGGTTTGGGCGTGGCCGCGGGGGCCAGCACGCCGAACCATCCGGCGATCTCGTAGCCCGGCAGGCCGGCCTCGGCCATCGTCGGCACGTCGGGCAGCTGCGGCGAACGCGCCGTGCTGGTGATCGCCAGCGCCCGCAGCTTGCCGGCCTTCACCAGTTGCAGCGCGGAGGGCATGTTGTCGAACATCATGGGCACGTGGCCCGCCACCGTGTCGTTCAGGCCCGGCGCGCTGCCGCGGTAGGGCACGTGGGTCAGGCGCACGCCCGCCGACGCGGCGAACAGTTCGCCCGCCAGGTGCAGCGAGGTGCCCGCGCCGGGCGTGGCGTAGTCCAGCGGCGCTTTCGACTTTTTCGCGTAGGCGATCAGCTCCTGCACCGAGCGCACCGGCAGCGAGGGATTGACCACCAGCAGGTTGGGCACGCTCATCAGCATCGTGACGGGCGCCAGGTCCCGCTGCGGCTTGTAGGGCAGGTCCGGGTAGAGGGCGGGGTTGATCGAAATGGGGCCGATATTGCCCATTACGATGGTGTAGCCGTCGGCCGGCTGCTTGACCGCGAAATCGGTGCCTATGTTGCCGCCGGCGCCAGCCTTGTTTTCGACGATGACGGGCTGGCCCAGCCGCTCGCCGAGCTTGTGGCTGACCAACCGGGCCAGCATGTCGGTCGATCCGCCCGGCGGGTACGGCACGATCCATTTGACCGGCTGAGAGGGCCAGCTTGCTTGCGCTGCGGCGGATCCCGTACAGAACACGAGACCCGCCGCCAAGGCGAGTGCGATGCGTTTCATAGATATGTCTCCTTCCCGGGCTCGCCGGTCTTGCCGGGAGCGTCGTTTATGTGTATTGTTCACCTAGTGATCAATACGTTTATCAGGTGAACGATTGAAGAATAATAGATCGATTCAGCGGTGTCTATCCATCATGCGGGCCTTCCGCGGCAACGGCCGGCCGACGCTGGCCGAGCTGGCGCGCGCGGTCGACCTGCCGCATGCGACCGTGCTGCGGTTTTTGCAGACGCTGGAAGAAGAGGGCTACACCGCGCGCGAAGACAGCCGCTGGCGGCTCACGCCGCAGGTCTTCGAACTGGGGTTCGCCGCCATGGAAAGCCTGGGCGTGACGGATGCCGTGCAGGAGATCCTGCAGAACCTGGCCGACGCCTATTCGGGCACGTCGAACCTGGGCGAGGCCAACCCCGAGGGCGTGATCATCATCGGCCGCGCCATGGCGCCGGCCGAACGCCGCCGCCTGGTGGTGATGAACTTGCGGGTGGGCAGCGTGCTGCCGCCGGCCAGCGCGCTGGCCGGCGGCTTGCGCCTGGCGCCGGGGCAGTGGACCCGGTTCGACTATCCGGACAGCAACCAGGTGTCGGTAGCCGTGCCCGTGCCGCAGGCCGGTTCGCGCCTGTTGTCGGTGGGGATATCGGTGGCTACCCCGGAAGTGGAAGGGAACCGGCTGGAGGCCGACATGGTGCCCGCCTTGCAGCAGGCGGCGCAGACCATAGCCGGGGTGATCCGGGTCGGCGTGGTGTGAGCGCGGTGGCCCGGATCAGCCCTGGGCTGGTTGCGGCAGTTTCGCGATCACCTTGATCTCGAAGTCGAAGCCGTAAAGCCAGGTCACGCCCACCGCGGTCAGCGTCGGATGCGGCGCCTCGCCCCAGTACTCCGGCACGACCTGCCAGATGGTCTGGAACTTGGACGCCGGATCGACCATGAACACCGTCACGTCGACCACGTCGTCGAAGCTGCAGCCGGCCGCCGCCAGTACGGCTTGCAGATTGCGGAACGCAAGCCGGACTTGTGCCTGCAGGTCCGGTTCGGGCGTGCCGTCTTCGCGGCTGCCCACCTGTCCCGAGACGAACAGGAAGCCGTTGGAGCGGATCGCGGGGGAATAGCGGTTGCGTTCATACAGGGCTTGGCGCCCGGGCGGAAAAACGACGTCGCGTTGGGTCATGGCTATCTCCATCTCTGGGCCGCTTGCGGCCCGGCGTTAACGATGCAGGGACTGTAGGCGGCCCGGCCGCCGCGATAAACGGGCAAGTCCGTCCATCACTGTTTGTAAAATCCAAATAATCTGGAAGAGCGGGAGCAGAGATGGACCGTTTCGACGCGATGCAGGCTTTCGCCCGCGTGGTGGAAACCGGCAGCTTCACCAAGGCGGCCGAAACCCTGCACATGAGCAAGACCAGCGTGACACAACTGGTGCAGCAGCTCGAGGCGCGGTTGCGCGTCAAGCTGCTGAACCGCACCACACGCAAGGTCAACGTGACGGCCGACGGCGCCGCCTACTATGAGCGCGTGCTGCGGCTGCTGGCGGATATGGACGATGCCGAGACCAGCCTGTCCGGCGCCTCGGCGGTGCCACGGGGGCGTTTGCGGGTGGACGTGCCCAGCCCGCTGGCGCGCATGATCCTGGTGCCGGCATTGCCGGCGTTCCATGCGCAATACCCGGACATCCAGCTGGACATGGGCGTGAGCGACCGGATCGTCGATCTGATCGGCGAGAACGTCGATTGCGTGGTGCGCGGCGGCGAACTTACCGATCAGTCGCTGATGGCGCGGCGCGTGGGCGACCTGCGGCTGGGCGTCTATGCGGCGCCTGAGTACCTGAAGCGCGCTGGCGCGCCTGTCCACCCGCGCGAACTCGAGGATACGCACCACCGCATCGTGGGTTTCCTGTGGGCGCGCAGCGGCAAGGCTCTGCCGTACGCCATGCGCCGCGGCGGCGAAAGCCTCAAGGTGCAGGGGCGTTACGTGCTGGCGGTCGACGACGGCAACGCCTATCTGGCTGCCGGCCTGGCCGGGCTGGGCGTGCTCTGGCTGCCCGACTACATGTCCCGCGCCCACGTCGACAGCGGCGAGCTGGTGCCGCTGTTCGAGGATTGGCGCCTGGATTCCATGCCCATGTACGTGGCATTTCCGCCCAACCGGCACGTAAGCGCCAAGCTGCGCGTGTTCATCGATTGGGTCGCCGGGCTGCTGGGACAGTACACGCCGGAACCGCCGCGCGCCTGAGACTGGCGCGCGGCGCGGGACAGGGCCGGCGGGCCCGCTCCGCGTTCTTCAAGCCTGTTGGCTGCGTGCACCGCGCAGCAGCTTGCCCGGCAATGCGCCGGTGGCCGCGCCGCCTTCGAAGATGGGCTGGCCGTTGACCAGCGTGGCCACATAGCCGTCGGCGCGCTGGATCAGGCGGCGGCCGCCGCCCGGCAGGTCGAACACCATCTCCGGGCAATGCACGCGCACGGCATCGGGATCGATGATGTTGACGTCGGCCTTGTAGCCTGGCTGCAGCAGGCCCCGGTCCAGCAGCCCGTACACGCGGGCGGTGTCGCGCGTCTGGCGCTTGACCACGTGTTCCAGTTCCAGCAGGGGGCCGCGGCGGCGGTCGCGAGTCCAATGGCTGAGCATGAAGGTGGGCATGCTCACGTCGCAGATGTAGCCACAATGCGCGCCGCCGTCGGACAGGCTGTTGACCGTGTAGGGGTGCTGCATCAGCTGGTGCAGGTGGTCCAGGTTCTCGTACGAATAGTTGAAGGACGGGTAGTACAGGATGGCCTGGCCCTCGTTCTCCAGCATCAGGTCGTAGACGATCTCCAGCGGCGCGCGGCCATTGCGCTGCGCCATGGCGGCCACGCTTTCCTCGGGCAGCGGCTCGTAGTCGGGATCGCTGCCCAGGCGGTAGATCTTGTGGAAGCTGCTGAACAGCGTTTCGGCTCGGCGGTCCAAGAGGCCGCGTTGTTCGTTCATGATGCGGCTGCGGATGGCCGGGTCGCGCAGGCGGGCCAGCTTTTCCGCCAGCGGCAGGGCGTGCAGCGCCTGGTAGCTGGGATGAGCGATGAACGGATGCAGCGTGCTCTGCCACGAAAACAGGATGCCCAGCGGACGTCCGCTGATGCCGGCCAGCAGCGGCACGCCTTCGCGGTGCGCGCGCTCCAGGCTGGCCGCGATCTGCTTCCAGACGTCGGGCGCGGCGTCGGTCTGCTGCAGGTTGAACAGCACGGGCAGGCGGTTGTGGCGCGCCAACTGCTCCAGCCACGGCATTTCGCCTTCCATGGCGGGATGGTTGGCGGTCATCTGGAACACGCCATGCCCGACTTCGCCCATGACCGAGCCCAGGGCGGTGATCTCTTCGCCGGTGGCGAAGGTGCCGGGCGGATACTTGCGCTCGTCGTACTTGTGCAGGAAGGTGCGCGAGGTGGAGAACCCCACCGCGCCGGCGGCCAGCGCTGCGCGCACCACTTCGCGCATGGCGATCAGATCGGCGGGCGAGGCCTCGTCGTGGTGGATGGCGCGCTCGCCCATCACGTAGGCGCGCACGGCGCTATGCGGGATCTGCGCGCCCACGTCCAGCGCCTTGGGGCGGCGGTCCAGCGCGTCCAGGTATTCGGGAAAGGTCTCCCAGTCCCACTGGATGCCTTCGGACAGCACCGAGCCGGGGATGTCCTCGACGCCCTCCATGACCTTGATCAGCCATTCGCGCCGCTCGGGCTTGACGGGGGCGAAGCCCACGCCGCAATTGCCCATGATGGCCGTGGTGACGCCGTGCCAGGTCGACGGGCTGAGGTACGGGTCCCAGGTGGCCTGGCCGTCGTAGTGGGTGTGGATGTCGACCCAGCCCGGCGCCACCAGGCAGCCGTCGGCGCGGATCTCGCGGCGCGCCGCGCCGGCCCGTCCCTCGGCCTGAACGACGCGTCCATCTTCGATGGCCAGGTCCGCCTGGTAGCGGGGCCGGCCCGATCCATCGACGATCGTGCCGCCGCGTATGACCAGATCATGCATTGCGCTCTCCTTTCGATACGCGCCGGGTTATTGGAGGACCAGGCCGATGCGCTTGATCACCGCGCCCCAGCGTTCGCTGTCCTGCTGGACGATCTGCGAGAATTCCTTCGGCCCCGCGCCGCTGACCTCATTGCCCTGCGACACGATGCTCTGGGTCACCTCGGGCGTGTCCAGCGCCTCGCGGAACACCTGGGCCACGCGCTCGGCCAGCGCGGGCGGCATGTCGCCCGGGCCGAAGATGCCTTGCCAGCCGACGATGTCCAGCCCGGGTATGCCTTGTTCCTTCAGGGTCGGCAGGTCCGGAAGCACGCTCAGGCGGCGGTCCGTGGCCGGACCCAGCAGCTTGACCTTGCCGGCGCGCGCGTTTTCCACGGCGGTGGCGGTGCCGTCGAAATAGACCTGGACGTCGCCCGCCAGCAGCGCGCGGCTGGCGTCGGCGGTGCCTTTGTAGGGCACGTGCACGATGTCGATGCCGGTCTGTTGCTTCAGGATTTCGCCGTTCAGATGCGAGGTGGATCCGGGGCTGTAGGAAGCGAAGTTCAGCTTGCCGGGATTGGCCCGGGCGTAGTCGATCATCTGCGCCGTGGTCGAAAAGGGCGCGTCCTTGTTGGCGACCAGCACGGTGGCGGAGCGCACCACCTGGATGACCGGAGTGAAGTCCTTCACCGGGTCGTAAGGCAGCTTTTTGTAGAGATGCGGATTCTGCGTGTGCGTGACGACGATGGTGTAGAGCAGGGTGTAGCCGTCGGGGCTGGCGCGAGCCACTTCCTGCGCGCCTATCATGGTGCCGGCGCCGGGCTTGTTGTCGACGATGACTGGCGCGCCGGTGCGTTGCGTGACCTTCATCGCCAGCATGCGCGCCAGCGCGTCCGAGCCGGACCCGGCTGGAAACGGCACCACCAGGCGGATGGGCTTGCCACCGCCCGGCCAGGGCGGCGCCTGGGTCACCGGGGCAGCCGCCGCCGAAAGACAGGCCAGGGCGCCCAGCACGGCAGCCCCGCCGCTCCCCAACAGCTTCAAGAACGACTTGCGGTTCATATTGTCTCCTCCTGGGGGTAGGCAATGTCATGCATTGCTCTGGAATGAGGTTCACCACAGGGCGCCGGCACTGCAATTTTCCGTCGCGGCAAGTCTTTTGTAGTCTTGCCTTTGCGCTCAATCAAATGCATATTTGGCTCAATATTGATGAGAAAAATACATGAGCCTCACAATACGGTCGCTCCAGCACTACGCCGTGCTGGTTGAGGAAAAGCACTACTCCCGGGCGGCGCAGCGGCTGCATCTGACGCAGTCCGCGCTGACGCGCAGCATCCAGTCGCTGGAAGACTCGCTGGGACTGGTGCTGGTGGACCGGGCGTCCACGGGCGTCACGCCCACGCAGGCCGGGCGCATGGTGCTGGAGCGCGCGCAGCGCATCCTGGGAGAAACCCGCGATCTGCGGCGCGAGGCCGAATTGATCCGCGGCCATGACACGGGCCGCGTGAACCTGGGCGTGGGGGCGTTTCCGGCAGCCGGATTCCTGTCGCCGCTGCTGGTGCGCATCGCGCGCGAATATCCGGGCCTGAGCGTGCACGTCGAGATCGAGAGCTGGCAGCGCCTGCTGGACAAGCTGCAGCAGGACAAGCTGGATTTCGCGGTGGCCGTGACGCACAGCCTGCCGCCGCCCGACGATTTTTCGGTGCGGCCCTTGCCGCCGCAGCATGGCGGCTTGTTCACGCGCGCCGGCCATCCGCTGCAAGGCCTGGGCAAGCCGCGCCTGCGCGCCGCGCTGGCGCAGTACCGGCTGGCAGCCACCGATCTGCCGCTGCGGGCGCGCGAGTACCTGGCCCGGCTATACCAGGTGGCGCGGCCGGAAGACCTGCCCATCGCCTTCGAATGCGATAGCGTCGCCACGCTGCGCGAGGTGGCGCTGGGGAGCGACGTAGTGCTGTTCTGCACGCGCGAGGCCATCGCGGCCGAACTGGCGCAGGGAGTGCTGCAGCCTCTGCCGCTCTCCTATCCCGCCGCCGGGCCGCTGACCTACAGCGTCATCCACCGCGCGCGCCGCACGCTGTCTCCGACCGCCGAACGGGTCATCGAACTGGTGCAGGACCTGCTGTCGGGCGCGCCGGCGCCCGGGGCCGCGGGCGCGAAGAAGCGCCCGTCCCGGCGCTAGCGTCCTGTCCGGGCGGCGGCGACTTCGGCGAAGTCCGGCCGCGTCTGGCCCTTGACCTCAAGTCGACTTCAAGTGAAAGACTAGCTGCATTCCGGCACGAGGCGGACAGGAAATATTCCCTCGCCGCGCGCCATGACTAGCAACCTGGGAGTTCAAGCCTATGTGGGACGAACGTTACGCCGTTGACGAGTACGTGTATGGAACCGAGCCGAACGCCTTCCTGGCGGAAAACGCCGGCCTGCTTTCCGGGCCGGTGCTCAGCCTGGCCGAAGGGGAGGGACGCAACGCCGTCTTCCTGGCCTCGCTGGGTCTGGATGTGCTTGGCGTGGACGGCTCCGCTGTCGGACTGGCCAAGGCGCGCAGGCTGGCGGCCGCGAAGGGCGTATCGATCCGCACCGAAACGGCGGACTTCGCCGAGTACGAACCGCCGCCGGAATCCTTCGGCGCGGTGGTGTCGATCTTTGCCCACACGCCCAGCCACGTGCGCAGGAGGCTGCACCGCCTGGCGGAACTGTCCCTCCAGCCAGGCGGCATCATCCTGTTGGAGGCATACCGGAAGGCGCAGTTCGGCCGGGGCACGGGCGGGCCTCCGGATCCGGACATGCTCATGGCGCGCGCGGACCTGGAGCAGGACTTTCTGAATTGCCAGGTGCTGCTTTCGCGGGAAATCGAACGCGACGTGGTCGAGGGAATATTCCACACGGGGCCGGCATGCGTGGTGCAGTTCATCGCCAGAAAGAAGTGAGGGCGGGCGGCCAGGCCCGTCCCTCAATCGGGAATCTCCGGTTCGACCAGCCGCATCAGTTGCGCCAGCGACTCCTGCCAGCCCAGATAGCACATCTCCGGGGGTATCGCCGCCGGTATGCCTTCCTGCACGATGCTGACCTCCGTGCCGCAGGCGACCTGCCGCAGCGTAACGGTGGTCTGCATGCGGCCGGGCAGGTTCGGGTCGTCGAACTGGTCCGAGTAGCGGATCTTCTGGCCCGGCGCCAGTTCCAGGTATTCGCCGCCGAAGTTGTGGCTGTGGCCCGTGCCGAAGTTGCGGAACGACATCTTGTGCATGCCGCCGACCTTGGCGTCCAGTTGATGCACCTGGCAGGTGTAGCCGTAAGGAGGGAGCCAGCGCGCGATCGCGTCGGGCTCCAGGAAAGCCCGATAGATGCGTTCGGCCGGCGCGCGCATTACGCGGTGCAGGGTTACGGTTCCGGTAGTCATGGTGAGTCCGCCTTTCAGGAAAGTTGTGCGTACTGACACGACGTACGAGTTGACCGCAAATCGACAGCCGGAATCCTGGGGGAAACCCTTAAATAGCACCTCTGGACACGATTTGGTCCGGACTGATGCGGCCCTTTATTCGATGGGCTCGCGCATCACCAGCACGGCGATCGTGTGGTTTTTCCAGAACACCTGGTGGATGCGGGGCGCCAGCACACGCAGTTCCTCGGGGCCCGTGTCGTCGAACGTCACCAGGACGGCCGGCCGCTCCCCCTCGCTCGGGACGCGTTGGATGCGGTCGAAGGACGGAAAGCCGTACTTCATGAGAAAACTCCGGATGTCCTCGTCGGAGGTGCTTTCTTCCACGTGGTTCATCAGCAGGGCGGCCATGATCGTTCTCCTTGGAAGTCTGCGGGCGTCAGAGGCGCGACGCTCAGAATTTGGCTGGGACCATGCGCAAGGGGTGTCCCGGATCGCGGTAGCCGCCGGCTTTCTGCCGCTTGGGCAGCTTCACCTTGGCCCGCGGCATGCGCTTGTACGGAATGTGGGCGAGCAGGTGGCTGATGATGTTCAGGCGCACCTTTTTCTTGTCGTCCGACTGCGCGACGAACCAGGGCGACACGCTGGTGTCCGTTGCGGCGAACATGTCGTCGCGGGCGCGCGAGTAGTCGTACCAGCGGCTGTACGAATCCAGGTCCATCTTGGTCAGCTTCCAGATCTTGCGCTCGTCGTTGATGCGGGCCTGAAGCCGGCGGGTCTGTTCCTCTTCGCTGACTTCCAGCCAGTACTTGAGCAGGATGATGCCCGAGCCCACGATGGCCCGCTCGACCAGCGGCACGCCTTTCAGGAAGATCCTGACGTCGTCCTTGGTGCAGAACCCCATGACCCGTTCGACGCCGGCCCGGTTGTACCAGCTGCGGTCAAAGATCACGACCTCGCCTGCCGCCGGCAGGTAGGGCAGGTAGCGCTGCATGTACATCTGGGTCTTTTCGCGGTCCGAGGGGGCGGGCAGGGCGATCACGCGGAACACGCGCGGGCTGACGCGCTCGGTGATGGCCTTGATCGTTCCGCCCTTGCCGGCGCCGTCGCGTCCCTCGAAAATTATGCAGACCTTGGCCCCCGTCTGGCTGACCCATTCCTGGAGCTTGACCAGCTCTACATGCAGCCGGGCCAGTTCCTCGGCGTATTGCTTCCCCGAAAGCTTGGCTTGCGCCGGCTGCTTGTCCTCTGCTGCTGCCTTCTTCTGAGCGTTCATGATGGCACTCCAGAATATGCTGCGGGGTAACGGGCGGAACGTTCGAATTTTTTACTGTAGCGCCGACCGTCGGCGCTTGTACACAAGCAGACCGCAGCAGTGCGTTTTATCTAGTGCTTGCTCCGCATCGAGCCTCTGGCGAGAAGCGGAAAAGACCAATAGAATCAACCGGCACACAGCGCTCCGACAGGGTCGGAGTTGCGTCGTGGACCATGGCGGTTAGGCTCTAAACGGACCCGATACCCGATGTCGCGGCTGACCTGTTCGAATCGGCTGTTGCTTGTCGGCATTCTGTGCCTGGGCGGCTGCATGCGTGTCGGGCCGGATTTCGAACCCCAGCGCACCGGTTGGGCCGCGGACTGGAGCACTCCCGCGCTGCAACAGGCCAGCCTCCAGTTGCTGCAGCCGGACGCCCGGCAGTGGTGGCGGATCTTCGGCGATCCCGTCCTGGAAGCCCTGATCGTGCAGGCCGACGCGAACAACGCGGGCCTGCGCATCGCGGGCCTGCGCATCATGGAAGCCCGCGCGCAGCTTGGCATCGCTCAAAGCGGCCGCTATCCGCAAACTCAGGTGGTCGGGGCGAACGCGCTGTATCAGCACCGGTCCTCGCGCTCGGCCGAAGGCAATCCGCGTCCCAGCAGCTTCTGGCAATACAGCGCCGGCTTCGACATAGGCTGGGAGCTGGACTTCTGGGGGCGGTTCAGCCGCGCCATCGAGTCGGCCGATGCCCTGTACTTCGAGGCCCAGGCCAATCGCGACGATGTGCTGGTGCTGCTGCATGCGCAGGTGGCGCAGACCTATTACTCCCTGCGCACCACCGAGGCGCGGCTGCGGATCGCCCGCGACAACGCCGCCATCCAGAAACGCAGCTACGAGATCACGCAAAAGCTGTTCCGCAGCGGCGAGACCGACGAGCTGGACCTGCAGCAGGCCCGCACGCAGTACCTGAGCACCCTGGGCACCATCCCCGAATTCGAAAGCCAGATCATGCGCACCCGCAATGCCCTGGCGGTCCTGGTCGGACGTCCGCCCGGCCCCATGCCGGAGCTGGATGACAAGACGGCGGTGGTGCCGCTGATCGACCGGGCTGTGCTGCAGGACGTGCCGGCCAATCTGCTGTTGCGCCGTCCCGACATCCGTGCGGCTGAATTGCGCATCGCCGCGCAGTCGGCGCAGGTGGGCGTGGCCGCGGCTGACCTCTATCCCTCCCTGACGCTGCTGGGCAGCATCGCCTGGTCCGCCACGTCGCTGGCGGGCACGGCGGGCGGCGCGGCGTTGCTGGCGGGGCCCGCCCTCAGCTGGAACGTGTTCGACCACGGCCGCCTGCAGAACAACGTGCGGGTGCAGGACGCGCGGCTGCAGCAGTTGATCGTGGCCTACCAGGACGACGTCCGGCAGGCCGCGCGCGAGGCCGACGACGCGGCCAGCGGCCTGATCAAGGCGCTGGAGCGTGACGGCATCCTGCAGCAGTCGTCGCAGGCCGCGGGGCGTTCGCTCACGCTGGCCAACGCGCTCTACCGGGAAGGCTATACCGATTTCCAGCGGGTGCTGGACGCGCAGCAGGCGCTGGCGGTCCAGCAGGACGCCTACGTCGTGAACCGGGGCGGCGCGGTGGGCGACCTCATCGCCTTGTACAAGGCCCTGGGCGGCGGCTGGTACAGCGCCGAGCCGGTGCTCGACCCGGCGACCCGCGAGCAGATGCGGCAGCGCACCGACTGGGGCGATCTGCTGTCCGAGCCGGCGCCTGCTTCGGCCGCCGCCTTGTCCGCGCAAAAGGTGCGAGCCGATGAGTGAAACGCCGTCCCCGCCCGCCGCACCCGCGCCGGATCCCGCGAAAAAGGGTGTCCGATGGACCGTTGTGTTCATCGTGCTGAGCCTGGCCTGGTATCTGCTGGCCGACCGCTATACGCCATACACGCAACAGGCGCGGGTGCAGGCCTTTGTCGTGCCGGTGGCCTCCGAAGTTTCGGGGCGCGTGACCCGGGTGCACGTGCGCAACAACCAGGACGTAGAGGCCGGCGCGGTGCTGTTCGACGTCGACCCCGAGCAGTACCGGATCGCCGTCGACCGCGCCCGCGCCGACCTGGAGTCCACGCGCAGGCAGATCGGCGCCAGCACCGCGGGCATCGATTCGGCGCAGGCGTCGTTGCGCGCCGCGCAGGCCAATGAGCTGAAAGCCCGCCAGGACAGCACCCGGCTCGAACGGCTGTACCGCGAAGACCAGGGCACCGTCTCGCTGCGCCGCCTGGAAATCGCGCGGGCGAATCTGACGCAGGCCATCAGCCAGGTCGCGGCCGCGCGCGCCGAGGTGCAGCGCGCGCGCGAACAGGAGGGCGGCAGCGAGGAAGACAACGCCAAGCTGCGCAGCGCCGCCGCCGCGCTGGAGAAGGCCGAACTGGACCTGGCCAACACCCAGGTGCGGGCCCGTTCGGCGGGACTGATCACGGACCTGCGCACCGATGCCGGGCAGTTCGCCGCCGCTGGCAACCCGGTCATGACGCTGATCGCCATCCATGACGTCTGGATCAGCGCGGAAATGACCGAGAACAACCTGGGCCACGTGGAGCCCGGTACGCCGGTGGCGATCATCCTGGACGCGCTGCCCGGGCAGATCTTCAAGGGCCGCGTGCGCAGCGTTGGCTACGGCGTCAATGTGGGGCCGGGCACGCCGCCCGGCAGCCTGCCCACGGTGCAGAACAGCCGCGACTGGCTGCGGCCCGCGCAGCGCTTTCCCGTCATCGTGGAATTCGATCCCGGTGACCTGCCGGCCTTGAGCGGCGTGCGCGTGGGCGGGCAGGCCGAGGTCATGGCGTTTCCCAGTTCCGGCAATCCGCTCAACCTGCTGGGCCGGGCGTACATGCGGCTGATGAGCTGGCTCTCCTATGCGTACTGACCCCGATCCCCGCGGACAACGCGCCCTGCGCGTGGGCGTGGGCACCGCCCTCTGCACGGCCATCAGCTACGGCCTGGACCTGCCCATCCCCATGGTCGCGCCGGTGCTGGGCGTCATGCTGCTGGCATCGATGAACCGGCCCCTGTCGTTCAAGAGTGGGCTGGGCCTGATGTTGATGGCGCTGCTCACTACCGCGATCGGCCTGCTGCTGAGTCCCTGGCTGCGCTATTACCCCTTGAGCGGCGTGCTGCTCATCGCACTGTGCCTTTACTACGCCTTCCTCCACGGGCTGCGCGGCGGCAACAACCTGCTGTCGACCTTCCTCATCATCGGCTTGACCATGATTTCCGCGGCCGGCACCGTCGACTTCGCGCTGGCCGCCCTGGTGATCGAAGCGCTGGGCAAAGGGCTGCTGGTCGCGGTCCTGGCGCTGGGCGGCTGCCATCTGCTGTTCCCCGAGCCAGCGGCCGCGCCCGCGCCGCCCGCGGCGCCGGTCCTGCCGGCGGGCGAGGCCAGCCGCGTGGCCTTGCGCGCCGCGCTCGTGGTGATGCCGGCCTTCCTGCTGGCGCTGACCGACCCGCTGGGCTACATGCCCATCATCCTGAAGTCGGTCAGCCTGGGGCGGCAAAGCTGCGTCACCGCCGCCCAGGGCGCGGCGCGCGAATTGCTGGGCTCGACCTTGCTGGGGGGCGCCTTGGCCGTCGTCTTCTGGTGCGCCCTGAGCCTGTTCGTGAACCTGTGGATGTTCTTTCTCTGGACGCTGCTGTTCGCCCTCGTGGCCGCGCGCAAGCTCTACCGGCTGAGCCCGACCCGGCACCCGCCCAGCTTCTGGCTGAACACGCTGGTGACGCTCGTCATCCTGCTGGGCCAGTCGGTGCAGGACAGCGCCGCGGGCAAGGACGTCTACACCGCCTTCGCGGTGCGCATGGGCTTGTTCATCGGCGTCACGCTCTATGCCTGCCTGATGCTGCGCCTGCTCGAATCGCGGGCGCCAGGCAGCCAGGAGCGCCGACGGAATCCTTCAACCGCAGTCCCCTCAGACGCTTGAATCAGGAGGCAACCATGTCATTGCCAGACGAACCGGCCCCACCCTCGCCCTCGGCGGGGTGGCGCTTCAAATGCGGAATCGGATTGTTCATCATTGCCTTCGCCCTGTGGTTCCTCATCCCGGTGGCGGGCTACATGGATGTGCCGGGTCCGCGCATCGCCGCGCTGACCGGCACCATCTTCATCGCCAACAAAGTCTTGCTGTTGAGCTGCATCGCCGTCATGGGCAAGGAGGGCTTCCAGCGGCTCAAGTCCATCGTGTTCGGCCACGCCAAGAAACTCGCTCCCGTGCAGAAAGTCGGCCCCGTGCGCCATGCCATCGGCCTGGTCATGTTCTTCCTGCCCATCCTGACCTCGGTGCTGGAACCCTACATCGACGAAATGTGGCCGGGCCTGCGGCCCAACCTGTGGCAAGCGCAGCTGGCTGGGGACATCATGCTGATCGCCAGTTTCTTCGTGTTGGGCGGGGATTTCTGGAGCAAGCTGCGGGCGCTGTTCGTGCGCACGGCATAGCGGGGAGGGCGTCACGATCCGAGCCGGCATTTTCATAGGAAAATGCCGGCTTGCGCTTTGCGCGCGCCACCTCAGCCACCCACCAGGAACCCGCCATGCAGCAACTCGATATCTATCAGGTAGACGCTTTCACCGCCGCGCCCTTCGGCGGCAATCCCGCCGCGGTGGTGCCGCTGCAGGCGTGGCTGCCGGACGCGACGCTGCAGCGCATCGCCGAAGAGAACAATCTGTCGGAGACCGCCTATTTCGTGCGCAAGGGCGATGCTTACGAACTGCGCTGGTTCACGCCCGCGGTCGAGGTCGACCTGTGCGGCCATGCCACGTTGGCCTCGGCCTGGGTGCTGTTCGAGCAATTGGGCGCAAAGGAAGACGTGCTGCGGTTCGCCACGCGCAGCGGCGAACTGCAGGTGCGCCGCGCGGGCGACCGGCTGGCCATGGATTTCCCGGCCAAGCAGCCCGCAGCCCAGGAGATCCCGCCGGGTCTGCTGCAGGCGCTGGGCCTGCCGGGCGCGCAGGCGCTCTACCAGACGGACGACTATCTGGTGGTGATCGATGACGAAGCGCTGATCGATGCCCTGAAGCCGGACTTCGCCGCGCTGGCGGCCTTCGACGTGCGCGGCGTGGCGGTGACGGCGCCGTCGGCGCAATTCGATTTCGTGTCGCGCTGGTTCGGGCCGCGCGTGGGCGTGAACGAGGATCCGGTGACCGGATCGGCGCATACCTCGCTGGCGCCGTACTGGGCTCAGCGCCTGGGCAAGCGCAGCCTGAGCGCGCAGCAGGGCGGGGCGCGCAAGGGCCAGCTGCATTGCGAGGTGCTGGACAACGGCCGCGTGATCATCAGCGGCCAGGCGGCGCTGTACATGCGCGGCGCGATCTACATCTGAGGCCGGGCGGGCAGCCGCCCGCGCGCGCTGCGGCGTAACAAAAGAGAGATTGACACGGCTTATGCTCAACACTAGCATAAACCGTGCTCTTTTTTTGACCAATAAATGCTCATTATGAGTATAAAAATTCCGCGAGGAGACGCGTCCATGGACACCCCCAACCGCCGGTATGTCGAATTCGATCTGCCTGCCACGCCGAGCTGCACCAGCGCCATCGGCCAGGCCTGGGCCCGCGTGCCCGAACCCTTGCCGGCCGGCGAGCGCGCCGCCTGCGTGGCGCGCATACGCGAACTGCTGGCGCGGGAGCGCGCCGTGCTGGTCGCCCACTACTACGTGGATGCGGAATTGCAGGAACTGGCCGAGGAAACCGGCGGCTGCGTCGGCGATTCGCTGGAGATGGCGCGCTTCGGGCGCGACCACGAAGCCCGTACGCTGGTGGTGGCCGGCGTGCGCTTCATGGGCGAGACGGCCAAGATACTGAGCCCTGACAAGCGCATCCTGATGCCGGACCTGGACGCCACCTGCTCGTTGGACCTGGGCTGTCCGGCCGCCGATTTCGCGGCCTGGTGCGATGCCCATCCGGACCGGACGGTAGTCGTCTATGCCAACACCAGCGCCGAGGTGAAGGCGCGCGCGGACTGGGTCGTGACCTCGTCCATCGCGCTGGACGTGATCGCCGACCTGCATGCGCGCGGCGAGAAAATCCTGTGGGCGCCGGACCGCCACCTGGGCGACTACGTGCAGCGCCAGACCGGCGCCGACATGCTGCTGTGGCAGGGATCGTGTCTGGTGCACGATGAATTCAAGGGCACGGAGCTGGAACTGCTGCGCGCCGAGCATCCGCAGGCCAAGGTGCTGGCGCACCCGGAATCGCCCGCGGCGGTGCTGGCGCAGGCGGACGTGGTGGGCTCGACTACCCAGCTGATCGAGGCCGCGCGCAAGTTCGATGCCGGCCTGCTGATCGTGGCGACCGACCAGGGCATCCTGCACAAGATGCGCGCCGCAGCGCCCGGCAAGACCTTCCTGGCCGCGCCCACCGCGGGCAACAGCGCCAGCTGCAAGAGCTGCGCGCATTGCCCCTGGATGGCCATGAACGCCTTGAGCAACCTGGCCGAGACGCTGGAGCACGGCCGCAACGAGATCAGGCTGGATCCGGCGCTGGGCCTGCGCGCCAAGGCGCCGATCGACCGCATGCTGGACTTCGCCGACCGGCGCAAGCGCCGCGTGCAGGCCAGCGGCGATCTGGCGCGCGACACGGCCCTGTACGCCAGCGTCGGGCCGGCCTGAGAACTACCGGAGGTCGGCTCATGGAATTCGACGTCATCATCATCGGCAGCGGGCTGGCTGGCATGGCCGCGGCGCTGGAATTGGCTCCGCGGCGGCGCGTCGCGCTCGTCTCCAAGGGGGCGCTGCGCGACAGCGCCAGCAACCGCGCGCAAGGCGGCATCGCCGCGCCGCTGGGCGCGCAGGACAGCGTCGAGGCGCACGTCAACGACACCCTGGTCGCCGGCGCCGGCCTGTGCGACCTGCCGGCCACGCGGGGCATCATCTCCCGGGCCTGCGGCGCGATCGCCTGGCTGCAGGAGCAGGGCGTCGCGTTCACGCCGGAACGGGACGGACTGCATCTGACGCGCGAAGGCGGACACGGCCTGCGCCGCATTGCGCACGCGGCGGACGCGACCGGCAGCGCCATCATCGCGGCGCTGGAGGATCGGGTGCGGCGGCAACCCGGCATCACCTTGCTGGAAGCGCATTGCGCCGTGGACCTGATTCTGGACGGGACCGCAGGCACGGCCGGGACGCGCTGCCGCGGCGTGCGCCTGCTGGACCTGCGCCGCGGGCGGATTTTCGACGCAGCGGCCGGTCATGTCGTGCTCGCCACGGGCGGTGCGGGGCAGGCATACCAGACGACTACCGCGCCGCCGGCCGCGACCGGCGACGGCATTGCCATGGCGTGGCGCGCGGGCTGCCGGATCGCCAACATGGAGTTCACGCAGTTCCATCCCACCGGCCTGCATCATGCGCAGGCCGCCGGCTTCCTCATTTCCGAGGCCGTGCGCGGCGAGGGCGGCGTGCTGCGCCTGCCCGGCGGCGCGCGCTTCATGCCGGCGCACGATGCGCGCGCCGAGCTGGCGCCGCGCGACATCGTTGCCCGCGCTATCCAGGGCGAGATGGAACGCCATGGGCTGGCGTGCGTGCAGCTGGACATCAGCCACCAGCCGCCTGAATTTCTGCGGGAACACTTTCCCACCATCCATGCGCGCTGCCTGGCGTTGGGCATCGACATCACAAAGGCTTCCATCCCGGTCTCGCCGTCCGCGCATTACACCTGCGGCGGCATCGTCGCCGACCTGGCGGGCCGCAGCGATCTGTCTGGCTTGTATGCGGTGGGCGAGGCCGCCTGCACCGGACTGCACGGCGCGAATCGCCTGGCCAGCAATTCGCTGCTGGAGTGCGTGGTGACGGGGCGGGCTGCGGCGCAAGACATACTCGAGCAGAAGCCGGAAGATGTCCCCGGTCGGAGGCGGGCCGCCGATGAAATCGCGCTGCCGGCGTCTCCCGACCTGGCCTGGCTGCGGCGCGATCTGCGCCAGCTGATGAGCCGCGACGTGGGCGTGCTGCGCAGCGACACATCGCTCGCGCGCGCAGCGGCCTTCATCGGTCCGCTGCGCGCGCAGATTGAGGCGCGGCTGTTGCGCGAGGGGCCTAGCCTGGAACTGCTGGAACTGCGCAACTTGGCCGTGGTGGCAGATCTCATCGTGCGGGCGGCAAGCGCGCGTGGTGAAAGCCGGGGGGCGCATTTCAACCGGGATCGTCCGGGCTCGGACGCCGTGGATTTGCGATTGCGCGCGCCTGCCGCGCCAGCGTAGGCGCGGGTGGGGCAGTTTCCGGCCGGCCAGCGGCTCAGGAAACACCGGTCAGCAGATGCTGTGCGGCGCCTGTTGCGGCGCGCCTGAAGCGCGACGGCGATACGCCCATGTGCTCGCGGAAGAAGCGCGAGAAATTGCCGGGCGTGGAGAAACCCAGGTCCAGCGCCACCGAGGTCAGCGGCTGTTCCTGCTGCACCAGCAGGCGCACCGCTTCCTCCACGCGCACGGCGCTCCAGAATACCTGCGGCGTGGTGTTGAGCTGGTCTCGGAACAGCGCGAAGAAATGGCCGCGCGACAGGCCCACGCGGCTGGCAACTTCCTCGGCCGTGATCGGTTCGTGGGCATGTTCGCGCATATAGGCGATCGCCGCGCGTAGCCTGCGGTCCAGCGCCGGAGCGGCGGGCATGAGACTGCGCGGGCGTTCGGGTCCGGTGGACGAGTCGATCGCCGCTTGCAGCAGGGCCTCCACTTCGGCATCCAGGTCGGCGCCCGGGTGTTCGTGCGGCGCGACAATCTTGTCCAGCAGGCGCCAACAGCCCTGGCGCACTGCCGCGTCAATCGGAACGCCAGGAGCGGCGAAATGGAACGGCCGGCCGGTGGCGGCGCGCCGCTCGTCCAGCCAGGGCTTGGCGATGTAGAGCACCAGGAAGATCGCTGGGCGCGAGCGCTCCAGCAGCCGCGCGTCGTGCGATTCGTAGGTGTTGGTGCCGAGCGCCAGGTGTTCGCTATAGGGGACCGGGGTCTGGCCGACATGCCCCAGCACGCGCGCGCCGCCCAGCCACAGGGCCAACTGCACTTCCGCGTGCGCGTGCGCGATCAGGTCGTCGCGCAGTTCCAGCACGACGGCGCGGCCGAACGCGCCTTCGTGCAAGGCGTAGGTCTCCTGCATCTTTGTCTCCCGTTTTTCTCATCGCCTCGTCGCGCAAGCCTGGGCGTGCGTGTGTGCGGGCGGGTGCGGCGCTCAGGGAATTTTATGGGGGTTTGCGCGTTTGTCCGCGCTAGGTGTATTCACTAGGCACAAAATCTGACTCTGCGATAAGTCCGCGTACCCGACGATAAGCGCGCCGCCGCCTGCGCCGATACAGTCATGGAAAATTGCCGGCGCCAATGCCGATGCAAGCAGCGACTGTTCAGATAAAAGGAGACGGCAGCATGAGCACGCAACACGTCAACGGCATGGCCGTGGAAATCGACGGCGGGGGGCCTGCACTGCTGTGCATACACGGCCTGGGCGGCTCCTCGAACACCTGGACGCCGGTCATGGGCGCCTTCGACGGTTTCCGCGTAATCCGTCCCGATCTGCCCGGCAGCGCACGCTCCGCTCTGGGCGAAAAGCGCCTGTCCATCGCCGCCTATGTGGACGCTTTGGCCGGACTGCTGGACGCACTGGACGTAGATGCGGCGCACATCGCCGCGCATTCGCTGGGTACCGTCGTGGCCCAGCATCTTGCCGTGACGCATCCGGGCAGGGTCAAGTCGCTGGCCTTGTTCGGCCCGCTGGCCTCGCCGCCGGACGCGGGGCGGCCCGGCATCCGTGCGCGGGCGCAGCTGGCCCGCGGCGGCGACGCGGCCATGCAGGAGATCGCAGACGCCATCGTCAAGGCCGCGACCAGCGCTCAGACCAAGCAGGATCAACCCGCCGTGCTGGCGCTGGTGCGCGAGAGCGTGATGCGCCAACCGCCGGAAGGCTATGCGCAGAGCTGCGAGGCGCTGGCCGATGCGCAGCCGGCCACTGTCGAGACGATAGGCGCGCCGGCCCTGCTGGTCACCGGCGACCAGGACGGCGTTGCGCCGCCGGCCAATGTCGAGACCCTGGCCGCGCGCATGCCCGGGAGCCGCCGCATCGTGCTGGACGGATGCGGCCACTGGACCACCTACGAAAAGCCCCAAGCCTGCATGCAGGCCCTGCGGGAGTTCCACGCGGCGCTGCGCTAGGCCACGTTTTCCTGGCGTTTCAACATAAGAAATCGGCCCCCAACGCGGGCCGGAGGAGACCTGTCATGTCCAGAATTGCCATTACCAATGTCGCCATCTTCGATGGCAGCGGCATGGAACCTTTTCAAGGCGAAGTGTTGATCGACGGCGCGCGCATCGCGCAGGTCGCGCGCACGCCCGAGCAGGTGAGCCGGGAGGGCGCGCGCCTCATCGACGGGCGCGGCCGCTTTCTGATGCCCGGCATGACGGAAGCGCACACGCATTTCTCCTGGAATGACCAGCCTACGCTAGCCGCGATCCAGTTCATGCCGCCGGAAGAGCACATCCTCTGGTGCGTGCGCGTGGCCAAGCGCTACCTGGAAATGGGCTGGACCTCGGCCATCGGCGCGGCAGCCGCCAAGCCACGGCTGGACGTGGTGCTGCGCAACGCCATCAACGCCGGCGAATGCCCGGGGCCGCGGTATCTGGCGGGCAGCCAGGAGATCACCACCATAGGCGCGCTGGGCGACAACTCGCTGCCGCACATGCCGTTCGACGAGCTTAGCTTCGGCAGCGTGTGCTGTGGCCCTGAAGAGATCCGGCGCTCGGCGCGTACCTTCATCAAATACGGTGTCGATCACCTGAAGATAAATCTGTCCGGCGAGTACATCGCCGGGCTGCCGGCCGAGATGTCGCCGTTTGCGGAAGACGAGATCGCCATGCTGGCCAGCGAGGCCAAGCGCTATGGCAAGCGCGTCGCGGCCCACGCGCGCTCCAGCGAGTCGGTCAAGCAATGCGTGCGTCACGGCATCGAGATGATCTACCACGCCAGCTTCGCCGACGAAGAGGCACTCGACATGCTGGAAGCCAACAAGGACCGCCATTTCGTCGCGCCCGGCATAGGCTGGTTGATCCGTACCGCCTTCAATGCCTCTGAATACGGCATCACGCCCGCCATCGCCGAACAGATGGGCTACAAGCGCGAACTGGAAATCGCCTCGGAGTCGCTGCGCAAGATGCACAAGCGGGGCATCCGCATCCTGCCCGGAGGCGACTACGGTTTTGCCTGGATGCCGCATGGTACCAACGCCAATGATCTCCAGTATTTCGTCGACTACATCGGTATGACCCCCACGGAGGCGCTGGTTTCCGCCACCGGCCTGGGCGGCCATATCATGCAGCGGCCGGATGAACTGGGCATGCTGCGCGCCGGCTATCTGGCGGACTTGGTCATGGTCGATGGCGATCCGCTCAAGGATCTGTCGCTGCTGGTCGATCCGGACAGGATCGTGCTGGTGATGAAGGATGGGCAGGTGTGCAAGGACACTCGTCCAGGCGGGCGCAGCGATGCCGCGGCGGTGCAGACCACGGAGGACCTCAGGGAGGCCGTGGCGCATTGAACCCTCGGGCGCCCGCAAGGGGGCGTCTTCTTCCGTCAGGCGGGGTGTGCTGTAGCCGCGCGCTGCGCAATCAGTTCTCCGATCCGGTCTATCACCGCCAGCAGCTGCGGCGTTGCCGGCAATGCCGTGTTCATTCGCAGGCAATTTGCAAACCGCTTGCCGTCCGCCGAGAACATCGCGCCAGGGCAGACGCTGAAACCTTCGGCCTGCCCCTGTCGCATCAATTCCCGCGTATCGGTTCCTGCTGCCAATTCCAGCCACAGCAGGAACCCCGCATCCGGTTGCGTGTAGCGGGTGCTTGCGGGCCAGGTAGACCGTATCCGCGCCGAGATGGCGCGCATCGAGGCCTGCGTCCTGGCTGTGAAGCGCCGCAGGTGCCGGTCGTAGTCGCCATTGAGCATCAGATCGGCCAGCGCCGCCTCCATGACGGGCGATCCCGCCAGGCTGGCTTCGACGCGCTTTTCCGTGGCTTCGCGCACGTAGCGGCCGGCCTCCAGCCAGCCGGTGCGCCAGCCTGGGGCCAGCGTTTTCGACACCGACGAGCAATACAGCACCATGCCTGCGGTATCGAAGGTCTTGCACGAAGGTTCGCGTTGCGGCTGCATGGTGATGTCGCCATACAGGTCGTCTTCGATCAGAGGCACACCCGCGCGCGCGATCAGCTTCACCAGCCGCTGCTTCGCTTTCGCAGGCATGGTGAAGCCGGACGGATTGTTCGCGGTCGGACACACGATCACCGCCGCGATCCGGTAGCGCTTCAAGGCGCCATCGAGCACCTCCAGGTCCATGCCCCAGTCCGCGTGCGCGGGGATCTCCAGCGCCTTCAGGCCGTGCGCCTTCAGCAGCATCAGCGTGCCGAAGTAGCAGGGCGATTCCACCGCGACCGTATCGCCGGGCTTCGTCACCACGCCCAGGGCGATTTGCATGGCCTGCGTGGCGCCAGCAGTGATGATGAGCTTGTCGGGATCCAGGTTTCCATCCCAGCGCAGCGCCCGCTTGGCGATTTGGCGGCGCAGGTCCGCGCGGCCGGGCGGCACGCTGTACAGCACGCCCTGTGCGCCCAGGCGGCGATGCGCGGCAGCGACGCTGCGGGCCAGTTCGCGGTTGGGCAGCCAGTCGGGGCAAGGCGTGGCCGCGCCCAGCATGACCAGGTCGGGCGAGCGGGCCTGGGCGAACAGGTCGTGGACCTGCCCGGTCAGCGTGACGGGGCGCGGCAGCGCGGACGGACGCTGGGGCGCCGGACGCGCAACGGGCGCTTGGTGGCGCGGCGCCACGTAGTAGCCGGAGCGGGGGCGGGCGACGACCAGGCCCTGCGATTCCAGCTCACGCAAGGCGCGTTCGGCGGTGGGCGCGCTGACCTTGTTGGCCAACGCCAGTTGCCGCACTGACGGCAGCTTGTCTCCCGGCGCGAGCTGGCCGCGTGCGATCACGGCGCCCAACCGCGAGGCAATGCGGCCATATGTGGTGGCGGAAGCGGCCATTGAATTCTGTATAGGTGGTTTTGTTGGATATCTGACTATACAGATAGGCTGGCGGCGACACTAGCATCACGTCTTGTCTAGACTGGAGAGACTGATGAAAGTCGCAATGCTTGCCTACGACGGGTTTACCGATGTGGACCTGTTCCTGCCCTGGGACCTGTTCAACCGCGTGCAGGATCCGGACTATGTGAACTACCAAGGGCCCTGGTCGGTCCGCATCTGTTCCGATGGCGAAGAGGTCAGGTCCAACACCGGCATCAGCTTCCGGCCGCACGGCAAGCTGGAAGAGCTGCGCGAGGCCGACGCCGTGTTCATCGTCAGCGGTCCGGGTTCGCGCGCCAAGCTGGCGGACGCGGACTTCATGGCCCGCCTGCAACTGGATCCGGACCGCCAGGTGATCGGCGCCATCGATTCGGGGGTGCTGTTCCTGGCCAAGCTGGGCTTGCTGGAAGGCAAGACGGCCACGACCTATCCCGGCGTGTTCGCCGAACTGGAGTCGATGGGAATCAGCACCGTGCACGAAGCGCTGGTCGTGCACGGCAATGTGGCATCGGCGGGCGGCTGCTTGTCCACCCAGGATCTCGCGGGCTGGATCGTCGAGCGCTTGCTGGGCAAGGAAAAGTCCGAGGCGATGCTGGGGATGATCGCCAAGGTGGAGTGAGCGCGCGGTGGCGCTGTTCTACGTTCTCAAACCTCGCCCACCCCCTCCCGCACGCTCGCCGCCAGCATCTGCGCGGTCGCCGCCGACAAGGTCCAGCCCAGATGCCCATGCCCCGTGTTGTAGAACACGCCCGGCCGCCTGCCGGGGCCGACGCGGGGCATCATGCTGGGGGTCATGGGGCGCAATCCGCACCAGGGCACCACGCGCGAGGTGCGGATGCCGGGGAAGTGCTTGCGGGTCCAGTCCACCAGCGGTTGCACGCGTTCGGCGCGGATGTCCATGTTGAAGCCGTTGAATTCGGCCGTGCCGGCCACGCGGAAGCGGTCGCCGAGGCGGCTGGTGACGATCTTGGCGGCTTCGTCGAGCAGGCTGACATGCGGCGCGGCGGCCTGGCTGGCGGCGTCGTCCAGGTGCACGCTGATGGAGTAGCCCTTGACCGGGTAGATGTTGAGCGTGTCGCCCAGCTGCCTGGCGAACTGCCGGCTGACCGCGCCGGCGCAGACGACGATGGCGTCGGCCTCGTGCTGTTCGTGGCGCGTGCCGCCCTCGCGCGCGACGTCGAGCACGTACGGCGCGCCGTCCACGCTGATGTTGCGGATGTCGGCGTCCTGCGCGAAGCGCACGCCGCGGCGCTCGCAGGCGCGGGCCAGGCCGCTGGTGAATTTGTGGATGTCGCCGGTGGCGTCCGAGGGCGTGTAGAAGCCGCCGTAGCAGGGGGTTTGCAGCGTGGGCTCGATGCCGCGCGCTTCCTCGGGCGATACCGCGTAGCGTTCCAGCCCGCCTTCCTGCAGCAGGGCATTGGCGCGTCGCGCGGTCTCGAAGCTGGCGGCGTCGTGGTAGATGTGCAGGATGCCGCGGCGTTCCAGATCGAAATCTATGCCTTCTTCCTCGGCCATGGCGTACAGATGCTGGCGCGCGGCGATGGCGAGCCGCGTGGTCTCGATGGTGTTGCGGCGATAGTTGCGGATCTGCCCGACGAACTGCGCCAGCCATGAATACTTGTGCCAGCTGAACCGGGGGTTGAGCAGCAGCGGCGCGTTGCGGCGGCCGAGCCAGCGCAGGCCTTTCATGACGGTGGCGGCGCTGTTCCAGACCTCGGCGTTGCTGGCCGACAGTTGGCCGCCATTGGCGTAGGAGGTTTCCATGGCGGGATAGCGCTGGCGGTCATAGACGGTGACCTGGTATCCCAGTTTGCTCAGGGCATAGGCGGACGTGACGCCGGTGATACCGGCGCCAATGATGGCGATGCGGGGCATGATGGCTCCAGATTGAGTGGCCGCGGCCACCCGGCCGCAGCACCCCATCTGTCTCTGTACCTGAGAGCTTCACCCGCGGCGCAAGCGGCGGCGGGATCCCCTTCGGTGGGCGCGCTTGGCGCCTCTCTCCAGATTGTCTAGACCGCGCAGTCCTGTTTGCCTGAGAGTTTCCGGGGCGGTTGCTCCGTCGGCGCCTGCCGCTGGGACAGGTCTCTTCTGCGGGGTTTTGGATCGACGAGGCGAGAATAGCCAAAATTCTCGGAAATGAGGCTAAGGGTTAGTACCAATGGAGCGCCGCGCCGCGTTACGATGCATGCGCGCCGTTCGCCGCGGCGCCACGGGACTCAATACGAAAAGGGATGACGGGTATGCGCCTGAGCAGAATGCTGCGCACGGGGTTGTTTGCACTGATGGCTGGGGGCTGCGCCCTGGCGCAAGCCGGTCAGGCCGAGACCGACCGCGCGATCGACGAAGCGGCGCAGGCCGTCATGCGCGAACACGGCATCGCGGGCCTGTCGATCGCCGTCACCCGCAACGGCGCGCAGCGCTTCTACAACTACGGCGTGGCGTCCAGGGAAACGGGCAAGCCGGCCGGCAGCGACACGCTCTACGAGATCGGATCCATCAGCAAGACTTACACCGCGACCCTGGCGGCCTACGCGCAGGCGCGCGGCCGCCTGGTCCTGGCCGACAGCCCGGCCAAGACCCTGCCGGAGCTCGCCGGCAGCGACTTTGCCAAACTGAGCCTGATCAACCTGGGCACGCACACGACCGGCGGCTTTCCCCTGCAGGTGCCCGACGGGATCAAGAACCAGGCGCAGCTGATGGCTTACCTCAAGGCCTGGAAGCCCGAGCATGCCGCCGGCACGTACCGTACCTACGCCAACCCCAGCATCGGCATGCTGGGCGTGGTCGCGGCCAAGAGCCTGAACCGGCCGTTCAAGGCGGCCATGGAGCGGGACCTGTTTCCCAAGCTGGGCCTGACCAGCACCTACATCGACGTGCCCGCCGCCAGGATGGCGGACTACGCGCAGGGCTACAACAAGCAGGACGCGCCCGTGCGCGTGAATCCGGGCGTGCTGGCGGACGAGGCCTACGGCGTGAAGACCAGCGCGCGCGACCTGATCCGCTTCGTCGACGCGAACATGGGTTTGAACCTCGCCGATGCCGAACTGCGCGATGCGATCGCGCAGACGCACGTCGGCTATTACCAGCTGGGCGATATGACCCAGGACCTGGCCTGGGAGCAACTGCGCTATCCGGCGACGCTGGACGCGTTGCTGACGGCCAACGCCGGCAACTACAACAGCCAGAGCCAGCCGGTGGCCGCGCTGAACCCGCCGCTGCCGCCGCAGGAGGCCGTGTGGATCAACAAGACGGGTTCGACCAATGGCTTCGGCGGCTACGTGGCGTTCGTGCCGTCGAAGCGGTTGGGCATCGTGATACTGGCCAACCGCAACTATCCGAACGAGGCCAGGGTCCGGCTGGCGTACCGGATCCTGGACGAATGGGATAAATAGGCGCGCAGGCCCGGGCTAGCGCGCAGGCGGCTGGCGCGCCGCGTCGTAGCGGGGCAGCAGCTCCATCACTTCCAGCCGCTTGCACAACTGCGCCAACCGCTCCATCTTGTAGGCGTTCAGGTCCACGCCGGCGTAGTCATAGAAGCCCTGGCCGTCGCGCAGCCCGTTGCGCCCTTGTTCCATGTTGCGGGCGATGAGGGCGGGCGAGGCGAAGCGCGGATCGATGGCGTCGGCGAGATAGCGCGAGGCGTAGTAGAGGATGTCGCCGCCGCCCCAGTCTATGAATTCCAACAGCCCTAGAACCGAGAAGCGCAAGCCGAAGCCCAGGCGCACGGCCGTGTCGATGTCTTCGGCGCTGGCCACGCCTTCCTCCACCATGCGAGCCGCTTCGTTCATGGCCAGGGCCTGGATGCGGGGCACGATGTAGCCGGCGGCGGGGGCGCATTGCACCGGCTTCTTGCCCGCCAGGCGCAGCGTTTCCAGCAGGCCCTGCGTCGCGGCCTCGCTGGTCTGGGGGCCGCGGCTCACTTCCACCAACGGAATGAGGTAAGCGGGATTGAGCCAATGCGCGTTCAGGAAACGTTGCGGGCCCAGCACCAATTCCGCCAGTTCGGTGACGAGAAAGGTGGAGGTGGTCGACGCGATGATGCTGTCCGGCGCGCAGGCCGCGCCCAGCCATAGAAAGGCGTCGCGCTTGGCGTCCAGGCGTTCGGGCACGGCTTCGAACACCACGCGCGCCTGCCGCAGGTCTGCTTCGGCATCCTCGCGCGCGCACAAGCGCACGCGCGCCAGCGCAATCTCCGCCTGCGAGGCATCGAGCAAGCCCAGCCTGGACAGGATGCCGAGTTCGCGGCGCAGATCGTCCCGCACGCGTGCAAAGTACTCGGCCTGCTCAGCGGGCGTGCGCGGCTTGATGTCTATCAGCGTGACGTCCAGTCCGGCATGGATGTATGACAGCGTGATGCCCACGCCCATGCGGCCGGCGCCGATCACGCACAGTTTTTCGTTCATGGCATGCATCCTCGTGTCAGCAGCCTTCAGCCAGCAGTTCGCGCATGCCGTCGCGCGACAGGCGGTCCAGGCCCAGGCGCTCCAGCGTGCGTCCTTCGGCGTAGAGATCGCGGCCGGTCACCGCGCTGGCCAGGCTCAGCAAGCCTTGCGCCACAGGCGTCGGCACGCCCGCCCAGCGGCCGGCGGATACCAGGAATGACAGGCCGAGCCGCGTGTCCTCGAGCATGTAGCGGTGCGTGTGCAGGTCTATGTCCTCGCGCCAGTCGCCGCTGTCGGTGAGCCGGCCGTGGGCGCCGCGGCCGTACATCCATTCGTCGCCTTCGGCGGCATAGTGGTCGGCCAGCGGGAAGTGCGGCGCGGCATAGCCCAGGGCCGCGCGGATGGCGATGCGCTCCGCGTCCAGCGCGTCGGTCACGCGCCGGATGGAGGCCTGGGTGCCTTCGTTGTGGATGTCCCAATTGTCGAAGTGTTCCAGCGGCCCCGCGTTCATCATGATGAGCGGCGGGTGGATGATGGGGCCGGCATTCATCAGCGCGCCGGAAAGCCCGTCCTCTACCGGTTCGATGCTGGGGTAGGCGCGCTGGACCACGGCCAGCGCATGCTCCGACAGCCGGCGCGGGAAGACGCCCGTGGGCAGGCGGGTGGCATAGCCGCTGACGACGACTCTTTCGCCATGCTTGCGGGCCAGATAGGGCAGGGTGCCGGTCTCGGCGAAGGCCGTATCGGCGGAATTGCCGGCGTCTTTCATGGCGCGGGCGAAGACGTAGCAGCCGAAGGTGCCAGGCGGCAGGAACACGACCTGGCCGTCGCGCAGCAGCGGCGCCAATGCCTGGGCCAGCGCTTCGTGGGTGGTGGACGGCAGGGGTATGACCAGCAGCTCGGCATCCGCGACGGCCGCGGCCAGGTCGCGCACCAGCTGCAATTGCCGCGGTCCGTCGCCCAGCGGGAGCTGGCGCGTGCCGCGATAATCGGTGACCGTCAACGCGCCCGCGTCCCGCAATCCCTGGAAGGCTGCCCAGTCCCGCCGCCACCAGCGCACCTCATGGCCTTTTTCAAACAAGTCGGCCGCCGCCGCGTAGCAGCCGTGGCCGCCGCCTATGACGCTGATTCTCATGGTCAAGCTCCGTCTGTTGGAGCCTTGATCCTAGCGGCGGCGCGCAGGCCAGGCTGCGCCGAACGCGCAAGCGGCGTTCCGATCCGGCAAGCGAATCCACGCGCCGCCCGGCGGCGCCTAATGCCTGCCCTGGCGCAGGGTGTCCGACGGCAGGCAGCCGTAGCGCTTGCGGTAGTGGGTGGCGAAATGTCCGAAGCTGGAAATGCCGTGCCGCAGCAGGATGTCGGTGACGCTGTCGCCTTCACCGGCCTGCGCAAGCGCCGCGTGCACCTGCGCCAGCCGCTGGTTGCGCACGTAGTCGCTGGGACTCTGCTTCAGGAACTGCGAGAAGCCGTTTTGCAGCGTGCGCACGGAGACGCCGCAGTGGGCCGCCAGGTCCATCAGCGAGAGCGGTTGGTCCAGATGGCTTTCTATGTAATCGCGCGCGCGCCGCACGTGCAGCGGCAGCGGCTGGCGGCGGTCCGCCTGCAGGGCCTCGGAGTAGTTATGCGGCAGCTGGGTCAGCAGCAGCGTCAGCAGGTAGTCGGAAAAACCGGCGGCCAGGGTCTGCGTGACGCCTTCGATGGCGGGGTGGCGGTACAGCCGGCAGAGATAGTCCAGCGTTTCGCGCACCGCCACCGGTCCGGGAGCGTCGGCATCCATTTGCAGGTCGAACACCAGCGCCTGTTTGACGGGGCGCTCGAGCAGCCGCTGCAACTGGCGTTCCAGCGCCTCGCGCTCGACGCGCAGGATCAGGTTGCGGCAGTCGCGGCCGATGCGGATCACGCTGCGCTCGGAGGGCGAGGAGATCGTCAGGCTGCCCGCGTTCATGGAGGCGCTGCGCTTGCCCAGCGTGATCAGCCCGGAGCCTTGCAGCGTGATGCGGATCAGGTAGTAGCTGGCGATGTCGCCGGCGTCGATCTCGACCTCGGCGCCGTAATGCAGATCGAACAGCGCCGCATTGCCGAAGAAGACGCCGTACAGGCGGGATTGCAGGGATTTTCCCGGAGGGACGCACATGCGGTGCGACCATAGGTGTTGGCTGACCTGATCCTTGATCTCGGCGATGTTGCCCGAGTCCAGCAAGCAATGGCGGTCCAGCGGATTGGTGTCGTTGAACATGCTTTCCTGCGCAGCGGGAACAGTCATTGCGTCAGGCGTATAGAGGCTGGCCGCGCAAAGACCTACAAAAGATGGGCCTGCAAGCAAGTGAGGCGCAACCCGGCCCGTTGGGCGATGGGCAGATCTCACCACCATACAAGGGAAACAAACCATGACTGACGGCAGCCCGCGGCACGGATCAAAACCTAGCTACGCCTACGAGTGGTACGTCGTGGTGATATGCATGCTAGCGTACATATTTTCCTTCGTCGACAGGCAGATCCTGGCGCTGATGATCGAACCCATCAAGCACGATCTGCAGCTGTCCGACACGCAATTCAGCTTGTTGCACGGGCTGGCGTTTTCCTTGTTCTACGCCTTCATGGGCATTCCGATCGCCTTGCTGGCGGATCGCTATTCCCGGCCGAAGATCATCGCGATCGGCGTGGCCTTCTGGAGCCTGGCGACCGCGGCCTGTGGCCTGTCGCGCAATTTCGCGCAGATGTTCCTCGCGCGCATCGGCGTGGGCGTGGGCGAGGCGGCGCTGTCGCCCGCCACATACTCCATGCTCAGCGACATGTTTCCGCGCGAAAAATTGGGACGCGCCGTCGGGATCTATTCGATCGGCTCGTTCATAGGCGGCGGCATGGCCTTTCTGATCGGCGGCTATGTCATCGACCTGCTCAAGAGCGTGGACACCGTTACCTTGCCCTGGATAGGCGCAATACGGCCGTGGCAGGTGACCTTCTTCATCGTGGGGTTGCCCGGCCTGCTGATCGCGCTGCTGATCCTGCTGACCGTGCGCGATCCCCAGCGGCTGGGCTTGCGGCGCAATGCCGCGGGGCAGGTGCAGAAGCCCGCCATGAAGGACACCTTCCGCTTCCTGGGCCGCCATCGCGGCACTTTTTTCTGCCACTATCTGGGCTTCTCGTTCTATGCGATGGTGCTGTTCGCGCTGCTGGGCTGGACGCCGGCGTTCTACATGCGCAAGTTCGGCATGTCGCCCGTGGAAGCGGGCTACATGCTGGGCGTGGTGGTGCTGGTCGCCAACACCGCCGGGGTGTTCTGCGGCGGCTGGTTGATGGACTGGCTGGCCAAGCGCGGCTACAGCGATGCGCCGCTGCGCGCCGGCGTGATCGGCGCGGCGGGCATGGCCTTGCCCGCGGTGATCTTCACCCAGGTCGATTCCCTGTGGCTGTCGGTGGGCTTGCTGCTGCCCGCCATGTTCTTCGCCTCGTTTCCCATGCCGACCTCGACGGCCGCGATGCAGATACTTCCGCCCAATCAGCTGCGCGCCCAGGTGTCGGCGCTGTTCCTGCTGATCTCGAACCTGATCGGGCTGGGTCTGGGCACCACCGCGGTGGCCATGCTGACGGACCGGCTGTTCAAGAACCCGGCGGCGGTCGGGCAGTCCATGTCGGTCCTGGTCGGCGTGGCCACGGTGCTGTGCATTGGCCTGCTGGCCGCGGGCTGCAAGCACTATCGGCGCAGCCTGAACCTGGAAGCGCAAGAGGCGCCACCGCTTGCGCCCGCGCGCGTGTCTTCCTGAAAGCGGCTGCCAGGGCTGCCCGGGGCCGCGATGCGGCCCTTTTTTGAACTCTGTTACCTCTTCGTTGAACTGCACATTCCTCGTAAAAGAAATGGTGCCGGGGATGCGCTATAACGGACGCTTGACGCATTACTGTTCCCCTAATTCATGCCCCGTTTTCCCCGCAGTTCGTCGCTGGCCCTGTCCGTTGCCCTGGTGGGCGTCCTGGCGGGATGCTCATCCCCCAAGCCAGAGTTCGAAAAAGAAGACTTCACCCAGAACAACACCTACTCGCGCACCGTCGCCGCGAGCAACGTCGCCGCCTGCGACGCGGGCCGTCGCGCCTTGCTGAGCCAGGGCTACAACATCGACAAGTTCGAGGGCTCGCGGGTCACCGGGCACAAGAATTTCCAGGACGAAAACGGGCAGCACACGCAGATCGCCTTCAACATCGAATGCGCCTCCGACGGCAGTGCGAACGAACGCGCCACGGTGTTCGCCAACGCGGTGCAGGACCGCTATTCGATCAAGCGCACCAACAGCTCGGCCAGCGTGGGCGTGAGCGTGCTGGGCCAGGTGTCCATGCCATTCGGCTCCAGCGACGATTCGTTGGTGAAGACGGGCAGCCAGACGGTTGCGCGGCCCAAGTTCTATGAAGGGTTCTTCCAGCTGCTGCAGCGCTTCCTGCCGGATGCGCAGGCCGCCGCCGCGCCGCAAGCGCCCGCGGGCGGCCGTGGCAAGCCGCAACCCAAGGCCGCGCCGCCCGAGCCGGCGGAATCTCCGGACAAGCCGGCCGATACGCTGAATCCGGCGGCGGCCAATGATGCCAGTGAATCGCCGAAAGCACCGTCGGCAGGAGGTTCCAGTTCACCGGCCGCGCCTGCATCCGCCGCGCCCGCCGCCGTGGCCCCTGCGCCGACGGCTCCGACGCCCGCGGCGTCCGCGCCTGCGTCTGTTGCTCCTGCGTCTGCTGTCCCTGCATCCAGCGCACCCGCATCGACTCCCACGCCCGCCGCGCCGGCCAGCTCCGAGGCTGCCAAGTAGGGCAGCGACGCCGCGTCGGTTTGCCCTGGCGCAAACCGATGCGCCGCGCCGATTCGCGGCGCGGCCCGCATCCGGCGATAATCCCGGGCACCATGACCTATCAACTCCTGAAAATGCTCCACGTGGCGGCCGTGGTCGCCTGGCTGGGCGGATCGCTGTTCGTGTCCTTGTTCCTGCTGTCCTCGCAGCCGCAGGACAGTGAGGAAGCCCCCAAGGAACGCAAGATGCTGGGCGCGCTGCGCCGCTGGACGCTGTACGTGACCACGCCGGCCATGGTGTTGACCTGGCTGGTCGGCCTGCATCTGGCCATGACCTTCGGCTGGTTCGCCATGACTTGGATCTGGGTCAAGGTGGGCTTCGCGTTGGCGCTGTCGGCGCTGCTCGGCATCCAGAGCGCGGCGCTGCGCCGCATGGCCAACGGCAGCGCCAGGCGTCCGCCGCTGGTGGATCTGTACGCGCCGTTCACCGTCGTCGCCTCCGCCGCCATCGTGACGCTGGTGGTCGTCAAGCCCTTCTGATCCGCGCGGCTGGGCATGTGCCGGGACCATATGCCCAACCGCCATAACCAAACGCCCCTGTAATAAGGACTCAACGAACTATTCGTTCGCGCGGTCCGTCCCCCTCCCTAGAATCGTTTCTCTCATAACCGCATAGCCTGAGAGGCGATTCCAATATGACTTCCCGTTTCTTCAAGCGCCTGCTGGGCGCGGTGCTCGCTTCGGCGGCAATGTTCCATGGCCCGGCTTTCTCGGCCGATCCCAAGCCCTTGAAGGTGGGCGTGCGCGGCGGCGTCGACGAGCAGATCTGGGAGGTGGTGGCCCAGGTCGCCAAGAAGAACGGCCTGGCCGTGGAGCCCGTGGTGATCACCGGCACCGCCAGCCCGAACGAGGCGCTCAACAACGGCGACCTCAACGCCAACGCCTTCCAGCACATCCCTTTCCTGAACGACCAGATCAAGCAGCGCGGCTACAAGCTCGTGTCCGTGGCCAACACGCTGATCTCGCCCATCGCGTTCTACTCGAAGAAGTACAAGTCGCTGAAAGAGCTGCCCGACGGCGCCCGTGTCGGCATCCCCAACGATCCCAGCAACCAGACGCGCGCGCTGGTCATCCTGCGCGACCAGGGCCTGATCACGCTGAGGGATGGATTCGATCCGGCCACAGGCACGGCCACGCTGGCGGACGTGACCTCCAACCCCAAGAAGCTCAATTTCGTGGAGAGCGCCTCGGTGGTGCTGGCGCGCTCGCTGCCGGACGTGGATACCGCGGCCATCGTCAACAGCTTCGCCTATCAGGCCGGGTTGATCGCCACGCGCGACGGCATCGCGGTGGAGAAGAAGGAAAACAACCCCTACGTGAACATCATCGCGGTGCGTGAACAGGACAAGAACGCGCCCTGGGTGCCCGAGCTGGTCAAGGCCTACCACTCCGAGGAAGTGCGGCAGTTCATCCTGAGCAAGTACGAAGGTTCGGTGATTCCGGTTTTCTGAGGCGGGAATCGGGCAATGATGCAACACGAATTCTCCACGGCCGGGCTGGCAAGCGCCACGCTGCAGGCCCAGGTCCTTGATGCGCACATCGTGTTCGAGGGCCTGCAAAAACGCTACGAAGGCGTGCAGGGGCAGGTGGCCGCGCTGTCCGACGTGTCGTTCTCCATTGCCCGCGGCGAGGTGTTCGGCATCATCGGACGCAGCGGCGCGGGCAAGTCCACCTTGCTGCGTTCCATCAACATGCTGGAACGGCCCAGTGCCGGCCGGGTGCGGGTGGACGGCGTGGACGTGGGCGGGCTGGACGAAAACGCGCTGGTGGGGCTGCGCCGCCGCATCGGGATGATCTTCCAGCACTTCAACCTGCTGTCCGCCAAGACGGTGGCCGAGAATGTGGCCTTGCCCTTGCGCGTGGCCGGCGTCAAGCCCGCCGCGGCGCGTGCCCGGGTGGAGGAACTGCTGGAACTGGTGGGGCTGCGCGACAAGGCCGACGTCTACCCGGCCAAGCTGTCCGGCGGCCAGAAGCAGCGCGTGGGCATCGCCCGCGCGCTGGTGCACGAGCCGGAGATCCTGCTGTGCGACGAAGCCACCTCGGCGCTGGACCCCGAGACCACGCAGTCCATCCTGGCCCTGCTGCTGGACATCAACCGCAAGCTGGGCCTGACGGTGGTGCTGATCACGCACGACATGTCGGTGATCCGCGAGGTCTGCCACAAGGTGCTGGTGCTGGACGGCGGCCGCAAGGTCGAGGAGGGCGAGGTCTGGCGCGTGTTCGGCAACCCCCAGGCCGATGCCACGCGGGCTTTGTTGCGGCCCTTGCAGCACGACCTGCCGGCGGACTTGGCGGCGAGGCTCGTGCCCGACCTGCAGGGCCGCGAGGGCGTGGCCGTGCTGCGATTGCGCTTTACGGGGCAAGGGCGTCCGGATGGCGTGTCCTTGCAGGCGCTGGCCGCGCTCGGCCCCGGCGCGACGCTGCTGCATGGCGGGCTGGACCGCCTGCGCGGCCATGCCCAGGGCAGCCTGCTGGTGTCGGTGCCGGCGGGCGCATTACAGGAAGAGGCCGCGCGCGCCGCGCTGGTGGCCGATCAGATCAAGGTGCTGGGTTATGTCGCTGCCGATGCTTGATAAATACCTGCAGGCTTTCCTGCAGACCCTGGCGATGGTGAGCGTATCCGCCGTCATCGCCATCGTTCTCGGCCTCTCGCTGGCCGTGGTGCTGACTGTCACCGCGCCAGGCAATCTGTATCCCAGGCCGCGCTTCAACAAGGTCCTGTCGGTGACGGTAAACACCTTCCGCGCCATTCCCTTCATCATCCTGCTGGTGGCGATGCTGCCGTTCACGCGCTTTCTGGTGGGCACCACGCTGGGTACCTGGGCCGCCATCGTGCCGCTGTCGGCCAACCTGGTGCCGTTTTTCGCGCGCATCGCCCAGGTCAGCCTGAACGACGTGGACCACGGCCTGGTGGAAGCGGCCAGGGCCATGGGCTGCCGCCGCTGGCACATCGTGCGCCATGTGCTGCTGCCGGAAGCCTTGCCGGGCATCATCGGCGGCATGACCGTCAGCGTCATCGCCATGATCAACGCGTCGGCCATGGCGGGCGCGGTGGGCGCCGGCGGCCTGGGCGACCTGGCGATCCGCTATGGCTACGAACGCTACGAGACCCGCGTGATGTTCGAGGTGATCGTGATCCTGATCGCGCTGGTCTCCATCGTGCAGTTCACCGGCGAATGGCTGTCGCGCCGCGCCGACCACAAACGCTGACTCCGCGCCGGGGCCACGCGCCCCGGCCTTACCCGAAAACACAGGAACGCTGAAATGTCCGAGTCCTCGCAACACGGTTTCGCCACGCGCGCCATCCACCTGGGCTACGACCCGCTGGACGAGCAGGGCGCGCTGGCCCCGCCGCTCTACCTCACCTCCACCTACACCCAGGACAGCATCGAATCCTTCGACCAGATCCGCCTGGGCGAAAAACAGGGCTATGTCTACGGCCGCACCCGTAATCCGACGCAAGCCCTGCTGGAAGAGCGCCTGGCCTCGCTGGAGGGCGCCGAGGCCGGGGTGGTGACCGCCTCCGGCATGGCGGCGATTTCGGCCACCCTGTTCTCGCTATTGCAGAGCGGCGACGAAATCGTCGTGGACCAGATCGTGTACGGCACCGCCTTCACCTTGTTCACGCAGGGCCTGGCGCGCTTTGGAGTGCGTGCGGTATTCGCCGACTTCACCCGCCCCGAGACCGTGGCCGCGGCCATCGGCGCGAAGACGCGCGCGGTCTATTTCGAGACGCCCGCCAATCCGAACCTGCGACTGGTGGACATTGCGGCGGTGTCAGCCATCGCCCGCGGCAAGGGGTTGGTGACCATCGTCGACAACACGTTCGCGACGCCGGTGCTGCAGCGTCCGCTGGAACATGGCGCCGACATCGTGCTGCATTCGGCCACCAAGTACCTGGGCGGCCATGGCGACCTGCTGGCCGGGGCGGTGCTGGGACGCAAGGAGCACATCGACGCGATCCGGCTGCAAGGGCTGCGCTACTTCACTGGCGCCACCTTGTCGCCGTTCACCGCCTTCCTGGTGCTGCGCGGCATCAAGACGCTGGAGCTGCGCGTGGCGCGCCACAGCGAATCCGCCTTGAAGGTGGCCAAGCTGCTGCGCGAGCATCCCGCGGTGGCCGACGTGTTCTATCCGGGCCTGGCGGATACGGCGGGCGCGGAGATCGCGCGCCGCCAGCAATCGGCCGGCGGCGGCCTGGTCGCGTTCGAACTCAAGGGCGGACTGGCGGCGGGGCGCGGCCTGCTCAACAGCCTGAAGCTGGCGCGCATCGCGGTCAGCCTGGGCGATCCCGAAACCCTGATCCAGCATCCCGCGTCCATGACGCATGCCAGCTACACGGCCGAGGACCGCGAGCGCTATGGCCTGTCCGAGGGCCTGCTGCGCTTGTCGGTGGGGTTGGAGACGCCTGAGGACATCCTGGGCGATCTCAGGCAGGGCCTGGACCGGGTGTAGCGGCCGCTCGCCGCCAGGCGACCCATTCCCCTTTGCTTTCGAAGTTGCGCGGACCGCGCGCAGCGGCGGCCAGCCCTGCGCGCAGCGCTGCCATGTCCAGGCCGGGCATGTTCCGCAGCAGGGCGGGGGGCAGGCGCTCGATGTCCAGAATCGCCTCGTCGAAATCCATGGCCATCAGCCCGCCGCCGTCGCTGGGCACGCGCACGAACCACAGGCCTTCCATGTAGTCGCCGGACCAGGGGTCCGGATAGATGGCTTGCGTGTAGCGGAATCCGAACTCCTGGATGTCGTTCCAGGGCCAGAATTCCTGCAGGCCGAGGGCGCGCGCCAGTTCGCTGCGGCGGGTGAATCCGGCGTCATCGAAGCCGACGGTTTCACGCAGGGGATCGTCGGGCGGCGTGGGGCCGGCGAGCAGCCGTTTGATGAATGACCACATGGCGCATGGACGTATGAAGGGAGGCCAGTGTAGCGGCCCGCGTCGATGCAAAAATGTTACAACGTTTGATCAAGGTCAAATCCGTGCCGCGACGCTCGGGGTAGCGTTTGCGCTTTTCCCTGAGCGGGCCGGCCGGCGCGGACCCGACGATCAGCGTAGCGAGGACAGGATCGATGACAGACAAGACAACGCAAACCACCGAACAAGCCGTAGCCGAGGCGCCGCGCAAGCGCGCCGCCAAACGCACTGCCAGCGCGTCCACCAAGCCGGCCGTCAAGACGGTGGTCAAGACGGTAGTCACGGCGGTGACCACCGGCCGCAAGCCGCGTGCCGCCAGCGCCACGAAGACGGCGGCGGCCGCCACCGATCCCGTGTCCGCCGCGGCCGCCGCCGAGCCGGCCCTGAATGTGCGCAAGCGCGTCGTTGCCCGCCAGGACGCCGCGCGCCAGGAGACCGTCGCCGTGCTGGCCGACATCGCACGCCGCTACAACGTCAGCGCGCCGGCCCAGGCGCGCGAGGCGCTGCGTTCGGTCATCGAGGAGCTGTCGCCGGACGACGCCCAGGCCGTCCATCGCGCATTGCTGGAAGCCAATTCGGCGGCGCCGGGCACGCGCCGCAATCCTGACGACGAGCTGGCCGCTGACTGGCGCGAAGGCGTTTATCCCTATCGCCACCGCATGCTGCGCCGGAACTACGAAAAGCAGAAGTACAGCCTGCAGGTCGAATTGCTGAAGCTGCAGGCCTGGGTCAAGGCCACCGGCCAGCGCGTCGTTATCCTGTTCGAGGGCCGCGACGCCGCCGGCAAGGGCGGCACCATCAAGCGCATGATGGAACACCTGAACCCGCGCGGCGCGCGCGTGGTCGCGCTGGAGAAACCGTCGGATACGGAAAAGGGCCAGTGGTACTTCCAGCGCTATGTGCAGCATCTGCCCACCGCGGGCGAGATCGTCATGTTCGACCGCTCCTGGTACAACCGCGCCGGCGTCGAGCGCGTGATGGGCTTCTGCACCCAGGACGAATACCTGGATTTCCTGCGTCAGGTGCCGGATTTCGAACGTCATCTGGTCAGCAGCGGCATCCACCTGGTCAAGTTCTGGTTCTCGGTCAGCCAGGAAGAACAGCGCCGCCGTTTCCTGCAGCGCAAGGTGCATCCGCTCAAGCAGTGGAAGCTCAGCCCGGTGGACCTGGCCTCGCTGGACAAGTGGGACGACTACACCCGCGCCAAGGAGGCGATGTTCGCGCACACGGACACGGCCGACGCGCCTTGGGTGGTGGTCAAGTCCGACTGCAAGAAGCGCGCGCGGATCAATGCGATGCGCTACGTGCTCAGCCGCCTGCCGTACGAAGGCAAGAGCAGCGATCCGATGATGGCGCTGGATTCGCTGATCGTGGGCCGCGCGCTGTAGCCGCTCAGGCGCCCAGCGCCCGCAGGTTCAGCGTGTAGCTGCGTCCGATCCATACGGCGCAATCGCGGTGGTCGCGCATCGAGTCGCCGGTGTTGGGATGCATGAAGACATCCAGCGTCCCATGGTGCAGCGTCAGCCAGGTGGCGATCTCCGCGTAGTGTTCGGGCGTGAAGGCAATCTGGTAACTCCACTGCGGATGCGGGCCGACGGGGCGCTCATGGAAGCGCCCCAATTCCATCTGGCCGGCAAAGCGCGCGGCGATCCGTTCGCGCAGCGCGTGCGCGGCGTCGCGGCTGGTAGCGTCGAAATACACATGGGCGTGCCAGCTGGCGACATCGCTGATTTGCAGATCGGTCATTGTTCTTGCTCCGTCGGTGTCAGCCGCCCGCGCGCTTGGCGCGGATGCCTTGTTTTTGCAGGGCGTCTATGACGCGGTCGCAGTGGTCGCCCTGGATCTCGATCACGCCGTCCTTCACGGTTCCGCCCGAGCCGCAGGCGTTGCGCAACTGCTTGCCCAGCGTGTTCAGCGCGGCGCCGTCGAGCGCCAGGCCCTTGACCACGGTGACGCTCTTGCCGCCGCGGCCCTTGGTTTCGCGCGACACGCGGGCCATGCCATCGCCGGCGGGAACCGCCCGGGCGGCCTGCTGGCACAGGCACTGCGCCAGCGGCTTGCGGCATTCAGGGCACATGCGCCCGCCTTCGGTGGAATAGACCAGGCCGCCTGTAGAACTGCTTTTCATGATGGGCTTGCGAAAAGAGGGTTGGTCGTTGTCGGGGCGGGCGGACTTACTTGCCGCGCATCTGGTCTATCAGCCGCCGGTCACGCTTGGTCGGGCGTCCGGCCTCTATGCCCAGTGCGGGCTCGGGCGCCAGGCGGCGCATTTCGGCGGCGCGCTCGCGCGCCGCCACGCTTTCCGGCGTTTCCTCGTAGAGCTGGCGCGCGACAGGGGCGGGGCCGCGCACGCCGCTCACCGCCACCACCCGCACGTGCAGCGCCGGGTCTTCCTTGCGCACCGTGACCAGGTCGCCAGGCGCGACCTCGCGCGCGGGCTTGGCGGGCTGGTCGTTCACCAATACCCGGCCCTTGCCGATTTCCTGCACGGCCAGGCTGCGCGTTTTGTAGAAGCGCGCGGCCCATAGCCATTTGTCTAGGCGGATCTTGTCCATGATTCTTTACTTACCGGTATTGCTCTCAGGCGTCCATGATAGCCGCCGCAGGCCGCCTCGCCGCCGCGCGCGGCGCGAGCTGGCTGTCAGATCGCTTTCGATCACCCTGCCGGAACGCTTAAGCCAGGCTTAAAACGGCCTGCGCGCCGGAACTCGATGCGCGCGCGTCGTCTAACCAGAAACGCGTATCGGAGGGCAATCGGCTCATGGACCTGAACTGGCAGCAGCAACTGGCGGAAAGCGGGCTCTGGCTGGCGCGCGCGTTCGGCATTTCGGCCGTCGCGCTGGCGCTGGTGGCAGGCTTGCTTGCGCGCTACACGGACTGGGGACGCAAGTTCTGGCGGCTGGCGTGGCCGTATCTGGATCCCCGGCGCAGCTGGCGGCCCTTGCTGACGCTGGCGCTGCTGCTGTTCCTGGCGATGTTCGCCGTGCGCATGACGGTGCTGTTTTCGTTCTGGTACAACGGCTTCTACAGCGCCTTGCAGGCGCTGGACCAGAGCGCGTTCTGGCGCTTCTTGGGCATCTTTTCGGTGCTGGCCTGTGTGCACGTGGTGCGCACGCTGGCCGACAGCTATGTCGGGCAGGCCTTCGATATCCGCTGGCGCGTGTGGCTCAATGATCGCCTGACCCGCGACTGGCTGGGTGCGGGCGCCTACTACCGCGGCCATTTCGTCGACGCGCCGGTCGACAATCCCGACCAGCGCATCGAGCAGGACATTGCCATGTTCGTGACGGGTTCGCGCACGCTGGCGATCGGCGCGCTGAGCGCGGTGGTCTCGCTGGTGGCGTTCACGTCCATCTTGTGGGGCCTGTCCGGCGCCTTGACGGTGGCCGGCGTGGAAATTCCGCGCGCCATGGTGTTCATGGTGTACCTGTACGTGATCGTGGCGACG